>NZ_JBNPXH010000007.1:0-297277 GCF_050433395.1 Anaerotaenia torta
TCTGACGCAAAATGCAACAGAATCTTTTATTCAGTACCTTCTTTTTATTTGCATGAAATAGAAGAAATCTAGATCAGGTAAAATGCCGAATAACAACTAAGGAACAGATACAAAATGAAGTGAAGTATAAAATTTCATTGAGAGTGCTAAATAAATTGTTAGAACAATGACTTATTATAAAGGAAGAATATGACAAAATAAATATTTTGAATCTTGAAACGTTTTCCCCTAAATTAAAAGATTTATATATTTATTATCTTAGAGGTCTTTGTTTAGAAAACACAAAAAATATTTCAGAAAAGCAATGGACGGATAATCACGGACTATGCTATGATAAATATCAGATTACAGAAAGGCTGTGATTAGAGGAAAGGTGCCTGCATGAAATAAAATACAGCTTGCCGTGCAGGATACAAGGAGGATAAGAATGGATATTCGCGACTTTTTGGCGAGGGTAAAAAGTGATGAGATATCAATGGATCAGGCGGAAGAAATATTAAAAAAGCTGCCCTATGAGGATATGGGATATGCCAAGCTGGATCATCACAGAGCGCTGCGGTCCGGTTTTGGAGAGGTAGTATTTTGCCAGGGGAAGGCCACAGAGCATCTGGTTAACATATTTAAACGGTTTTATGAGCATGATACGGATGTCCTTGGGACAAGGGCATCGGCGGAGCAATATGAGGCGGTGAGGCAGGTGCTGCCAATGGCAGAATACGATCCGATCTCAAGGATACTGTCTATACAGAGGCAAACCAGGGAAAGGACGGGCTGTGTTGCTATATGTACCGGAGGCACCTCCGATATTCCGGTGGCAGAAGAAGCGGCCCAGACAGCGGAATTTTTCGGAAGCAATGTGCTTCGGGTCTATGATGTCGGTGTTGCAGGGATTCACCGGCTGCTCTCCAAGGTGGAGGATATCCGTCAGGCTAATTCCATCATTGCGGTTGCAGGGATGGAGGGGGCATTGGCCGGAGTAGTGGCAGGGCTGGTGGACAAGCCGGTCATTGCGGTACCGACGTCCGTTGGTTATGGAGCCAACTTTGGAGGATTGTCCGCTTTACTGACGATGATCAACTCATGCGCGGAGGGAATCGCTGTAGTGAATATAGATAATGGATTTGGAGCAGGTTATCTTGCCACTCAGATAAACCGGCTGGCAGTGGGAAGTTCGGTGGATTGATCCGGCAGCATGCGGATTATAAAATGGTATTAGATATCCCGGATTAAGTATTATAGATAAAATTATATAAATCATAATTATGGGCTGGAGAAAGAAAGCAGGTAATAGTATGGCAAATAAAATCTTATACTTGGAATGTTATTCCGGTATTAGCGGAGATATGACGGTAGCAGCATTACTGGATCTTGGAGCTGATCAGAAAGTATTGCTGGAGGGGCTGAAGAGTCTGAATGTGGAAGGGTATCGGATTGTTATCGGAAGAAGGACAAAGAATAGTATTGATGCCTGTGATTTTGATGTGATTCTGGATGAAGATCAGGCACATGGACATAGCCATGATGATGAGCACAACCATGGTGACGGATATAATCACGATGATGGACATAACCATGGTCATGGACATAATCACGATCATGAACATAACCCCGATGATGGACATAGCCATGGCCACGAACATAATCATGATTATGAATATAGTCACGACCATAAACATAGCCACGATCATAAGTGTAGTTACAACGGCGAAGTTGGCCACGATCATGGGCATAGCCATGATCACGACCATAACTGCGATCATGAACATAAGCATGATCATAACCACAGTCATTTTCACGGGAAGGACCAAGGGGATGATCAGAATATGGAGGTTATGCCGATACAGTATGGGCATCATGACCACCGTAATCTTCGTATGATTTGTGATATTATTGATCTCTCCTCCATCACAGAGAATGCTAAAGCGATAGCAAAACGGATATTTACCATTGTTGCCAAAGCTGAATCGAAAGCCCATGGAAAACCCGTCGAAGAGGTTCATTTTCATGAAGTAGGAGCGGTTGACTCTATCGTAGATATTGTCGCCGCGGCAATCTGTCTGGACAATCTGAATATTACGGAAGTTGTGGTATCAGAGCTCTATGAGGGGACTGGCAGCATCGGCTGCCAGCATGGAATACTGCCGATACCGGTACCTGCTGTAATCAATATAGCCTCAGAATATCAGCTTCCCATTCACATTACCAAAGTAGCGGGTGAGCTGATCACACCGACGGGCGTTGCGATTGCAGCGGCAATCCGGACCAGGGAAGAACTGCCCCGGAGTATCAGGGTGCAGAAGATCGGACTGGGTGCCGGTAAAAGGCATTACACCGGAGCCAGCGGATTGCTCCGTGCCATGCTGGTGGAAGAGACTGCATCCTCCTCTGCCACATTATCTGACAGAGTATGGATCTTAGAGGCAAATCTGGATGACTGCACCGGAGAAGCGCTATCCCATGCCATGGAGCTCTTATTTCAGCAGGGAGCCAGGGATGTCTTTTATACCCCGATCTATATGAAGAAAAACCGTCCGGCCTATATGCTGTCGGTGATATGCGATGAAGAGAAGATAGGACAGATGGAAGAGATGATATTCCTCCATACCACAACCATAGGGATACGTAAAACTCCGGCTGTCCGTTCCACCCTTCCACGGAGGCTTATGACTCTGACAACCAGATACGGAGAGGTTCAGATAAAGGTTTGTGACTATAAGGACAAGAGCTTCTATTATCCGGAATACGAAAGTGTAAAGGAGTTGTGCAGGAAGAGCGGGCAGGATTATAATACTGTAAATCAAGCGGTTCAGAATGCGATAAGTAATTTGGAGACAAGCCACTCTTAAGTTGATTAGGAATATGAGGGATTAGAATATGAGCGATAAACAAAAGAAGAACGAAAACAAGGATATTTACCTGAAGCTGGCGCTTCACATGAGGGAACATGCCGATGAAGGAATTGCCATTGCCTTTTCCGGAGGTGTGGACAGCAGTTTACTGCTGAAAGTGGCCTGTGATATCGGCAGTTCCTTAGAACAACCTGTACTAGCAGTCACATTTAAGACGAAGCTCCATCCCCAGGGGGAGCTGCAGACAGCCAAAGCGATAGCCTCCAAATACGGTGCATTGCATAAGATTATATTAGTGGATGAATTCTCGGATCCCGAGATAGTGAACAACCCAATTGACCGGTGTTACCGATGTAAAAGCCTGCTGTTTCGAACGCTGACCAATTGTGCCGAAAGGGAAGGGTATCATTATCTGGTAGACGGAACCAATTATGATGATAAGAACTCTTACCGGCCTGGAATGAAAGCGCTGGAAGAGCTGGGAATACACAGTCCCCTTCTGGAGTTGGAGATTACAAAGGCACAGATCCGGTCACTGGCCGCTGATCTGGGCATACTTTCTTCGAACCGTCCCTCCGCACCTTGTCTGGCAACCCGCCTGCCCTATGGTACAAAGCTGGATACAGAGATATTAGCAAAGCTTGATAGGGGAGAGAGCTTTCTCAGGGAAGTCGGTTTCTATAATGTACGCCTGCGTTTGCATGGAGATATAGTGAGAGTTGAAGTTGATCAAGAGGACTTTATCCGTATGGTTGAGCATCGGGAAGCCTGTGTCAGCATGCTGAAGGACATGGGATTTCATTATATTACCATGGATATGGAAGGCTTCCGTTCCGGCAGTATGGACATTAACATTCCTCAAAATTAAGAATAAAATAAAAATCCTAAAAACCGCTAATATACAAAATTTTTCGTAAAAGGTTTACATTCCTCGCCAGACATAGTATAATGTGACTTAGTAATTGCAAAGAGGAGTGATCGTATGCTGCGCATGTTCATATGCCCTAAGTGCTATAATGTAAGGATGGTCTCCAGAAGACCCAGTGCATATTGTTTTCATTGCGGGAACCCGGATATTGAACCATTCGATGTGGATTATGATTCCTATATCAATATGGAGCTGGTAGAACGGGAAGCTCTGAAGGAACGGTATAAACAGCGGATGGGGGCTTATAATGACATATTACATCGGAATATCCCAGAAGCAGAAATGGAAGCAGCATTGACAGAAGAGATATTGACAGCGGAAGAAATGGAGCAAGGGGCTCAGTACATAGAAATAGAAGCATATGATAGATAGAGGGAACCTTTGTCCATGGGAACACTGCCATAGATGTAGGGTTCTCTTTATGCGTGGATATTAAGAAGACGGCAAGGCGAGGATGACAGATGGTTAAGAAAATAATAGATAAGAAATTGGTGGTCAGGAGACTGTTCTTGTTCCTGTGCGATATTGTTGTTATAATAGTATCCAGCGGCATGGGGCTTTTGCTCCGTTTTGATTTGGATCCTTCAAAAGTGGATAAGGTATTTCTTGAATCGGTTTGGACTTACCTTCCGATTAATTTACTTGTCACACTTTTGACATTTTATCTGCTTAAACTATATCATAGCTTGTGGAGATATGCCAGTATTACAGAGATGCAGAATGTGTTCTCAGCATGTATGTTATCGGCAATTTTCCAATTTGCAGGTCTTCGGCTGTTGGATCTGCGTGTTCCAAGGAGCTATTATTTTCTTTATGCCGGCGTATTGCTTTTGCTTACCTTGGGTGTACGGTTTTCCTATCGGTTTATTCGCTCTGCCATCCAAAGTATCCGAGGGAATGGTGCTGCTCATAATGTTATGATTATCGGGGCGGGGGATGCGGCAAATGCCATTATTAAAGAAATCAATACTAGCGAGCATATTAGCAATACTGTTGTAAAATGTGTTATAGATGATTCACCGGTGAAGCAAGGAAGCTACATACATGGTATAAAGGTGACGGGTACCCGGAATAATATCCTTGATTGTGTGAATATTTATCATATTGATGAGATTATAATTGCAATGCCTTCCGTATCCAAGAGGATTATTAGAGAGATTGTTGCGATATGCAATCAGACGGAGTGTGAGCTGAAGATACTTCCGGGAATCTATCAATTCATGAATAATGAAGTCTCTGTAAGCAACCTGCGTAATGTAGAAGTAGAAGACTTACTGGGGAGGGATTCGATTAAAATTGATCTGGATTCTATTATGGAATATGTGGAAGAGAAGGTGATACTGGTTACGGGCGGAGGTGGTTCCATTGGCAGTGAATTGTGCCGCCAGTTGGCCTCTAAGAATCCGAAGCAGCTTATCATTGTTGACATTTATGAGAACAATGCTTATGATATTCAGCAGGAGTTACATAAGAAATACCCGGAGCTTGATCTGGTAGTGTTAATTGCATCCGTAAGGAATTCTGCAAGAATGAATTATATCTTTAAAACCTATCGGCCTCAGATTGTATACCATGCGGCAGCGCATAAACATGTTCCTTTGATGGAGGACAGCCCTAATGAGGCGGTTAAGAATAATGTCCTAGGGACATGGAAGACAGTTCAAGCGGCGGATTTGTATGGGACGGAGAAATTTGTTCTTATATCAACGGATAAGGCGGTTAATCCTACGAATATCATGGGAGCCTCAAAGCGTATTTGTGAAATGATTGTACAGACCTATAACAACCGGTCAAATACGGAATTTGTTGCAGTTCGTTTTGGAAATGTATTGGGATCTAACGGAAGTGTCATTCCATTATTTAAAAAACAGATTGCTGCCGGAGGCCCGGTGACTGTAACAGATCCAAATATTATTCGATACTTCATGACTATTCCGGAGGCGGTGTCCTTGGTGTTACAAGCTGGAGCCTATGCGAAAGGCGGAGAGATATTTGTCCTGGATATGGGAGAGCCTGTTAAGATCCTTGACCTGGCAGAAAATCTGATTCGATTATCTGGATATAAGCCTTATGAGGATATCATGATAGAATTCACTGGACTTCGGCCAGGTGAGAAGCTGTATGAAGAGCTGCTCATGGATGAAGAAGGCTTGGAGGATACACAGAATAATATGATACATATTGGAAAGCCCATTGAATTTGATGAGGACAAGTTCCTGCAGCAGCTGGAAGAGTTGAAGGAAATATGTCCGCTGGAGCCACTGGAGATTAGAAAAAAGATTCGAAAGATTGTTCCTACTTACATATATAAGAAAGTACAGACGAAGGAAGGATAACTACAATGCCAGAAAGCATAGATGATAAAGAAAAGATATGGCTTGCTTCCCCCCACATGAGTGAGGAAGGCTATGAGATGCAGTATATACAGGAGGCATTTGATTCCAACTGGATTGCGCCGCTTGGGACGAATGTTGTTGAATTTGAAAAGGAACTGGCAAACAGAGTGGGGTCAAAGCATGCAGTTGCCCTGGCTTCCGGTACTGGGGCGATACATCTTGCGCTTAAAGCGGCAGGTGTTGGAAAAGGTGATATTGTATTCTGTCCGACTCTTACGTTTTCTGCCACAGCCAATCCTATTATCTACCAGAATGCAACACCTGTCTTTATTGATAGTGATTATACAACTTGGAATATGGATCCGAATGCTCTTGAAGAGGCTTTGGATAAATACGGTGATCGGGTGAAAGCTGTTTTAGTCGTGCATTTGTATGGTCTATCTGCTGATATGGATAAAATCATGGCAATATGTAATAGGCATAATGTAGCCGTTATTGAAGATGCTGCAGAATCATTAGGCACTTACTATAAAGGAAAAGCCACGGGTACTTTCGGCAAATTTGGTATATTCAGTTTTAATGGAAATAAAATAATTACAACTTCGGGCGGAGGAGTGGTTGTTTCTGGTGATGAAGAGAGAATTAAGAAAATTCGTTTCTGGTCTACTCAATCCAGAGACCCGGCTAGACACTATCAGCATAGTGAATTAGGTTTTAATTATCGCATGAGCAATGTCGTGGCGGGCATTGGTAGAGGACAGCTTAGGATATTAGATCAGAGGGTAGAGAAGAAGAGATACATATTTGAATATTATAAAAGAGAGCTGGGTGATCTGGAAGGAGTGGACTTCATGCCAATTAATGATTGGAATGAGCCGAATTATTGGCTAAGTGTGATGCTTCTGAAGGGAAAGATTAGACCGATCAATGTGATGGAGGCATTAGAAGTAGACAACATTGAATCAAGGCCTGTTTGGAAGCCGATGCATATGCAACCATTCTTTGCGGAATATGATTACATCGGTGGGAACGTTGGAAAAGAATTGTTTGAGAATGGAGTATGTTTACCGAGTGATACAAAGATGACAGACAAGGATCTTGAGAGGGTATGTAGCATTATTAGAGGACTGTGGTAAATGAGCTTAGTAAGAGTAAAAGCCCGAAAAGGCGGTATTTATCGAAAGTATATAAAGAGACTGACGGACATTATATTGTCTCTAATAGCAATTGTGGTTTTGAGTCCAGTGTTGGTCATTGTTGGAATTCTGGTAAGAGTGAAGTTGGGGAGCCCGGTGTTATTTAAGCAAAAGAGACCTGGGCTGAATGAAAAAATTTTTATCATGTATAAGTTTAGGACAATGACAGATGAAAAAGATGAGAATGGAGAGTTGTTGCCGGATTCAATTCGACTTACTAAATTTGGGAAAACGTTAAGAGCTACATCATTGGATGAGTTACCGGAGTTATTTAATATATTAAAAGGAAATATGAGCATTGTTGGTCCGCGTCCTCAGCTTGTAAGAGATATGGTGTTTATGACACCTGATCAGAGAAAGAGACATGATATTCTTCCTGGACTCACAGGATGGGCACAGATAAATGGGAGAAATAATGTCGAGTGGGAAGGAAAGTTGGCTCTTGATCTGGAGTATACCAGGGAAATTTCGTGTGCATTAGATTGGAAAATTATGTTTTTGACGGCCAAAAAGGTAATTAGTAAGGAAGATATAAATACTGGCGACATGGCAACAACAGAGGATTTTGGGGATTATCTCCTTCATAGAGGATTTATATCAAAAACAACATATGATTTAAAACAGCAACAGGCATTAGAATTATTAGCAGAGGGAGACAAATGAATCAAGAAAAATGGAAGTATTATAACCATGCAATAATACCCAATACTGCCCCTCATGCAGAAGTTGACTTAGGGTCAATTAATCATGAAAAGAAATGGAAGAATATAGGAGGAACACCATTACTTGCCCGGTGGACATCAGACTTTGATTGTGGATATGAAACAAATTGGTGGTGGTGTATAAAAGATACACCGTTTAATATATCAGATTTAAAAGCAAAAAGACGATATGAAATTAATAAAGGCCTAAAAAACTTTGAATGTAGGATCATTGATCCCAATGAATACGCAGAACAATTATTTGCTGTGCAATCCGAGGCGTTTTTAGCGTATCCAGAGAAATATAGGCCTAATATCAATCATGATAGTTTTATTGAATCGATAAGGCGGTGGGATGAGGCACATGTATATGGAGCGTTCAGTGTTGAAGAAAACAAATTATGTGGATATGCGATTTTAACGACTTATTCTGATTATGCAAATTTCAATGTTTTAAAAACAATACCAGAATATGAGAAGAACGGTGTTAATTCAGCACTGGTGTATAAAGTTATTACAGATTTGAATGATAGATTTTCTCAAGGATATTATCTTGTTGATGGAGAAAAAAGCATTTCTCATGAAACTCACTTTCAAGATTATCTATACAAGTATTTTGGATTTAGAAAGGCCTATTGTAAGTTAAACGTAAAATACAGATGGTGGATAAAGCCTATTATTATGTTGTTATTTCCTTTTAGAAGGATTATTGAAAGATATGATAAATGCAATATTATCCATAATATTATTGGTGTTTTAAAGATTGAAGAGGCTGTACGAGGTTTTTAATTATTATACAAGAGGAATACAAGATGAAAATATTGGTATCAATCATAATGCCATCATATAACACAGGCAATTATATTGAAGAAACTATAAATAGTGTTATCAATCAGACATATCATAATTGGGAGCTTATCATTGTAGATGATTGTTCCACGGATAATACAGACGAAGTAGTTAGACAGTTTTCGGATAAAAGAATTCGCTACCTGAAAAATGAGTATAATAGTGGGGCTGCTGTAACCAGAAATCATGCCTTAAGAGAGGCAAAAGGAAAATGGATTGCATTTCTAGACAGCGATGACTTATGGCTACCGGAGAAGTTAGAAAAGCAGATAGAGTTCATGGAGAGGAATGATTATCACTTCTCCTACACGGGTTATGTTGAGATAGATGCTGATGGCAATGAACTTGGCGTAATAGTAACTGGACCAAATAAAATTACAAAAACAGACATGTTTAACTATTGTTGGCCTGGATGTCTGACGGTTATGTATGATGCAGAGATTATTGGGTTAATACAAGTAGTTGATATTAGGAAAAACAATGATTATGCCATGTGGCTGAAGGTATGTCAGAAGGCCGACTGTTTTTTGTTGAATGAAACTTTGGCAAAATACCGGAGAGGAAGAAATGGGTCAATAAGCACTCACAGTTATAAAGAGCTTATCAAATGGCACTACAAGTTATTTAAAAATGCAGAAGGACAGAACACTGTAATGGCGGTATTTAATACTTGCCGGAATATGGGATTTGGCTTTTATAAGAAGTTGAAGTATGTGGTTAAAGGATGAAAAATAATAATGGTGGATATAGTAATTTCTGTAGCTTGTTACAACAATGAAGATGAGATAATTGCCTTCGCAGAACAATTAAGTCACCAGAGGATAAGTGAAAATTTATGTCTGTTAGTTAGTTGCAATAGCTGCAGCAGTTCCTCAGATTTGGAAAAGAAGCTTAATGATGTTTCGGTACAGACCGCAGTGTACAATCCTAAGGTAAACTTAGGATATTTACATGGTTGCCTATATGGCTTGTCGGAATATTCAAGAGAGAACGAATATGATTGGGCGATGATAAGCAATACTGATCTTATCTTTGAAAAAGATAGCTTCTTTGAAAAGTTTTCCAAAGGAATTAACGATGAAGATATATGGTGTGTAGGACCAGACATCACGCTTAAGACAACTGGTGCTCATCAAAACCCATTTTTGATACTGCCCCCCTCTAATAGGATGATTAATACATGGCGATTTGCCTACTCTAATCCAGTAACCTTTAATCTCTACTTCTGGCTAGCAGGCGTTAAAAGCAGATTGAAAAAGGCCAATAATGAGATCCTAGATTCGAAATTTGTATATGCAGTTCACGGAAGTTGTTTCTTACTACGGAAAGAGTGCATCGAGAAGATTATAGAGGTAAAAGACGAAATCTTTATGTATGAGGAAGAACTCCTTGTTGCAGAAGTGACAAAAGCGAACGGAAAGAAGGTGTTTTTTGATAATAACTTATCTGTGGTACACAATGAAAACCAAGTAACTGGGACAATCAATAATGCGAAAAAGCATAAATGGTTTAAAGATTCTTTCTACTTTCTGTATAAGAACTTTTATTCCAACATGCTGAAAGGTTGAACTGACGAATGGGTAAAACAATTGGCGTTGTTGTTGCTACATATAATGGTCAAAAATATGTAGCAGAACAGCTTGTGAGTATAATTAATCAATCTAAAAAACCAGATCTGATTATAGTTTCAGACGGAAAGTCTTTGGATTTAACTGTTGAAATATGTAATGAGATTCTTTCAGGGGGAGATATACCATTCGAAGTCCTTACAAGTGAAGTACAGTTGTCAGTAGCAGAAAATTTTCAAAAAGGACTAGCTGCGTGCGATTGTGATTATATTTTTTTTTCGGATCAGGATGATGTGTGGCTTCCCAATAAAATAGAAATAGTCATACAACAAATGGAAAAACATCAGACATGCATGGCATTTTCGAATGCTCAAATTGTGGATGCAAAACTTAATGATGAAGGGCGGCCGTTGCTTTGGGAGTCTGTTGGATATGAACAGTTAGAAGACGTCAAAGTATACGGAAAAGGAAACATTGAGCTGATTTCTATACTCATAAGGCATAACATAGTTACAGGAATGTGTATGTGTATTTCAAGAGACTTTAGAAATAAGGTCATGCCACTCTCTCAAAATGCGATCCATGATAGCTGGATAGCTATTATTGCTGCTAACGTGGGAAGTATTGTGGCTATAAAAGAAAAGTGCGTTTTGTACAGGCAACATGGAAATAATGTCGTGGGCACTACTACAAACATTTGCGCTGCTTTGAAAAATAGAAAGTTATATGCTATCAAAGTTAAAAAAAGAGAACTTATGATAAGAGAGGTAATTAAAAGAGTTTTCGATGAAACGGATGAGGAGAGCCTTTCCATACTAAATGATTATGTGAGTTTTCTCAAGGAAAGAAACCGATTTATT
Source organism: Anaerotaenia torta (assembly GCF_050433395.1). Classification (NCBI taxonomy): domain Bacteria; kingdom Bacillati; phylum Bacillota; class Clostridia; order Lachnospirales; family Lachnospiraceae; genus Anaerotaenia; species Anaerotaenia torta. The sequence continues at coordinate 11,288 of NZ_JBNPXH010000007.1, forward strand.
GATTGTAACAATGGTTTTTTCTTTCCAATTAAAAGCATAAAGTGGTATCAGAAGTATGAATATAATCATAAACAGATTATAATAAAAGACTATATAACCAGAATTACCAATCAAGGATGATAAGGGAGGCAAGGGTTAGAATATGGAACAAATTCAACGCAGAAAGGGAGATATACCATTTAGTCTGCATAGTATTATGGTTGGATTGACAGTAATATATTGCGTCCTTTTTCCTGCTGACAAAATTAATATAAAAGAGATAATACTTTTTTTTACGTTGGTGGTTTGCTCTCCGGCGATTATTAGTGCATTGAAGCAGAAAGATAGTATTATCCTCGCTGTTTACGGAATAATGTATCCACTAGTTACAACCTTAGTATCCATAACGATTGGTAATAGTACGATTTACGGTGCACTATCATACAGTTATGTTTGGGTTTTCGTACTGCTTATACCTGTAGTGGAAAAATATAATATTGATCTAAAAAAACCATTTATATTTGCAACAACAATAGTGGCGTTAATAACAGATTTTATATTTTTGGCTGATGTCTTTGGCCTTGTTTCAATTTATAGAAATCCACTTGTTCTTTTCTTGAGCAATATGAATGAATTGCAGTGGGGGAAAGGTTCACTTGCAACATTTGGATATTCGATTTTTTATAAATCCTCTCCATTAATATTCTTTACGTATGGGTATACGCTTTACCATAAAAAATATTTTCACGCTGCGATTTTGCTATTAGCGTTTTTTGCCTGTGGTACTCGAGCTAACCTTTTAGTTGCCCTATTCGTTACGGCTGCGATTCCGTTAATATGTTCTAGGACTCCGATGAAGAAGATGATTGTAATAATGCTAGTTTTTGGGGCTTCACTCATTATTCTTCCGAATATAATTGATCGTTTGACGGCTTTAAATACACTGAAGTATGACAGATCAGAATCAATAAAAATTGCTGCTATAACATCAATTTTTGATCATCTCAATAAGGCGCCTTATAGGTATATATTTGGATCCGGTGTTGGAAGCTATTTTTACTCATCTGGAAGAAATGCATATGTTGATGTTGTAGAAGTGAGTTATTTTGATTACTTTAGACAGGTGGGTATTATCGGCTTTTCCTTCTTGGCTTATTTTCTAATAAGACCCATAAAATGGCTTATCAAGAATGAAAGATGGCTATTGATAGTATATGTTGGTTATTTGGCGGTTGCTTTTACAAATCCCCTGCTGGTTACATCTACTTCCTTCATGGCATATATAATTGTTTATAGTTGTGGAATGAGTAAAAAAAGAGAATCATTGTTGAAGCGAAGTGTGTTATTAAGTATAAGCAAAGGTGATTTAGACGATGGCAAGTAGAAGTAAAGTACTTAAGGCTGGTATGGGATATTCCATAGGCAACATGTTGATAAGAGGAATTGCCTTTATATCCACACCAATTTTTACAAGGGTTCTAACTACAAATGATTATGGATTATATTCAACTTTTGTTTCATATGAATCTATTTTAGCGATGGTAATAGGTTTGTGCCTTCATTCAAGCATAAAATCCGCTAATATAGAATACCCAGGAAAACTAGACGATTATGCCTCAGCAGTGTGTAGCTTTCAGGTAGTCCTGCTTGTTGTATCTATTGCAATATGGGGTATTTCTGGTGCGGTCGGATTTGATCCCCTTGAAATTGGTAAAGTCCCAGCACTCTTGATGATTATTAACGGCTTTGCAAGTTCTATAATTCTTGTTTACAACAGCTATCTTAGTATTTCATATGAATACAAAAAATATTTAACCTTATCGTTTATTTCGTCCTTTGGAAATATTATATTTTCGCTTCTGCTTATTTTTACAATATTTAAAAACCAAAGATACGTCGGACGTATAGCTGGAACGGCTGTTGCTGCCGCTCTTGTTGGCTTCATCGTTTTGAAGATGCTCTTTTCTAAAAGACGACCTAGACTCACAAAAGATTATATAAAGTTCGGCATTTCATATAGTCTTCCAATAATTCCGCATGGACTTTCGCAAGTCATATTGGCTCAATTTGGGAAGATCATCGTACAAAGGGTTGTTGGTAATTCTGAAGCTGGAATATTCGGATTTGCGTATACAATTGCACTTATTCCGCAAGTGTTAGGAACTTCATTAGATACTGCTTGGGGACCGTGGTTTTATGAAAATTTTAAAAGAGACAATGAGGTAGTTAAGAAAAGAGCTCTGCAGTATTTACTGCTCTTTTCTATCTTGATAATTGGAATTAACACTTTTTCGGCTGAAGCAGTGTATATTCTTGGGTCAAAAGCATATTGGGATGCAATATATATTGTTCCGTCAGCAGTATTGAGCATGTATTTCTTGTTTTTATATTATTTTCCTTCATCTATTGAATATTACGAAAAGAAAACAAAATTTATTGCTTTAGGCTCAATGTTGGCAGCACTATTGAACATTGCTTTGAACTATGTTTGTGTTCGAAAGTTTGGTTATGAAGCTGCATCATATGTTACTTTAGCTACATATGTAGTTTACTTTTTGCTTCACGTTTTCATCGCTGGCAGACTTTCAAAGTTTCCTTTTGATATTGCTAAGATGTCATCTGTGATTTTAATAACATGTGGAGTTACAGCTTTAGATATAATCTTTATTAAGAATATACTGATTAGAATAGCCATATTGCTATTGGTATCGGCACTCCTATACTTTATGAATAGAACAACGATAATGGAGGCGGTACAGATGCTAAGCATTAAGCCTAAAGGGAAGAAGGCAGAAGAAAGGGAAACGTGATGCGTGAATTGAGTCTACAAGAAATCCAAAAAGTTGAACTTGATATTCTTAAAGTCGTTGCCAATATTTGTGAAAAGGAAAATATAAGATACTTTTTGCATTATGGGACACTTATTGGCGCAATCAGGCATGAGGGATTTATCCCGTGGGATGATGATCTAGATGTGGTTATGCCACGTCCTGATTATGAACGTTTTCTGAGTTACTGTAGGAATCATGCTAATGAAATACAGCCTTTAGAGCTAATGCATTACACAACAAACAAGAGTTATATTTTCCCAATTGCAAGGGTGAGTGACTCAAGATTTTATGTGAATTATGAAGGAAAAAAAGATTATGGCCTTGGTGTCTTTGTAGACATATATCCGTTTGATGGTTGCGGAAATACGAAAGAAGAAGCAAAGGAAATATGTAAAAGAAACAGTAACGACATTTCCATCATTTCCTCAGGGGGAAGAAACTATTTTGAGAAAAGTCCGGGAGGATTGAAAAGAAATATTGTCAAGTTTTTGTTATACTGCTACACTAACGTATTTGGGTTAAAGCAGATAATAAAGCATCTTGATACAGAATCCCGGAAGCATATATTTGAGAAGGATAACTTATCATATTGCACAATTTGGGGCACATCGTCTCAATGGTCTCAGAACAGATCGGATTTTGAAAGCTACATATATGCGAAGTTTGAAGATGCAGAATTTAGAATATTCAAAAATTATGATGAGGTGTTGAGAATTATATATGGTGACTATATGAAATTACCACCAGAAGAGAAAAGAATAGGTCATCACTACTATAAAGCATATATAAAAGAATTACAGAAGTTTGGAGGGGAAAAATGAAAGGTATTATTCTTGCAGGCGGCGCAGGAACCCGTCTCTATCCGTTGACAATGGTAACGTCAAAGCAGCTCCTGCCGGTTTATGACAAACCAATGATTTACTACCCATTGTCCACAATGATGCTTGCGGGGATAAAGGATCTCCTTATCATTTCCACACCAACTGATACCCCTAGATTTGAGAGTCTCTTAGGTGATGGCAATCAATTCGGCATTAACCTTACTTATAAGGTGCAATCTTCACCAGATGGACTTGCTCAAGCATTTATCCTGGGTGAAGAGTTTTTGAATGGTGAAGCCGGCGCGATGGTACTGGGTGATAACATTTTTTATGGGAACGGATTCAGTGGAATCTTGAAAGCATCTGTAGAAAATGCTTTGAATGGTCGTGCAACTATCTTCGGATACTATGTCACTGATCCAGAACGTTTTGGTATTGTAGAGTTTGATACAAACGGCAAAGTACTCTCAGTTGAAGAAAAGCCACAGAAACCGAAGAGTAACTACTGTATCACCGGACTCTACTTCTATCCGGCAGGTGTGAGTGAGAAAGCAAAGGTGGTGAAGCCATCTGCAAGAGGTGAGCTGGAGATTACAATGCTAAACGATATGTATCTACAGGAAGGGCTTCTTGATGTTCAGCTATTAGGCCGTGGCTTTGCTTGGCTTGATACAGGAACAATGGACAGTTTGTTTGAGGCAGCAGATTTTGTGCAGATGATTGAAAAAAGACAGGGTATCCAGATTTCCGCACTAGAAGAAATTGCTTATAAGAACGGCTGGATTGATAAACAGAAATTACTTGAGTCTGCCGCCAGGTATGGGAAATCTCCGTATGGTGCACATCTCAAAGCAGTCGCTGATGGAAAGATAAGGTATTGATTATGACAAAGATTGAAACAAAGCTACCAGGAGTTTATATCATAGAACCTCAAGTTTTCGATGATCACCGCGGTTATTTTATGGAAACATGGTCTACCAGAAACTTTGAAGAAATGGGATTGAACTACGATTTTGTACAGGACAATCAAAGCTTTTCTGCACAGAAGGGAACGCTTCGTGGCATTCACTTTCAAAATGCACCGAAGGTACAGGCGAAGCTTGTCCGTGTAACGAAGGGCGCCGTGCTTGATGTTGCTGTTGACCTTCGTAAAGGAAGCCCAACATATAAGCAATGGGTTGCGGTAGAGTTGTCTGCAGAGAATAAAAGAATGTTCATGATTCCAAGAGGTTTTGGTCATGGCTTCAAGACTCTGACAGATGATGTAGAATTTTGTTACAAGTGTGACAACCTTTATAACAAGGAGTGTGACAGAGGTATCCGATTTAACGATCCGACCATTGGTGTTGAGTGGGGGGAGGTAATCGAAGAGCTACTCAGCATAAAAGATACAACGTCTCCGCTATTGGATGACAGCGATTGTAATTTCGTCTATGGCAAAAGCTAAGGATGAGTAATTGTTACAGGCAGCACCAGATTTACGTAAAAATGTAAGGGATTGGTTCTATGTTGAAGACCACTGCAAGGTTATAGATTTGATAATCCATAATGGATATATAAATGCTAAATGAACGGGAGGTTAATTAATTGAACATAGCAATAGCAGGTACAGGATATGTGGGGTTATCTTTGGCTGTTCTGTTGGCACAGCATAATAAAGTAACAGCAGTTGATATTATTCCTGAAAAAGTTGAAAAGATCAATAAAAGAAGGTCTCCGCTTCAAGATGCGGAGATTGAAGAGTATTTAGCCATAAAAGAACTGGATTTAACAGCGACATTAGATTCGGAGAAAGCTTATTCCAATGCTGATATCATTATTATTGCATCTCCTACGAATTACGATCCTGAGAAAAACTTTTTTGATACGAGTGCGGTTGAAACAGTTATTGATTTAGTGATGGCTTGTAATCCCAATGCTATTATAGTTATTAAGTCGACGATTCCAGTTGGTTATACAGAAAGTATCCGGAAGAAGACAGGTAGCAAGAATATTATTTTCAGTCCTGAATTTTTGAGAGAATCAACAGCCCTATATGATAATTTATATCCGTCTCGTATTATTGTCGGAACGGATATGAAGGATGAGCGACTGGTTGAAGCTGCGCATACATTTGCCATGTTGTTGCAAGAGGGTGCAATAAAAGAGGATATCGATACGCTCTTTATGGGATTTACAGAAGCAGAAGCGGTGAAACTGTTTTCAAATACATATCTCGCATTACGTGTTTCGTTCTTTAACGAACTTGATACATATGCTGAGATGAAGGGACTAGATACAAAAGCAATTATTGACGGTGTCGGCCTTGACCCTCGTATTGGAACACATTATAATAACCCATCGTTTGGTTATGGCGGTTATTGCTTGCCTAAGGATACAAAGCAGCTTCTTGCAAACTATACTGATGTTCCCGAAAATTTGATTGAAGCAATTGTAGAATCTAACCGTACTAGAAAAGATTTTATCGCAGACCGTGTACTCCAGAAAGCAGGATATTATGGATATTCAGATGGTGGAAAATGGGATGAAAATAAAGAACATTCTGTTACTGTTGGCGTTTATCGGCTTACAATGAAGAGTAATTCTGATAACTTCCGTCAAAGTTCTATTCAAGGTGTTATGAAGAGAATTAAAGCTAAAGGGGCATCTGTAATTATATATGAGCCTGCTCTTGAAGATGGTGTTACTTTTTTCGGAAGCAAGGTTGTTAATGATCTTGATGAATTTAAGAGATTGAGTGACAGTATTATAGCCAATCGCTATGACATTTGCCTTGATGATGTAGCGGAGAAAGTTTATACGAGGGATATTTTCAGAAGAGACTGAAAAAAACATAATCTCCCAAAATTAAGTTTTAGATGAAAATAAACAAATGTAATACGGAGGTATAGAATATGCAGGGATTGATTTTAGCGGCAGGAATGGGAAAACGATTAAGGGATCTTACGCAGGACAATACAAAATGCATGGTAAAGGTGAACGGGGTTACATTAATTGAACGTGTACTTCATCAATTGGATGAACTATATCTTTCTCGTATAGTTATTGTTGTAGGTTATGAGGGGAGAAAATTGATAGATTATATATCAACGCTTGCTATACGAACTCCCATATATTTTGTGGACAATCCTATTTATGACAGAACAAATAATATATATTCGCTTGCGCTGGCAAAGGAGTATTTATTAAAAGAGGATACACTTCTCCTTGAATCGGATTTGATTTTTGAGGATAGTGTTTTGCGAACATTATTGGACGACCCAAGGAAAACATTAGCACTAGTTGATAAATATGAAAGCTGGATGGATGGTACTTGTATCAAAATAGGCGAAGATGATACAATTGAGGCCTTTGTTCCAGGGAATAAGTTTATGTTTGAAGATATTCCATATTACTATAAGACGGTTAATATCTATAAGTTCAGCAAGCACTTTTCAGAGACACATTACGTGCCATTTCTAGATGCATATTCAAAGGCACTTGGTAATAACGAATATTATGAGCAAGTATTACGTGTAATTACTATGTTGGATGATCCGGAAATCAAGGCGAAGAAATTGGAAGGGCAACTTTGGTATGAGATTGACGATGTTCAGGATTTGGATATTGCGTCATCTATGTTTGCCCCAGATGGTGATGAGAAAGTTGCCAGCATACAGGCAAGATACGGTGGATATTGGAGATATCCGAACCTTTTGGATTTCTGTTATCTTGTAAATCCATACTTTCCTCCAAAGAAGTTGATGAACGAGATAAAAGCCAGTTTTGAAACATTACTGACACAGTATCCGTCTGGAATGAAAGTAAACAGCCTTCTTGCAGCCAAAAATTTTGGTATTCACCAGGAACATATAGTGGTAGGTAATGGTGCCGCAGAACTGATCAAATGCTTAATGGAAGAAATTAAAGGGAAGGTTGGGTTTGTCTGTCCAACATTTGATGAATACCTGAATCGTTATGACAAAGAGAATAGTATTGTGTTCACTCCGGATAATGATAATCTTTCATATACGGCAGATGATTTGATGCGATTTTTCAGTGACAAGGAAATTAGCACGTTAATTCTAGTTAATCCGGATAATCCTAGCGGAAATTATATCTTGAGATCAGACGTACTTCGATTGGCATCTTGGTGTGAGCAAAAGAAGATCAGAATCATTGTAGATGAATCCTTCGCGGATTTTGCGGAGGAAACAGATAATACATTGATTACAGAAGAGATTGTTAGTCAGCACCCTGGGCTTGTAATCATAAAGTCGATTTCAAAATCTTATGGTGTTCCAGGAATTCGCCTGGGTATTTTGGTATCTGCTGATGAGACGATTATTGTCGCCATGAAAAGGAATGTTGCAATCTGGAATATTAACTCCTTTGGTGAATTCTATATGCAGATTGAAGAGAAATACAAGAAGGATTATGTTGCTGCTCTTGTAAAAATTAAAGAAGTGCGTAAACGCTTTGTGGAGGATTTGAACGAAATTTCAGCTTTACGAGTGATACCTTCTCAAGCAAATTATGTGATGGTTGAGATTACAAAAGGCATGACTTCTAAGGAACTTACGAAGGTTCTTCTATTGAAATACAATCTATTTATTAAAGATTTATCTAACAAGATAAAAAAGGATGGCAGACATTATATTCGCATTGCAGTGCGCAATAATGAGGATAACGCAAGATTAGTGGCAGCATTAAAAGAGGTTTTGAAGTAAATGATACATTAGATGGAGATGAAAACATGAAAATTATATCATTCGATCAAATTATGGATTTAGGCATCACACCGTTGCAGTGTTATAATTGGGTGTCTGATGCTATTGTCGGAAAGAGAGAGGCTCTTCTTCCTGCAAAGATAAGTTTAAAACCTTGTATACATGGGGTATTTTACAATACAATGCCTGCCATTATTCCTTCTGAAAAGTGGGGAGGAGTAAAACTCGTAACAAGATATCCGGATAGAAAGCCTAGTCTGGATAGTGAAATTTTGTTGTATGATATAGATACTGGTGAGAATGTGGCGTTGATGGATGGTAACTGGATAACAGCCATGCGTACAGGTGCAGTCGCAGCGCATGCAGTAAAGTTACTTGCACGTGATGATTTTTCGCTTATGGGATTAATTGGATTGGGTAATACAGCAAGAGCTACACTTAAGGTGCTTCTTGCGATTTATCCAGAACGTCAATTAACAATAAAACTGAAAAAGTACAAGGACCAGCACGACCTGTTCGCAAAAGAATTTGAAGCATACTCGAATGTAAAGTTTCTCTATTATGATTCTTTTGAAGATGTCATTGAAAATAGCGATGTTATCATTTCGGCAGCGACTGTATTTGAAGAGGATATTTGTCAGGGCAAATTCTACAAAGAAGGTGTATTGGTGGTGCCAATACACACAAGAGGCTTTACAAATTGTGATCTTTTCTTTGATAAGGTTTTTGCAGATGATACAAATCATGTCAAGAGTTTCAAATATTTTGATAGGTTTAAGTTTTTTTCAGAGGTTTCGGATGTCGTATGTGGGAACAAGCCAGGCAGAGAAAACTACAAAGAAAGGATATTAGCTTACAATATTGGAATTGCCTTACATGACATATATTTTGCAGGTAAGATATATGAGATGATTGGTAATACTTGTCCTGATGTATCGCTTAATGCACCGATAGAAAAGTTTTGGGTGTAATTTACTATTTTCGGATTGGGAGTATATAAAAGTACATTCATAAGTACTCTCGTATATTCAATTTAACCATTGAACTTTATAATATATATTGTTATAATTGATAGAGTGTGGAATACTATTACTTTGATTTTTGATTGACAAATACAAATAATTTATTATGGAAGAGGAGTTTATTAATGAATAGTAATCAGCATCAGGATGATCATATGGAGAATGAAATTGTTTTCAAGGACCTCCTAATGGTCTGTTGGAAGAGGAAATACAGCATTATTAGTATAACAATGGTATTTACCGTATTGGCCGGGATAATTAGTGTTTTTTTTATCTCGCCGGTTTATGATACAAGTGCTAATATTATCATCAATATGCCGGAGAACTATCATACCAGATATGGAGATTACATACTCCCTCTTTCTGCTAATGATCAATATCTCCAGCTTTTGAAAAGCAATGAAGTGTTGTTAAATACGATTGAAGATATGCAGTTTAGCCAGGAAGTAACTGTAAATGAGTTGAGTAAGAGGATATCAATAAAAGCGGCCGATAAGGATTCGACTAGTTTCACATTTGTAGTATCTGCTGATACACCGGAGGAATCTCTTTATTTGGCCAATGCTTTATATGATAATTATATTAAGTTTATAGATGCCATGTTAAAAGAACGGACAGTTAATTATTTTTATAATAATTTTTCTGTGGAGCTGATAACTCTAGAGACCACTTTGACAAAAGAACAATTATTATTACAAGAGAATCAAAAACTCCTCTCTCAGATTAAAAGAGAATATAAGACAGCAAATCTGGATGTAATTGATTACCTGGGCAAGGATGGAAATTATATTCTTCCTGAAGATACTATTAATCCAAACTATATTAGAGTCGAATCTGATATTATTAGTAATCAGCAGAAGATTAATGATCTAATAAGTTCAATTAATATTATGAAGCAGTATTTGTCTCAATTAGAAGAAGAGAAAGAGTCTATTGTGAACTATTATAAGAATGGCAAGACAGAAAATATCACTGTTAATTTAGTTAGCATAGTAGATTCAAATATCTATATGCCTTCTGAATTAGTAGCTCCGACACAAAAGACCAGTCCAAGCAATGCAAGGAATGTTGTAATAGGTGTAGTGCTTGGAGGGATGATGGGTGTGTTTGTAGTCTTATTCCGTGCATACTGGAAAAATGAATTGTAATGTAGATACACATAGAGCAGAGGCAAAAGAACATGCCTCTGCCTTTTATATGGTAGTGTAAAATAGTTTGTGTCTTTGGTAATAAATACCACCTTCTTGGTGAGAATTAGATATAAATAATTCGTATGCGATGAATAACCCACCGGTTTTTCAGCTCTCCAAATCTATGCGATAATCCCTTTACAAGAGTGAAAATTCATCCTGTTCTGGGATTTTGGACTTCGGACTCGTTTGGTTCAATTCTATTTTAACCACTGTCCTAATTCACTCTAATACACTTAAAGGAGTTGGACTAGAATGGTTCAAAAAGAACAGAGACAGCCGAGACGTACTGATAGGGAGGAATGGCTGGATCTCATACAGGATTGCCGCACCAGTGGAATGAGTGACAAGGATTGGTGTGATTTGCATCAAATCGGGCGTAGTAGCTTTTACTATCATATCCGACGATTTCGAAATAGCGCCTGTCCAATATCAGAAGCTTCGCATTCGGGATACCTACCAGATGGATCCATATGCCAATGCTCTTTATCTTTTCTGTGGGCATGATAGTCGGAAACTGAAGGATGAGTATTCCGGCTTACTTTGAGCCACCCTTCCGGTATGGCAGAGCCATTGTTCCGGGTATGGAGCCACTATTCCGGTAATTAGGAAACCATCATTCCGGTTGTGGAAATCACGATATCGGATTCATAGAAACTGTTACATAGATTCCTTTATACTGTAGATATGCACCCTTTGGTGTAAATACAGATGAAGGAGGTCATAATCATGACCAAATATCGCGAAATCATCAGACTAAAAAGTCTGAACTTCAGCGAACGAAACATTGCACTTAGCAAGCACAATAATCAGCAGTCATCGAAGGTTTTTAGAAATGCGTTAATCAAGAAGAATTATACTGAATATTCCGAAAAATTGACAGCGACATTATGGTATGCATGATAAGCATCGGGATTATAGATTGTATTTATCCTGAAAAAATTCTATAATAGTTGTATGTAGTGGTGTTCACTGCCAGAAGCTTGCTTGTAAATCATCCGAAGAATGGAAAGTGCATCCATATACAGCATTCGCCGGGCTATTCCTGTCTGCAGGAATCTCATAATACTCAATAAAGTGATATATCTAAATGTGTTAGTCAGCATTAACAATGCGGGTAAATCCTGTGTAAAATAATATTAACAACACCTAATACAAGGGAATCCCCAGAAAGGACAGGGCTAACAACAATGAAATCAAATCCTGAAATAATACACAAGGTAAAATCAGCCATGCTATGCATTCAGAGGTTTCAATGGGAGCAGGGCTGTGCGGCCCAGGCGATTTATGAATACGAAGGCCTGACGGAGGAGGTTATCCGGCTTTGTGAGGCAGCCGTGCTTCGCAGTGCCGAGGACGGCCGCCTTGGTGCTATGGAGAAGAATGAAGCAGTGAGCGACACGGCGGCTATTGGTGAGACCTTAATGGAAGCAGCGGTATTTACCGGGAATCCCCATCTGCAGCAGGCGGCGGACCGGCTTTACGAATATCTAAAGCTTCGGGCGCCCAGAACAGAGGACGGAGTATTATATCATTTTGACAGCGGTTGGGCAGAGAAGCAGCTTTGGGTGGATGCATATTATATGGTTCCACCCTTTTTATGCAGATATGGGGATGTGGCAGAGGCAATGAAGCAGATCAAAGGGTTCCGGCGTTACCTCTATCACGAAGACAAGCGGCTGCTGTCCCATATATGGGACGGTAAGAAGAAATGCTTTGGCCGTGAGGCCTTCTGGGGCGTGGGCAATGGCTGGGCCGTGGCGGGAATGACCCGGTTGATTGCCATGTTGAAGGACGAGCATCAGGAGGATAAGGAATACCTGATAGCTTATGTAAAACAGGTCTTGAGGGGATGCCTGCAGTATCAGCATGAGGACGGCTTTTTTAATGATGTTCTTGACGAACCGTCCTCATTTAAGGAGACCAATACAGGCCAGATGCTGGCCTATGCCATCTACCGGGGCGTCAAAGCCGGGTATTTAGAGGAAAGCTATCTTATATATGCAGATAAGGCCAGAGCCGCAGCCTATTCTATGGTGGACGAATACGGTTTCGTGCGGGAAGTCTGTGGCATGCCTCATTTTAACGCTCCGGGTGTGGCGGCGGAGGGGCAGGCCTTCTTCCTGTTGATGGAGGCGGCAGCCAGAGATTTTTACGGAGAGTGAGGATGATTGGAATGAAATTAATGATCGCATCGGATGTACACGGTTCTTCTTACTATTGCAGGCTTATGACGGAAGCCTTTCACAGGGAGAGGGCAGACAGGCTGCTTCTTCTTGGAGACCTTCTGTATCACGGCCCCCGCAATGATCTTCCCAGGGATTACGCTCCCAAGGAGGTAATTGCAATGTTGAACGGAATGAAGGATAAGATATTATGTGTAAGAGGGAATTGCGACACAGAGGTGGATCAAATGGTTCTGGAATTTCCAATTATGTCAGACTATGCACTGCTCTGGATTGACGGCCACAGAATCTATGCCACCCATGGGCATAAATATAATGATGACAACCTGCCGCCCCTGCAGGAGGGGGATATCCTGCTGTATGGGCACACCCACGTGCCGAGATGTGCAAAACATCCGTTGCCGGCAGAGCAGCCATTGCCGGCAGCCTATCTGCTGCAGTCAGCGGATAAGGGGTATCTATCCATGAACCCAGGTTCTGTTTCCATACCGAAAGAGAACAGTGCCAATTCCTATATGATAATGGAGGGGAGGGAATTTATCTGGAAAGAGCTTGAAAATGGAAAAGAGTTTCTGCATTATGGCAGATGAGACCTCCGTTTTCAAATGCCGCTGAGTTGCTGAGCCGCATGAAGGCAGTTATAGAGGGAAGTCAGGAAAACAAGTATATTAGGTTGGGGGAAATGATTATGAAGAAGGTTATTAGCTTTGTGCTGCTATTCAGTGTATTGGTTTCATTAATTCCGGCTGATACAGCCAAAGCAGCAAAGATCCCTAAGTTTAAACTGGGAGGCTATACGATTACAACGAAGGACACGGTTTATGAATCAAAGCGTGTTAAGCTTTGTGTTGAAAAGGATGTTTATGTTCCTGATACAGCATTAGAAGACGTAGAAAATATCATGAGTATCATCGAAAAAGAAACCAAATTATCCTTTTATCCAAAGGGGAATGAGGCAAAGGTAATTGTTAATGTTAAAAGAAACGGTTACAAGGTAGGTGTTGAGTTAACCTCGGCGCAAGGGGGCTATGATGGAGCAACAAGTTCACCCGGCGATCTCCTGTTGCGTGCGGGAGAAACCTATGCATTAGTCCACGAACTGCTTCACTGCATTCAATTCCGGAATAGCAACTCGGTAAGGTTGTCCACCTTTATGACGGAAGGCTTCACGACCTATCTTTCCATGAAAATATTAGATGAGAAAAAATCAGTCTTTTGTTATAGCAGCGTGGGTTTTAATATGCAGACTATGGCAATAGAGCCTAACAAAAAGAATGTGGAAGATTTATTGAAAAAAGTAGATGAATGGGAGAACTATCTATTAGGATACCGGTTTTATTACTACCTTCATACACAGGTATCCAAAACTGAATATAAAAATATTATGAAGAAGGCGGGTGCCGGTTATAGCAAAGGAACCCAGCTGAGCGTCAATGACACAATAAAGTTTGTGAAAGGCTTATATGGAAAGGATGTCTTTACAAAGTTTGGAGCCTGGTATGAAAAAGAGAAGGATAATATCATTCCCAGTTATTATGTATCAGACTATACCAAATATAAAACCATAGAAAATTATCCGATACTGGGACCATACTCCTCCTTCTACTATTATATTAATTGTATTTATAAAGATTCTATTGTATTTGATCTTCGTAAAGGTTTCGAGTATTTACAAAGCTATATTAAAAAGAAACCAACCGGCATCTATGGAACGTTATACCTGGAAGGGCAGGCAACAGTTGAATTTTGTGATGAAAATGGTGTATGCATGAAAAAGTATGATAATATATATGAGAACATTACGGTCAGTGCCCTGGGTGCAAGTATCATTCGTATAACAGGAGACGGACAGCGTGTTGATTTTAACTTTGATTATGATAAAATGGTTAAATAGCATGAAATAACAGAGGCTTAAGATATCAATATCAAGTACCGCGAAAGATGATTCTGGATGTGGAACCGGCACATCATGAACATCCTGCTGCGGATCAGATCTATGCGGAGGTACGGGAACCGGATCCGCGGATCAGCAGGGGGACTGTCTACCGGAACCTGAAGCGGTTGGCGGATAATGGTGAGATACAGCCGGTTAAGATGGTGAACGGGGAACGGCTTGACTACCGTCAGGATCTGCATTATTATCTGCTATGCACAAGCTGCGGCAGGCTGCTGGATGCACCGGTGCCGTATCAGAGCAGGCTGGATGAGATGCTTTCCAAGGAGACGGGGATTTATATTGAGCAGCACCGTACGGTATTCGAGGGGCTTTGCCCCGCTCACGACTATGATGGGCATAGTCATTTTTGATTGTATTTATCTTAAAATGATTCTATAATAGTTGTATAAGGTATATCAGAAGTGTTTCGTGTCGAAAGTGTGCTCAATCATACATCATACAATGAAGCAGGAATGGCTTTATATGATTGATAAAAGTCATAGGCTTCGCTCCATGCCAATTCGGGTGTTTGCGCCCAACCGCAGCATTCGTTAAGCCAGTCTTGTCCGCAGGAACCCCATAATATCCAATAGCAGGGCTTCTTTAGCTGTGTTGGGTGGGCTGCGGTAATGAGTATTTCGATTTTGTAGGATTTGTTATTTTGATTCATTCTTTCCTCCAGACTGCCGCTTCACGGTACCAAGCATCCTTATACTATTATTAACGTTATGCGGAGGTAATAAACAATATGATTGTTGAAAGATATCAAAGTGATTTATTATCATTAGAAGAGATTGCAAGACATCAGGGGAATAAGATTAATCTATCCATTCTTTTTATCACAATTAAGTGTACGGAAGAGGAGAAGCAGGAGATTATTGATTATTTTCTGAAAAGAGAGATTGAGATCATCAATGAGGATGTGGAACCGGACAGCGATGAGGATGCCGGACAGATAACCATCGATAGCAGAGTGAATCCCTTTGATCCCTCCAAGATTGACATTAAGATGGATAAGATGGTGGTAGAGTCAATCATCAAGAGGATTAAAAATAATGAGCTGGAATTTGATTCTTCTTTTCAGCGAAAAGCCGGTCTCTGGACGAAAACCCAGAAAAGCCAGTTGATTGAATCCATCCTGTTAAGAATACCGCTTCCGGCATTTTACTTTGATGCTTCGGATGATGATAAATGGCTGATTATTGATGGACTTCAGCGCATTAGTACGATTAAGGAATATGTGGTTGATGAGTCCTTTGCTTTGACCGGACTGGAGTTTTTGTACGATTTGAATGGGTTGAAATTCTCGAAGCTGCCCCGTGCTTTGCAGCGGAGAATTGAAGAGACTAATATTAATGCATATTTGGTGAATCCGGCGACCCCTAAGAATGTTAAGTTCAATATTTTTAAGCGGATCAACACGGGCGGGTTGATTTTGGAGCCTCAGGAGATAAGGAATGCGCTGTATCAGGGACAGGCTACTGAGTTTATCTGTACGCTTGCCCGAAACGAGAAGTTCATTCGGGCGACGGACGGTAGTATTAAAACGGACCGGATGCTGGACCGGGAGTTTTGCCTGCGCTATGTGTCTTTTACCCAGCTTCCGTTGGATACCTATAATGGTTTTTTGGATGAATTTTTGAATCAGGGGATGGATTATCTATCCAAGGCATCCGCCAATGATTTGGAACAGATTCAGAATCGGTTTGCGGAAGTGATGGACGCTTCTTATAATATATTTGGAAAAAATGCATTTCGTAAAATTTATGATGACGGAAGACGAAGACCAATTAATAAGGCGTTATTTGAAGGCTGGTCCCATGTGATTTATCACATGGAACGCGGGGATATCAACCTGCTGATCGAGAGGCGGGAGGAAGTGGTGGATCTGTTTATAAAGCGGTGTGATGACTATTATTTTCAGAATGCGCTGCGAGCGTCCGATAAGAAATCGGTGAATGACCGGATTAGAATACTGAAAACCATGGCAGAAAGGGTGTTACATAAGGAGGTGAAGGGGCATGCTTAGAAGGCTGAAGTTATCTAATTTCAAGTGTTTCGAAGAATTGGATCTGGAGCTTTCGAATCTGAATGTATTAGCCGGCATTAACAGTATGGGGAAATCCAGTGTGGTTCAGGCATTGCTTTTGCTGAGGCAGTCCTATGACATGGGCGCCATTACCAAGGGAATACATTTGAATGGGGAAGCGGTCAGGATAGGAACCGGCTTTGACCTGTTATACAGAAATAGCAGCCAGGACAGGGTTGGGATCGAGATTGACAGCGATGATGCCTCCTATCATTGTGATTATCAGTATGAGAAGGAATCTGATTTTCAGAAAATCCACTCTGATTATACGACTTGGAAGACCTTTCAAAGCATCAACCTCTTTTTCTCAACGTTTTCTTATGTTTCAGCAGAGCGGATTGGTCCGAAGTCATTTTATGAAAAATCCTATCATCAAATATATGAGAAAAACCAGGTT
Source organism: Anaerotaenia torta (assembly GCF_050433395.1). NCBI lineage: Bacteria > Bacillati > Bacillota > Clostridia > Lachnospirales > Lachnospiraceae > Anaerotaenia > Anaerotaenia torta. The sequence continues at coordinate 28,448 of NZ_JBNPXH010000007.1, forward strand.
GGCTATAGAGGGGAATTATTTGCGGATTACATAGCGGAGAGAGGATTTACCGATCGGATTGAGAATCGCCGGGTTCTGCATCCGGGAACCGACAGCTCCTTTTTGATCTACCAGCTGGAGGCGTGGATGTCGGAGATTAGTCCGGGGGTGCATATTAACCCTAAGAAATACATGGATGCCGGTATCGTAGGCATTGGGTATAATGTTTCGGAATACGAATTCACCCCCCTTAATGTGGGCTTTGGAATCAGTTATGCAGCTCCGGTTATTATCAGCCTGTTGAAAGCAAAATCCGGCGATCTGGTTATTTTGGAGAATCCGGAAGCGCATCTGCATCCGAAGGGACAGCGTATCATGGGTGAATTGATAGCAAAAGCCTGTTCCGGCGGTGTTCAGGTGATTGTAGAAACACATAGTGATCATCTGCTCAACGGAATCCGGCTGTCCGTGAAGAACCGTGTAATTGACAGGAATCTGGTACGCCTGAATTATTTCTATCAGACAGAGGAGGCGATGATGCCGCGGCATAGAAAATCTTCTCCTGCGATTCTGGAGGATGGAAGTCTTTCTGATTGGCCGGAAGGCTTTTTTGACGAATGGGATAAGACAATTGATGCACTGTTTTAACGGAGGTAATCATGTATCTGGCATTCAACGAGCTTTGCATTCATGAGGAGATTAGGAGGACGGGGGATATTCCCGGGGCAAGACAGAGGATGAATGAATTTATTCAACTTCTGCATCGGCTTAAAACCGGAAAGGTCTGTGACGGGCTGGTTTGTACTCACGACATTCATGCCTTCCGCTTTTGTGCGGGATATGGTGTGGCAGAATGGCTTAAGGACCCCCAGGTGGACAGAACGTATCAGCAGTTTTTCAGAACCCTTTACAGTAAGAATTGCTCCTATATTGATGCCGCGGATTTTGAGGGGGAGTTCCGTACGGAAATTGACGGAAAAGACTATGGGGGCGCAGGTAATACCTATGCGGCTGAAACGGAGAGGATAACGGTAAGTATCCTAACCAATCCGTATTTTCAGCAAAAGGATCTTTGGGGACGATATCTCAAAATAGAGGATGCTTCGGAGATAACAGAAACACAGATGTCCATAAGGAACCTGTCTGCCGGAATGAGTGTCGGCGAGATGGAAGGTGACATCAGAAGGTCATGTTTTGAACATATATCATCCGGGCAGGATCTATGGGAACAGAGAGAGGTCTTGTTTCCCAATCTGATCTTTTGTGAAAATGTGAAGGATCAGTTATATAAGGACCCGGAGAAGTTCCATATTCTTCAGATTATGGATAGACTGCAAAGGGTACAGGAATACTTTCAATGCTATGACGGCGTGTATAACCGGAAAGATCTGGGAATGTATGCTCATTCGGAATCAGAGACTGTCAGAATGAATGAGCAGCTGAGAAGGATGAGACTATTTCAAAAGCCGGACGGTGGGACAGAATATTTTTTTGAACATATCAGGTTTTCCGGCAAGTTTTCGGGAGGCAGAATCTATCTGCTGCCGGACGATGCGGCCAGGAAATGCTATATTGGTTATATTGGCCGTCATCTGCCGACCAAATTATTTTGATGGGAGTAATGAGGATTGGGAATGAAAATGATAAGATCATGTATTTCTGCAAGGAACAAGGGAGGGCGCAGACAATGACACTTTCAAGAGAAGATGGACAGTTGTACTATAAACTCTGGCTGCCATTATTGGACTATGTAAACAAAATATATAATATCAATAGCAAAATAAAGAGAATGGCTGACGAAGAGAGCTTGAATCCGAATGAAGTGAAAGAAATTGCTGATAAAATGTGGGATGATGTGTCTGTTATAGATGGTTATTTGGAGAAGTGTTCAGGTGCGCTGGAGGACGAGCATGTAGATATCATAAGAAGCTGGAAACGTAGAATCCGGGGACAGTTTGTACTGGAACGGAATCTTAAGAAGGGTTCTATTTTTATCTCAATGGATAATCAACGGGTCTATCAGGTATGCGGGATTATATCAAGTTGGGAAGAGATGTTCCCCTATGCACCCTTGCCGATTATGATGGAGGCAACGTTTATACCATTCAAGGATACAATCATCTCAGATGGCCTGGTTATGCCGTATAATGTGGTGATAGGTCATAACATGGCGGGACAATTGAAGGATATCTATACGGTTGCAAAGAAAAGCGGGATGTTATATAGAACTCTGTAATAGGAGTGATTGAAACTTAAGTCTGTGACCAGGAAAATATTGGAGGGAACAGCCACTGAACGGCGGCTCCTGCTAGGATATTAGGATATTAAACTGCTAAGACAAAAATTCTCACTGTGCTGAGACTTTTTGTGTTGGCAGTTTGGCTTTTGTTGATGTTTTAAAATCAAAGATAGGGTGTCGGGGTCGGCACCAGAAGCAGATTTGAACACACTACATGAAATTGAAAAAATCAAATTTTAATTCATATTTTATACAAAAATTAAAAAAGCTTGATAAATAAATACGATAATTCCGAAAATATGGTTGATTTTTATGAAATATCGGGTATACTATAGGTAGAAGCAGATTAGCTTGGAGGTAAATATATGTTATTGATGTTTAAGGTGAAAAACTACACATCGTTTAAAAATGAAGCTATCTTGGATATGAGGGCAACTGCTTATGTGCAGCACCCTTCCCATGTTATACCTATTAATGATAAACTCGGCTTGCTCAAGACAACCGCTGTTTATGGAGCAAATGCTTCCGGTAAATCCAATTTGATCTCAGCAATGTTCTTTTTTGAACAGTATATCTTTTTACAATTTATTAACAAAAAAGAAAACGAAGGTTTTGAGTCCTCAGAGAATCAGATGAAAATTAAACTGGAGCCTTTTATGCTCTCGGAGCATAATAATGATGCTTCGGAGTTTGATATCATTTTTGTTCGTGGTGATAAGCAGATACAGTATGGTTTTGAATGTACATCAAAAGAGGTTTTGAATGAGTGGCTCTTCATTGATGATAAAAAGGTATTTGAGAGGACCGGTACAGAACTCTCCTTTGGCAGTAAATATCAAAAGATGCTGGGGGTTTATAAGAAGTTACCTGCTGAAAGATTATATATTGCCGTATTGGAATATTTCCTTGATGATGAAGTGAAAGAAATTATATTAGGAGACTTTATTTCTTTCTTCTATGAAGAATATAATGTTTTTTCAGAGATCCTCTTTGAATCCACAGTGAAACGATTAGCAGGTTCTATTATGCTTAACAAAAAGTTGGTAAGCAATAAGACATACCGCCAGAAAGTTGAGAATTATCTGCGTATGATTGATGTTGGTATTAAGCGTCTTGATGTGCAGACAGAAATTGTATTAAATGAACGGACTGGAAAGAAAAAGAAGGAGAAGGTTGTTCGTACTGTTCACAATATTTATGATGAAAGCGGAAATGTAACCGGAGAGAAGTTGTTTGACTTACAACAGGAGTCTACTGGTACACTGCGTTTTCTTGCTTATGTTCAAAACATTATTGAGATGATTGAGGATGGCGGTGTGTTTATTGTAGATGAAATGTCTGCAAGGCTTCACCCTCTTCTGACCAAGCTGATTGTGGATATTTTCAGCTCCAGCCAGAATAAAAAGGCACAGCTTATTTTTACAACGCACGATATTTCCTTACTGAATTACAATCAGTTTCGTCGTGACGAAATTATTTTTGTAGATAAAAATGAGCGAGGCGAGTCTACACTTTATGCTCTTTCTGATTTGAAAGTACGTGAGGATGCTACGTTTAGCAAGGACTATCTGCAAGGAAAGTATGGTGCGATCCCCATCTTTAATTACGATGAAATTATAGGTGGTGAAGTGGATGGGTAGAACAATACTATCTCCACAGCGCCGTGCGGAGATTCAAAAAATCAATATCGGCCGCATCATTATTTTTTGTGAGGGTAAGACTGAAAAATACTACTTTGATTATTTTGCGGAAATTATCAATAAAAATAAATATACTGATGTTGAGGTGGTATTGGAAACGGCAAATGGTAATGCTCAAACCGTTTTGAATTTTGCTAATGATTTTTTTATAGATGAAGAAAATGGCCGGAAATTCAGTATCTATGGCAAGTATCTTGCATTTGATTGTGATGATCCTCCAAATATTCAGTCCGTGGTGCTAGCTTCTAAGGATTATGAGTTGCTGATTTCAAATTATCTGTTTGAAACATGGCTTTTGATGCATTTTGAAGAAGTGGATTCAACGCTTACCAAGCGCCAAATCTATCGCCGCTTATCAGAGCATTTAAATAGCACTTATTCAAAAGGCCATAGAGGCAAAACTCGCGAGATTATCCAAAATGGTGAGATAGAAAAGGCAATTGATAATGCTAAAGCTCTGGAATTCCAATATGAAGATCAGGGCAAAACATTGTCTGCTAATATTAAGGAAATGAACCCGTATACAAGTGTCTATAAGTTGATTGAGCAGTTTATGATGGAAATTTCATAAAATATTCAGGTTGTTTTGCAGCAGATTATATGGAGAATAGCACCAATTCCTATATAATAGTAGAAGGGAAGAAATTTATGTGGAGGCGCTTGAAAATGGAAAAGAATTTCTGAATAACGGATGAAAAGGAGACCTGCGCTCATGAAATACAGCGCAGGTCTTTTTTTCATTAAGGTAATTAAATTAATACATACTCCTCATCTGAAGCACTCTCATATTATGATAGAGAGCAGACTTAAGTAAGAGCCTTGCCTATGGTATACACGCAGTTAATAGCTTCATCCATTAACAAAGGGCGTGCAGGGGAGATTAGAAAATGTCAATGTTTGAGAACAAAACACTGTTGATTACTGGCGGAACGGGTTCTTTTGGAAATGCGGTATTAGACCGCTTCCTGAATACAGATATAGGTGAAATCCGTGTTTTTTCCCGTGATGAGAAAAAACAGGATGATATGCGTCATGAGTTTCAGACGAAAATGCCTGATATGGCTGGAAAAGTTAAGTTTTTTATTGGAGATGTAAGAGACATGCAATCGGTGAAAAACGCCGTGCATGGCGTTGACTATATATTTCATGCGGCGGCATTAAAACAAGTTCCATCCTGCGAATTCTTCCCTATGGAGGCTGTTAAAACAAACGTAATGGGGACAGAGAATGTACTGACTGCTGCAATTGGCGAGGGTGTGAAGAGCGTGATATGCTTATCGACAGATAAAGCGGCATATCCTGTTAATGCCATGGGAATTTCTAAGGCATTAGGGGAACGTGTGGCAGTTGCGAAAGCGAGGACAACGGAAACCACAAAAATTTGCTGCACCAGATATGGAAATGTAATGTGCTCCCGCGGCTCAGTTATTCCGCTTTGGATTGAACAGATGAAAGCAGGCAGTACCATTACAATTACTGAGCCTGCCATGACCAGGTTTATAATGTCTTTGGATGAAGCGGTTGATCTCGTCCTTTTTGCCTTTGAATATGGGGTCTGCGGAGATATTCTTGTTCAAAAAGCGCCTGCGTGTACAATCAAGACTTTGGCGCAGGCGGTAACTGGATTGTTTGCTCCGGAGCATGAAATTAAAGTGATTGGTATCCGCCATGGTGAGAAAATGTATGAGACCTTGCTGACCAATGAAGAATGCGCCAGCGCAATTGATTTAGGTGATTTTTATAGAGTGCCTTGCGATAGCCGTGATTTGAATTACGATAAGTATTTTAAGGACGGAGATATCGAAAGAAATATTCTGTCAGAATTCAATAGTAATAACACCAGGCTTCTTACCGTAGATGAGGTAAAAGAAAAACTGCTGTCCTTGCAATATATTCGAAAGGAACTTGATAATTGGGAGCAGGAAGCTGCCAGTAATAGAAATTAAGGAGTAACGGGATGAGAAAACATAACTCCAGCGTATGGAATAAGACAATATTGGTCACTGGTGCAGCAGGTTTTGTCGGGAAGAATCTGGTTGCATCCTTAAAAAACATACAGCAGAATAAGGATAAAACGAGACCCAATCTTAAGATTAATGAGATATATGAGTACGATATCAACACAGATCCGGCGTTATTGGAGGTGTATTGCAGGAAAGCAGACTTTGTGTTCCATCTGGCTGGTGTGAATCGTCCCAAGAACAACGATGAATTCATGGCGGGCAACTTCGGTTTCGCATCCACTTTACTGGACACACTGAAGGCTCACAATAACACCGCACCGGTGATGCTGAGTTCATCAATCCAGGCAACGCTGCTGGGCCGCTATGCAGGATCTGACTACGGAAAGTCCAAGCTGGCTGGCGAAGAACTGTTCTTTGATTATGGTAAAACCACAGGAGCGAAGGTTATGGTTTATCGTTTTCCGAATCTATTTGGGAAGTGGTGCCGTCCAAATTATAACTCTGCGATTGCAACCTTCTGTAACAATATCGCCAATGATCTGCCGATCACAGTGAATGACCCATCGACAGAGCTAGAGCTTCTTTATATTGATGATCTGGTGATCGAGATGTTGGATGCCCTGGAGGGTAAGGAGCATCACTGTGAGTTTGATGGAGTGGATGCGGTAGGACAGACAGATGGACGTTACTGCTATGTGCCGGCTACACATAAGGTAACACTGGGTGAGATTGTAGGGTTATTGAATTCCTTTAAGGTGCAGCCGGATACGCTCCTTATGCCGGAGCTTCCGAAGAACTCCTTTACCAAGAAGCTGTATGCCACATACCTTTCCTATCTGCCGGAAAGCAAGATAAAATTTGCGTTGAAGATGAACTGCGATGACAGAGGCAGCTTCACGGAATTATTAAAAACGGCGAATTGCGGTCAGTTTTCCGTAAATATCAGCAGGCCCGGTATTACGAACGGGCAGCACTGGCATCATAGCAAATGGGAGCTTTTCATTGTGGTGTCCGGTTATGGGCTGATTCAGGAGAGGAGGATTGGCACGGATGAAGTATTGAGCTTTGAGGTGTCCGGAGATAAGATGGAAGCAATTCATATGCTGCCGGGATACACGCACAGTATCAGCAACCTGTCTGAAACAGAGAATTTGGTGACGGTGATGTGGAGCAATGAGCAGTTTGATCCGGCGCATCCGGATACATTTTTTGAGGTGGTGGAGGAGAAGTGATGTCAGAAACACGTATCAAAACAGACTATAGCGATATACATTTTAAGGAGAACGGAAAACTGAAACTTCTTATTATCGTTGGCACCCGCCCGGAGATTATCCGTCTTGGAGCAGTTATCAAAAAGTGCCGAACCTATTTTGATACCATTCTTGCCCACACAGGCCAGAACTACGATTATAATCTAAATGGCGTGTTTTTCCGGGATCTGAAGCTGGACAGTCCGGAAGTGTATATGGATGCGGTTGGGGATGATCTTGGGGCAACGGTTGGAAATATCATAAACTGTTCCTATAAGTTAATGGCAGGTATTAAGCCGGATGCGCTTTTAATCCTCGGTGATACCAATTCCTGCTTATCAGCAATTGCAGCAAAGCGTCTGAAAATCCCGATTTTCCACATGGAAGCCGGAAACCGCTGTAAGGATGAGTGCTTGCCGGAAGAGACAAACCGCCGTATTGTGGACATCATTTCCGATGTAAACCTTGCTTATTCTGAACATGCCAGAAAATATCTGCATGAGTGCGGGCTGCCGAAGGAACGTGTTTATGTAACAGGTTCTCCCATGGCGGAAGTGCTGCATCAGAACCTGGCTGAGATAGAGAACTCTAATATTCTGGAGACGCTGGGCTTAAAGCCGCATAAATATATTTTGCTTTCTGCACACCGTGAAGAAAATATTGATATAGAGAGAAACTTCTTATCTTTATTTCATGCAATTAATAAGATGGCAGAGAAATATGATATGCCAGTTTTATATTCCTGCCATCCAAGAAGCCGTAAGAGACTGGAAGTATCCGGTTTTCCGCTGGATAAGCGTGTCATCCGGCATGAACCGCTGGGATTCCATGATTATAATCATCTGCAGATGAACGCTTTTGCAGTTATATCTGATTCTGGAACACTGCCGGAGGAGTCAAGTTTCTTTACCTCCGTTGGACATTCATTCCCGGCTGTGTGCATACGTACCAGCACAGAACGCCCGGAAGCACTGGACAAAGCTTGCTTTATTCTGTCGGGCATTGACGAGAAGCCGTTATTGCAGGCAGTGGATATGGCAGTTACTATGAATCTGGAAGGTGACGATGGTATCCCTGTTCCGGATTATGTGGAGGAGAACGTAAGCGCTAAAGTCGTGAAGATTATTCAGTCCTATACCGGAATAATTGACAAAATGGTGTGGAGAAAAGGATAGAAATTCTATAATAGAAAACGCTATAAATCGGTTACAGTCAAAAGAACATCCAATATATACTATATCTTACCGTTCATTCTTACTATACCCCCATTTTGAATAAACCATAAATAAAATGCTAATAAAACGTTAATAATATTCAAGTTAATTATACTTGAATTCAAGTAAATTTGACAATATGATAAGAATATAAGGTTAGAGTATAAGAGATAGATGGAGGAGAGATTATGAGAAAGGAAATTCATTTTAAAGCAATATCAATTCTGCTGATATTTATGCTGACGCTGTCTATATTAAGCGGATGCCAGAATAATTCAAACGGCGGTAAGAGCGGACAAGCCAGAACCTATACCTTTGCTACATGGGCTGCCGGTGAAGAACTCAAAGATTTCCAGGAAATTATTGACCGTGTGAACCTGCAGGCGGACGGAGCATATAAGGTTGAGGTTTTAAGCTTTCCTTCGGATTATTATATAAAGCTTTCTACTAAAATAGCAGGGAAAAAGGTGCCGGATTTCTTCTGGCTTACCCAGGAGTTAATTGCAAAGTATGCGGAGCTTGGCGCAATCGCTGACTTGACGGATCAATTGAATGCCAGTGAGAAATTAAAGCCGGATACTTTTTATCCGGGTGTGCTGGCAGCAGCAACTTATAAGGACAAGTATTATGGGATACCATGGATTGCCAACCCGCTGATGGTTTATTATAACCAGGATTTATTCGAAGAGGCCGGTATTGCATTCCCGGATCCTTTGGGGGGTTGGACCTGGGATGATTTCTTACAGATTGCAAAACAGCTTACGGTGCAAAAAACCGATTCCCAGGGAAATGCTTACCAGCAGTATGGTTATATTGTGGATGGCTGGCCGAATATTGAAACCTTCTTCTGGGCAGGCGGCGGTGATATTATTTCAGACGATGGCAATGAGATATTGATGGATACACCGCAATCGCTGGAAGGATTAAATATACTTCATGAAATTCTTATCAGTAAGGTGACACCGCAGTACAGTAAGGTCTCCAGTCTCGGATCGAATAATGTATGGTTCGAGAAGCAAAGAGCGGCCATGTTTATGGGGGGTATTCAGGATAATTTTGAAGAGAAGATAAGTAATCTTCCCCAGGAGGAGCAATTTAAGATTGGTTACGCTCCTATGCCTGTTTGCGCGGACGGCAGGGCCAGCGGTTTTGACTGGACAGCTTCCACTGTGGTCAGCTCTAAACTGCAGGGGGATTCCCAGGCTTACCAGGTGCTGGAAGCAATCACTGAGGAATTCTTCCAATGGAAGATAGCATCCCCGATTATGGGAACCGTGGATCAGGTGGCGGTGATTGATCCTCTGAAGGCACCCGCCCTTCCTACCATTGAAGTGTGTCTGAAGAATGCCAGATCAGCCAATTATATTTCAAAATGGAATGAGATAAATGACATGCTTTGGTATCAGTTGTATAATCCGCTGCTCAGTGATCCGGAGAATTTTGATTATATAACGGCAGCAAAGAATATTGCGGAGAAAAGCCGCCAGTTAATTACTGCCAAAGAATAGCCGAAAGGAAGTAGCAGGATGATAAGCAATAAAAAGAAAAACAAAGATTCCATAGGGTTTGTTTTTGTACTTCCCTGGGTAATCGGCTTCATTGTTTTTACGGTAATCCCAATGATAGCAGCGGTTTATATATCCATGACGGATTGGAGTATATTGGGCAATTCTAAATTCATTGGTTTTGAAAACTATCTTGCTATTTTTCGGGATGAAAAGTTTTATAAAGCCCTTGCGGTTACCGTTCGGTATGCGGTCTTTGCAATACCGTTGACCATTATGACCGCCTTGCTGGTTGCGGTATGCTTGAATTTCCAGAGCAAAGCAATCGGAGTGTTCCGGGTGATATTTTATATGCCCTCCATTGTTTCCGGTGTTGCTGTTGCCATTGTATTCAAATGGATTTTAGATCCGGGATATGGCCTGATTAATTCTCTGCTGGCGGCGCTGGGGATTCACGGACCGGACTGGCTTTTTGATCCCAGTTGGGTGCTGCCCTCGTATCTGATTATGGCTTTATGGGGTGCAAGCTCCGGTTACCTTACCTATCTGGCGGCGCTGAAGGATGTTCCAAAGGAATTATATGAATCTGCCAAGCTGGAAGGAGCAAGCTTTCTAAAGAGAACTGCCAAGATTACCGTGCCTTTGATTTCTCCCATCATCTTCTACAACATGGTAATGGGAATCATTGCGGCTTTCCGTAAATTTTCAGATGCCTATATCATGGGAGGAGCCGGGGAAGAGGGTAGTTTTTATATGGTGTACCTATATAACAGGGCCTTTTCTTATTATGATATGGGTTATGCGACAGCACTTGCCTGGATTTTATTTGCCATTATTTTGACGTTGACGGCAATTATCAATATCACTAAGAAATTTTGGGTCTATAATGAGGAGGATTAAGCATGGATAGTAAAAGCTCAAAAGCCTTGGGAACCCTCTTGCGTTATTTGTTCTATCTTGTTGGCTCCATTGTTTTGATCCTGCCGTTTTTCTGGATGGCCAGTACCACCTTTAAGATGGATAATGAGATTTTTACCAATCCGGTTAAATGGCTGCCGTCCACCCTGTATATGGGTAATATCATACGTGCTTTGGAAATTATGCCAATCACACGTTATATGCTGAATACGGCATTAATGGCCGTCTTGAAGATTTTGGGCGAGGTTTTTGTATCCGCATTGGTGGCCTATGGCTTTGCACGGTATAATTTTAAGGGACGAAATCTGATTTTCATGATTTTGCTGGCAACGATGATGCTGCCTTATGAGGTTACTATGATTCCCACTTTTATTATGTGGTCGAAATTAGGTTTATCGGATGGTTATGTACCTCTTATTTTACCGGCCTTCTGCGGTTCGGCATCCTTTATCTTCTTCCTGAGAATGTATTTTTCAACCTTTCCAAAGGAACTGGAGGAGGCTATGATGATTGACGGAGCAAACAGGTTTCAGATATTTACCCGGATGTATATTCCGCTTAGCAAAGCTGCTTTAATTACAATTACGCTCTGGTCTTTTATGGGTACCTGGAACGACCTGCTGGGACAGTTAATCTATATCAACGATACGGACTGGTATACGGTACAATTGGGACTGGCATCCTTTAGCAATATGACCGGCGAGACCCTGTGGGGGCCGCTGATGGCTGCATCACTTTTGGTTTTAATTCCCGTATTCGTGATCTTCTTATTTGCACAGAAATATTTTGTGGAAGGAGTTAAGATGACGGGTATCAAGGGATAAAACAATATATCACAACGACAATATGAGGAGGAAACAGTTATGAAAAAATGGAAGAAAGTTTTATGCGCGGCAATGGCGGCAGCAATGGCACTGTCTATGACAGCATGCAGTAAGGGAAACGGAAATCAAAACCTTTACTTCTATGACAAAACCGCAGATGATGTGTCAGCGTGGAAACCGATGGAAACACCATCCGAAGAAGGAGGCGGCTCCGGCTCTGTTACAAAGGGTGATAAGGCGGCGGTGATTCAAGCGGCATTTGACGGTTGGGGCGGTATCCAGTCAGAAAAAATCACACTTGATTTAACAAAAGAACCGGTTCTCATGATTCAGGTAAAGGAGAATGCGGACGGCTTTAAATGGGGTGCCAAATTTGTTCCTTCCGATCCGGTAATCAGCGACCATGAGTGGGGCTTCTATCTCATTGAAGATACCAATTTCAAGTATAACAATTATGCCGCGGTTGATTTAAAGGCAAAGCTGGGACAGGATTTTATTGATGCTTATGGTGATAAAGTAGAGGGTGTTCTCTGGATTTATGCAGCAGGAAGCCCGGATGCTACGGTAGAAATTTCATCCGTCAAGATGTTCAATCAAAAATAATCAACCAATATGGGAGAATTGCTATGTTAAAGCATAAGTATATTCTTGCGGGTTTCCTTAAGACTGCCGTCCTTATGGCGGCAGTCTGCTCCGTCCTTGTGACGGCAGCCTGCCAGGCTAACCGGAAAGGAATACAAGCGGAGAATGGATATAATAAAAATTTAAGCCGTATTGCTGAATATGGGCCGATGGACTTGAAGAGCTACCGATTTGTTGACTATAAGGGGATGGCCCTGGATTTTGACCGTCTCGTTTTTGATTATGATGCGGTTGGGGAATACCTCCCTCTGATCTGGGAGGATAAGACCTATGAATCCTTTGGCTTGCCCGCGTATGTCGGTGATGACAGGCGCTTTAAGGACGGGGCGCAGGAAGCAGTTACTTGTATTGCGGCTGTTTTGAGTGCATCCCTAAACGGAATAGATAAATCAAACAGCCAGGGCCATAATTATGTACGTATGCTGAATGCATTTTATAACGAGGAAGAGAAGGTTATTCTGAATAATCCTTCCGGCAGTTCGGCAGCAACATCCATGTGGTATCTTTTATATCCGGCTATTCTGTATGTGCAGACCTCTTCCCTGTATCCCAATGAAAAACAGATGGCGGAGAATGCCGCCAATACGGTGAACAGTTGGTATGAAGCTTATGAAATCATGTATGGGGATGGCAGCGATCCGGATTTTGACTACACCGGATTTGATTTTATGAAAAAGGAGCCTTATCATAATAATATCTGGAGTGAACCGGATTGTGCTGTCGGTATCGCCTGGCTGATGGACTATGCCTATGATCTGACCGGCGAGGATAAATATTTTACAGCAATGAAAAATTGTCTGGATTATATCGAAGAGTATTTTGGCGGCCCTTTATATGAGGTTTTACAATATTTCGGACCATTTCTGAGTGCGAAAACGAACGCTCTCCATGGAACCAACTACGATATGAACCAAGCCTTTGGAAGGGTATTTGACGGTTCCTCCATTCCGAGAGGCGGTTGGGGATCGATACGCGGTACATGGGGTGATTATGATATTTCCGGCTTATTTGGAAGCGTAACGGACCGGGGCGGCTATGCATTTGCCATGAACAGCTTTGCAGCTACGAGCGCTGTAATACCCGCAGCCAAATATGATACCAGATATGCGAGAGCAATCGGTGACTGGATTCTGCGTGTGACACAGAACGCCCGTTATTTCTTTGCAGATGAAACAAAGCAGGAGAATCAGTCCACCGGCTATCTTGACAATAAGAGCACTATTCCTGAGCTTATCAAGAGTACCATACCGTATGAAGGCATCATTCACAGCTATAACGGGAAGACGCCCTGGTTTGGCGGTGATCCCACGATCAACGGGTGGGCGGAAACTGATTTTTCTCTTTACAGCGGAGCTCATATCGGTATTCTGGCATCACGGATATCCCGGACGGATCAGGAAGGAATTCTGAAAATAGATCTTTCCGAGCACCCAATGAAAGAGGAACTGAAGTTTTATTTGCTGTATAATCCTTATTCCGAATATAAAAAAGTAACCTATGAGGTGACAAGCGAAGCTCCGGTTGATCTGTATAACACGGTTATAAACGAATATCTGGTGAAAGCGGTTACGAAAGAAGCTTCTATCAGCATACCTGCAAAAGAAGCGGCGGTAATCGTTGAAATACCGGCAGGCACCCAGCTTAGGAACGAGAACGGGACGGTCTATGCAGGCAAGGAATTTATAGCAGCGGGCTTATGCAGCGTGGCAATTGAGAATTTGAAACAGAACCAGTCGGTATCCGGTAAATTTGATTTTGAGATTAAGCTTTACAGTAATCAGGCGGATGAAATAACGGAAGCGATTCTAAGCATTGCAGGTGAAGAAATTTCCTTTCAAGATAAAATAACAATCAATACAAAAGATTACGGCAGCGGCAATAAAAATCTGCAGGTACGGATTAGAACAAAAAACGGACAGACTGATACGGCAATGATCCGTTTGTATTTTGAGTAATTAAGCCGGCTTATTCTTATAAAGGAATGAAATAAACTGTAATAGTCCAGCCCGCAGCAGGGTGGAATTGTTACAGCAAAATGATACTGGGAGAGACATATGGAGACAAAACGAAGCTGTGATGAGCTTTTAAAGGAATATCGAAACAACAGAAAAGTAATATCCACTCATAGAATTCAATTTTACTTAGGTGAAAATGATGACAGGGATGTATACAATATCAGCGCACCTTTTCAATGGAATGGTGAAACCTTAATTGCCGGACGGGTTGAAGCAAGAGACAGTGAGGTGTCTGAAACTGTTTTTTTTGAGGAGAAGGATGGCAGGTGGGTGAAAAAAGAAGGATATCCGGTATTAAAGCTGCAGGACCCTTTTATTACAAAGCATGGCGGTGAAATCCTTGTGGGAGGAGTCGAAATCTATGATGACCCGGAATGCAGCGGACACTTAGCCTATCGGACCGTCTTTTACAAAGGGAAAACAATCCGGGAGCTGGAACGCTTTGCGCAAGGTCCGGAGCGGATGAAGGATATCCGTTTACTTTCCATCAGTGACCATGATATATGGGTCTTTACCAGGCCGCAGGGTATGATTGGAGGAAGGGGCAAGATTGCCTTTACCCATATATCGGACCTCAGTCAGTTAAATGTGGAAAACATCCGGAAGGCGGAGGTCTTGGAAGACCAGTTTTATGAGGAAGAGTGGGGCGGTTCCAATGAACTTCACTTATTAAGGAATGGCAAGGTCGGAGTTTTATCCCATATCGCTAAATTTGATGAGCAGGGAAACCGGCATTATTATTCCTCCTGTTTTTGCTTTGATTTAAATACCGGGGAATATTCCCCGATGAAAATCATTGCTGCAAGAGAGGATTTTGAGAAGGGCGATGCCAAAAGGCCCGATTTAATAGATGTAATTTTTAGCGGAGGAATGATCCGAAAACCGGGCGGACTCGCAGAGCTGTATTGTGGTGTCAGCGATGCACAGGGGCATGTGATTGAGATTCCTGACCCCTTTTCCGAATATGAGGAGACTTTATTTCAATGAATAAAATGAACAGATGTACTGATAACCCGTTGATTACACCGGCAGATATTAAGCCAAGTAATGAGCACTTAAAAGTGGAGGGTGTGTTTAATTGCGGAGTAACAAAATATAACGATGAAGTAATGCTTTTATGCAGGGTAGCAGAGAGCGTAAAGGATGTCCCTCAGAATGAGGTTAGAATCCCTGTTATCAAAAAGAGAGAGGGAAAAGATGTTATAGATATTGTTACAATTGTGAAGGAGAATCACCCGGAATATGATTTTAGCGATAACCGGACAATTAGCCGGATCGATGCGAATGGCATCAGCAAGGCGATTTATTTAACCTCGTTATCACACCTGCGTATTGCAAGATCAAAGGATGGAATTCACTTTACTGTGGATGAGCAGCCCTGCCTCCTGCCTCAGGCGGATGAGGAGGGCTGGGGGATGGAAGATCCCAGGATTACTAAGCTTATGGATACTTACTATATATCATATACTGCAGTTTCAGAAAACGGTGCCAAAACAGCCTTAGTATCCACCAGGGATTTTAAGACATTTAAACGCCATGGAATTATATTTGCACCTGAAAATAAGGATGTCACCATTTTTCCTGAAATGTTTGACGGGATGTATCTGGCGTTTAACAGGCCGGTACCTTATGGGATCGGATATCCTGATATGTGGATGGCAAAATCCCCGGATCTCATTCATTGGGGCGGGCAAAAGCATTTTTACGGAATATCGGAAGATGGCTGGGAAAATGGAAGAATTGGCGGCGGAGCGGTACCTTTTCTGACGGAAAGAGGCTGGATTAAAATCTATCATGCGGCAGATAAGCAAAACAGGTATTGCCTGGGAGCATTTCTGCTGGACACCGGGGAGCCGTCCAAAATATTGGCAAAATCGGCTGAACCAATACTGGAGCCTGAGGAATGGTATGAGAAGGAAGGCTTCTTTCCCAATGTCGTATTCACATGTGGTTGCATTTTTGAAAATGGTATGGTAAGTATATACTATGGTGCGGCAGATGATAAAATATGCCGTGCCGACATCTCCCTGGAGGATATTTATGGATCGCTGCAAGTATTTTAAGTACACACAAAGAGCTTCGGAGACTGCGTATGAAGAATAAAGTTACCATGAAAGAAATCGCGGATAAATTGAATCTATCGATTAATGCGGTTTCCTTAGTATTAAACGATAAGTCCGGAATCAGTGAAAAGACCAGAAGCCTGGTCTTAAAGACAGCCGATGAGATGGGGTATATAGACCAAACCTCAAAATATAAGAAAACCTTCTCCAGTAAGAACCTGGCGGTATTAATCAAGCGTATTTATTTTAAAGATATGCATTTCTATTCAAGGATACTTCTCGGACTGGAACAGGAAGCGAAGAAAAATAATTATGATATCCTGATATCTGTCTTAGATGACAATGAAATTCCCAATTGCATCGAAAACAGAAAGACAGCAGGTATTTTCATCGTGGGCAAGGTCGAGACCGAATACCTGATGAAGGTCAAGCAATATGGCATACCTGTGATACTTGTGGATACCACCTCTTCTATTGAGGAAACAGACAGTGTTATGACGGATAACCGGTTGGGCGGCTACCAGGCAATCCGCTACCTGATTCAGAAAGGTTATCGTAAAATCGGTTTTTTCGGGGACTTGGGCTATACGGTAAGTGTCCGGGAACGTTATTGGGGTTATCTTGAAGCAATAAAGCATATGCCGGGAATTGACGATTATTTTGAGGCCTCCGAATACTCCGAGCAGTATTCGGTAGTAGCGGATATTGAGCAGGATATATTAAATAATGATACGGCAAAAATTATCGAACGTGTCAAAAGCGTAAAAAAGATGCCGGAGGTTTTTTTCTGTTCCAATGACAATGCGGCAATCCTGCTCTGCAATTCATTAAGGCATTTAAATTACCGTATACCGGAGGATATAAGTGTTATGGGTTTTGATGATGTAGACTTAAGTAACATGGTTATACCAAAGCTTACAACAATCCGTGTAAATAAAGAAATGATAGGAAGCAGGGCGATCCAGTTGTTTATCTGGAGGCTGGAGCATAAGAACGATCCTCCGGAAAAGGTGTTAATCAGTACGGAAGTGATAGAACGGGATTCTGTTGGCAGCATCTAATTCCGGGATTCTTGTAGTCAAAGGTTCCCGGTTTATCCTCCATGCCTGGTACCGCACCGGTTCCCGGCATCAGGGGAGATTTTTCAATCAGAATAAATACTTTGGTCAGCTTCTTTTCTGGAGAAGCTGTTTTTTTGTCTGGGATTTTGGATTGTATTTGTTCTGGAAAGATTTTATAATAGTGGCATAAGGGCCTGCGGTCATAAAGTTCTCAGGTCTTCTTTTGGTATGTAAGTTATAGATCAAAAAAATAGTATGGATTTTTATGAAAAAGTAGTAGAATAATAGATACAACTTTAAAAAGTATTTGGAGCATAGGAGAGATTGTGTTTAAAGGAGGATGGGCTATGGTTGATTATACGGAAGGATCCGGCAAGCAATACCATGTTCAGCTGGGACCCGAAGATGTGGGAAAATATGTTATACTGCCGGGAGACCCCAAGCGGTGTGAAAAGATAGCAGTACATTTTAAGGATGCGAAGCTCATTGCAGACAGCAGGGAATATATTACTTATACCGGTTATCTTGACGGAGTGAAGGTCAGTGTTACTTCAACTGGAATTGGGGGGCCGTCGGCTTCCATTGCGCTGGAGGAGCTGGTGCGGTGCGGGGCGGACACCTTTATCCGTGTGGGTACCTGCGGCGGAATGCAGGAGAATATCATGGGAGGCGATCTGGTGATTGCCAACGGGGCCATCCGTATGGAAGGAACCAGCAAGGAATATGCTCCCATTGAGTTTCCTGCGGTTCCTGACGTGCATGTTCTGAACGCGCTGATGAATGCGGCCAGAGAGAGCGGGGTTCCTTATCATGTGGGAGTTGTGCAATGCAAGGATGCCTTCTATGGCCAGCATGAACCTGAGACCAAACCGGTCAGCTATGAGCTGCAGAATAAATGGGAAGCCTGGATTCGCTGCGGATGCCTGGCTTCGGAGATGGAATCCGCCGCCCTGTTCGTAGCAGGAAGCTATCTGAGGGTCAGGGTGGGCTCTGTATTTCTTGTGATTGCCAATCAGGAGCGTGCCAAGAAGGGACTGAGCAATCCCCAGGTTCATGATACCGATCTTGCTATTGTGACAGCAGTTAATGCAATTAGAAAATTAATTCAACAAGACAGCGGGTGCAGATAAAGTAAAACAGGAGGGAAAGAGATGTATCAATATAAAAGAATTTTTACAATTGTAATTGATTCTCTGGGAATCGGAGCCGCGGAGGATGCCGCGGCCTACGGCGATGCCGGTACGGATACCCTGGGCCATATTTCAGAGGCGGTGGCGGAATTCCATATCCCCAATCTTCAGAAGCTGGGGCTGGCGAACCTCCATCCCTTGAAGCAGGTTGCGCCTGTGAGCCGGCCCATGGGATATTATATGCCCATGTCGGAAGCCAGCGCAGGGAAGGATACCATGACCGGACATTGGGAGCTCATGGGCCTGAAAACCGAAAAACCCTTTCAGACCTTTACTGACACCGGATTTCCCAAAGAATTGATTGAAGAGCTGGAGAGGCGTACCGGAAGAAGAGTGATCGGCAATAAAAGTGCCAGCGGAACGGAAATTCTGGAGGAGATGGGGGAGGAGGAGATCCGGACGGGAGCCATGATTGTCTATACCTCGGCAGATTCTGTTCTTCAGATCTGCGGAAATGAGGAGACTCTTGGCTTGGAGGAGCTGTACCGCTGCTGCGAAATCGCCAGGGAATTGACCCTGAGGGATGAGTGGAAGGTGGGACGGGTTATAGCAAGACCCTATACCGGCAAGAAGCGGGGAGAATTCGTACGAACCAGCAATCGGCATGATTATGCCCTGAAGCCCTTTGGAAAGACTGCCCTGGACGCCTTGAAGGAGAATGGGTACAGTGTGATTTCCATTGGGAAGATTAAAGATATCTTTGACGGGGAAGGGATTACGGAAGCCTATCAATCCAAAAGCTCCGTTCATGGAATGGAACAGACCCTGGAAGTGGCGGAGAAGGATTTTACCGGGCTGTGTTTTGTGAATTTGGTTGATTTCGATGCGCTCTGGGGGCATAGAAGGAACCCTGTGGGTTATGCAGAGGAGCTGGAGAAGTTCGATTTGAACCTGGGACTGCTGCTGGATAAACTAAAGCCTTCGGATTTGCTCATTATTACGGCGGATCATGGCAATGATCCCACCCATACCGGAACGGATCATACCAGAGAGAGGGTGCCTTTTATTGCTTATTCCCCCTCCATGAAAAAGAGCGGCGCCATGGAAGAAGCCCCTGCCTTTGCAGCCGTGGGGGCTACGATTGCGGATAATTTTAATATCGGGATGCCGGAAGGAACCATTGGCACCTCCGTGCTGAAGCAGCTGGCTTAATTAAATGGTCAAAATAGGCCAGGCGATTCTTAATGACGGGCAGGGTTTTTTGTGCTAAAATGAAGGTGCAAGGGTTGCAATTCAGAGGAGAGACCGCGATATGATTAATACCTCAGAACAGTATAGAATACAGGAATATATCCAGGGAACCGAGAGCAGTGAGATCTATAAGGCCATAGATTCCCTGACGGGTGAGCCCGTAATCTTAAAAACAATTAACACAGAGACCATGAGCCCCAAGGCGCTGGCAAAGCTTCGAAATGAATACAATATCCTGCAAAAGCTGAAGAGCGGCTATGTTCCCAGGGCGATTGATTTTGTGAAGCTGGATCAGACATTTTTTCTGGTGATGGAATACTGTGGAGGGGTTTCTCTATCCCAATATATCAAAGAGCGCAGAATGTCCGTCAAGGAGTTTCTGCATCTTGCAATCGAGATTGTGGGCGGCCTTTCCGAGATTCATAAGGCGGGCATTATACACAAGGATCTGACCCCCTCCAATATAATTTATAATCCCCGGACGAGGAAGATTACAATTGTTGATTTTGGCATATCGGCGGAATTTTCCTTCGAGAAGCCTTTGATGGTTGATCCGTCAGCTTCGGAGGGGACTTTATTCTATATT
Organism: Anaerotaenia torta; assembly: GCF_050433395.1. Taxonomy (NCBI): domain Bacteria; kingdom Bacillati; phylum Bacillota; class Clostridia; order Lachnospirales; family Lachnospiraceae; genus Anaerotaenia; species Anaerotaenia torta. The sequence continues at coordinate 48,789 of NZ_JBNPXH010000007.1, forward strand.
TCACCGGAACAGACAGGAAGAATGAATTGTCCTGTTGATTTTCGCACGGATTTTTATTCCCTGGGTATTACCCTTTTCGAAATGCTTTGCGGACGCCGTCCGTTTGATTCCGCAAGCCCGGCAGAGCTGATTTACGATCATGTGGCAAGAGTTCCTCTGGCAGCCAGAATGGTCAACCCCGAGGTTCCGGAGATGCTGTCCCGGATGATTTTCAAGCTTATGACTAAGATGCCGGAGAACCGATACCTTAGTACGGAAGGCATTCTTTTTGATTTAAAGAAATGCCTGGCTTATTATGACGAAATTTATGAAATACCGGAGTTTCAGATGGGACTTGGCGATTATTATGACCGGATTGAGATACCCCATAAGCTCTACGGCCGGGAAGAGGAGACCGTAGTTCTGGAGGAAGCCTATCATAGTATTTTGAAAGGCGGAAGATGTGCTGTCTTCATCAGCGGGCAGTCCGGAGTCGGGAAGACCTCCCTGGTAGGAGAGGTTTATAAGCATGTTCTGGAATCAAACGGAATTATGATTAGCGGTAAGTTTGACCAATATCATAGGGATATCCCGTATTATGCTCTTTTTCAGTTGGTTGGAAACTATTGCGATGCCATTCTTTCGGAAAATGAGAATACCATTGCCATCTGGAGAAAATGTATCTCTGAGGCGCTTGGTCAGGACGCTGTCCTGCTGGTTGATAAGGTTCCCCGGTTAGCGCTGATTATCGGACAGCCCCAGCCCTTGCCGGAGCTGTCGCCTGTTGAGGCGGGCATAAGATTCAAGGCAGCGGTGCAAAGAATGCTGGCAGCGGTTGCGTCCCCTCTGCAGCCGGTGGTTATCTTTATTGACGATATTCATCTCGCCAATTCCGAGTCCATGGATATTCTGGGAGAAATCATGAGCAATGAAGACATCAGCGGTCTGATGCTGGTGGCCTGTTACCGGGATAATGAGGTTGACAGCGGTCATCCGGTGAATCTCAGTCTGAAGCGGATGAAACAGCGGGAAATCAATGTGCGCCATCTTTCCCTGTCAGGGCTCACTCTTTCCGCGGTTACCCGGATGCTCTCCGATACGTTAAACAGCAGTACGGATAAGGTTATGGAGCTGGCCGGAATTGTTTACAGCAAGACACATGGAAATCCATTTTACATAAAACAGTTTTTGATGCTTTGTCACCGGGACGGGATGATTCGTCTTGGAGGACCGGGCAGGGATTGGAGCTGGGATTTGGATGCTATAAAGGTCTGTCCCGCCAAAGAGAATGTGATTGATTTTCTCACCAGGAATACGGATCAGCTTTCCAAGGAAACGGTAAGCCTTCTTTCGATTGGGGCGTGCGGCGGTCAGAGCTTTTCCACCGGTTTTCTGGCCGGTATATCGGGCATGGAGCAGGAGGAGATATCCCGCCTGCTGAAGCCGGCTGTGACTATCGAGGTGATTTATCCGATACAGAATGATGATGGGGATAGCGCATGGATTCGGTTTCAATTTGCTCACGATAGATTCCAGCAGCTGTTCTATACGATACTGCCGGAGGACAGAAGATCTGATATTCATTACGCCCTGGCAAAATGCTATGAGGAGGCCCGGGACTGTACCGGAGGGAACGAGGACATACAGTTCTACATGGCTGACAATTACGCCAAAGCCTTTGAACGCATCTCTCCGGCAAAGGAAAAGAAACGTGTTGCCGGGATTCTCCTGAAGGCTGCCCGTGCCGCAACCCTCCTGGCTTCTTATGATATGGCGGCCCGGTATCTGGAGCAGATTATTGGCTTCCTGGAGCAAGCGGCAGATAATGAGGATGCTTTGCAGGCAGAAGAGGAATTTATTTTTTCGGTTTATGCGGCATACCATCTGGTGCTTTGCGGTCTGTCCCGCTATGAAGAGGCGGATGAGATTTACCGGCAGCTTCAAAGGCTTACCGCTGCCCCTGTTGATCTTACCGAAAGCTGCTGCCTGCAGGCGGTAAGCCTGTCAAATCGTGGGAGATACCGGGATGCTTTCTTCCTTGGCATCGGGCTGCTGGAAACACTGGGGGTACATTTCCCCGAAGAGGATCTGTATCCCACCACCCTGGCTGAAATTGAAGAATACTACGCGGAATTCAGAGGAAGAAATTACGAGGGAACCCTAGCGGAAGATAAAAAGGAGTTTGCAATCGCCAGAATTCTTAACCGGATCGTGGCGGCCAGCTTTTTCTGCGATCCCCTTTATTCCTCGTGGACGATTATTACCAGCGCCAGAAGGAGCCTGGTATATGGTTATACTCCGGACGGGCTGCAGCTGTATGCCAGTCTGATGCATGTTCTGGTACCATTTCGGAACGATTATAAGAGAGCCTATGAGGCTGCCTGTGCGGCTAAGAGAGTGGCGGAGCGGGGGGGATACAAGAATGAGCTGTATAGGGTATACCATGTATTTTCCTTGTTTACCTGTCATTGGTTCGAGGATCTGAAGAACAGCATCCCTTATGCGCGCGAATCCTTTAAGGGGAATGTGACCGCAGGTGATTTCGAATTTGCCTGCTACAGTTATTTTACGACCCAGCAGGCCGTACTGGAGACGGGGCAGAGCATCGGAGAGCTTTTCTCAGAGAATGAGGCGGCCCTGGCTTTTGCTAAGAAAACAGGGAATCTCCATGGGCTCCAAAGCTATCTCAGCTATGCGCAGCTGTATAAAGCGCTGAAGGGGACGACAAATTCCTGGGGAAGCTTTGAGGACGATGGTTTCCGTGAGGAGGAGCACCTTGAGAATATACACACCAATCTCATGGCCCGGTGCTACTTTTATATTCTGCGGGCCCTGTCCGCCGCCATTTACCTGGATTACGACAAGGTATATGAACTGACGGAAGCGGCGGTGCCGGTGCTTCCGGCAATTACCGGCTTTTATCCCTTGGCCCTTCACAATTTTCTCCATTCCCTCTCCATCTGCAAACGGATGGAAAAGGAGGATTGCGGCAGTGAAGAGAGGAAGAGGCTTCATGAGGTGCTGGATCAAAACCAGAAATGGCTGCAGGAAAGAGCGGCGGATGCTCCCGGTAATTTTATGCACTTATACAGCGCTGTCAAAGCGGAATTAGCGGGCTTTGGCGGCAGCGCAATTGAATCGGTCATGCTCTATGAGAAAGCGATTCGGGAAGCGGAAATGAGCAGCAGACCCTACCATTATGCGATCATCTGTGAGCTGGCCGCCCAGCGTTTTCTAAAGCTCAACAGTCCGAAAACCGCAGCTAATTTTTTAAGAGAGGCATATGCAACATACCTTGCCTGGGATGCGGACGGAAAAGCCCGGCAGCTTAAGGAGAACAATGAGGGGCTGTTTCATGTAAGTGCCATTAGTAAAAGAAATCACGGCATCATGTCCCTGAGCGGCACTTCCGTGACCAGATCCAATATTGACTTCAATGCTCTGATCACTGCCTCCCAGGCGATTTCGGAAGAAATCAACCAGGAATCTATCCTGGAGAAGCTCATCCAGATTCTGCTGGAGGTTTCCGGGGCGCAGGATATTTATTATATAACGAAAAATGAAGAGGGCAGATTTATCATCCGTGCGGAAGGGCATTCGGAAGGCGGGAAGAAATGCAGTATAGAGGAACGTGCGGTGGAAACGGACTGTATCTCTCTGCGGATCTTGAATTACGCGGATAGGACCAGGGAAACGGTTGTACTGGATGATGCGTCGGTTTCCAATATGTTTAAGCTGAATGATTATGTCCTGGCCTGCGGCTCCAAGTCGATTCTGTGCATGCCGGTGATTAATAAGGGAGATTTGAAAGGCTTGCTGTATCTGGAAAATAAGCTGATTGAAGGAGCTTTTGACAAGAAGCGCCTGGAGGCTCTGACCACCATTGCCTCCCAGCTGGCAATTTCTCTAGAAAATGCTTATCTCTACAGCAATCTCAAGTTTCTGGTAGACAATAAGACGAAGGAGTTGAGGGAAGAGATCGGAATTCGTAAGCTTGCCGAGAAGCGCCTTCAGCACATGGCAAACCATGACAGTCTGACGAATCTGCCTAACCGGCGGATGTTCCAGAATTTTCTGGAGCACTCCCTGGAGGCGGCGTCTTATGATAAAAGTATTATTGCGGTTTTGTTCGTCGATCTGGACGGCTTCAAGTCGGTGAATGACTATTATGGGCATGAGAAGGGTGATCTTGTTCTGGTTACGATTGCCGAAAGGCTGCTGGATACCATCAGAGGCTGTGATATGGTCTCCAGGCTGGGGGGAGATGAGTTCATTCTGGTAATCGAGAATGTGAAAAGCAAAAACGCAATTGAAAAGCTGTGCCAGCGAATTATTGATACCATTGGCGAACCCATTCAAATTGATGAGGATGGAACGAAGGTAGTGGTCACTTCCAGCATAGGCATCTGCCTGTCGAAGCAGAACGGAAGTAAGGTGGAAGAGTTGATCAGCAATTCCGACCGGGCTATGTATGTCGCAAAAGAAAGGGGTAAGAATCAATATAGTTTTTACTATTAATTTATGAATGCAATATGCCGAAATAATCACCAGAGAACGGATTTTCTAATATTTTTTCAAGGAGGAAAACAATATGAATGAGATCAATTACTGGGATTATTCTTCGACAGCTGGCTATCCAAATGCCGGGGCCGCGGATAGTGTCCCGGGGCCGGAAGCGAAGGCTGCCGCCCGCAAGGAAGCGCAGGAGCGGCTGGAAGAGAAGAGGCAAATCACAATCATCGCCAGTTCCATTGATGAGCTGCTGAAGAAGATACAGGATTATGAGATGGAGGCTTGGGCTGACCAGGTGCGGACGGAGGATGAGAAAGCAATAGGGCGGACGGTGGATTATAAGATATAGGGAAAGCTTAGAAGACTATCCATTTGATGAAAAGTGGATAGTCTATCTTTAAATGAGGGGAGATTTTATGAAGAAGACAGATTTAAGCGGCAGATGGGAGTTCTGCCTGGATGGGGAGAAGAAAGGGATTGAGAAGGGATATTATGGAATCCGCCTGGCGGATAATATTCTTCTGCCGGGGACCGTTTCTGAGGCGGGGAAGGGGATACCTTCCCAGGAGGAACAGATCGGCTGTCTGACCGATCCGTATTTGTTTGAAGGATATGCCTGGTATTCCAGGGAGATCGAGTTTGAAGGAGAACAGGCGGAAGAAGTGTATCTGGTCCTGGAAAGAACCAGAATCTCACATGTCTGGCTGGGAAATCAGTATATGGGAAGCAATAACAGCTTGTGTACGGCTCACCGTTATCGTCTCACTCCCTATGCGGCGGGAAAGAAGAAGCTTACCATCATGATTGATAACACTTCCTATCCGGTCAAGGGAGGGCATATGACCTCTCCTGATACCCAGACGAACTGGAACGGGATCACAGGGGAATTCTATCTTGAGGAATGCAGCCGAATTCGTCTGACAGGAGTGCAGATCTATCCTGACGCTGCCGGAAAGCGGATTAATACGAGGGTTAAGCTGTGCGGCACGGCCCATGGCATTCTGACAGCCTGGGTTACGGATGGGGAGCGGATCTTTCCCCAGAGGGAATATACTCTGGAGGAGGGAGAGAACAATTTTTTCTATGATATGGATGAAACGGCCATAGCCTGGAGCGAACATACACCCCATTTATATCAACTGCAGTTATCCCTGCATAGCGACAGGGGGCTGGAGGAGAACAGCAGCCATTCCTTTGGCCTGCGGGATTTTAAAGCGGCCGGCAGATATTTTGAGATCAATGGAGTTCGTACCTTCCTGAGGGGCAAGCACGATGGAATGATCTTCCCGCTGACCGGATATGCGCCTGCCGACACGGAGAGCTGGCTGAAGGTTATGACGATGGCAAAGCAGTATGGCATCAATCATTATCGCTTTCATACCTGCTGCCCGCCGGAAGCGGCCTTTGCCGCGGCAGATCAGCTGGGCATCTATATGGAGCCGGAGCTGCCCTTCTGGGGAACCGTAACCCGGGAGGGAGAGGAGGGGCATGATGCACAGGCCCAGCAATATCTCATCGATGAGGGCTTCCGTATTCTGGATGAGTTTGGAAATCACCCTTCCTTTGTTATGATGTCCTTGGGAAATGAACTTTGGGGAAGCAGGGAACGGCTGGATGAAATCCTTCTGGGATACCGCCGCCATGATTCGAGACATCTGTATACCCAGGGCTCCAACAATTTTCAATTTATGCCCTGTATTCTTGAAAATGAGGATTTTTACTGCGGTGTGCGTTTTTCCAGAGACAGGCTGTTCCGGGGTTCCTATGCGATGTGCGATGCTCCCCAGGGACATATTCAGACGAAGGCGCCGGATACGGTCTATAATTATGACCAGATGATCCGGCCGGGCATCCGGGGAGAAAATCCTGCGGCGGATATGCCGGTAAAGGCTTCTATGGCAGGAGGAGAGGTGGAGATCCAGTATGGCACAGGAATTAAAACCGTAAAGGCAGAGGCGGTTGAGGAACTGCTTCCTGAGATACCGGTGGTGTCCCATGAAATAGGACAGTATGCCATGTATCCTGATTTTTCAGAAATTGCTAAGTATACCGGAGTATTGAAGGCACGGAATCTGGAAGTATTCCAAAGGAGACTGGAGGAGAAGAAGCTGCTCTTTATGGCAGATGATTTCTTCCGGGCATCAGGAAGATTTGCCGCAGAATGCTATAAGGCAGAGCTGGAAACCGCCTTGAGAAGTAAAGAGCTGGCGGGTTTTCAGATACTGGATCTTCAGGACTTTACCGGCCAGGGGACAGCGCTGGTCGGCATCTTGAATTCCTTTATGGAGAGCAAGGGAATCCTGCCGGACCGTGAATGGAGGCAGTTCTGCTCCGATGGAGTTCTCCTGGCGGAATTGCCGGGAATGGTGCATGCCGCCGGAGAGAAGATACGGGTCGGTATGAAGCTGACTGTTTTTCGGCGGGAGAAAATCAGGAATCCGAAGGTGGTGCTGTCCCTTTCTGATGAGGAGGGAGAGCTTCTGACCCAGGTGAATCAGGAACAGGGAGAATATTTTGGAGGAGTATTTCAGTTGAGTGACTTCCTTCTGGAATTACCTGTAAGGAAGCGTCCCGAAAGGCTGGAGCTGAAGCTTTCTCTGGAGGGTACAGAGATTTGTAACTGCTATACACTATGGACTTACCCCAAGGATTTGCCAAAAAGCCCATCTGATCCGGCAGTAGGGACGGGGGAACAGGAAGAGGTTCTGATCACCGGGAACACAGGGGCGGCATGTCAGGGGCTCCGGCAGGGCAGGAAAGTGCTGCTGTACCCGGAAAAGCTCAGGGATGGAAACTCCCTTCCGGGAACCTATTGTACAGATTTCTGGTGCTACCCGATGTTTCGCTCCATCTCCGAAGGCATGAAAAAACCGGTTCCGGTGGGAACCCATGGTCTTTTCATCCATAAAGAAAAACCGGTATTCGAATATTTTCCCGTGCGGGAATATACTACCCCGCAGTGGTATGACATCGTTACCGGTTCCAGAGCTCTGATTCTGGATGAATATAATATTAAGCCGCTGGTTTGGTCCATTGATAATTTTGAACGCAACCATCGGTTGGGAAATCTGCTGGAACTGAGGGTGGGCAGCGGCAGGCTGTTGATCTGTACCAGGGATTTGCGGGGGCTTCCCGGCAGCCTCCCTGCCAGATGGCTGGAATACAGCATCCTTCGTTATATGAGCTCCGCGGACTTTAATCCGGAGGCGGAGCTGGGGGAGGAAGAATTGCTGGATATTCTAAACAGATGAACCGGCGGGAGCTGTTATTCCATGGAACTGCCGGCACTGTCTCCGGCAGGAATGATACCGGAATCCGTTGTTGATTGCGATGCGTATTCTGACAGCAGCGGATTGGCTTCCTGATCATCCTGCCGAAGCTTTTGTTCCCGTGCTTCCTTCTTAAGCTGCCGTTGCTCGTCCGTCTTTGCTTATATCCCTTATGCCAAAATATTATCATATGTTCCAAAATATTGCAATCAAACATAATATTAATTTCTAAGCCGGATACTGGTTATGATCTCTCCCTATTTTCTCATGGCTCGCATAGAATTTAAAATCGCAATTACTGTAACGCCCACATCACCGAACACTGCTTCCCACATTGTTGCATATCCTGCCGCTGCCAGAAGAAGGATGACAACCTTTACTCCAATGGCAAAGAGGATATTCTGCCAGACGATGGCTTTTGTCTTACGGGCTGTTTCAATGGCGGATACAATTTTGGAGGGCTCGTCGGTCATCAGGACTACATCGGCGGCTTCAATGGCTGCGTCGGAACCCAGGGCACCCATGGCAATTCCGATATCGGCTCTTGCCAGCACCGGTGCATCATTAATTCCGTCACCTACAAATACCAGCTTACCCTTCCCTGTTTTACTCTTCTCCAGCGCTTCCAGCTGTTCTACCTTCTGGTGGGGGAGCAGTTCCGTATACGCTGCATCCAGGCCGATCTCGCGTGCAATTGCCTCACCCACGGCCTTGCTGTCACCGGTAAGCATCGCCAGCCGCCTGACACCCAGTCTCTTCAGTTCCTGCGCAGCCTTTTTTGAGTCCGGTTTCAATTCATCGGAGATTACAATGCAGCCGGCGTAGGTCCCGTCCACGGCCAGATACACTATGCTGCCCAGGGCATTGGCAGGAGTCCAGGCAATATGCTCCGAATCCAGGAGCTTTCCGTTTCCGGCCAGTACGGTTCTTCCATCCAGAGAGACCCGCAGTCCCAGTCCCGGCAACTCCTCCTGGTGAGTAAGCCTTCCGGAATTGATTTCCCGACCGTATTCCTTTTGGATGGACAGGGCAATGGGATGATTGGAGAAGCTTTCCGCATGGGCGGCCACAGCCAGCAATTCTTCCTGTGTCCAGCCGTTTGCACCGGCAACGGAGGTTACCTGGAAGCTTCCCTTCGTCAGCGTTCCTGTCTTGTCAAATACAATGGTATCGATATGATTCAACGCCTCCAGATAATTGCTTCCTTTTACCAGAATTCCGTTTCTGGACGCACCGCCGATTCCTCCGAAAAAACCCAGGGGAATGGAGATTACCAGTGCACAGGGGCAGGAAACCACAAGAAAAGCCAGGGCCCGGTAGATCCAGTCACTGAAAAGGGCGCCGGGGATCAGAAGCGGCGGAAGGACGGCAAGAGACAGGGCGGCAAAGGTTACGACAGGAGTGTAGTATCTGGCAAACTTAGTAATAAAATTTTCGGTAGGGGCTTTTTTGCTGCTGGCGTTTTGAACCAGGTCAAGTATTTTGGTAATGGTGGATTCCCCGAACTCCCTGGAGACCTCAATTGTCAGCACACCGTTTGTATTAATGGAACCGGACAGCACCTCGCTGCCGGGACCAACATCACGGGGAAGGGCCTCTCCGGTGAGGGCGGAGGTATCCAGAGCGGAGCTGCCTTCTATGACGCGGCCGTCCAGCGGGATTTTCTCGCCGGGCTTGACCAGAATCAGATCACCGATGCTGACTTCCTCGGGAGAAACACGGCGGATATCATTACCCGCCTTCCGATTGGCAAAATCGGGACGGATATCCATGAGGGAAGAGATAGACTTACGAGAGCGGTTGACCGCCAGCTTCTGGATCTCTTCACCAATCTGATAGAAGAGCATTACCGCAACACCTTCCGGATACTCGCCAATTGCAAAAGCGCCTATGGTTGCGATACTCATAAGAAAGTTCTCGTCAAATATCTGACCCCTGGATATATTTTTCAACGCCCGGAGCACAACTTCGCCTCCCGCCAGAAGATAGGCGGCAAGAAAGAGGATCAGATCATACGGCGAAGCAAAATCAAATATGGAACCAATAACAAAGAGCGCCGCTCCGGCAATCAGGCTGAGACGGCCGCCCCATAATTCCAGCGCGGTCCGGGTGTTCTTGGAAGGGGACTGATTTGCGTAGGAGATTTGTATGGAAGGCTCGATTTCCGCTGCAATCTGGGAAGCCTGGCGCAGAATTGCGGGCAGATCCTTGCGGTCGGCTGCTTCGATGATCAGCTTTTGTGAAACAAAATCCAGGGATACCGTGCGGACACCCTGGATGCGGCTGACCTGGGAATCGATTTTCCGCGCGCAGTCCGCGCAGTGCAGGCCAAGAAGATACAGGACTTTTGTGCCGGACTGTACGGTCTCTTTCTCGGTCATATTGATCTGGGAATCATGCCGTTTGATAATGGCATCTGCCTGGGCCGCAAGACTGTTTTCCAAGGTATGGTCGGCAAGCTCCATGGTAAGGGTTTTCGATACGAAATCAACAGCGGCAGAGGAGACGCCGTCCAGCTTGTTAATATCCCGTTCGATTTTGGCGGCGCAGTTACCGCAGCAGAGCCCTTCCAGGATATATTGTTTTTTGATTGAAGCCATAATTATGCTCTCCTTTATTGAATAAGATGAAACCAGATGCGATATTATTCACAAACATGAAGCAAGCCCTGATCGAATATGGACTTGACATGGTCATCGGCCATAGAATAATATACGACCTTCCCATCCCTGCGGTACTTCACCAACTTGGCCTGTTTCAGAATCCGGAGCTGATGTGAAATAGAAGACTTGGTCATACCCAGAAGGACTGCGATATCGCAGACGCACATCTCCGCCCGGAACAGGGCGCAGAGAATCTTCACACGGGTAGAATCGCTGAATACCTTGAATATGTCGGACAGATCCAGCAGAATGTCATCGTCAGGCATATGCTCCCGGACATCATTGACAACATCCTCATGAATCATATTGCAGTCGCATCGATCAAAATCGGCAGTATAAGCACACATTGTAAGTCCCTCCATTATAAGAATATTTCATAAATAAAATACACAGTTGAATGATTGAATTGTTGTTCAACTGTATTCTAAAATATAACTTCAATATTGTCAAGAACGATTTAAACTGATTTATGAAATATTTACTTATGATCGGTAATGTGTTATCATTAAATATAGTTAATTGCGGATTTTAAGCTATGTCTCCCCCCTTTAATTCATTAACCACACAGGATAAAACAATATTGATGAACAGGAGAGCTGCAGATGGAGATAACAGAAGAATTCTATAACTCAGTGATTGATAATATGATGAATGGGTTTGCCTATCACAGCATTATAACGGATAACGACGGCAACCCCATTGATTATCGATACATTCAAGTAAATCGGGCATTTGAGGAATTTACAGGTTTGAGGCGGGAAGATATCCTTGGCAGGACGCTCCGTGAGTTTATGCCCTCCATCGATCACGATTCCCTCAGCTGGGTTAAATTTTTTGGAGAGGTTGCCTTAAGCGGGAACCCTAATGTTACCGAGCAATACTCCCAGGCCTTTGACAGGTGGTATTCTGTCAGTGCCTTTTGTCCTCAGATAGGATATTTTATTGCGGTGTTTGTCGATATTACGGAGCTGAAGGAGCAGGCACATAAGCTGCAGATGAAGCATCAGGAGCTGAGGAAGGTATATAAAGGGCAATCGCAGCTCTATCGGGAGCTGCAGGAGAAAAATGAACAGCTGCTTGCCGCCCAGAAGGAAATAGAGAGAAATGAACGCCGCCTGAGTAAGGCCCAGCAGATCGCACATGTGGGCAACTGGGAGGTGGATTTGGCGACGGGCCGGTTCTGGGCCTCCGACGAGACACGGCGTATCTATGAGATTGACGGACCCCGGCGGGATATTGATTTTAAGGAAGTGATTGAAAACTATGCGGGACAGAATCCGGATGAACTCAGGGAATATGTGAGAAGCTTCCTGGAGGAAGGTGTCGGCTCTGATATGAAGGTAGAGATCCGTACGGTCAAAGGTACGGTTAAACATATTCATTCCCTGCTGGAGACGGAGAAGGATGCCCAGGGAAAGCACACCCGCATTCTTGGTGTGGTAAGGGACATTACCAAGGATGTGGCGGATGAGCTGGAGCTGAAGAATAAGAACGATGAATTGAGCTCGCTTTATGAGGAGCTTCTTGCCTCCGAGGAGGAGCTGAGGCAGCAAAATGACGAGCTGCTCCAGAAGAAGGAAGAAATCACGGCCCTTTATGAGGAGCTGTTATCCCAGGAGGAAGAGCTCCGAAGCAATTATAGCCAGTTAAATGACAGCATGGCCCGTTTGAATAAGATGGAGGAGACCAACAAGCTCATCATTGAGGCAACCTCGGAGGGCGTATGGCAATATGACATAGCGGAGGACAGATATACCATTTCCAGCCAGTTTGCCGAGGGGCTTGGATACCGGGCGGAGGATTTCCCCAGTATCTATTACCTGGATCGTATCATTCATCCCGAGGACAGGGAATATTCCAGTCAGGTTCTTTCCGCTTATCTGTCCGGTAAAGCGCCTAAATATGAGGTGGAATTCCGGTTTGTCTGCAAGGATGGCTCCCACCGGTGGGTTAAGTCCTCCGGTAAGGTATTAAGAGACACGAAGGGAAAGCCTTATTTGATGGCCGGTTCCTTTATTGATATTACCAGGATAAAGGAGCAGCAAAGCAAATTGGAGCATCTGGCTTACCATGATATGCTGACGGATCTGCCCAACCGGACTCTATTTTTGAAGGAAATGGAGCAGGCCCAGTTAAGGGCGGACAGGGAAAAGCAAAAGCTGGCCGTTATTTATATGGATCTGGATAATTTTAAAGATGTCAATGATATGCTGGGACACAGCACCGGTGACCGGCTTCTTCAGATTATGGCGGACCGGCTTCGGGAACTTGTTTCAGGACAGGAGATAGTGACCAGGCTGGGAGGGGATGAATTTGCCATCCTTCTTGTTGATATTAACAGTGAGCAGGAAGTCTATCATTACTGCCTCAGAATGAAAGAAAGTGTGTTAAAGCCTTTTGAGTTCAATGGCTATCGCTTGAATATCAGCCCGAGCATGGGAGTTGTCATGTATCCCGACATCACGGGCAGCAGTGAGGATCTGCTGAAGAACGCCGATGTGGCAATGTACCGTGCCAAGAATATGGGAAAGAATAATATTCAGTTTTACCGAAACAGCATACGTACGGATATTTTAAAACGAATGACCATAGAGAGCCATCTGAGGGAGGCTCTGCACCAGGAGCGTTTTACCTTGAATTACCAGCCCCAGATCTGTCTGAAAAGCGGAAAAATCAGGGGCTTTGAGGCTTTGGTCCGGTGGACGGATGAGGAATTGGGAGTGCTTTCCCCGGCTGAATTCATTCCTATTGCAGAGGGAAGCGGTCTGATTGTACCCATGGGGGAATGGATTCTGTATGAAGCCTGCCGCCAGGCTAAGGAGTTCTGCTGCTATGGCGTTGATTTTCTGATCTCGGTTAATATTTCGGCAATTCAGTTAAAGCAGACGGATTTTGTCCATAAGGTAAAGAAGATTCTCAATGCGACCGGGCTTCCCGCGCGGCATTTGGAGCTGGAAGTGACCGAGACCATGATGATCAGCTCCTTTGATTCCAGTATTATCATGCTGGAGGAGCTTCGGGGGCTGGGGATCAAGATATCTCTGGATGACTTTGGGACAGGCTACTCCTCTCTGAGTTATTTGAAAAAGCTTCCCATTGATGTCCTTAAGATAGACAGGAGCTTCATCCACGATCTGGACAGCGAACAGTTTAAGAATGCAATTACCGGTGCGATTATTTCCCTGGTACATGAGCTGGATATTGAGGTGATTGCAGAGGGAGTGGAGACTGGCAAGCAGCTGGAGTACCTGCATCAGTGCGGCTGTGACAGTATCCAGGGGTATCTTATGAGCAAGCCTGTGCCGGCCTGGAATGTCCCCGCCTTATTTGAACGGGATTTTGCCAAAGAGCTTGGGATCAAGGAAGCGGAACAGCCATGAAGGGTCGGAAGAAGCTGGTAGTCGGTATTTTAGCCCATGTAGATGCAGGGAAGACAACCCTGGCGGAAGCCATACTTTATCGGACGGGAAGTATTCGCAGATTGGGCAGGGTTGATCATGGCAATACCTTTTTAGACACCCATAATCTGGAACGGGCCCGGGGAATCACCATTTTTTCGAAGCAGGCGGTATTTAAGCAGGCCGACTTGGAAGCAACCCTGCTGGATACGCCCGGTCATGTGGATTTTTCTGCGGAGATGGAGAGAACTCTGCAGGTGCTGGATTATGCAATTCTGGTCATCAGCGGGAGCGATGGGGTACAGGGGCATACGGAAACCTTATGGAAGCTTCTGGCCAGGTATCAGGTGCCGGTCTTTCTGTTCATCAATAAGATGGATCTGGAAGGGACGGACAGAGCCGCTCTGATGGCGGAGCTGAAGAAGCGTCTCAGTGACGGATGCGTTGATTTCAGCGAAGGACAGGATGAAACGCAGTTTCAGGAGAACCTTGCGGTCTCCGATGAAGGGCTGCTGGAAGAATATATGGAAACAGGGAAGATGGAACCCGCAGCTGTGGCGAAGGTGATCCGGAGGCGGGGGATATTTCCCTGTTATTTTGGTTCGGCTCTCCGGCAGGAGGGGATACAGGATTTCTTGGACGGCCTGGCACGGTATACGCAGAAGCCTCCGCAAAGGGATGAATTTGGTGCCAAGGTATATAAAATTATGAGGGATGAGCAGGGAAACCGTTTAACCCTTATGAAGATCACCGGAGGAAGCCTCAGGGTAAAGATGCTGCTGACCAACCGCAGGGAGGACGCGGCCCATGCTACGTTCGGCGGAAAGGAAGATGAGGTATGGGAGGAAAAGCCGGATCAGATACGGATTTATTCCGGTGCCAGGTATGAGGCGGTGGATCAGGCGGAAGCCGGAACACTATGTGCGGTTACCGGACTGAGTAAAACCTATCCGGGTCAGGGACTGGGAATGGAAGCCGGCTCCGATCTTCCGGTGCTGGAGCCGGTGCTGGGCTATCATATACTGCCTCCGCCGGATTGTGATGCCCATACATTGCTGTTGAAATTGCGTCAGCTGGAGGAAGAGGATCCCCAGCTGCACGTGGTGTGGTCCGAGCAGTTAAAGGAGATCCATGTACAGCTGATGGGCGAGGTACAGGTTGAAATTCTGAAAAACCTCATATCAGAGCGTTTTGGCATTACGGTGGAATTCGGAGAAGGAAGGGTTGTCTATAAGGAGACCATTGCGGAGCCGGTGGAGGGCGTGGGGCATTTTGAACCGCTGCGTCATTATGCGGAGGTACACCTGCTTCTTGAACCGGGGGAGCCGGGATCGGGCCTGACCCTGGCCAGCCGCTGCAGTGAGGATGAACTGGACCGCAGCTGGCAGCGGCTGATTCTGACCCATCTGGAGGAGAAGGAGCACATCGGTGTACTGACCGGTTCTCCGGTCACAGATATGAAGATCACCCTGATTGCCGGACGGGCTCATCAGAAGCATACGGAAGGCGGAGATTTCAGGCAGGCAACCTACAGGGCGGTGCGCCAGGGGTTAAAGAAGGCAAAGAGCATCCTGCTGGAGCCCTATTACCGCTTCCGGCTGGAGATACCCTCGGAAACAGTGGGAAGAGCCATGTCGGATATCCAGCGGATGAACGGAACCTTCCTCCCTCCCGACGCGGACGGTGAGATGTCGGTGCTGACCGGGAGTGCTCCGGTTGCAGCCATGAGGAGCTATCATATTCAGGTGACAGCCTATACCAGGGGACGGGGAAGGCTTTTTTGCACCTTGAAAGGGTATGAGCCCTGTCATAACCAGGAGGAAGTAATCCGCACCATCGGCTATGACAGTGAACGGGATCTGGATAATCCCACCGGATCTGTGTTCTGCGCCCACGGTGCAGGCTTTACGGTTGCGTGGGACAGGGTGGAGGATTTCATGCATCTGGAAGGGGCCGGCTTAAGGTCTGTTTCGGAAAAGCAGGAGGCAGTAGCCGGACAGGCTGAAACAGCTGCTATCAGGAAGCGTGCTCATTATGAGATATCCCTGCAGCAGGATAAAGAGCTGGAAGAGATCTTTGTCCGGACGTTCGGCCCGATTAAGCAGCGGCTGGACCCCTCCAGGGGACGTCTTGGAGCGGAGAGAAGAAATCAGAGTACTTCCCCGCAGAAGCAAAAGGACAGTTCCGGCTCAGCAGGTGCTCCGGCGAAGGGGAACGGCGGAATACAGCAGGCCGCCCTGTCTGATAAAATGTCGGCGAAAGAATATCTGCTGGTAGACGGTTATAATATTATCTTCTCCTGGGAGGAACTGAGTGAGCTGGCAAAAGATAATATGGACGCCGCGAGAAATAAACTGATGGATATTCTCTGTAATTATCAGGGCTTTAAAAATTGCATCCTGATTCTGGTCTTCGACGCCTATAAGGTAAAGGGCGGAATTGGTGAGGTTCTGGCATATCACAATATTCATGTGGTATATACAAAGGAAGCCGAGACAGCGGACCAGTATATAGAAAGGGTGACCCATGAAATTGCGGATAAGCACCATGTGACGGTTGCAACCTCGGATGCCCTGGAGCAGATGATCATATTGGGGAAGGGAGCATTGAGGATGTCTGCCGCGGAGCTGAAGGAAGAGATCAAACGGATCGGGGATCAGATCAGAAGAGAATACCTGGACAGGCCCCGTACGGGACGGGCTTATCTCAGCGACCGGTTCACCGAAGAAATCAGAAATGAGCTGGATCAATCAGAGTAGAAGAAGCCGCTGGGGAAAATCAGTAAGGAGGTAGCAGAATGGAGTTACAGGAAGTCATGAATCAGCTTCAAGCCCTTGGGTCAGAGCGGACGAAGAAGCTATACATGGGGAACGGTGCAAAAGAGCCTGTCTTTGGAGTAAGCATAAGCGCTATGAAACCCCTGTTTAAGCAGTTGAGATTTAACCAGTCCATGGCGGAACAGCTCTATGCCACGGGAAATTATGATGCGATGTATCTGGCCGGCATGATTGCCGAACCGGATAAAATGACAGAGGAAGATTTTGAACGGTGGATTGCCGGAGCATATTTTTATATGATTTCAGATTATATCGTAGCCGTGACCCTCGCTGAGACAAGGATTGCTTTTTCCGTATCGGACCGGTGGATCGACAGCGGGAAGGAGCTGGCTATGTCGGCGGGGTGGAGCTGTTATGAATGGCTTCTGGGTACCCGAAAGGACAACGAATTTGACCGTGAGCATCTTCTGGAGCTGCTGATCCGGGCAGGACAGACTATTCACAGCCAGCCGGACAGGACAAAGTATGCTATGAATAATTTTGTGATTGCGGTTGGGGTATCCTATTTACCCCTGCATGAGGAAGCAAAAAAGATTGCCAAAGAGATAGGGGAGGTAACGATATACCGGGGGAAGACAAAGCTTGCGGTTAATCTGGCCGAAGCCGCTATTCAGAGGGAAGCGGAGAAAGGAAAGCTGGGGTTTAAGCGCAGGAATGTCCGATGCTGAGAAGCTACTTCAATTCATTGTTTTTTACATTTTGCTTATAGAAAACCAGCAGAATTGCGGGCCGGCCTTAAGAGCCTGTACCACAATTCTGCTGGTTTTTGAATTCAGATAAGTAATATTATTAATCTACTTCCGCAGAATCATCCTTGGGAACAATAATGTTCAAAACAAAGGATACCAGGAAGGATACAACGATAGGGGACTTGCCAATGATATTCTGAATATCTTCCGATGCAAACTGGAGAGACTTGGATACCATACTGATACCTACGCCGAGGGCCAGTGCAATACCAACAATCATCTTATTGCGGTAGTTCAGGGGCTGCTGGCTGATTAACTGGATACCGGACATGGTAATAGCAGCAAATACAGTAACTGTCGCGCCGCCCAGAACCGCATAAGGGATGGTAGTCATCACAGCGCCAAACTTGGGACAAAGACCGGCTACAATCATGATGCCGCTGACAATTACAAATACTCTCTTGGCAACAACCTTGGTAGTCACGATCAAACCAACATTCTGGCTGTAGGGATCGGTGGGGAGGCCGGCAATGCAGGCACCCAGCATACCGCAGATGCCCTGGCCCATGATAGCGCCGCCGATCTCCTTATCGGTAGCTTCCCGGTTGAAGGCACCGATTGCAGTGGAGGATACGTCGCCGATGGTCTGAACTGCTTGTACGATATACATGATAATCATAGCGAGGATTGCGGAAAGATGAAACTCCGGCTTCCAGTACAGGATATTGGGAAGAGCAACCCAGTCAGCATCAGCAATATTATTAAAGTTAATCATGCCGCCCCAGAAATAGGCGATCACATATCCTACAATAATACCGATCAACATGCCGGACACCTTGATATAGCCCTTGCCAAAGAAATTGCAGGCAAGTGTTACGGCAAGAACAACCAGGGCAATGACCCAGTACTTATAGTTTCCGAAGTCCTCGGCGCCGGCACTTCCGCCGGCCATGTAAGTCACAGCAGTACTATACAGGGAGAGACCGATACTTAATACTACGGTGCCGCTTACGATGGGAGGGAAGAATTTCCGGATCTTACCGATCCCCAAGCCAATAAAGATGGAGGCAAAAGCGCCGACCAGCTGGGCGCCGAAGATGGCACGGATGCCGTAACTGGCACCGATTGCAGTTAAAATGGGCATATAGGCAAAAGCAACGCCCATAACATTGGGCAGACCCATGCCGAAGCCGAAAATCGGGAATAGCTGTACCAAGGTGGTAATACCGCCGATAATCATCGCGGCCTGCATTAAGAGAACCCTTTCCTCATTGGTGAGATTCAGTTGTTGGGCAATCAGAATAGGAGGAGTGATATTACCCACCAGCATGGCAAGTACATGCTGTAATGCCTGGGGGACGGATACCCCCCAGCCGGGTTTCCCATTCAGTTGAAATAGGGGTGATGTGTTTGCTCTTTCTACGCTCTTAGCACTCATAGATTAAAAATTCCTTTCCATTCTGTTCTATGCAATATTATAATTGCATGCATGCGAGAAGATCGGTTAATCCAATGCAGAAGAATTCTGCAATAGTTTGATTAATCAATCTAATTCAAAATAAAAATAATAATGGGCATGATGAATAGTATGATCATACGCCCGCCTATTTGCTTTGTGGAAAATCACCACACTTTCTTGATATAATATGTTGCCATTATACATTATTTCTATACAAAATGGAATAGCACATTTTAATATTTATAATAAAATTTTAAATATAAGTTTTTTTAGACACAGAATTGCCAAAAAATACATTTAAAATCCGGTTAAGGAGGGAAGAAAGAATGAAAACAAGAAAAATATTGAAAGAATCAAGTCGATTAGGGCATTTTAGTTTTATGATATTGGCGGTCTGCTTTGCTGCGGTCTTTCTCTGCCACGGGAAACCGGTGTCTGTTTTGGCCGCGGAAGGAGATCAGGGCGTGCTGCATGCCTTTTATCCGGCGAATGCGGTATTCTCCGAGCAGATGAAGAAATATATTGACGATGTGGATACCTTGAGCTTTGCCTGGAGCCGGATGGATGCCGAGGCTCCGGAGCTGGTCAATACCCAGAAGGGCCTCAATGACAATTGGGGTTTTTACTATCCTGCGGATTTCCATAAGCCGGTGGAATATGCGGCAGGCAAAGGGAAGAGGATACAATTAAATATTTATATGGATGGAAGCGATTGTACGAAGGTGCTTCCTTATGCAGAGCAGCGCAGCATCATGGTTCAGGCGATTGTGAAACACCTGCAAGCGGAGATCCTTCCGGGAAAGGCAATCTATTATGATGGGGTTGTCATAGATTTTGAAGGCTTGCGCGATACCTCCAGCGATAAGAAAGTATTGGAGTATGAAGGAAAGCAGATCAGTTATTACTTTATCCGATTTTTGACCGAGCTGAAGCAGCAGCTGGAGAATGCGGGGAAAAGTCTGTATGTGGCGGTGAATCCCGGGCTTTATTATGATGGCTATGATTATACATCCATTTTAGGGATTGCAGACAGGGTGATTCTCATGGCTCACGATTATGAGCCGACGGGGAAGCTGGAGAAGGGCCAGGTTCTTCAGTATACCGGTTACAATGCCCTGGAGCCTATCAGCAGCATGGCACCCATAGGTGCGGTAAGGCAGGCGCTGAATGAGCTGCAGAGTGCGGCAGCCTCCTCCTCTGATTTATCCAGGGTATGGCTGCAGCTTGTATTTGACAGTGCTCAATGGCAGTTTGAGGTAACAGGAGAGCAAGGCTTTCGTACGCTGGACAATGCCGCTTTGAGCCATGGGGGAAGATTGACGCCCCTGTATCAGTCTATTAAGGCCCGTGTTGATAATACGGACGGTAAGGGTAAGAATATTACCTATGGCTACAATAATGAATTACAGACACCGTATCTGCAATACTATAACAGCTCTGACCGGTTTTGGAATATTATTCTTTATGAAGACAGCAACAGCATCCGTGCCAAGATAGAGCTGGCAAAGACTTACGGACTGGGAGGAATCTCACTCTGGAGCCTTGGCAATGTGCCGGATTATACGGATGCCTCCGGGAAGAAATACCATCTGGATGTATGGACGGCGATTCAGGAGCAAATGTCTGATTATGCCGGGCAGTCCAAGAAGAAATATATCACCATCGCAGACGCGGGAGTGGAGCAGGCGGTCAGAAATAAGCTGGGTAAGGCGACCGGCAAATTAACGGCAGCCGAGCTGCAGTCCATCTTCCGGCTGAAGCTTCCCCAGGGGGTAAAAAATCTGAAGGATTTGAAAAATCTGCCCAACCTGGAATATCTGGATGCGCAGCAGCTGGGGATCAAGAGCATTGCCGGGCTGGAGAGCCTGACGAAGCTTCGGGTTCTCTATCTCCAGCGCAACAGCATATCGGATATCAGTCCGTTGAAGAAACTGAAAAAACTGGAGGTGTTGTCCCTGAACGGCAATGGCCTTGCCGATATATCCCCGCTGGCTTCTTTGACCGGGTTGAAGGAATTGTATCTGAGAGAGAATAAGATCACGGATATAACCCCGGTGGGTAAGCTCGCCAAGCTGGAGGTGTTAGAATTAGGGGGGAATTCCATCAAAAAGACGAATGCGGTTAAGAAGCTGAAAAGTCTGCGCTTGCTGGCCCTGGATAATAATAAGATCACGGATATTAAATCCCTGGCTGGTTTGACGGGGTTGAACAGCCTGTATTTACAGAGAAACACCATTAGTGATATTACACCGCTCTCTGCCCTGAGCAATCTGAAGCTGCTGTCTCTGAACGGCAATAAAATCAGCAGCCTGAAACCTCTGGGTAAGCTGAAAGGGTTGGAGAAGCTATATTTGAAGGACAATAAGATTACCAGCGTAACGGAACTGAAGAATCTGAAGAATTTGAAGGAGCTTTATCTGAGCGGCAATTCCATCACGAATTACAGTCCGGTAAGGGGCCTGCAAAAATCTTCGGATTTCAACAGTGATTTTTAGCAGGAACAGGAGGGACTGTATTTCAGTAATGATATTTATTTGGAATGAAGTCCATTGGTTCCGTATACAATCAGCCTTACCATTAAGCTGGCAAGCATTTGCGGATCATCAGCACAATTCTCATCCAGCCAGTGCCGCATAATACTTAAGAGGCCATCCAGCGCAAACCGTTTCAGATACTGTATTGTGCGGGGAGGAAGGGAGCGTTCGCCCTGAAATTCCTCGACAAGCTTTTCCTGCGCCAGCTGCATCAGCTCGTATTGAAAAGAAGTATCCCCATTTTCGCTGAGCAGCACCTTTAAAAGAGCGGCATTGGCTTTTCCATATTCAAGAACCTGCACCAGGACGGAAATGGAGCTGTCCGAGGCTTCCGCGAACTGGGCGGAAAAGACCTGCGCTTTGACATCGGAGATGATTTCCTGCTGGATCGCTTTCAATAAATCATATTGGTCCCTGTAATGTGCATAAAAAGTACTTCGGTTGATATCTGCCGCTTCACATAACATTTTCACCGAAATTTTTGAGATGGGCTGATCCTGCATCAGCTCGATCAGGCTCTCTCGTATGGCCATCTTTGTAATGCGAATTCTTCGGTCTTCCTTCTTTCGATCCATAATTTTCTCCCTTGATAAAATGAAAGCGTCACAAGCACCTTGGGTGCTTTCCGGATGCAATATAATGATATACAAGCGTGCTTGCGATAGCAATATATTGCATCTGGAAATGTGTACAACACTTGCGACGCTGTAATCATAAAATTTTTATTAACATCCGACAATAATTCATACTGTGTTGAGTATCGGGCAATATTTCTAATGCTGTGGGTTGCTTTATTCGGTTATTGCAATTATAATACTACATTGTAGAATACACAAGTGATAGATTTATAATCAACACAGTGTTGATAAAAGGCGTTGCTTTTGCGCCGTCTATCCCGATTACAGGAACACGCATTTTGTTCCTGTAATATTGAATATAATAAATTTGAGAAAGATAGGAACGTTTGGAATGTCATATATTGAATTCAATCATGTTATTAAAGAGTATCATACCGGAGGGGCAGCCATCAGGGCGCTGGATGATGCCAGTTTTAATGTGGAAAAGGGGGAGATTGCCATCATCCTGGGCTCCTCCGGCGCGGGGAAGACAACCGCCCTCAATATTCTGGGAGGAATGGACACAGCTACCTCCGGAGAGATTATCGTGGACGGAAGGGACATAAGCGGATTTAATGCAAAACAGCTTGTCGGCTACCGCCGGGAGGATATAGGTTTTGTCTTCCAGTTCTATAATCTGGTGCCTAATCTGACGGCTCTTGAGAATGTGGAGCTGGCTGCCCAGATTCGGAGCAACTCCCTCAATGCAGCCGAGACCCTTGAGAAGGTCGGATTGGGAGAACGCATGGGGAATTTCCCCGCACAGCTTTCCGGCGGAGAGCAGCAAAGGGTCTCCATTGCGCGGGCCATTGCCAAGAATCCCAAGCTGCTGCTGTGTGACGAACCTACCGGAGCGTTGGATTATAATACAGGGAAGCAAATCCTGCAGCTTTTGCAGGATACCTGCCGCCGTGATAAAATCACGGTGTTGATTATCACTCATAATTCTGCCCTGGCTCCTATGGCAGACAGGGTGATACGTTTTAAAAGCGGAAAGGTAAGGGATATCACCCAGAACACCAATCCAATGCCTATCTCAGAAATTGAATGGTGATGATATGATGAATGCTTATATTAAGGATGTATTACGAACGGTAAGAAAAAACGGCAAGCGCTTTATTGCCCTGATGTCAATTACTGCATTGGGTTTGACCGCCTTTCTGGGTATTAACGCTGCCTGCAGGGATATGTATCTGGCCGCTGACCGGTTCTATGACCGGCAGGGGCTTTTTGATATCCGGGTTTTGTCCACCCTGGGACTCACCGAGGAGGATGTGGAAGCGCTGCAAAGGATATCCGGCGTGGAGACCGCCGACGGGGCCTACAGTGAGACGGTATATACCATGCTAGAGGACGGCGTTACCCGTAAGAGCGCCGAGATGGTAACCCTCAGTTTCAAAGGGATGAATATGCCCTATCTGATTCAAGGGAGTCTTCCGCAGAATGCGGATGAAATAGCCGTCACTCAGAAGTATCTGGATGAGACAGGAAAGAGCATAGGGGACAGCCTGACAATGAAAGAAGATATGCCGGACGAGGGCAAAAAGGATACAGCAGGGAAAGAAGAGGATGAGACAGGAAAAAGCATTGAGGCAGTAAAAGACGGCGAAATAGCGGGAGATAGCAGTATAGAAGGAGATAGCGGTATAGAAGGAAATGGTGGTACAAAAACGGATGATATAACAGGAGAAGGTGACGATACAGAGGAAGATACGGATTTTAATACGGTGGACTGGAATGCAGAAGCTCCTACCTTTAAAAACACACAATATATTATAACAGGAGTTGTGGTCGGCCCCATGGATATTGCCAATAATAAGGGCAGTATGGCTTTCCGCTCCGCCGGGGCAACGGATTATTCCTTCTATGTTACTCCCGAAGCCGCGGACAGCAGTATCTATACAGCAGTATACCTTACGCTTAACGGCATGGCCGGATTGGACTGTTACTCCAAGGAATACACCGTTGCGGTTCAATCTGCCATTCATACGATAGAGTCGGAAATCATGGATCAGCGTCAAAAGGCCCGCTATGATGCCGTAATGGATGAGGCCCTGGATAAAATAACGGATGCAGAAAGGGTAATGAAGGATAATTTCGCAGAGGCCGAACAGCAATTTGCGGACGCCTGGACGAAGATGGAAGATGCGAAGCAGGAGCTTGCAGACGGAGAGACCCGGCTGAGCCAGGAAGAAAAAGATGCTTTGAAAAAGCTGGCTGATGCCCGATCCAAGCTGGAGGACGGCAAGAGGAAGCTTCGTGCGTCGGAAACGAAGCTGACAGAAGGAGAATCCGATCTGAAGGAAAATCGGCAAAGGCTGGAGGAAGGGAAGACTCAGATTGGCGAGGAACGCAGGAAGGCAGAGAAGGAATTTCTCCAGGCAGAAGGGCAGTTTGACAGGAAGAATTCAGAACTGGAAGCTTCCCGCAATCAGCTCTTACCGACAATAGAACAGTTAAAGCTTCCCTTTGGCCAACAGTGGCCGGAGATGGAGTGGAATGACCTGGTATCAGCTTCAGCTGAAGAGACCTTAAGGCAGAGTATGACCGGCAATTCGGATGAGGAGGATACTACCGGTTCAAGCGGTGCAGAAGGAGATGCCGATGCCGGGAAGACTCTCGACCCTGCCCGGATTGCCCAGGCTGTGACGGAGGAGCAAAATACCCTTGCAGCTGCATTGACAGCGGTTCTGCCGGCACTGGAAAAGCTGCCGCCGGATATAGATGCCTCCCAGCTGGTTCAGGATATTATTCAATCGGGACTGGGACTTGGCATGATAGAAGGAGGCCGGCAAGCGCTGGAAGCACAGAGGGCTTCCTATGAAGAGGAAAAATCCGCAGCATTGCAGCAGCTTACGGATGCGGAGAAGGAACTGACTATTAATGAAGAACAGCTTGAGAAAGCGCAGCAGGAGATTAAGGAAAACCGGGAGAAGATAACTGAGGGCTGGGCTGAGATCGCTAAGAATGAGAAAAAGCTGGGCAGTGAAGAAACAAAGGCTCTGCAGCAGCTGAGGGACGGATGGCAGGAGTTGTCCGATGGCAAGAAGGAGTTGTCGGACGGTGAAGCAGAGCTGATAGAAAATGAATTAAAATATCAGGATAAAAAAGCGGAAGCGGAAGGGAAGCTGGCAGATGCCTATAATGAATTAAAAGAGATTGATATGGCACAGTGGTACGTTCAGGACCGTACATCAATAGACAGCTATTCCAGCCTGGATAGCGATCTGTCTTCTGTGGAGGCAATTGGAAGAGCATTTCCTGTGCTGTTCCTTGTGGTGGCGGTTCTTATTTGCCTTACCACAATGACCCGGATGGTAGAGGAGGAACGGGGACTGATCGGCACATATAAGGCGCTGGGATATGGGAATAGAGCCATTGGACAAAAGTATATCCTGTACTCATTTCTGGCCTCGGCTGCCGGCAGTATTCTCGGGAATCTTCTGGGCTTTCTGGCTCTGCCCAAAGCGTTGATTGCCATCCTGAGATCGATTTATATTATTCCCGGCACGACTCTGGAACTTGACGTTTTCTACAGTGCGGCAGGAACCCTTCTGTTCATGGCCGGTATTATCCTGGCAACAGCCCTTACCTGCCGATATGAACTGAGACAGACGCCGGCTTTGCTGATGCGGCCGAAGGCTCCTGGCATAGGCTCCCGTATTTTGCTGGAGTATGTTCCGGGAATCTGGAATCGGCTCAAGTTCCTGAACAAGGTTACTGCGCGCAATCTTTTCCGCTATAAAAAGAGATTGTTCATGACAGTGACCGGAATTGCGGGTTGCACCGCCCTGGTATTGACCGGGTTTGCCATTCGTGATTCTGTGACTGATATGATGCCGAAACAATATGAAAATATCTACCGTTATGATCTCCTGGCAGTGTCCGAAGCAGAGGATTATGATAAGCTGGAAGAGCATTTCAGCAGGGATGAGAAGATTGCAGATTTTCTGTCCGTGCAGCTGGGAAGTGTCAAGGTCTTTAATTCGGCAGGAGATTCCGGAAGCATGCAGATGGTGGTAGTTCCTGCCGGAGCTTCTCTGGAAGCGTATATCTTCATGCCAACGGGGGAAGGAAGCCTTGCGGAGTTAAATGACAACGGTGTACTCATCACCAAAAATGCTGCAGAGCACTTGAAATTAAAACGCGGAGATGCTGTTACTCTGCAAAATCTGCAATTAGACCGGGGCGTAGCTGTAATAGGGGATGTGGTGGATAACTATCTGGGCAACAGTGTTTTTATATCCCAGGCACTTTATGATACCTTGTTCGGTGAATATGAGCCGAATGCTGTATATGCGCATTTTACAGAAGAGGTGGAGAATCAGGTGGCTTATTCCGATCATTTGCGGGGAGAAGAATACGTTCTGTCTTCCATCAGCGTTCAGAAGCTGAGAGAGGAGTTTTCCAGCAATTTTGTTATACTCAACGCGGTTATTCTTATATTGATTGTATTAGCCGCGGGCCTTGCCTTTGTTGTATTATTTACCTTGTCCAGCACGAATATATCCGAGAGGGTGCGGGAGCTGGCTACAATAAAGGTTCTGGGGTTTTTTGACCGAGAGGTTCATTCCTATGCGAATAAGGAGACCCTGCTGCTTACTTTAATTGGAATTCTGGCGGGGTTACCTTTGGGGCATTTGCTCAGCGGTCTGCTTCTGACTGCCCTGAAGATGCCGTCCTTTCAGTTTGAACTGATGATACAGCCGGGAAGCTATTTATTTGCCGCAGTAGTATCGTTTTGCTTTGCCATTATAGTAAATCTTATCACTAATCGGATATTGGACAGAATTAATATGGTAGAGGCATTGAAGAGTGTAGAATAATAATTGGATACTATAGGAAGGGCTGTTACCGGGATAATCATATTACATGATTCGGGTAACAGCCCTTGATTTTTTTATGATCATGCAATGCGTCCAATGCATTCATTCAGTTTTCTGACTTCATTCTCTAAACTGTTCATACGAATTAGAAAAGTTTCTTTTTCATTATTTACCTGTAATGTTTCATCCAGTTTTCTGATTAAGTCAAGGTGCCCTTCTGCTATGACTTTAATGTTCGGATTCGTCTCATTTTCTAAAGTCAGCTGCAAAGAGACAACCTTGTTATCCAGGGAAATGAACTGCTCTTGCAGGGTATCAAATTTGTCACCCATAGAGTTGAAATCCCCTTGCAAAGTGTCGACCTTTTCATCGAGAATAACGAATTTCTCATCCAGCGAATCAAACTGTCCCTGCAAGGTGTCAACCTTTTCATCGAGAATAATGAATTTCTCATCCAACGAATGAAATTGTCCCTGCAAGGTGTCAACCTTTTCATCGAGAATAATGAATTTCTCATCCAGCAAATGAAACTGTCCCTGCAAAGTGTCGACCTTCTCATCGAGAATAACGAATTTCTCATCCAGTGAATGAAACTGTCCCTGCAGAGTATCAATCTTATTATCCAATTTGTCGATATGAGCAAGTATAATCATTGCTTCATCTGTCATCCATATCTCCTCCTTTCACTCGTGATTTTGTGTTGCTGCTTTTTCTGATGCAGACATCTATTAAAAATATTATAATACATCATAGCGTATTTCGATACAGTCCATTTTTATCTTAAGTCAAAAAAATCATTGCATTCAGGGATTGAAAAATGAGGGATTAGAAGTGATTTATGAATATTATAGGACGAAATAAAAAGTACCAAAGACCCGGAAAATGATCAAAAATGAAAGGATATAAGAGGAAAAGAGAATGTCTGGCATCTGGAATTATAATACAATAATTATTGAGTCATGTCAATCCGTTTTTGCGCAACCCTATACAAAAAGGAGGAAATTTAGTATAATAATATTTCATCAGAAGTAATACGGTTTGTAAGAGGAAGGTGGGGTGTTATATGAAGATGAAGATTGAATATATTGGCCATAGCGGTTTTTTGATGGAATGGAAGAACTGCTATTGGATTTTTGACTACTACACAGGCACTATTCCGGTACTGAAGCCGGAAAAAAGAATTTTTGTTTTCTCCAGCCATAAGCATGCGGATCATTTTAACCCGGAGATTCTTTTATTGGCGGAGCGATACCCTAATGTGGAATACATATTATCTAACGATATCAGACTTCCCAAGGAATATCGGGAGCAGGACAGGATATTGATGGTGAAACCACATACTCAATATCAGTTCGAGGATGGGCAGGGGCAGCAGATTTTATTAAAAGCTCTGAAATCGACAGACAGCGGAGTGGCTTTTCTGTTATCGTACCAGGGGAAGAGCGTTTATCATGCGGGCGATCTGAATCATTGGATCTGGAAGGGCGAGACCAAACAGAGCAATAATAATATGACGGCAATGTTTGAGAGGGAGATGAAGGAATTACAGGACATTTCTATTGATGTTGCCTTTGCTCCGCTGGATCCGCGCCAGGAGGAGTGGTATTATCTGGGGCTTCAGAAGCTGCTGGATACCGCCAGGGTAAGATATGCATTTCCAATGCATTTTTGGGACAAGCCGGAGATTATTCAGCAGTTCCTGCATGAGAGGGCCATGTATTTGAATGGAGCAGAGATCATGATGGTGCAAGAAGGCGGACAGAAGTGGGACTTAGAGGAAGGCGGGTGAAAATAATAGTCTGACATGGGTTTACAGCCAGATTATGATACAGTATGAATACACAAGACGCAATATCGTTAATGGCGAGAATAAAGCAGAAGGCCAACGGAGTCATGCTTGCTGAGCTTTCCCAAAACGGAATAAAAGGTATCGTGGCATCCCATGGAGATGTTCTCCTGGCCCTTTTTCAAAAGGAACGGATGACGATGGCGGAGGTTGCGGATCAGATTGCCAAGGATAAATCAACGGTCACCGCACTGGTCAATAAGCTGATCTCTCAGGGATACGTAAAAAAGCAACGGGATTACATGGATGCAAGAATAGTATATGCCAGTCTTACACCGACAGGAAGAGAATTACAGCCGGTATTCGACCAAATATCTGAGAGGGTGCAAAAGATCTTCTATCAAAGCGTTACGGAAGAAGAGAAGGAGGAGCTGCTCCGGATTATAACCAAGATCGACAGTAATTTTAATTGTTTCAATATATGATTTAAGCGTCAAAAGCACCTTTTGACGCTTAACCATATGATACATAAGGGGGATATCCTATGAAAGCAAATTATATTATCGGGGTAGATGGAGGAGCAACCAAGACGGATTATCTTCTCTTTACAACGGAAGGTGAATTTGTAGATGCCCTGCATCTGGGGACCAGAAGCCATGAGGTATTAGCAGGCGGTTTCGCGGAGGTGGAAAGGACACTGCTGGCTGATCTGGAACATTTGCTGAAGAAGAATGGAATAGAAAAAGACCGCATTGCAGCGGCTGCTTTCGGATTGGCGGGAATAGATACCCCGGCGCAGCTGCGGATGATCAAGGAAATACTGGATAAAGCATCTCTGCCGGCTTATGTTGTTGCCAATGATTCCATTCTGGGGATAAAGGCGGGATGTCCGTCGGGAGTAGGCATTTGCTCCATTAACGGAACAGGAACGGTGGCTTCAGGAATTGATGAAAGCGGAGCGGTGCTCCAGGTAGGGGGACTCGGTTCTGCCACGGGGGACTCTGCCGGCGGCTCCATAATAGCTTCTGTCACCATCCGGGCGGTATATGATTATTATTTCCGGTGCGGGGATGCGACAGCCATAACGGATCCTGTGATGAAGCTTTTCCGGATCACCGATCCGGAAGAACTGTTAAATGTCATTAATGAACATTTCTGTACCAGCCGGAAGTATGACAAAGAAATTGTAACAATTCTGTTTGATGCTGCCAATGCGGGAGATTCTGTCGCTCAGGGGATCGTAAGGAATATCGCCGGGCAATTGGCCAAATCCGTATCCGGATGTATCCGGCGCCTGCATTTTGGTGCCGTACCGGAAGTAGTGCTGGCAGGCTCCATATGGACAAAGGTGCATTGTCCCTTATTGTTATCCCATTTCAAGGAAGGCATCTTCCAATATACCGGGCAGCGGATCGAACCGCGGATACTACAGTTCATTCCTGCGGCGGGAGCTATTATCTGGGCAATGGAAACGGCATGTAATCATCCTTTAACACCCCGGCAGCGTGCTGTGATTTTTGAAAATATGCCGGAGCTGTAGGCAAAGTCGAAGGAGGAATTATCATGAATTCTTTTTTACAGATACAGGCTTTAAGCCCCGTGCAATGGATGGCAGTGATTGTCGCGGCGCTGTTGGTAGGCTTTTCAAAGACCGGAATCGGCGGGACGGTTATGCTTACGATTCCGTTACTGGCAGGTGTCTTTGGCGGGAAGGATTCTACCGGAATGATACTTCCCATGCTGCTAATCGGAGATTTATTTGCCATCTGGTATTACCGGCGCAGCGTGGAATGGAAAAATGTAATCACGCCCTTACCCTGGGCTCTCGTGGGATTGGTGCTGGGAGCAGTGATAGGCAATTACCTTGATGACAGAGCCTTTGTAGCTTTGATCGGAAGCATTGTCTTATTGTGCATGGGCATCTTGATATATACCGAGAGAAAGGGAAAAGATTTTAAAGTGCCGAATGCGGTATGGTTTTATATCCTGGTAGGAATTCTCAGCGGCTTTGCCTCCATGATCGGGAATGCTGCCGGACCGATCTTCAGCATCTATTTACTGGCTCTGGGCTTTAAGAAAAATAATTTCATGGGAACCAATGCATGGTTTTTCTTTGTGATTAACTTCCTAAAGCTTCCGGTTCAAATCTTTGTATGGAATAATATAGGCATGGAAGCCTTGAAGATTACGCTGGTCATGATTCCTGTGATAACCATAGGTGCCGTACTGGGATTCTTTGTTCTAAAGAAAATCAACGAGAAATATTTCCGCTATCTGGTGATTGCCATGACAGCGGTCAGTGCATTGCGGCTGCTGTTATAAGGGAGGAAGAGGCTAAGGAAGTAAGACGGGGCAGAGCTGGACACAGAGGAATGGGAAAAAACGGACAGAAAAAGGGAAAGGAGCCGGGGAGAAGATGAGAATAAAAATAGCGGTTGCAATATGTATCTTCATAGGAATATTTAATTCCATCGGTCTCTATCTGCTGAACACGTCATCAGAGGAAAAGATAATGAAAGCGGAGGGCGGCGTTTTATCCCTGGAACAATGGGATGAGAAGCAGAAGGGCATTATCAAATTAGGCGGAGAGTGGGAATTTTATCCCGACCTCCTGATTTGCCCGGAACAAGGCAGGGATGTTTTTCAGGAGTATGCCAGTCAAAAGCAACTGAAAGATTTTTCCTTCAAAAGCAGCTGGAAAACGGTATCCGATTCTTCCACCAAAAAAGGAACCCTCCGGCTGGTGATCCATCTAAGGGAGGATGCTGTCTATGGAATTGGCATCAAGGGTCTGCAACATAATACCGCATTCTATTTGAATGGAAAGATAAGCTTTAATAGTGGAATCGTAGGACAGGAGAGCGGGGAGGAATGGGGCCCATTTCATCTGCAGGACAGGTTTGCACCCTCCGAGAACGGACAATTTGAAATAGTGATCCTGTTTTCAGAGCTCCGGTTGGAGGAGGCGGGGAGATTGCCGGTTCCCGACTTTGGGAAAGCAGACCGGATGACAGAACATCGCTATCTGTATATTATCCTGGATGTGTTTATGATATCGGGATACTTTGTTCTGGGGATATTCTTTCTTGGAAATTATTTTCTTGAGAACCGGGCCAGGCACTCCCTTTTTCTCGGTCTGTTTCTGCTGCTCCAGGCACTCCATTCCTCCGGGGAAGGAGAACGGCTGCTTCTTCTGATCCTGCCGCCGGTGAAGAAGCTGAGCGTGTTTTATGAGTTCCAGGTCCACCTTGCATACCTATCAAGCTTCTGCTTTTTGATTTGCATATTTCATCTTTTTCGCCCCTATATATCGAAGAAAATTGTTATTTGTCTAAGCTGCCTTTTACTGGTCATCGGTCCGGCTATTCTCTGGAGGGGGGATATCCTTACGATCCAGAGCCATAAAGTGATTATATCGGTGATTGTGATGATGAACAACGTTTATATCCTTTCGGTTATGATTCGTTCCCTGATCAAGGGGGTAGAAGGTGCGGAATATATTCTGGTTGCCATAATAAATCTCCTGTATTTTTATGTGACCGTCATTCTGGGTTTTCTGTTTAACCTGAATATTGGTAAAATGTCGGCGCTTCTTTTCTTGATCATGGTGATCTGCATTACCTTGTACTTAAACTACCGGATTCAACTTACCTACCGGCAGATTGACAGTCTGTCCCGGCAATTACTGCTGAATGACCAGAATAAGAATCAATTTTTGGCAAGGACCTGCGGGGAGCTGGCTAAGCCGGTGGGTGAGATCTTTGCTGTTTCAGAGGAATGTCTTGCCCGGGCAGAGAAGCCGGAAACTCAGATTTTAAGGGAAGAGATGCTGAGAATCAATACAGAGGCATGGTACATCAATCGGATTCTGGAAGAGCTGACAGAGATATTAGGAAACAGCCAAGGGAAACAGGAGCTGTTTCCGGAGCCTACAGGTGAGACTTCCTTCCTGGAGATCGTGGAAGAACTGGATCATCTGCTCCCCAGAAATGCCCTGATTAAAATAAAAAAGCAAATACCGGAACGATTTCCCACTATTTTTACTGACCGGAGCAGGCTGAAGGAGATTCTGTACCACTTGCTGCATAATGCCGTTAAATTCACAGACTGGGGAGAGATAACCATCCGTGTGGAAGCAGTGGGGGATATGGCGCACATCACCGTAAAGGATACGGGAATTGGAATAGACAGGGCACAAATGGGTGCCATATTCACCGCTTTTTATCAGGAAAAAGGGACGGAGCAGGAAACCGAAGGGCTTGGTCTGGGATTAACCATAGCAAAGAAGCTGGTTGAGCTGCAGGGCGGTGAGATATGGGCTGTATCGGAGCCGGGCAGAGGAGCTTCCTTTACCTTCAGTCTTCCGTTGGCTGGGCAGTCACATACTGCGGCGGACGGGACCGACGGTTCTGAGGCAGTCGGAAGCAGCTATCCTGAGGCGGAGACAGAAGGAGAAGCGGCTGCAGCGGGGGAGCCGGAGAGCGGGCCGGGAACGGGTTGGAGAAGAAGACAGGTCTCGCCGGTGAGGTATCTATCTCAGGCAAAGCATGGAATCAATGTACCGGATAAAAATGTAATTCTTGTGATAGGAGGAATCTTCCGGGACGGAGAAGAGACGCGGCAGTTGAAGGAAATGCTGGGTTATCCGGTTGCCGCCGTGGGAAGCGGCATGGAAGCCCTGGAGTTTGTGGAGCATAACCAGGTTGATCTGGTGCTCACGGACTTGATCCTCAGCGATATGTCAGGCTATGAGCTGTGCCGGAAGCTTCGGGAAAAACACAGCATCTCCGAGCTTCCCGTGATTATTCTGGATGATGCGGGACAGGCCAAGAATATGCAAAGATCCTTTCAGTCGGGGGCCAATGATTTTATGTCAAAGCCGGTTTCCTGGGAGGAGTTGAAAGCAAGAATTGAGGCCAGGCTTTCCGCTAAGAAATCCGCACAGGGAACGGTAATGAGAGAGCTTCGGAATCTCCACGCCCAGATTATGCCCCATTTCCTTTACAACACCCTGAATACCATTATTGGTCTCAGCCATAAGGATACGGAACAGGCCTGCGAGGCGCTGCAGCATTTGTCCACTTATTTCAGGGCGAAGCTGGATTTCTCAGGGACCCATTCCCTGATTCCTCTGGACAGGGAGCTGGAGCTGATGAAAGCATATCTGGCAATTGAGCGGATGCGCTATAATGAGCGTTTGGAGGTTATCTATGATATTGATGAATCTATCTATTTCATGCTTCCGGCTTTGACGCTGCAGCCTCTGGTGGAGAATGCCGTTCAGCATGGAATTACGGATCATGATACCAAGGTGACAATCCGGATTAGTATACAGAAAGATTCAGACAAGGGATATGTCATCCAAATCTCAGACAACGGTCCCGGAATACCGGAGGAGAAACGGCAGGAGCTGCTGGCTGGGGATTATCATAGAATCGGCTTCTCCAATGTGCTCAGGAAGGTAAGGCTGCTGGAAGGATCCGGTCTGTGGCTGGACAGCAGTGAAAGCGGAACCTGTATCACGATCTACATCTCCAGGGAATACCGGTATGGTGTATAGAAGGAAACGCAGGAAAGAAGAAACGGTGAGAAATGGATGGCAATCAACGGAAAAAAGGTGGGAGCTGGAATGAAGGTAATATTAGTAGATGATGAAGTGCTGGCCCTGGAAGTATTGGAACGGCTGTTAATGAAAATCGACGGCATTGAGATTTGCGGTAAATATACGGATGCGGGCCTGGCATTGATGCGGTTAGAGGACAGGGATATTGACGTGATCTTTCTGGATATGGAAATGGGAAGGATCCATGGGCTTAAATTCGCCGAGGAATTGCTGAGCAGGAATATCCCATCGGAAATTGTCTTTGTTACGGCATATTCCCAATATGCCATAGATGCCTTTGAAGTGGAGGCCATTGATTATCTTCTTAAGCCGGTGTCGGCGGACAGGCTTCAAATGACGGTGAACCGATTGAAGGAAAGGCTGCGGCGAAGCAGGAACAATGACAGCGGCGGAGAGCTCCGGAAGGGATTCCTGATGCTTCATACCTTCGGAAGTCTGCAGGTATACTTTGAAGGAACCTCAGGATCCATACCCATCCGATGGAGAACCAAAAAGGTGAAGGAACTGTTCTGCTACCTATGGCAGAACAGGGAATATCCCATCAACAAGTATCGGATTATGGAGGAATTGTGGCCTGAAATTGACGCAGACAGGGGAGGCGCTCTGCTGCATACCACCGTGTATCAACTGAGAAAGGTTCTCAGGGAGCTGGGCTATGAGAACGGAATACAATTCCGCAATGACCAGTACCAATTGGAAATACCGTTAAAAAGTGATTTGGACGAGTTGAGGAGCCTGCTGGATAACGGGGAACCTTCCGCCAAGGAGATCAAGGAGCTTCTGGAGCTTTATACAGGAGATTATCTGGATCAGGAGGAATATTCCTGGAGCATCTATCTCCAGCAGACAATTAAAAATACCTATTTGAAATACCTGAAATGGTATGTGATTAAAAATATGGATTGCAGATCCGGCGGCACCCTGCTGGAGAGCTGCCTTATGAAAATGATACAGCTGGATCCCTATGATGAGGAGTATAATTACCTGCTGATGAATTACTATGCCGGAGAAGGCAATGCCAAAGGGGCAATCAAGGTATATGAGGAGCATTGCCGTAATCTGAAAGAGGAGCTTGGACTCAGACCTTCTCTCAAAATCATGGCGTTCTACAGAGAGTTTATAAAAAATAAATAGAGGACGGTAATAATGTAAGAGTAAGCATGGCGTATTCTACACCAGTAGATAAACATGCTGTGCCTGTAGAATATGGGATTGATATGGATATTTTTGTTTAATAGAAGAATTTTAGGAAGCAAAAGGATACCTTTATAAATCCAGCAGTAAAGGATAATGCAGAAATGGCCGTAAGCCCGATAGACACGTGGCTTTACGGCCATTCCCTATATCATGAATGACGCCATCGAATTATTGTTTAAAAGATTGAAATGTTCAGAATTTGTTCAGAAGTGTACAGTAATATACAGTTGAGATATTTTATAAATACTCGGAATCGAAAGAGACGGATACACCATTGCTGTTATAATATTAATGCAATGTTGAAGATAGATTAACTATTATAAATAGGAGGAAAGCATATGAGAAATGTAAAAAAGATAGTAAGAGCGGCGTTGTTGGTAGTGCTGATTCTCAGCATGGTGCTGGATACGCCTCTGCGTGTACTTACACCGCAGCGCACAGCTATGGCAGCCGGGCCGGGAACGGATCTTGGCTCCATTTTCAAAGCTCCGGTAAAACTGTATAAAGGCACCGGGGATAGCAAAACACCCCTTCCGTTGGACCAGCCAATTGAGATAGAGGATGATATGATGGTATCCTTGGAGCTGAATTGGGAGATTGATGATGCCGTTGTGATGAATGACGGTGACTACGCCAGTATAACATTGCCGGATATATTTAAGCCGGAGATGGACATTACGGGTGCGCCCCTTAAGTTCTCGGGTCATCCCGATGTAGGTACCTTTGATCTGAATAAGGCTACAAGAGTACTTACCCTTAATTTTAACGATGTCCTGCATGACAAGGGTGAGTTCAGCGAAGGAAGAAAAGGTAATGTTATAATAGCCTTACAGTTTAATATGGAGAAGTTTGAGGAGAGTGTCCGGCAGGAAGTGGAATTCAGTGATTCACTGAAGATTTCCATTGTCGGGGTGGATCCCGCCAAACCGGGGAAGGTAATTGATAAGAAAGCCTCCATTGCTCCATTGAATCCCAGTGAGATCACCTGGACAGTTGATGTGAATGCCAATATGGCGGCTGTATCAGGAGCAGTAATCAAGGATCTCATACCGGCGGGCCTGACGCTGAAGGAGGAAACCATTGGGGTTAAGAAGCTAATGGTTGGTATTAGCGGAGGGATTACGGAAGGAGCCATTCTTTCAACAGGCGAATATAGCCATACGTATGATCCTGGCAGCAGGGAGCTTAATGTTTCGTTGGGTGATATAACGGGAGCCTATCGAATTACATATACGACTACAATAGACCCCGATAAGTACGATGAGACATCCTTTACCAATTCAGCTGAGTTTACAGGAAGCATAGCTACAGCCACTGCCGATGTGGCCAGAGGTGAAAGGATTACGAAAAAAGGAAAGCTTTTAAGCGCCGGCGATGTAGATGTAACCTCCTCCGATTCCAATAATCCTAATAACCCCAAAAAGGTAGAATGGACCGTAGATATTAATCTTACGAAGGAAAACATGCAGGGGGTAACGGTTGAGGATGATTTTTCATCCTTACCGATGGGAACACCGGATATCAAGGTATACAAATTAAACCAAAGCGGAGACAATTGGATCACAGGCGAGGAAGTCACAAGCAACCTGGGCAGCCTCTATGATTCCGCAACCAAGATATCCAATATTAATCTGGGGGATATTGGACCGCAGGCTTATCGAATTGTATATATTGCCGACCTATTGGAAACCGGCGACTTTTCACCAAGCTTTACCATGCCCAATACAGCGACTCTGAAAAGAACCGGAATGTCGGATCTTGCAGCGAATGACACGGTAACGGTAAATAGAAGTCCTCTTCTTACCAAGACGGAAAGCAATAGCGTGGGCTATGGCGAAAACAACAAGATAATCACTTGGACTTTAACGGTCAATTCTGCAGGCTATAATCTGGGAGATATTAAGCTTTACGATAGGATACCGGCTGGATTAGAGATTGTGCCGGACAGCTTCACCCTTGATGGTACAGAAGTGCCTGCGGCAGATGAGCCGGTGATGAACGCTGGAACCCGTATCTTTGAAATGGAGCTCCATAATACAACAACGCAGAGAGTGATCAGGTATAAGACAAAGGTATTAAGCTCACATTATGGGCAGTCCTTTAATAATGAAGCATGGCTGGGCGGCGGCAGGGTCGGAACCGGTCCCGGAACCTCAGGTGATGTTACTAAGGCACCAAGTGCTCCAAATATTCTGAACTCCTATACGAAGGCTAAGCTTGCCGATAATGTTGGAATTGATTATGAGAAGCAGACAATGTCATGGAAAATCGTAATTAAGCCAATGAAGGAAGACATAAATGCGCTTACCATAACGGATACCTTTCCTAATGACGGACTGTATTTCCTGTATGACTCTATTAAGGTCAAGGAAGGCACCACAGAGTTAACAAAGGGAACAGCCTATACGGTTGAGCCTCCTTCCGGGGGGTATCAGAAGGGGTTTGTGCTGACATTTAAGGACGGTGCCGGCGGAGCTCTTCCCTTGACAGGGAGTGACTATACCATTGAGTATAAAACAAGCTTTGATCCGAAGACCCCTGGCATCCTTCCGCTTAAGAGCGATGCAAATGGCGAGTACAAGAATTCGGCAAGGTTTGATTATACAACATCGACAACCGGCAGTGTGACTCGCGAGGATAAGTACATAGTTAATGATACTGCAAAGGTAAATGGATCGAAAA
Organism: Anaerotaenia torta; assembly: GCF_050433395.1. Taxonomy (NCBI): domain Bacteria; kingdom Bacillati; phylum Bacillota; class Clostridia; order Lachnospirales; family Lachnospiraceae; genus Anaerotaenia; species Anaerotaenia torta. The sequence continues at coordinate 86,860 of NZ_JBNPXH010000007.1, forward strand.
CGGGTGAATTGAACATAAATCAAAGACAAATCCACTGGACTGTTTATGCTAATTATTTATCCGCGACAGTCAGCGGCGGTGTCATTGTAGTGAGGGATACCATGTCCAAGGGACAGAGCCTGCTTGCAGCTCCTCCGGCTTCCGGCTTTGTGGTACGGAAGGGAACCGTAGCTCCAGGCGGAGACATCACTCCGGTTGGCGGGCCGGTTGCTTATACCTGGGAATGGATTGCACCTTCTGCAAATAAACCGGATGAGGTAAATGTTTTTGAGCTGACAATACCGGGTGCGGAGAATGTTCCTTACGTCATTGAATACAGCACGGAGCTTAAGGGGCTTGCATTGGCATCCTATACTAATACCGCCAGAATTGACGGTGTGGATTATCCCAAAACGATTGCCCACCCGAGCCCCAATAGCTATATTAACAAAGAGGTGACGGGCGCCAATGGTACGAAGGTATATACGAACGATGAGCTCACCTGGAAGGTAACATTGAATACAAGCCGTTCTGAAATTGAGTCGGCTATATTTAAGGATACCATCAGCAGCGGCCATGAATATCTGCAAGACAGCTTCCGGGTATATCCCTTGAAGGCCGATGGCTCCAGAGATACTGCATTGCCGGTTACAGCAGCTAATTTTTCAGCAGTGAAGGATGCGGCCAGCGGAAAAACCGTTCTGACGTACCAGCTTGGCAATATTAATTCGAGATATGAAGTGGAATATAAGACCGTGGTACTGGCAAACGGTGGAACCATTACAAATAATGCCATGATTTCGGGTGGTAAAATAGAAGACGGAAAAACCAGCGGAAAATCATATAATGTTACCCAGCTTTGGGATGGAACAGGCGGCGGCGGAAGCAGCAGGGGTACCCTCACAGTGAAAAAGGTGGACGATGCCGGTAAGACAATCAATACACCTGCACAATTTGAGCTGTCATATGAAATGAATGGAACGCGGTATGTCATTGGAGACGGACCCAAGACGACGTCCAGTGGAATAGTAGAGTATCAAGGATTATCCTATCGTACCTACCAGTTGAAAGAGGTAGGGGCACCGGACGGTTATATTATGGACGGCGAGCCGAAGGATATCAGGATCAGCTCCGCGTCAGGGGAGAAAAATGTAACCTTCGAGATGCCGAATGAGAATAAGAAGAAGCTGAGAATTACAAAGGTTGCTTCTTATACGGAGGCACCTCTTACCGGAGCAAAGTTTACCTTACACCGGATTATAGATGAGAAGGGGAACGCCGTTAATGAAAAGATTGGGGATGAATATACCATTACGAATAGTGATGGCACCATCACCGTTGATCATTTGCTTAACGGAACCTACAAGCTGGTTGAAACAGCGGCACCGTCCGATCATCAGCTGCCCGCGGTACGGGAGTGGAACATTGAGATCAACATGACAACGGCTGGTTTGGATAAGCAGTATATCTATGATTTTACGGTTAAGAACGAGCCGTTAAAAACCATCAAAATCATAAAGGTGGATTCAAAAGACGAAAAAATTACACTTGCGGATGCTGAGTTTGATTTGTATCAATGGGATGGTTCTTCGTGGATCAAGATAAATACAAATAAACTTAAAACGAATGCGTCCGGCGAGATACTGGTCGATAAGCTGGCCGACGGGACATACAAGGCCGTTGAGACCGCCGCACCGGACCGATATCAATTGCCACGGGTTACGGATACCGAAATCATTGTCAATCAGGCCAAGGATAAGGAAACTGACCTGGCGAAGGATGGGATCGTCACACAAATTATTCAGAATACTTTGCTGCAGTCGGTCAAGGTCAAGAAGGTGGATGCTGAGAAGCTGGCAAAGGATAAGAACGGAACACTGGCGGCGAACGGCTTGCCGGGAGCGGAATTTGATCTCAGAGACGCAGTAACAAATGAGTTCATTGCTCATTATGTAACCGGACCGGACGGTACCTTCGTAATAGACGGCTTAAAGGTAGGGAAATATAAATTAGTGGAAACAGCTGCTCCTGCCGGATATAAGATATCGGATAACCCGGTTACGGAATTCGAGATTACCTATGACGATCTGAAATATGGTTATCTCTTACCGGGTATCGGCAATGATGTACTTCGTACTATTAAGATTGTGAAGTCCGACGAGGATGGGAAGGCGCTGTCCGGAGCAGAATTCGAGCTTCTGAAGGACGGAACACCCTATCGGACAGGTATAACCACACAGGCGGATGGAACAGTCGAGATTAAGGATCTTCCTTTGGGTGATTACACATTGGTTGAGACAGAGGCACCGGTTGGATATCAGCCTCTCAAGGATGGTATCCAGATCGAAATCAAGGCGGGAGCCGAATTGGTTATAACCAAAGGCGTTAAGAATTATATGAAACGTTCCTTAATCATTAAGAAGGTGGACAGCAGTGATCCTTCTAAGGGATTAGCCGATGCCGAATTTACAGTGACCGGTCCCGACGGAACCGAGTATAAGGTTATAACGGGAGCGAACGGAACAGGAAAACTGGACGGCTTGGTATTTGGTAAATATGAAATCAAAGAGACGAAAGCACCGGAGGGATATCAGCTTTCCGCGGACAGCGTCCAGATCGAAATCAAAGAGGGAACTGACGTGGTTATAACCCGGGAAGTTAAGAATGATTTGGAACGCTCTTTGATCATTAAGAAGGTGGATAGCAGGGATCCTTCTAAGACATTAGCCGATGCCGAATTTACAGTGACCGGTCCCGATGGAACCGAATATAAGGTTATAACGGGAGCCAACGGAATAGGAAGACTGGATGGCCTGACCTTTGGTAAATATGTAATCAAAGAGACAAAAGCACCGAATGGGTATCACTTAAATACCAGGCTGGAAGAAAGAATACTGGATGATTCAGCAATTGAATTTACCGTAGAGGTTAAGAATACAAAGGAAACTCCGTCAATACCCTGGTATCCGGACCCGGATACAACGCCTACGCCTACCCCTTCGGTAACTCCCGAACCGGAGCCTGAACCGACAGTGACGCCTACTCCTACTCCCGTTCCCACGGAGAAGCCGGAGCCTACAGAGAAGCCGGAACCCACACCGACCCCCACACTGGAGCCGGAAAAGGTGATTACACCGGAGAATACTCCTAAGGATGGAAAGGTTCCTGTGGAGAAAGGCGAAAAACCTGCCAAGGGCAAGGAGCCGGAGCATGGGAAGGTGACAATTGACAAAGAGGGTAACTGGGTTTACACACCGGATCCCGGCTATACCGGTAAGGATGAATTTTCAATCATTGTAACCAAACCGGATGGGACGGAAGAAGAGATATTTATTACCGTTGATGTAGAGAAGGTTCCTTTGGGAAAGATAGATCAGGATAAGGGCACCGGCAAACTGCCGAAGACCGGAGAGACCATGCAATGGACTTATCTCTTGCTGGGAATGCTGGCCTGCCTGACAGGAATTCTGGTGACTGTCTTCCATAAAAAGAAGAAGAATAAGCTGATAAGGGACTGATTTCTGTTAAGTGATATAACCGGAATAAAATAGTAAGCTGATGAAAGCCGCAGCGGCATGGAATATCTATGGGAAACCTTCCTCCGATATTTTTGCGCTGCGGCTTATCATTTTGCAGCAGGAGTACCTTTCCGGGGAGCCATGTATGTAAACAAATAATGCCGGCTGCCGCTATTGCATCGATCCTTTTCCTTTGTTATAATTATGATTAAAGAATGGCTTGTAACAAGCATGGCTTGATAACAGTATTCTGACAGTTTTCGGAGAGGAATAGAATCACAGACATCTATTGCGCTCTTTCCCCGACTTTGTTATAATTTATCACGATATGAATAAAAAGGAATAGAATCCGGCAGAATATCAACGCGCAGCAGAGGCATGGAAGAAGAGATCCGTGTATCTATCGCCGGATCGGAGGAGCATAATGAAAGGCATTATCCTTGCCGGAGGCTCCGGCACACGATTATATCCATTAACTATGGTAACTTCAAAACAGTTGTTACCGGTATATGATAAGCCCATGATCTATTATCCCATGTCGACCCTGATGCTGGCGGGAATCCGGGACATTCTTATCATCTCAACTCCCCATGATCTGCCTAACTTTAAGAAGCTCCTTGGAGATGGTTCCAGCTTTGGACTCCAATTATCCTATGCGGAACAGCCTTCCCCGGACGGACTGGCACAGGCTTTTCTGATTGGGGAAGAATTTATTGGGGGACAGGCCTGCGCCATGGTTCTTGGTGATAATATTTTCTACGGAAGCGGTCTGACGAAGCATTTAAAACAGGCGGCAGCCAGGGACTGCGGCGCCACAGTATTCGGCTACTATGTCGATGATCCGCAGCGCTTTGGCATCGTGGAATTTGATGATAAGGGAAGGGTAATTTCCATTGAAGAAAAGCCGGAGAAGCCGAAATCCAATTATTGTGTTACAGGACTGTATTTTTACGATAGCCGGGTATGTGAATTCGCCAAACAGGTAAAGCCTTCTAAACGGGGAGAACTGGAAATTACCGATCTGAACCGTATGTATCTTGAGGATGGCAGCCTGAATGTGGTCACTCTGGGCCGCGGATATGCCTGGTTGGACACAGGAACGGTGGAGGCGCTGAGCGAAGCCTCGGAATTCGTCAAGGTGGTTGAGAAGCGCCAGGGAATTCAGATTGCGGCAATCGAAGAAATTGCATACATCAATGGCTGGATCACAAAAGAAAAGCTGGTGGAAGCAGCAGAGCATTATGGCAAGTCCATTTATGGACAGCATTTATGGAAGGTCTCCGAAGGGAAGATTCTTTACTAAACAGGAAGGAACATAACATACACATGAATATTATTCCCACAGAGTTAAAAGATTTGTATATACTGGAGCCCGAGGTTCACGGAGATCACCGGGGCTGGTTCATGGAAAGCTGGTCGCAGCGGACGATGGAGGAGCATGGGCTGTTTTATCACTTTGTACAGGATAACCATTCCTATTCTACAGTAAAGGGAACCCTGCGTGCCCTGCATTGTCAGAAAGGGGAAGCATCCCAGGCCAAGCTGGTCAGATGCACGAAGGGAAGTATCCTGGATGTAGCGGTAGATGTCCGGCTGGGCTCACCCTCTTATAAAAAATGGATATCGGTAGAGCTGTCCGCTGCAAATTTCAGGCAGCTGTTAGTTCCGAGGGGCTTTTTGCACGGCTATCTGGCATTAACCGATGAAGTGGAATTCCTCTATAAAACGGATAATTTCTATAACAAAGAAGCGGATCGTTCCGTGTACTGGAATGATCCGGAGCTTGGAGTTGATTGGGGGATTAAGGAACCCATCCTTTCGGAAAAGGATGCCCGGGCCCCCTTGTTCAAGGACAGCGACCTGGATTTCATATATCAGGCAAAGTAGCTGCCACCGCCGACCGGATACAAGGAATCATGATTAAAGCGTCAAAAGGTGCTACGCACACTTCCGGATATAAGATATTGCTATCACAAGCAAGCTTGCATAGCAATATCTTATACCCGGAAAGCACCTTCGGTGCTTTTGACGCTTTAATTACCATATCATTTTGGAGGCTTCTGTATGAAAAAAATATTATTTGTTTTCAATCCAGCCGCTGGCAGGGGCCGGCTGAAAAGTAAGCTGTTTGATATTGTAGACAGCTTTATAAAAAATGGCTACCGGGTTCAGGTCTATCCCACCCAGCAGAAGGGGGATGCCACTTCCATCATATTAAATGAACCGGATCCTTATGATGTGCTGGTCTGTGCCGGAGGAGACGGTACTTTGAACGAGGTAATCACCGGGATGATGCTTGCGGATAAATCGGTTCCCATCGGATTGATTCCGGCAGGCTCCATGAATGATGTGGGCCATAGCTTTAAGATCAGCAGAAATATTATGAATGCGGTGAATGATGTGATGACGGGAAGACCGTATTCCATGGATATCGGATGCTTTAACGGGAAGTATTTCATTTATGTGGCGGCTTTCGGTGCATTTACCGACATTTCCTATACTACTCCCCAGAAGAATAAGAACATCATCGGTAATCTGGCTTATTACCTGGAGGGAATCAGGAAGCTCTCCGAGCTAAAGCCCAGACTGATCCGGGTGGAGTACGGCGATCAGGTGATAGAGGAGGAGTTTTTGATCGGGCTGGTAACCAACTCCCTTTATATTGGAGGATTTAAGAATCCAAGCTATGATAAAACGAGTCTGAATGATGGGTTAATGGAAGTGCTTTTGATCAAGATGCCGAAGAATATTTTTGAGCTGGAGATGATTGTCAGTTCGCTGATTAATTATAGGATTAATGAAAGTCTGATGTATTATATACAGGCTCCGAGCCTTACCATAACCTCGGAGAAAATGGAGTGGACCCTGGACGGAGAATTTGGCGGAAGCCATGAGAGAGTTGAGATCAGTAACTGCAGCAGGGCAATTAAAATTATAAACAAGTCCCTCCATGATAATGCGTGATGCAACATTGCAAAATCATGGAAGGAATGCGATTGATACAGGGCATTTATGCTGGATGCCTATCAAAGGTTTCGATAAGATTTGTTTAGAAATTATATAGGAATTATATTAGGAATAAAACCGCGGGATTAAAAACAATATGTTTTTAATCCTATTTTTTAAATAATAATTGAAATATTTACATTGCTATGATAATATGGTAAAGTGCTAATACAGAAAAGCGAATAAATCAGAAGGATCGTATTGGCATAATAAAATACTGAGAAAAGACAGAGGAGAGGAAAGTATGAAAAAGAGAATAATAATCAGTATATTACTGATATCCCTGGTGGGATTAAGTCTGGCAGGATGTCAGAAGAAGTCGGGAGAGGATAATTCCCTGCAATACATAAAGGATAATAAGAAGCTGGTTCTTGGACTGGATGATACCTTTGTCCCCATGGGCTTTCGGGATGACAACGGAGATATCATCGGCTTTGATATTGATCTCGCTACCGCCGTATGTGAGAAGCTGGGCGTGGAGCTGGTGCTGCAGCCGGTGGAATGGAAAGCGAAGGAGCAGGAGCTGGCAACAAAGAACATTGACTGTATCTGGAACGGCCTGTCCCTTACCGCGAAACGAAAGGCGAGTATGACGATGTCCAAGCCCTATATGGTCAATAATATTTCCCTGGTGGTTACAGGTAACAGCACCATCACCAGCATGGCGGATATGGCCGGTAAAAAGCTTGCTGTCCAGGGCGGTTCCTCCGCAGAGGAGGTGCTGAATGAGGATGCGAACAAGGATTTTCTTGCATCCCTGGCCCAGGTGAATCCCTTTGATAAATATGATACGGCTCTGATGGATGTGGAGACCGGTAATTCGGATGCGGTGCTTATGGATACGGTTATGGCGGAATATATGATCACAACTATCGGAAAAGATTTTAAGATACTGGATGAAACCCTGCTGCCGGATGAATTTGCCGTTGCCTTCCGCAAGGGAGACATAAAGCTTTGTGAGGCGGTAGAAAAGGCCATGAGCGAGCTGAAGGCAGACGGAACCGTAGCGGAGATTTCAAAGAAGTGGTTTGGTGCCGATATCACAACCATTGAGTAAGAGAGTGCAGAAAATCAAGAGCTTTACCTATCCTGGAGGAGAATTATGATTATTGACAATGTGCCCATGGAATATCTGATACCCAATATGCTTAAGGCCACGGGAACAACCCTCAGCATTTTCTTTCTGACCATCCTCTTTTCCATCCCCCTGGGCTTTTTCGTTGCCCTGGGGAGGAGATGCCGGATCTGGATTGTAAGCGTTCCCATAAGGATTTATCAATTGATTTTCAGAGGAACGCCTTTGATGCTGCAGCTGATCTTCTTCATGTACGCGCCCTTTTACCTCTTCGGCTATAATTACAAAGACAGGATGGTAGCCTGTATTCTGGCATTTTCCATTAACTATGCCGCTTATTTCGGGGAGATCTTCCGGGGGGGAATTGCGGCCATTCCCAAGGGACAGTATGAGGCGGCCAAGGTGCTGGGCTATACAAAGCTTCAGACCTTTATGCGTATCGTGCTGCCGCAGGTGGTGAAGTATGTGGTGCCGGCGACGGGCAATGAGCTGATGACACTGGTTAAGGATACCTCTCTGGCTCAAGTGATTGCAGTGGTGGAGCTGTTCCGCGTTGCCACCACGACCCAGTCCAAATATTTCTCTACGGTCCCTATCATTATTGCCGCCGTATTCTATCTGATTATGAATACGGTGGTGGAGGTATCCTTTAAAAAGCTGGAGAAGAGGCTGGATTATTACAAGAACTAGGAACGGAGGCTGCCATGTTATTAGTTGCGGATAATATTGAAAAAGGGTTTAATAATACAGAGGTATTAAAGGATATCTCCCTCCAGGTGGCACAAGGGGAGGTTGTGGCCATTATCGGTCCCTCCGGTTCCGGGAAATCCACGCTGCTGCGATGCCTGACCCAGCTGGAGCGGATCGACGGAGGGCGGATTGAGGTCTGCGGCAAGACAATGGTGGATACGAAGTCGGGAGCGGGATATTCGGACGCGAAGACCCTTCATGAGATTATTCTGGAGGTGGGGCTTGTATTCCAGAACTTTAATCTTTTCCCTCATTTCAGCGTGCTGCATAATATTGTGGATGCCCAGGTGAGAGTCCTGGGAACGGATAAGAAGGCGGCTGCCGGGAAGGCGCTGGAGCTGCTGGACCGGATGAATCTCCGGGATAAGGCGGCTTCCTATCCCTGTGAGCTGTCCGGCGGACAGCAGCAGCGGATTGCCATTGCCCGGGCATTGGCCTTAAATCCCCGCATCCTGTTCTTTGACGAACCCACCTCGGCTCTGGACCCGGAGCTGACGGGCGAGATTCTTAAAGTAATCCGTACCCTTGCCAAGGAACATATGACCATGGTCATCGTGACCCATGAGATGGCCTTTGCAAAGGATGTGGCTGACCGGGTGATCTTTATGGACGAGGGGGTAATCGTGGAGCAGGGAACACCGGAGGAGGTCTTTGGAAATACGTTAAATCAGAGGACAAAGGACTTTTTGCAAAGATTTAATCAAAATTAAATAAAGTGCTTGCGGTATTGGGTTTGTTTTGCTATAATAAGTATGGTGCAAAATGATAAGACGATTAAAGGAGTGGACGAAAGTCCACTCTTCTTATTTGTGTAAAGCCCAAATATGTTAGGAAAGCAGGGATTTGAATGACGAAGCACGAAGACTATGAGCGCAGGACGGAGCGGCTGCTGGAACCCATCCTGTCGGAGAACCATTTTGAATTATATGATGTGGAGTATGTGAAGGAGGGCGGCAGCTGGTATCTGAGGGCTTATATTGACAAGGAAAACGGCATTACGGTGGATGACTGCGTCATGGTCAGCAGAAAACTGAGCGATCTCCTTGACAAGGAAGATTTCATCCCGGATTCCTACGTATTGGAGGTAAGCTCGCCCGGACTTGGAAGGCAGCTGAGGAAAGAGAAACATTTTGAAAAGAGCATCGGTGAAGAGGTAGAGGTCAAGCTTTATAAAGCATTGAATAAAAAGAAAGAGTTTGTGGGTATCTTAAAGGCTTTCGATGCCGGAACCATCACCCTTGAATTAGAGGATGGAACGGATATGGACTTTTTGCGGACGGATATCGCCGTGGTGCGGCTCACTTTTGATTTCTAGAGATTGGTCTAATCATATTAAAGGAGGATTTGAGAGAAAATGGATGCAAACAGGGAACTGATTGAGGCTTTGAACCAGATTGAGAAGGAAAAGGACATCAGCAAAGACATTTTACTGGAGGCATTGGAGAACTCATTGGTTGCAGCGTGCAAGAATAACTATGGCAGAGCGGATAATATAAAGGTCGACATTGACCGCAATACAGGGGAAGTTAATGTATATGCCATGAAGGAAGTGGTGGAGGAAGTAACCGATCCGGTTATGCAGATCAGTCTGGCCCAGGCAAAAATGAAGGATTCAAGAAAGGAATTGGGGGATGTCATAGCCATTGAGGTAACACCGAAGAACTTTGGCCGTATTGCTGCCCAGAAGGCGAAGCAGGTCGTGGTTCAGAAGATACGCGAGGAAGAGAGAAAGGTTCTCTTTGCCCAGTACAGCGGGAAGGAGAAGGATATTGTAACCGGCATCGTGCAGCGTTATGTGGGGAATAATGTGAGCATCAACTTAGGTAAGGTGGATGCGATTTTAACGGAAAACGAGCAGGTGAGAGGCGAGGTGTTCCGGCCTACGGACCGCATCAAGCTGTATGTGCTTGAGGTAAAGGATACCACCAAGGGTCCCAGAATTACCGTATCCCGCACCCATCCCGAGCTGGTAAAGAGATTATTTGAGGCTGAGGTTACGGAGATCCAGGACGGAACGGTAGAGATCAAGAGCATTTCCAGAGAAGCCGGTTCCCGGACCAAGATGGCAGTATGGAGCAACAATCCGGATGTGGACGCGGTAGGCGCCTGCGTCGGCTTAAACGGCGCCAGGGTGAATGCCATCGTACATGAGCTTCGCAATGAGAAGATCGATATCATCAACTGGAGCAATGATCCGGAACAGCTGATTGAGAATGCCTTAAGTCCCGCCAAGGTAGTCTCGGTTACCGTAGATGAATTTGAGAAGAGCGCCAGAGTGATTGTTCCTGATTACCAGCTCTCCCTTGCCATCGGTAAGGAAGGCCAGAACGCAAGGCTTGCGGCAAAGCTGACAGGATACAAGATCGATATCAAAAGTGAGTCCCAGAGCATGCAGTGGTAAGCGGTGAGGGGATATCAATATCCATGGAGGTATAGATGGCGAAGAAATTACCGTTAAGAATGTGTACCGGATGCGGTGAGATGAAGTCCAAGAGGGAATTAATCCGTGTTCTGAAGACACCGGAGGAGGAGATCGTGATTGATGCCACCGGTAAGAAGAACGGACGCGGAGCTTATGTATGCTGCTCTCTGGCCTGTCTTCAGAAAGCGGTGAAGACAAAGGGCCTGGAACGGTCTCTCAAGGTCAGCATTCCGGGAGAAATAATAGAAACTCTAGAGAAGGAGATGATTTTGCTTGAATCCGGAAGAAAAGAAGGTATATAACCTGTTTGGAATTGCAACAAAATCAGGCAAGCTTGTAAGCGGTGAATTCTCTACAGAGAAAGCGGTGAAAGAACGGAAGGCGGCTTTGGTCGTTGTGGCGGAGGACGCGTCTGATAATACGAAGAAAATGTTTACCAATATGTGTACTTACTATAATGTGCCAATTTATTATTTTGGTATAAAGGACGACTTGGGTCATGCAGTAGGTAAAGAGTTTCGTGCCTCTTTGGCAGTGCTTGATAAAGGCTTAGCGGACGCAATGGAAAAGCAACTGGAAATAATACAGGATAGGAACGGAGGTAGTAAGTATGGCAAAAATGAAGATATTTGAGCTAAAAAATGAAATAAATAAACATGTAAAATATCCCATAGAGAACAAGGATATCCTTGATTATCTGGACCAGAACTTTGGGGTGAAGAAGACGCACAGCAGCAATCTGGAGGAGAATGAGGTCAATTTTGTAAAGAATCATTTCGTCCGGGCGGCAGCGGCGAGACAGGCGGCGGAGGAAGCCGGGGGACGGACGGCAAAAGCGGCTCCTTCGGGCACGCCGGCACAGCCCCAGACCAAGCCCGCGGCGGCGAAGCCGCGTCCGGCGGTGCAGGAACCCAGGGATGCGGCCCGGCCGGACGATCAGGTGCGGACCGCCCAAACGGGAAGCGTCACCAAAGCCCCGGGAGACCAAGGACATACCGAAACAAATACGCAGCCGGTGGCAGCACAGGCATTGAACACGGCACAGGCACAAAATGCACAGCAAGGATTAAGGCCGGCAGGAGGACAAAGTGGAATGAAGCAAGGACAGCAAGGAAGCGCTGGCCAATCTGGCAATCAGAGCCAGGGGTATCAAAGCTCAGGTAATACGGGCAGAAACAGTGAATATACGCAGGGACAGAGAACGTCCCAGGGAACAAATAACCAGCAGGGAAGACCGGCAGGAAATAATCAGAGGCCTCAAGGGGAGAGCCAAGGCTATCAAGGGAATCGCCCCAGACCGCAAGGAGAGGGCCAGCAAGGCGGCTACCAGGGGAATCGTCCCAGACCGCAGGGAGAAGGCCAGCAAGGCGGCTACCAGGGGAATCGTCCCAGACCGCAGGGAGAAGGCCAGCAGGGCGGCTATCAAGGGAATCGTCCCAGACCGCAGGGAGAAGGCCAGCAGGGCGGCTACCAGGGTAACCGTCCCAGACCGCAGGGAGAAGGCCAGCAGGGCGGCTATCAGGGGAATCGTCCCAGACCGCAGGGAGAGGGCCAGCAAGGCGGCTACCAGGGTAACCGTCCCAGGCCCCAAGGAGAAGGCCAGCAAGGCGGCTACCAAGGAAATCGTCCCAGATACCAGGGAGAAGGCGGCTATCAGGGTAACCGTCCCAGACCGCAGGGAGAGGGCCAGCAAGGCGGTTATGGCCAGCAGGGTTACCAAGGAAATCGTCCCAGACCGCAAGGAGAAGGTCAGCAAGGCGGCTATCAGGGTAACCGTCCCAGACCCCAAGGAGATGGCCAACAGGGAGGTTACCAGGGGAATCGCCCCAGGCCCCAAGGAGATGGCCAACAAGGCGGCTACCAAGGAAATCGTCCCAGATACCAGGGAGACAATCAACAATCAGGTTACGGCCAGCAAGGCGGCTACCAGGGCAGACCCCAGGGCGGTCAGCAGGGCAGAAGCGGTTATGGAAGCCAGGGCGGTTATTCCCGTCCGAGCAACCAGCGTCCGGGCGGCGGATTTGGTATGCGCAGCTTTGAAGACGGAGGCAAGGACGAGGATGATAAGCCGAATTACGGCAATCGTTCCCAGCCCAGGAAAGCCGCCGGTAAGGGTGTTGGAGAGCGCAAGAGCTTTGACCAGCAGATACTGGATCAGAAGGTTGCCGAGAAGAACGATAATAGCAATAAAAGAAACAGAGATCGGATTAATAAGGAAAAGAGCTATAAAGACCGAATCAATACAGGACGCAATAATGAAACGGAAGATGAGATCAAGACAAAGCTGGTTCCCAAAAAGGGACAGTTTATTCAGCCTAAGCCCATACAGGTAGTGGAGGAAGAGATCAAGGTAATCATCCTTCCGGAGGTTCTGACCATCAAGGAATTAGCCGATAAGATGAAGAAGCCTTCGGCCGCTTTAATCAAAAAGCTTTTCCTGGCAGGCAGGGTTGTAACCCTCAATCAGGAAATTACCTTTGAAGAGGCGGAGGAAATCGCCCTCGAGTATGAGATTATAGCAGAACAGGAAGTCAAGGTTAATGAGGTGGAAGAGCTTCTGAAGGAAGAAGAGGAAGATCCCGATACCATGGAGAAAAGACCTCCGGTGGTATGTGTTATGGGTCACGTCGATCACGGAAAGACCTCGCTTCTGGATGCCATCCGTGCGACCAATGTTACCTCCAGAGAGGCCGGCGGCATCACACAGCATATCGGTGCCTATGTAGTTGAAATTAAGAATGAGAAGATTACCTTCCTGGATACACCGGGACATGAAGCCTTCACTGCCATGCGTAAGCGGGGAGCTAAGTCTACGGATATCGCAATCCTGGTGGTTGCGGCGGATGACGGCGTAATGCCTCAGACGGTAGAAGCCATTAACCATGCCAAGGCAGCCGGAGTTCAGATTATTGTAGCGATTAATAAGATCGATAAGCCCAGTGCCAATATCGAGCGTGTAAAGCAGGAGCTGACGGAATATGAGCTGGTTGCCGAGGACTGGGGCGGAGATACTATCTTCGTACCGGTATCCGCCCATACGAAGGAGGGCATCAACCAGCTGCTGGAGATGATTCTGCTGACAGCCGAAGTGAGTGAGTTAAAAGCGAATCCCAACCGGAATGCCAGAGGAATTGTCATCGAAGCGGAGCTGGATAAGGGCAGAGGTCCTGTTGCAACTATTCTTGTGCAGAAGGGTACCCTCCGTGTAGGCGATAATGTTGCCGTAGGCTCTGCCTTCGGTAAGGTTCGCGCCATGAATGATGACAAGGGGCGGAGAGTGAAGGAAGCAACACCTTCTACACCTGTAGAAGTATTAGGTCTGAGCGAGGTGCCGGATGCCGGCGAGACTCTGTTGGCTACCACCAGCGAAAAAGAGGCCAGAACCATCGCCAGCGCTTATGTGACCCAGAGCAAGGAGAAGCTGCTGGCGGATACTAAGGCAAAATTATCCCTGGATGGTCTGTTCTCACAGATTCAAGCCGGTAATATCAAGGATCTGAATCTAATTATCAAGGCGGATGTACAGGGCTCGGTAGAAGCCATGAAGCAGAGCCTGTTAAAACTCAGCAACAGCGAGGTTGCCGTAAGGGTACTCCATAGCGGCGTTGGTGCAATCAATGAATCTGATGTTATTCTTGCCAGCACCTCCAACGCGGTTATCATCGGCTTTAACGTAAAGCCGGATAATGCGGCTAAGGAAACAGCGGACAGGGAGAAGGTAGAGGTTAAGCTTTACCGGGTTATCTACAGCGCCATCAACGATGTTGAGGCAGCAATGAAGGGAATGCTGGATCCTGTATTTGAAGAGCGTATTGTCGGTCACGCAGAGGTTCGTATGACCTTCAAGGCATCGGGGATTGGAACAATTGCCGGCTCCTACGTTCTGGACGGAAAGGTAATCCGCGGAAGCAAGGCCAGAATTTACCGGGGCAATGAATTAGTCTATGAAGGAATTCTCTCCTCTTTGAAGAGATTCCAGGATGATGTGAAGGAAGTGGCTACCGGTTATGAATGCGGCCTTGTATTCGAGAAGTTTAATGACGTTAGGGAAGGCGACAAGGTAGAGCTTTATATTATGGCCGAGGTCCCCAGATAATAGAGAAAGCAAGGTTATTAATATGAGAAAGAACAGTATTAAAAACACCAGAATTAACGGCGAAGTACAAAAGGTGCTCAGCACACTAATCAGCAGGGAGATCAAGGATCCCCGGATCAATCCCATGACATCGGTGACAGCCGTAGAGGTTGCACCGGATCTGAAGACGGCAAAGGTATTCATCAGTGTATTGGGAGAGGAAGAATCCAGGCAGGACACCCTGAAAGGGTTAAAAAGCGCGGCATCCTATATACGGGGACAACTGGCTAAAACCCTTAATTTAAGAAACACACCGGAGCTCACGTTTTTCCTTGATAATTCCATTGAATACGGAGTGAATATGTCAAGGCTGATTGATGAAGTGAGCAGGACCTCCCGTCATGAGGAAGAGGAGGAAGACAAGGATATCAATTGAATGCTTAATGAGGATCATAGCCTATGAATAAAATTAATGCAGAAATAATTGGATCAAAGAAAGTAGCCATCGCCGGTCATATCAGGCCGGACGGGGACTGTGTGGGCTCCTGTACCGCGCTTTACCTGTATCTGACACAGAATAAAGAGAAGCTGGGGATTGAGAAGGTGGATGTATATTTGGAGCCCTTCGGCAGCGAATTCGGTATCCTCAAGGGTACGGAGGAGATAAAGCATACGCTGCCGGCAGCGTATACCTGTGATTCCGAGGAACACTACGACACCTTCATTTCCCTTGACTGCAGCAGTCTGGACCGCCTGGGCAATGCATTAACCTTTTATAATGCTGCTGACAAGACCATCAACATTGACCACCACATCAGTAATCCGCTCTTTGGCAGGGTGAATCATGTGGTGGCCGATGCCTCCTCAACCTGTGAGGTGCTGTATACCCTCATGGATGAGGAGGATATCTCGAAGGAAATAGCGGCGGCCTTATATGTGGGCATCATCCATGATACCGGTGTATTCAAGCACAGCAATACCTCAGAGAAGACAATGAATATTGCCGGCAAGCTGATCAGCAAGGGAATTAATCATTCCATGCTGATTGATGAATCCTTTTATGCAAAGACCTATATACAGAACCAGCTTCTGGGACGCTGTCTCATGGAAAGTATTCTGGTTCTGGAGGGTAAGGTGGTATTTGCAGCTCTCAGCCGTAAGATGCTGAGTTTCTATGAAGCTACTACGGCGGATCTGGATGGAATTATCGATCAGCTGAGAGTGACCAGAGGAACGGAAGTGGCAATCTTTATCTATGAGCTGGAACCCCATGAATATAAAGTCAGTATGCGGTCCAACGGAGAGGTCAATGTCAGCAAAATTGCCGTTTATTTTGGCGGAGGCGGCCATGTCAAGGCCGCAGGCTGTACCTTGCACGGCTCTATGCATGATGTGATCAACAACCTCACTGTACATATCGAAGCACAGTTGAAGGAACTAGCGGGCGCCTCGTTTTGCTTGAAGGAATAGCGAAGCAAATTGCTGCAGGCAAAACGCTTTGATAAGGAGTGCAGACAGCCAATGGATGGAATCATTAACATTTGCAAGGAAAAAGGTTATACCTCCCATGATGTTGTTGCCAAAATGAGAGGAATCCTGCGAATGAAAAAAATCGGCCACACCGGAACCCTGGATCCTGATGCTCAGGGCGTTCTTCCGGTATGTGTCGGGAAGGCAACAAAATTAGTGGATCTTATTACGGATAAGGACAAGACCTATCTGGCACAGGCGAAGCTTGGAATCACCACAGACACCCAGGATATCTCCGGCAAAGTGCTAAGCACCTCGGAGGTAAAGGCGGACAGGGGGATGCTGGAGAGAGCCTTGCAGAGCTTTACCGGAGAATATATGCAGCTTCCTCCCATGTACTCGGCAATTAAGGTAAATGGCAGGAAGCTGTATGAATTGGCCCGGGAAGGAAAGGAAATTGAGCGGGACAGAAGACCGGTGACCGTGAAGGAGATCCGTCTGTTGGAATACAATGAAACAGAGCAGGAATTCACCGTATCGGTAGAATGTACAAAGGGTACTTATGTCCGGACCCTGCTGCAGGATATTGGTGACAGCCTGGGCTGCGGAGCGACGATGACAAGTCTGGTACGAACAGCGGTGGGAAGCTTCCGCCTGGAGAATGCGATCACCCTTTCCCAGCTGGAACGGCTGGCGGAGGAAAAAGGACTGGAGCCGTATATTGTGACCATTGATCAGGTCTTCTGCCATTATTCCAGAGTGACAGTCTTCAGCGAATACAATAAGCTGATTTATAATGGGAACCTGTTTAAACCGGAGCATGTCAGAACCCCTGGCGCCGGGAGAATGAGTGAGCTGGTCCGGGTCTATGACAGTGAGGAGCAGTTCATCGGATTATACCGGTATGAAGAGGAAGAGAAGCTGTTCAGACCGGTGAAAATGTTCTTAACGCAAGAGTAATTCACTACAGACAGCATCCGGTATCTTTTTCATTGGTGCCGGCAGGATGGAGATTATTTATGGAATATATAGCTGGAAAAACGGAATTCAAATATAAAGATACAGCGGTAACCCTGGGAAAGTTTGACGGACTGCATAAGGGGCATCAGCAGCTCATGGATATTGTTATCTCTTATAAACAGCAGGGTCTGACAGCCGTTATGTTCAGCTTTTTAATGCATCCGGGCAATTTGTTCTCCGACCGGGAGTTTGAATTGATCTACACGGAGGAGGAAAAGGTGGCAAAGCTGAAATCCTCGGGGTTGGATGTGCTGATTTCCTATCCCTTTACCGAGGCAACCAGGGAAATGGAGCCGGAGGCCTTTATCCGTGAGATACTGGTGGACAAGCTGGATGTTAAAATAATAGCAGTTGGGAAAGACTTTCGCTTTGGCCGCCGCAGGAGGGGAGATGTAGAGCTTCTAAAGGCCTGTGAGGATACCTACGGCTATAAGGTGATTGACTGCGACAAGCTTACCTGGAGGAACGAGGTGATCAGCAGCTCCACCATCCGCAAGGCGCTGAAGGAAGGGGACCTTGAGACCGCCAACCTTTTGCTGGGCCGCCCCTATACCATACGGGGCGAGGTTTTGCACGGACGGAGATTGGGGCGCACCATAGGGATACCCACGACAAATCTGATTCCCCCCTCCTCAAAACTGCTGCCTCCCTGCGGTGTCTATGTTTCCAGGACCCGTGTGAACGGCGGACTCTATGAGGGTGTCACCAACATTGGATACAAGCCCACCGTGGGAGCGGAAGAGAATATCGGCGTGGAAACCTATCTTTTTGATTTTAATGAAGATCTGTACGGCAGGATGATTGAGGTTGAATTGTTTTATCATATCCGGCCCGAGCTGAAATTTGGAACAATTGAGGAAATGACTGCAAGGATGAAGGAAGACATCCTCCTTGGCAGGAATTATTTTAACAGGGGGTAGAAGTTTATGCTGTCGGTGAGAGAGGT
The DNA here is from genome assembly GCF_050433395.1 of Anaerotaenia torta. Taxonomy (NCBI): domain Bacteria; kingdom Bacillati; phylum Bacillota; class Clostridia; order Lachnospirales; family Lachnospiraceae; genus Anaerotaenia; species Anaerotaenia torta. The sequence goes on from NZ_JBNPXH010000007.1 coordinate 105,121, forward strand.
AACAAAGAGATATGGCAAGCTGATTGCCAATTATCAGGTGAGCTTTGATATTAACCCGAAGGAAATATCGGTTCTTCTGGGACCCAATGGCGCCGGTAAATCCACCATCATAAAAAGCATCGCCGGATTGCTAAAATTTGAAGGAAGTATTCTGATCAACGGAAACGAGAATAAATCCCTGCAGGCAAAGCGGGATCTGGGATATATCCCGGAGATACCTGCCCTGTATGATATGCTGACGGTATGGGAGCATATGGAGTTCATCGCCAGGGCATATTCCCTGCAGAATTGGCAAGAGAGAGCAGAGGAGCTGCTTCGCCGTTTTGAGCTGGAGGATAAAAGCAAGAAGCTGGGCAATGAATTATCCAAAGGAATGCAGCAGAAGCTGAGTATCTGCTGCGGCCTGCTGCCCCAGCCCAAGCTGCTTCTCTTCGACGAACCCATGGTGGGGCTGGATCCCCATGCAATTAAGGAATTAAAGAAGCTGTTCGTGGAGCTGCGTGACCAGGGAGCGGGCATTCTTATCAGCACCCATATGCTGGATAGTGTGGAGGGGTATTGGGACAGTGCCAATATTATGATAGACGGCAGGATTGCCGCCAGAAGGACGAGGGAGGAGATCGAAGGCTCCGGTGAAGACCTGGAGGCTTTGTTCTTCAAGATAACGGAAGGGGAGAAGCAGGCATGAAGGCAATAACCTATCTGATGTTAACCCGTTTTAAAAACCGCATTCTCTCCCTTAAGAAAAAGCCGGCGATGCTGGTGTTGTATCTGGTGATTGCCGTTTTCTGTGTGTTTTCTGTTATAATGCTGGCGGTCATGGACAATGAGACGGCGCAGCGCAGCTTGGCGGATGAGAGGATTTTATATCTTATATTAGCCGGTCTGGGCCTGTTCTATCTGTGGATATTTATGAACTCAGGCTTATCCACCGGCTCCAGTCTGTTTACGATGCCGGATGTGGGACTGCTCTTTGTGGCCCCCATCTCTTCTAAGAAGATTCTGCTCTATGGCCTGATCAGTACCATGGGAAACTCACTTCTCGGCTCTCTGTTCATACTATACCAGGTGAGCAATCTGAAAACGCAGTTTGGATACGGTTTTCGTGAAATTGCCGCATTGTTTCTGATCTATGCATTAATGGTTCTGTTCTGCCAGCTGCTGGCCATCGGTATCTATATATTTTCCAACGGGAATCCTCTTCGGAAGAAGCTGGTGATGATCATAGTCTACTTTTTATTTGTCTTAGTTTTACTGGGGGCTTTTTCAATTCAGCGAACGGAACAGATTGGAACCTTTCGTGCATTTTTAGGCTTGATGGATCAGAAGTGGTTTGGGTTTATTCCTGTGGCCGGATGGTCTGTTATGCTGTTTGACGGTGTTGTGAAGGGTTCCTTGGGAACCATGCTTATTGCATTGGCTCTTTATCTGGGAGCGGGCGGTATTGTGATGGCCCTGCTGACCAGGGGAAAAGCAGATTATTACGAGGATGTTCTGGTGTCTACGGAGATGACCTTCCATAACCTCAGTGCCGTGAAGGAAGGCAGAAGCATGCAGAAGATGAATAGAAAAGCCCGCAAGCTAAAGGAAAATGAGATTGGGATTCATCGCGGAACGGGTGCCAATACCTTTCTGTACAAGCATATTCTTGAGCTGAGAAGAAGAAGCAGGTTTGTTTTTATCGATTTATACACGGCATTTCTCGTAGCCGGTGCAGGAATTGCAGGCTATTATTTCAAAAAACTGCAGGCCCCTTCCATTGCTGCTTATGGTGTATTGGGCGTGGCGGTTTATCTGCAATTTATTTTTTCCATGATGGGGGCGCTGAAGGCGGAGCTTGCCAAGCCTTACATCTATCTGATTCCGGAGAAGTCTATTAAAAAAGTATTTGCTGCTTCTTTGACCTCTCTTATGAAACATGTGATAGACGGTCTTTTGATGTTTGTGGTGCTGGGAAGCCTGAGCGGAATTGATTTTCTGACCTGTCTCTTTTCCGCGGCGGCCTATTCGGCGTCCGGTGCGGTGTTTGTGGCTCTTACCATACTCTACCAGAGGGTTCTGGGCGGACAGCCCAATAAGCTGGTACAGGTTTTTCTGAGTATTGGTCTGCTGGCCGCAGTAATGGGACCGGCTATTATAATATCAGTGATAGCAGCGGCTTTACTGCCGCCTGCCCTGGATTTTCTATGCACCCTGCCTTTCACTCTGTTCTGCCTGCTGGTAGCGGCGCTGGTGCTGGTAACCTGCGGCAATCTCATTGATAAATCGGAATACACGGGACATTAAGGTAGGTAGGTTGCAGTTCGGTCTGTGGATGCGGCGGGACATGGTGCTCCCTCACACACAGGATGGAAGACATATGACTGGATTTGTATGTCACACCCGTACAAGCTTGTTCGTCTGTGCCATACAAATCCAATCACATCTCTTCCATACAGTGCATTATGGGAGCACCATGTCCCGCCGCATCCACAGACCGAACTGCAACAGTGAAATATTTCATGAAAAAGATGTTTACAATAAGAAGGCAATGTGGTACACTACCTAAGGTATCGATAGATACTTTAGTGATAATCAGCCGATGCCCAGAAACCGGACACTCCGACCTCTTTCCTGGTATCCGGCGTTTTAAATGAAAGGAGAATTTACAATGATTAGCAAAGAGAAAAAGCAGGAAATTATCAAGAACTTTGGCAGAACACCTGAGGATACCGGTTCACCGGAGGTTCAGATCGCTCTTCTGTCAGAGAGAATTAACGAGCTGACAGAGCATCTTAAGATCAATAAGAAGGATCATCATTCCAGAAGAGGCCTTCTTAAGATGGTTGGACAGAGAAGAGGCTTACTTGAATACCTGAAGAAAACCAATATCGAAGAATACCGTAATCTTATTGAGCGTTTAGGCTTAAGAAAGTAATCAGAGGTTGATTTGATTGTAAGGCTGTCCCATTATGTAGCCGTTTGTGCTAATATTGGGATGGCCTTTATGTTTATATTAAAGGAAGAAAGGCGCTGATGGGAGAAGAATATGAATTTAATTAAAAATATGCTGAAGGATAAGGCTTTTTTATCAAAAACCATTGCCATCACCATTCCGATAGCAGTACAAAATCTCTTGAATAATGTGCTGAATCTGGTGGACACTCTGATGATCGGACGGCTGGGAGAAACAACGGTAGCGGCAGTCGGACTGGCAAATAAGGTTTTCTTTGTGTTTTCCTTACTGATGTTTGGTATCTGCAGCGGTTCCAGTATTCTTGCCGCCCAATATTACGGCAAGCGCGAAGTGCTCAACATCAGGAGAGTGCTGAGGATATCTCTGATTATTGGGGTAAGTGCCTCTTTTCTCTTTGTTATTCCGGGGATTCTGTGTCCCAAGCTGGTTATGCGTATCTTTACCCCATCGGAAGAAACCATGGCTATAGGAGCCGCATATTTGATTTTTGTTGCTTTGAGCTATCCTCTTACAGCGGTTACCAACTGCTATGTGGCGGTTCTGCGCAGTATGAATTATGTGAAGCTTCCGGTAGCAATTACTTCGATTGCAATATTAGTCAATATTGTATTTAATTATGGACTAATCTTCGGTAAATTGGGTATGCCGCGGCTGGGTGTTGCCGGCGCGGCGATTGCCACCCTGCTGGCCAGAATAGTGGAAGTCAGTGCGCTGCTTCTTGCGGTATACCTGCATAAGGCCGGAGACGGCGGAGTAGGAGAATTTATACATACCAGGTATGTCAGATCACGGGAGAAGGGAAGTGCATTCCTGCACCGTACTTTTGTAATGAAGTATTTAGGTACCGCATTACCGGTTATTGCAAACGAATTTATGTGGGGGCTTGGGGTTACGATGTATTCCCTGGTCTATGGCAGAATGGGCGATTCGGCAGCGGCGGCAATTACCATTACCGGTTCGGTAGAGCAGGTTGCGCTGGTATTGTTTTTCGGTATCTGCAGTGCGGCAGCTGTAATCCTTGGAAACGAAATGGGTGCGGACCGGCTGAAGGAAGCGGAGGAGCATGCAAAATATTATATCCTACTGCTCTTTGGCTTGACCCTGGTGGGGGCGTTCATAACCATGCTGGTGAAGGAACCTGTTATTATGATATTCGAGATGTCCGATACAGTAAATCATTATATCCGGCTATGTCTTACGGTTTTTGCCCTGTATATGCCTCTTCGGATGATGAACTGTCTGCTTATTGTGGCAATTCTTAGAAGCGGCGGAGACACCAAAGCAGCCCTGTTCCTGGATGTCACAAGCGTATGGCTCATCGGAATTCCCATGGCGGTATTAGGGGGACTGGTGCTGCAGCTGCCCATCCATATGGTATATGCCATGATTATGGCAGAGGAGTTTTATAAATTCATCCTTGGCCTCCTGCGTTACCGTAAGAAAAAATGGCTGAGAAACATTGTTGCTGACACAGGCGAAGCATAGTAAGTCCCCGTGCCCTTGTTACAGCCGTTCTCACACGCACTGTAATAAGGGATGAGTAAGAATGCCGCATTTCATTTTCATGTTGATTATGAAAATAAATGTGGCATATTGGATATAATAGTGGTATAATTATGAAATTAGAGTGGCAGGAGGACATCCCGAGACTTCTGAAAAGGTCATCGAGCCGCCGCATCGGTGGAATTTTCAGTTGTTTCGGCACCTCCGGCTCTGAGTATTATGAATAAGGAGCAGTTCAAAACAGAGCTGTTTCTGAGAAAAGGAGATCAAAATATGTACAAAAGTTATTCAATGGATCTGGCCGGCAGAACTCTTACCGTAGAGATCGGAAGAGTAGCGGCACAGGCAAATGGTGCAGCTTTAATGCATTACGGCGATACGGTGGTATTATCCACTGCTACCGCATCCAGCAAGCCCAGAGAGGGAATCGATTTCTTTCCCCTGAGTGTGGAATATGAAGAAAAATTATATGCGGTAGGCAAGATTCCCGGAGGCTTCATCAAAAGAGAAGGTAAGCCCTCCGAGAATTCAATTCTCACCTCCCGGGTCATTGACCGTCCCATGAGACCGCTGTTCCCCAAGGATTACCGGAATGATGTAACCCTGAACAACCTGGTGCTTTGTGTTGATCAGGACTGTTCCCCGGAGGTAACAGCTATGCTGGGGTCTGCAATTGCCACCTGCATCTCTGACATTCCCTTTGACGGACCCACCGCCTCAACCATGGTTGGAATGGTGGACGGACAGCTGGTATTCAATCCTACCTCTGTCCAGAGAGAGCAGTCGACCCTGTCTCTTACGGTAGCTTCTACCAAGGAAAAGGTAATTATGATTGAAGCGGGGGCGGATGAGCTTCCGGAGGATAAGATGATCGAAGCGATCTTCGCGGCTCATGAGCTGAATCAGAAGATCATCGAATTTATTGAACAGATTGTTGCCGAGACAGGTAAGGCAAAGCATGATTATATCGTGTGCGATACTCCCGAGGATCTGTATGAGGATATGGTAAGCTTTATTACACCGGAGGCCATGGAGGTTGCCGTATTTACCGATGAGAAGCAGGTAAGGGAAGCAAACATCCGGGAGATTACAGACCGTCTTGCTGCCAGATATGAAGAGACCCATCCGGAATGGCTTCCGCTGCTGGGAGAAGCCATTTATAAATTCGAGAAAAAGACGGTGCGCAAGATGATCTTAAAGGATCAGAAACGTCCTGACGGCAGAAAGGTGACCGAGATCAGAAAATTGGCCGCCGAGATTGATGTATTGCCCAGAACCCACGGTTCCGGTATGTTTACCCGCGGTCAGACTCAGGTGCTTACCATTACCACCCTGGGCGCGCTGGCAGAGACCCAGAGACTGGACGGGATTGACGAGAATGAGACCGGCAAGCGTTATATGCACCATTATAATTTCCCGTCCTACTCCGTAGGCGAGACAAGGCCCTCCAGAGGTCCGGGCAGAAGAGAGATCGGCCATGGCGCACTGGCAGAACGTGCTTTAATTCCGGTTCTTCCCGGCGAAGAGGAGTTCCCTTATGCAATCCGTACGGTTTCAGAGGTGCTGGAGTCAAACGGCTCTACTTCCCAGGGAAGTATCTGCGCTTCCACCCTGTCACTGATGGCCGCGGGCGTTCCGATTAAAGCTCCCGTAGCAGGTATCTCAGTCGGTCTTGTAACCGGAGACACAGATGATGATTATATTATTTTAACAGATATCCAGGGTCTTGAAGATTTCTTCGGGGATATGGACTTCAAGGTTGCGGGAACCCATAAGGGAATTACCGCAATCCAGATGGATATTAAGATTCATGGCCTGACCAGAGAGATTATTGAAAAAGCAATCTACAGAACCAAGGAAGCAAGAACCTATATCCTGGATGAAGTTATGACTCCTGTAATTGCGGAGCCGAGATCCGAGGTTGGCCCTTACTCTCCGAAGATTGTTCAGATTAAGATTGATCCTTCCAAGATCGGTGAGGTTGTCGGTCAGAGAGGCAAGACCATTAATGCCATTATCGACCAGACCGGAGTGAAGATTGATATTACCGATGACGGTGCCGTATCGATTTGCGGCCTGGATAAGGAAAGCATCCAGAAGGCGGTGGATATTGTTAAGATGATTGTTACCGAGTTTGAAGAGGGTCAGCAGTATACCGGTAAGGTAATCAGCATTAAGGACTTCGGTGCTTTCATCGAATTTGCCCCTGGCAAGGAAGGAATGGTTCATATCTCCAAGATTGCAAAGCATAGAGTGGAGCATGTGGAGGATGTACTGACACTGGGTGATATTGTTAAGGTGGTATGTCTTGGCCAGGACAAGATGGGCCGAATCAGCTTCAGCATCAAGGACGCGAAATAAGGTTTCACAATAAGATATCTCCGGGAAGAGAGCGGACAGGATCCTCCGCGCTTTCTTCCCGGAGTTTTTAATCATACCTTAACTTGACATTCGGTGGGATAGCAGTTATCATTGGTCTTGTGAATTTATTACAGGAATGGTAACTGTTGAGATGATTCACAAACAATTATATGCAGAAAGGAAAGAAAGGAATTATGAAAAAACGATTATTATCTTTACTGCTGGTTCTTATGCTGTGCATCAGCATGCTGCCTGTCGGTCAGGCATCAGCGGCAACCGGTAACGAGCTGCAAAGCTTTAATGCAGGACAGAACTTCAGCGACTGGGCATTTATGGATCTGGTGACTGGAGATACCTACGGTTTGTATCCTTTGAGCTGGTATGAGGGGGATATGACCCGGGCAATCACAACTGCTGATATGAAATGGCTGTTGGCCGGATTCCGCTGTAAGCTGCTGGAAATGGACGGCATACAGAAAGCAGGATATGTTTCCTTTAAAATGCCTGAAAAAAAGACAGTGGAAGAGGTTATTGGCTATTTGTATGATACCGCCAGAGACTTTACCTTTGCCACGGAGCTGCCCTGGGGGGATACCAATGCTGTATCTTATGCGAAGGAAAATGGAATTTACACCGGCAAAAACGGTGAGCTTGGGCTGAAGGATATCTGTTCCTATGAGCAGGCCTGTGTCTTGGCGGCAAGACTGGTGGCGGATATCTATGACAAGCTGGATGCCAGCAGCAAGGGTTTTCTCTGGGAGACAAAGGCCAATGGCAATACGGTATACATGCTGGGTTCCATTCATATGGCTGACACGAAGATCTATCCCTTCAGCGGCAAGATATGGGACGCTTACCAGAGTGCGGATGTCCTGGGCGTAGAGCTTAATGCCTTTGATACGACGGGCGCCATGGATCTGATCAATATGGCGGTCTATACCGATGGAACCACTTTGAAGGATCATGTTTCAAAGGAGACCTATGACAAGGTGGTCGAATTTGCACAGATCTTTGGTGTTGGCGAAGAGCAGATCTCCTTGATGAAGCCCTGGTATATTTACATATCCTTTTCTTCTCTGGCAGTTACAGGCACCGGATCAGTGGAGGAAGCATCCCAGGGAGCTTCTCTGGGAATTGATATGACCTTTATGACCAATGCTCTTCTCACCGGTAAGCCCATTATGGAACTGGAAGGCTATAAGGGTCAGGCCGGTATGCTGGACAGCTTTTCCGACGAATTAGAGGAATATCTTCTTAACGATACCATTGATTCGGTTCTCGAGGTAATGGAGGGCACCAATAAGACCTCCGCCGCACAGGGGCTGAATCTCATGCTGGATTTGTGGCGCAAGGGTGATGCCGAGAGCTTTAAGCAGTTTACCACCTTTGAATATGAGACACAGGATGTTGTGGATGACAAAATGACCGATACAGAGCGGAAGCTTATCCAGGAATACTATGATAAGCTGTTTACAGAGCGTAATAAGACGATGGCAGAGTATATCGAGGAACTGTTGAAGGCGGACGGAAACAAGACCTATTTTGTTATTGTAGGAAGCGGACATTACTTAAGTGATGACAGCATTCTTGATATCCTGGACAGCAAGGGGTATACTATTACACAGATTAAATAGTAACAGATTCTTCTGGCCATGATATGGGAGGATGCCGCGGATCATACCACAAAAGAAGTTTTGATGGGAAGGTCCGTGACATCCTCTGTTTTAAAAAATAGAATTAGAGAAGGATGGAACCCGATATGACCAATATTCATCAATTATCCAACAGAATTACTGTAGTAACGGAAGTTCTGCCCTATCTGAAGAGTGCGGCCTTCGGCGTCTGGATTAAAGCGGGTTCAGCCAATGAAGAGGAAAGCAATAATGGGATAGCCCATATGATAGAACATATGCTGTTTAAGGGAACCCGGAGCCGCAATGCGAAGCAGATCGCCGATGAGATGGCCAGAATCGGCGGAAATATGAATGCATTCACCAGCAAGGAATGTACCTGTTATTACGCGGCTACCTTAAGTGAGCACCTTCCCATTGCAATTGATATTCTTGCGGATATGCTCACAAATTCTCTGATTGATGAGAAGGCTCTGAAGAAGGAAAAGGGTGTTATTATCGAAGAAATTGATATGTATGACGATTCTCCCGAGGATCTGGTGCATGAGCTGCTGCAGCAGAGAATCTGGAAGGATCACCCTCTGGGATATATGATCTCCGGCACGAAGAAGGTTGTCAGGAGAGTGACAAGAGAACAGATACTGGATTTTATGGAGCAATACTATGTGGGTGAGAATATCATCATATCCGTAGCCGGTTCTTTTGAAGAGGCTTCTGTGCTGGAGCTGCTGAAGGATAAATTTGGAGGAATCCAGGCGGCGAGCGGCGCGGAGAAGAAGGAAGAGGAAGTGCCGGAATACCACCGTGTACGCTGCAAGCGGCATAAGGATATCGAGCAGCTTCATTACAATATTGCCTTTCCGTGTATTTCCTACCTTTCAGAGGAGCGGTATGAGCTTTCCGTGCTGAATTCCATCCTGGGCGGAAGTGTGAGCTCCAGACTGTTCCAAAGAATCCGGGAAAACAGTGGGCTTACCTATTCCATTTACTCCTATGGAAGCTCTTACCGGAAGACAGGATTATTTCATATCTATGCAGCCATGAATCCCTCCCAGGCCCCTGCCGTTGCGAAGAAGATTCAGCAGATTATCGCCGATATCAGAAAAAAGGGAGTAACCTCCCAGGAATTGTCCATGACGAAGGAGCAGCTTAAAACAGAGCTGATACTGGGAAATGAAAGTGCCAAGAGCAGAATGAATGCCAATGGCAAATCCATGCTTAACCATGGACGGCTGATCCCCATTGAGGAGCTGATAGTAGGGGTGAACCAGGTGAGCCTGGAAGGCGTGAAGGAATTTGCCAGCCGTTATCTGGATATGGAGCAAACCTCCGTCTCCCTGGTGGGCAATCTGCAGGATGGATCAAAGCTGTCGGAGCTATTATAATATCTGTTGAATGGACGGCAGCGGTTTCATATATTTGCGATCAGTGATGAATGGTGCCTTGACATTCCGCCAGAGGGTGTTATAATATAGGTTATAAGAACAACTGTATCGGTATTGTATACCATGATTACAGGAACACGCTCTTGTTCCTGTAATATAGGTTACAAGAACATATTTTGTTCGTGGAATAGAATCCAGAGAATTTAAAACGTTGACGAGAAGAGTACTGTGCGGAATAATTCAGAGAGAGGTATTTTTGGTGTGAGTACCTTATTAGGAAGTATGGGAAGACTGCCTCCGAGTGACCCCAATCCGGTCCGGTGATTCCGTTATCATCTTAATGAAGTGGGTGTGATACACCAATAAGGGTGGAACCGCGACGTAGACCATACGCTCGTCCCTTTCGATAAGCAGAGCTGCAAATCGAAAGAGAGGAGTTTTTTTATTGCATAGGCTGGTGCTAATAATAGAAAGGAGAATTTGAAATGAAGATAACATTAAAGGATGGCTCTTATAAAGAGTATGACAAAGCAATGACAGTGTATGATATTGCGGCAGATATCAGCGAGGGACTGGCAAGAATGGCATGTGCCGGTGAGGTGGACGGTAAGGCGGCAGATCTTCGGACCCTGGTGGACCGGGACTGTACCCTGAATATCCTGACCTTTCATGATGATGCGGGAAAGGCGGCTTACCGCCATACGGCATCCCATGTTCTGGCTCAGGCTGTTAAGAGATTGTATCCGGAAGCGAAGCTGGCTATTGGGCCTTCTATTGATACCGGTTTTTACTATGATTTTGATATTGCTCCCTTTGACCGTGCGGCTTTGGATGCGTTAGAGGCAGAGATGAAGAAGATTATCAGGGAGGGAGCGGATCTGGTTCGCTTTACCCTTCCCCGGGCTGAGGCCATTGCATTGATGGAGGAACGCCAGGAGCCCTATAAGGTGGAGTTGATTCAAGATCTGCCGGAGGACGCCGAGATTTCCTTCTATCAGCAGGGAGACTTTGTGGATTTGTGCGCAGGGCCTCATCTCATGAGCACGAAGGGAATTAAGGCATTTAAGCTGATCTCTTCCTCCGGTGCGTATTGGAGAGGCTCAGAGAAGAATAAGATGCTGACCAGGGTATATGGTACGGCGTATACGAAGAATGCGGAGCTGGAGGAATATCTGGTTCATTTGGAGGACATTAAGAAGAGGGATCATAACAAGCTGGGCCGTGAAATGGAGCTGTTCACTACGGTGGATGTCATCGGCCAGGGACTGCCTCTGCTGATGCCCAAGGGAACCAAGATCATCCAGACCTTGCAGCGTTGGATTGAGGATGAAGAGGAACGCAGGGGTTATGTGAGAACCAAAACTCCTCTCATGGCAAAGAGTGATTTGTATAAGATTTCAGGACACTGGGATCATTACAAAGAAGGTATGTTTGTTCTCGGAGATGAGAAGGTGGATAAGGAAGTCTTCGCCCTTCGTCCCATGACCTGCCCCTTCCAGTACTATGTATATAAGGCGAGTCAGAAATCCTACCGGGATCTTCCTCTGCGCTACGGCGAGACCTCTACCTTGTTCCGTAATGAGGATTCCGGAGAGATGCACGGTCTGACCCGGGTTCGGCAGTTCACTATTTCCGAGGGACATCTGATTGTCCGTCCGGATCAGATGGATGCGGAGTTCAAGGGCTGTCTGGATCTGGCCAGGTACTGTCTGACTACTCTGGGTGTGGAGAAGGATGTAACCTACCGGCTTTCCAAATGGGACCCTAACAATAAGGAGAAGTATATCGGAACGGAAGAGGTATGGGAGGAGACCCAGGGCAGAATCCGCAAGGTGCTGACCGAGCTTGAGATTCCCTTCACGGAAGCAGACGGGGAAGCCGCTTTCTACGGCCCGAAGGTGGATATCCAGGCTAAGAATGTATACGGTAAGGAAGACACCATGATCACCATCCAGTGGGATGCCATGATCGCGGAGCAGTTTGATATGTATTATGTGGATCAGAACGGAGAGAAGGTTCGTCCCTATATTATTCATAGAACCAGCATGGGCTGCTATGAAAGAACTCTTGCCTGGCTGATTGAGAAATATGCAGGTCTGTTCCCCACCTGGTTATGCCCGGAGCAGGTAAGAGTGCTGCCTATCTCTGAGAAATACCATGAGTATGCGAGAAAGGTACAGGAAGAGCTGCAGAAAAACAGCGTGCTGGCAACGGTGGATGAGAGGGCGGAGAAGATCGGTTATAAGATCAGAGAGGCCCGCCTGGATCGTATTCCTTACATGCTGGTAGTCGGGCAAAAGGAAGAAGAAGAGGGAGTTGTATCCGTAAGAAGCCGTTTCCTCGGAGATGAGGGGCAGAAGCCCTTAGCCGCCTTTGTAGATGATATCTGCAGGGAAATCAGGACGAAGGAAATCCGTAAGATCGAGGTTACTGAAAATAATTAATCCATGCTGAGGCACTTATATTTTCGGAGGTAATTAAAATGAGGATGGAATTGAATTATAATGATTTATGCAATGAAATCACAGAAAAGCTTCAATCAGAAGATAATATCATTCTTGCTACTTCTGCTAATAATAAGGTGACAGCAAGGGCAATGGCCCATATTAATGATGGCCTGACGATTCTCTTTGCGACAAGCAGAAACAGTGAAAAAGTGGAGCAGATGAGGCGGAATCCCAATGTGGCACTGGCATCCGGGAATTTGAAAATCGAGGCCATCGCGGAGCTCTTCGGCCATCCGAAGGGACATTCCTACTTCATCAACGAATATCCGAAAAAGTTTCCTCATCTGGGAGAAATATATCCGGAGAAACCGGAGGATATCCTGATCATTGCAAGACCAACAAAAATCTCACTTTTTAAGTATCTGGGCAAGCCCTGTGAGGATGTGCTGGAAACAGCGAGCAAACAAGCCTATCGAATTGAGCTTGAATAGTAGACCGAGCTTCAGAAATGCTGAAAACAAGCTGTTTCTGGAGCTTTTTTCTTGCCCGTGACAGGGGCTTAATCGAAACTAAAGAAAGCGGAAGAACGTACTGATAAAGAAGGATGGATTTCTGCGGATGATGCGGAGAAAGAACTGGGGGTATTTGATTGAAGAAATTAAAGTACTCTTCAGATGCCATCGAAAAGTTACATGAGATAAAGTAAGATATTACCATTAAGCATGGTGCTGGAAAAGCAAAAGCAGTGATTAAGAAAATGACAAAATCATTCCGTAATTTGCAGCAGTTTGAAAACAGAGGACCATCGGTAGAAGGTATAACTGGAATTCCGTGTGATTACAGGTTTCTTTATGTGCAGCACAATTATGCGTTTTATCGTGTAGGAGATGATACAATTTGGATTATAGATATTTACAATGAAAAAGAAGACTTTATGTGGAAGTTGTTTGGAATAAAACAACCTGTCAAGAGACAGAAGATTACTGGAATGAGTAGTGGTGATGTAATGCATTCATGCGCCCTGCCGGGCAGGCGTCCGGCAGGGTGCATGATTTATTTTAGAGAACAACACCTTTTTGTAATATGATATTGGCATAAAGGGCAGCTTCTCCAGTAGCGATGACAGCATATGCTTTTTTCGCTTCTTCATAGAAAGCAAAGCGCTCCACATGCCGGATGCCATGCTTCTTCTGAGTGTCATATTTTTGAACCAGCTGTGTGTATTGCTCCCAGATGGGGGTCTCCACCTTATCCCCGGGAACTACCTCCATCAAAGATACGGGCTCCTTTACATAGGGGTCCAGAGGCAGGAGATAGAGGATGGCCTCCAGAAGCTCGGGAATATTATGACCGTCCGCACGTATCACGATGGAATCCTTACCAATGCTTTCCGAAGGGAAGTTCCCGTCAGCAAGGACTATGGTGTCCCCATGACCCATTTCACACAGAACCTTCAGCAATTCAGGGGATAAAATTTTAGGAATATGATTTAAAATTTGAAACACCTCTTTTCTTGATAATCTATTGATGTTCCCTTTGTCATTGCCGTCCTGATTTCCCTGCAGGTATGATCCATAAAGGAGGCCAAGGGCTTTTGCCCTTCCTCTCAAAGGAAACGGTTTGTGATTACCGGAACAGGGGACCGTATGTCTGGCAGGCTCTGTAATCCTGTCCCTCTTTGTCCATTCCGAATGCGTTCCAGGCGGAGGGGCGGAAGATCTTTTCCTCGGGAACATTATGCATGCTTACGGGAATTCGCAGCATGGAACAGAGGGTGATCAGGTCTGCGCCGATATGGCCGTAGGAGATGGCTCCGTGGTTGGCACCCCAGTTGTTCATTACCTCATAAGCGGTTTTAAAAGCGCCTTCTCCGGTGGTTCTGGGAGCAAACCAGGTGCAGGGCCAGGTGTAGTCCGTGCGCTTCCAGAGGATATCTGTAACCTCATCCGGAAGAGCGACAGTCCAGCCTTCCGCGATTTGGAGGCAAGGGCCGAGTCCCTTCACCAGATTCAGACGGATCATGGTTACCGGCATCTCTGCTCTGGTCACGAAGCGGGAGGAAAAGCCGCCGCCGCGGAAATACCCATTGTCTGCCGCGTTCCAGGTGACTGCATTGAGAATTGTATCCTGGTCTTCAGGGGTAACCTCCCACCATTTTTTTATAACGCCTTGACCGTTCTCATCCTTGACCTCACCGCAGGCATCCAGACAGGCGGCCCCGGAATTGATTAAATGGATAAATCCGCTGGAAGCCTTCGCTTTTCCTTCGATATCGTAGCCTGTGGCGGATTTTACCGCATCGGGGCTCCAATAGGTGCGGACATCGGCAAAGATCTGGGCACGGTTGGTCAGCAGCTTCATGAACAACATACCGATGCCGTTTAATACATCGTTCTCCGTTGCCAGGGTATAGGGTTCTCTGGCCCCCTCCCAGTCAAAGGAGGTGTTCAGCAGGGCTTCGGCAAAATCGCAGTTGGGATAGAAATCCGTCCACTGACGCTGCCCCTGGAAGCCGGCGGCAATGGCATTGTGTCCGGCTGCTTCTTCCTCTCTGCCGGCGGGAAGATTTGGGTTTCCGTTCATCAGGTCTTTGATAATTATCATCATCTTGACGACAAATTCCCAGTCGCTATCCTTTTGCTCCCTGGATTTCTGCAGAACATCCGGGTTCTTATCAAAGCCTTCCTTACATTTTGCCTTTGTCCAGGCAAGGGCTTTCTGATATTCCTCTTCATTGTAGATTCCCTCGGTCATTCTCCGGATAATCTCTACTTCATCGATGGATTCCACACGCATTCCCAGATACTCCTCGATAAAGGCGGGATCAATGATGGAGCCGCCGATTCCCATACAGATGGAGCCGATCTGGAGATAGGATTTTCCGCGCATGGTTGCGGCAGCAACAGCGGCACGGCCGAAGCGCAGAAGCTTTTCCCGGACATCCTCAGGAATGGAGGTATCGGTTGCATCCTGAACATCCTTTCCATAGATGCCGAAGGCAGGAAGGCCCTTTTGTGTATAAGTGGCAAGAACCGAGGCAAGATATACGGCTCCGGGACGCTCTGTGCCGTTAAAGCCCCATACGCCCTTGATTGTCATAGGGTCCATATCCATGGTCTCTGCTCCGTAGCACCAGCAGGGAGTGACGGTGAGGGTGATATCCACCCCTTCCTTCTTAAATTTTGCGGCGCAGGCGGCGCTTTCCGCTACCCGTCCGATGGTTGTATCCGCAATAACAACACGAACCGGCTCTCCGTTGGAATAGCAGATATTCTCGCGGAATAAATCTGCGGCGGCACGGGCCATGTCCATGGTTTGCTGCTCCAGGGATTCCCGGACCTTCAGAACCCCTCTTCGCCCGTCGATGGTGGGGCGGATCCCGATTACGGGATAATCACCGATTAATCTGTTTTTTGCCATAGCAATGACCTCCTTTTTTTGAACTGTTACATATTTATAAGTAAAATCAATTATAGCATTGTGTTCCTGGGTTTTCTTGTGTTATAATTACTTATAATATAAAAATATTCACTTTTGGGGTGTGGGATGAAGTATTTGGATTTCAAGGAGAGACGACAGCAGGGAACCTATGAGTTTCCTCTGGCATTTTATCGTATGGACCCCGACAGCCGCCGCTATCAGATGACCTGTCACTGGCATCCGGAGTATGAAATAATTCGGATAATTAAAGGAAGCTTTCGGTTAACATTGGATGGTGAGTTGTACCTGGCGGGAGAGGGGGATATTTTCTTTGTCCATGCAGGGGTGCTGCATGGGGGAATCCCTGACCATTGCATCTATGAATGTGTCGTATTTGATCCCAAGCTGCTGCTGGGCGGGAACCATATCTGCAACAAATGGCTTCGGCGGTTAATCGGGAATGAAGTCCGTCTTCCCGTACTTTTATCCGGAATTGATGAGAGGATTGACCGGATGGCAAAGGAGCTGTTCTCCCTTCTTCACAGCCGGAGCAGGGGCTACGAATTCATGGCGCAGGGGGTGCTGTATCAAGTGATGGGCCTGTTGTACAGTCTGGAGCAATATAGCGGGTATGACAGGAAGAATCCTGCCTCGCAAAAATACATAGAACGGCTGAAGGATGTCATAACCTACATGGAGAAGCATTATACAGAGGTGATTACACTGGAAACTCTGGCGGAGATCGCGGATCTGAATCCCAGGTATTTTTGCCGTTTTTTTAAAAAGCTTACGGACCGGACTCCTATCGAATATTTGAATTATTACCGGATTGAATGTGCCTGCCGCCGGCTTCTGGACGGGGATGCCTCTGTCACGGAGATTGCGTATGACTGCGGCTTCAATGATTCCAGCTATTTTATTAAGGTGTTTCATGATGCCAGGGGCATGACTCCCAGGCAATACAGGGATTACAATCTGTCCGCGGATGCCGCGGCAGTATTGGCGGGGGGCTAAGGTAGCTCTTGACAAAATGCTTTCGGACGGGATATGATTACATGTAACGTTCTTTGAATAAAAATACATATTTGGAATAGAAAGGGATAAGCTTATGAGCAATTACCATATTGAAACGAAATGCATCCAGGCAGGATATCAGCCGAAGAACGGAGAGCCCAGGGTATTGCCGATTTACCAGAGCACTACTTATAAATATGATTCCAGTGAACATGTAGGCAAGCTGTTTGATTTGACGGAAGAAGGCTTCTTCTACACCAGGCTGGCTAACCCCACGGTGGACTGCGTGGAGCGCAAGATTGCGGATCTGGAGGGCGGAATCGGAGCTATGTGCACCTCCTCCGGACAGGCCGCCAGTCTGATTGCGGTGCTTAATATCTGCAGCAGCGGCGACCATATGATTTCCGCCAGCACAATTTACGGAGGAACTACCAATCTGTTTGCAGTTACCCTTAAGAGAATGGGCATCGAGGTTACCTTTATCGATCCGGACGCACCTGTGGAAGAGCTGCAGAAGGAAGTGAGGGAGAATACCAAGCTGGTATTTGCCGAGACCATTGCCAATCCGGCCCTGGTGGTCGCCGATATCGGGAAGCTGGCGGACTTTGCCCACAGCAGCGGTGTTCCGCTGTTGATCGACAATACCTTTGCCACACCCATTAATTGCAGGCCTATCGAATTCGGAGCAGATATCGTGCTGCATTCCACATCAAAATACATGGACGGACATGCGGTTGCGCTGGGAGGCGTAATTGTGGACAGCGGTAATTTTAATTGGGATAACGGCAAGTTCCCCGGATTGTCCACCCCGGACGCATCCTATCACGGCATGGTCTATACCAGGGACTGCGGCAGAGCGGCCTTTATTACCAAGGCAAGAGTACAGCTGATGCGGGATTTGGGTTCGGCACCGGCACCGAACAATGCATTTTTGTTAAACCTGGGCCTTGAAACCCTGCATCTTAGAATGGAACGCCATTGCAGCAACGCCCTGGCGGTTGCCAAATACCTGGAGGAACACGACAGGATTGCCTGGGTGAACTATCCCGGACTCCAGGGGAACCGGTATTATGAGCTTGCCGGCAAATACCTTCCCAAGGGTTCCTGCGGCGTAATTTCCTACGGAATTAAGGGGGGGAGAGAGGCGGCAATAAAGTTTATGGACAGCCTTAAGCTGGCCGCCATTGTGGTTCATGTGGCGGATAACAGGACCAGTGTTCTGCATCCTGCCAGCACCACCCACCGCCAGCTCACGGATCAGCAGCTGGAGGATGCGGGAATCACACCGGATTTAATCCGGATGTCCATAGGAATTGAGAATATTGAGGATATCATTGCAGATATCGAACAGGCTTTAGCACAGCTATAAGAGATGTACCTTACACTATAATTAAGAAGACACATGAAGCTTTTCTCTGACCGGTACCAGCATTTATATGCACCCCTGATCTAAGAAATTGGTCATGTGTCTTTTCTATTTTAGCTTTAAGGAAGAAATATAGGGAGAACGAATGAGAAGCGTTAAGACAAAGGGAATTGTATTTTCATTGATTGTGATTCTGATTTCAGTTTCTGCAATGGGAATCAGCGGATACCTGCGTATTAAGGAAATACTGGTCACAGAAGTGAATACGTCAATGGAACGGGTTGCGATAGAATCAGCCTCACATCTATCCTATTACTTGAATCAGTTTGTCACACCGCTGGTCACCATATCAAAGGATGAGAAGGTGGCCTCAATGGATTGGGCTGCCCAGAAGGAGATATTAAGCAGCCAGATTACAGGAAACTATCTGAATATTGCCGTGGTAGACCGGAATGGGATCGCCCATTACCTGGATGAGACCGTGCTGGATCTCAGTGACAGGGATTACATCCGGAGTGCTTTGGCCGGGAAGCTTACCTTCTCAGAGGTTATCATCAGCCGTAAAATCAAGGAATCAGTGGTTATGGTCGCCACGCCCATTTACCGGGGGGATGTCATACAGGGAGCATTGATCGCAAGAATGGATGCGGATTTCTTATCGGATTTTGCTTCCAGCAGAAGCTATGATGAGAATGGCAGGGCGTATATCATCAGTGAAGCAGGCTCCTTCCTTTCTCGTTCCGCGACGGAAAGGAAAGAAGGAGAATACAATCTCTTTCAGCTTGCTGCAATGGATCCGGAATATGAATCCCTGGCAGCCTTTGTGCAGGCTTCCACAACAGAGAGCGGATATGGAGAGTACCGCTTTGAGGGCCGGGATATCTTAACGGGCTATGCCAGTATCGATCAGACCGGCTGGAAGATTTACATCGGTACCAATAAAGAGGAAGCCTTAGGCTATCTGGTCAGCCTGCGCAGGATGTTTCTCGTAGTGATGGGCATTACCCTGGTGATAAGTTCTCTGACGGCTTACATATTCGTCAGCCGCTTTTCAAGGCCGATTGTGGAGATGGAACGCCTCTTCGCCAAAGGAGCCAAGGGAGATCTTACCATACGATTTACCAGGGCATCCAAGGATGAGATCGGGCGGCTGGGAATCAGCTTCAACCGGATGATGGATAAGATTAAGTCCCTGACCCAGTACGACCCGCTGACCACTCTGTTAAACCAGTATGTATTAGAGCAGGATGTGGCATTCCTGAAACAGAAGAAGGACGGGCCCGGCTTCTCCCTGGTTATGGTGGCTATTGATAAATTCAGCAATGTGAATGAGACCTATGGCTATGCGGTGGGCGATATTGTGCTCTGTGAGGTTGCCCGGCGTATTTTATGTTGCTTAAATGAGAATTATAGAATCTACCGCTATAAGGGGGATGAATTTGTTGTACTGGCTTATGGAGAGGTTGGGGAAGAGGAACTGGAGGAGCTGGCCCGGAGTATTCTTGCGGCCCTCAGTGAAAGCTATCTCATTGATACCAGGGCCATCAATATACGCTTCAGTATCGGACTTTATCTCTGGAATGAGGACTCCAGGGCGGAGGAACCGCTGAAGGCGCTCACCCACGCCAAGAATTATGCCAGAATGCAGGGAAGCAATCTGATACAAAAATATGATATGGAGATCTACAAGAAGCTTATGGGCACAACTCTGCTCCAGGCGGAGATTGTCCAGGGCTTAAGGGATAACCAGTTCTATCTGGTATTCCAGCCTCTGTTCTATCTGGAGAATGGGAGGCTGGCGGAGGTGGAAGCTCTGATCCGCTGGCGGCATCCGGAACAGGGACTGCTGTATCCTGACCGGTTTATTGAGGTCGCGGAGCAGACCGGCAGCATTACGGATATCGATTACTGGGTAATTGAGAATGCCTGCAGGCATCTTCAGAACTGGCGGGAAAGCTATTCCGTACCGGTTCTGCTTTCCATTAATGTTTCCACCAGAACCTTTGAGATGAAGCGGTTTCTGGAGGATCTGTCCGATATGGTACAGAAATACGATGTGGATCCTTCCTGGCTGCAGATTGAGCTGACGGAGCGGCTCTTGATTAAGAATATGGAGGAGAGTATCAGACGGCTGGCGAAGCTGCGGGAGATGGGCTTGCGGATTGCCATTGATGATTTTGGAATAGGGTATTCTTCCCTCAGCTATATTGTGCGTCTGCCCATTGACTGTATTAAGATTGACCGGTCCTTTGTCCAGAATATTGGCTGCAGCAAGGAGGCGAAGACCATTGTTTCTACCATTATCGGTCTGTGCAAGGATCTGGGGCTGAATGTCATTGCAGAGGGAATCGAAGAGCATTCCGAGCTGGAATATCTGAAAACCAGCCAGTGTGATATTGGCCAGGGATACTATTTCTCCAAGCCTGTCGAGATTGAGGTGCTTGAGAAAAAGTATCTGAAGCCGGGGCATGGGGCCAAGGGTTAGGTCTTTCGTAAGTGATTGACATTTTAATAAAATATGTTATAATCACCTTATGTTAATTTAAGGAGAGGTGTTTTATGTCGGTATTATCTGTTATGGTGAGAGTCAACTAAATATAGTTGCAGAAGGCGGCATCGATAAGGGGATATCCCCTTGGTTTTGCTGTCCTTTTGAAAGACACTACCTAACAGATTGCCCGATCCTTTTTCGATGAATGAGGCGTGACAAAGGAGTGTTTGTCGCGCTGTTTTTCATATATTGAGGTTTTTGCCCGCAGGAGCATTCTGCACTTTTTTAAGTGTGGTGTGTCTTTTGCGGGCTATTTTTATGCTATTTTTTATTATGAGAGGAGATTCCAAGTTGGATCATATTATCAGAACAAAGCAATTAACGAAAGAATATAAGAGATTTGAAAAGGAAGCAGGCTTGAAAGGCAGTGTGAAAAGCCTTTTCAACCGTAAATTTGTCAGTAAATACGCCGTATCGAATTTTGACCTTACTGTTGAACCGGGTGAATTTATCGGATTAATCGGGCCCAACGGGGCAGGAAAGACCACCCTTGTAAAAATGCTGACGGGTATCATAGCGCCAAGCTCCGGTGAGATATCGGTACTGGGTTATTACCCCAACAAACTGGAAAATGCGTTCAAGAAACAATATGCCGTTGTCATGGGGCAGAAAAGCCAGCTCTTCTTTGAGCTGACTCCGGCGGATACCTTTGGGCTGTTTAAAGAGCTGTATGAGATTCCGGAAGAGGAATACAGACGCAGCGTGGATTATTTTGTAAACCTGTTTGATGTATCAAAATTTTTAAATGTGCAGGTTCGTACCCTTTCTTTGGGAGAACGGATGAAGATGGAGCTGATTGTTGCTCTTTTGCATAATCCCCGTGTGTTATTTCTGGATGAGCCGACCATAGGCTTAGACGCCGTGGCACAGCGGCAAATGCGTTTCTTCCTGCGGGAGGTCAATAAAGAAAAAGGGACTACAATTTTGCTGACTTCTCATTATATGGAGGATGTGCGCAGCCTGTGCAGCCGCAGTATTGTGGTGAATGACGGGCAGAAGCTGTATGACGGAGATACCGCAAAGCTTTTTGAAGCATATCAGACGCATAAAAAAGTCACTGTAATTTTTGAAAACGAAACTGTCTTTTATCCTACCGCCGGTGTGGAAGTAGTGGAGCAGGACCCGCATAAAATAGTGCTTTTGGTTCCGAGAGAATTAAACGGCAGTCTGCTGTCAGGCATGATGCATGATAATCCTCCGAAGGATATCTCTGTTGAGGAAGAAGACATCGGCAGCGTAGTGGAGCGGATTTATGCCGGAGGAGGAGTACGCGGATGAAAAAATATATAGATACAGCAAAGATAGTGTTTCGGTCCCAGCTGGTATACCGGTTTGATGTGGCTATGACTGCACTTGCGACCATTGGAAGGATCCTGTTTGCCTTTATTCTATGGAGCACCATATTTGCGGAGCGTGAGACAGTAGGTGGTTTTACCTATCAGGAGATGCTTTCTTACTATCTGATCAGTTCCTTTCTTGCTTCCCTGGAAATGTCGGCCGGAGTGAGCGGGGAGGTCTCCGGGAGAATCCGGGGCGGTACATTTTCAAAATACATGGTGATACCATCCAACCCCCTGTATTATTTTATGGCACAGAATTTTGGGGCAGTTGGATATTATGCCATCTTTTCCGGTATTGCCGCGATGCTGAGCTTGGCTGTGTTTCGCATAACACCGGGCATTACTTCCGAGTGGCCCGTGATCCTGTGTGCCATGGCAATGATACCCCTTGGCTTAATTTTCATGGTAGTATACCAGTTTTTTATCGGAATTCTTGCCTTCAAGTTTCAGGATACCGGCTTTTTCCTGCATATTCAAGGGGCGCTGCTTTCCTTTGCCACCGGCACCATAGTACCCCTTTCTCTTTTGCCTGATCCGGTGTTTTGGGCGCTGCGTTTTCTTCCCTTTACCTATGTCAGCTATACTCCGACCATGCTGTTAACGGGAAAAATGGGATTACAGGAAGGGGTGGCCGGGCTGACGGCGATAATGATCTGGGTTGCGGTCATGGTTTTGCTTGTGCATATCACATACCGCCGCCTTAGAATTAAGTATGACGGGGTGGGAATATGATGAAAAATTTACGTTTTATACGATTGCTGCTTAGGTTAAAGCTTTCCCATATGATGGTGTTCCGGTTAAGTTTTTTTGGAGCTTTCCTGGCGGATGGAGTTTTATTTGTGGTACAGCTTTTAACCTTCAATATTATTTACAGCCAGGTTGATACCATAGGCGACTGGAGCCGCGGACAGATGCTGGTTTTCATCGGGACATTTTCCATGATTAACGGGCTGAACATGCTGATCTATTTTTTTGGAGTGCTGACCATTCCGCAAAAGATACGGGAAGGAGCGCTTGACTTATACATTACCAAGCCGGGAAACACGCTTTTGCGGCTGACCTTTGAGAATGTCAACCCCGGTTCCGCACCGCTTTTGCTCCTTAGCGGCGGGATCATTGCCTATGGAATTTCTGTTCTGGAGATTGTGGTAACCGTACCGCTTATCTGCGTTTACATTATCCTTCTTTTGCTCATGACCCTTTTGTATTATGATATGGAGCTGATATTGCGCACGATCCCTTTTTTCGTTATTTCAGCCAGCGCGATTGACCGGCTGGAAGATGAAATGCTGACGCTCAATTTCAAAATACCCGGAGTGCTTTTCAAGGGAATGTTTAAGATTATATTTTATTTTGTGCTTCCCTATGGTGTGATGGCTACGGTACCTACACAGCTGATCTCGGGAACACTATCTGTTCCCGGACTGATACAGGCATTAAGTGTGGCTGGCGTATTCACGGCATTTGCAATATGGTTCTGGAGGTTAGGACTGAAGCATTACAAGAGTGCAAGCAGTTAGGCAAAGAATGGATGACTATGGTATACATTGTTATTCCCGTATGCTATAATACCGTTAAAAATTAATTGTTCCGCATCGAAAAGGAGGTCAGCCGTATATGCACTATGCCGATTATAAAACCATACTTTCCCCCCATAATAATATGAATCTGTATCGCGGCTGCTCCCATGGCTGTATCTATTGTGACAGCCGAAGCACTTGTTATCAAATTAATCATGATTTTGAAGACATCGAGGTGAAGCGCAGCGCTCCGCAGATTCTGGAAGAGCAGCTGCGCCGGAAGAGGAAGCCGTCCATGATTGGCACAGGGGCAATGTGTGATCCGTATATCCCTTTGGAAGAAGAGCTGCAGTTGACCCGCAGATGCCTTGAGCTGATTGAGCGGTTTGGATTTGGCCTTGCAATTTTGACCAAATCCTCCCGGATCCTCCGGGATCTGGATTTATTAAAGGCGATCAATGAAAAGACGAAATGTGTTGTTCAAATGACATTAACTACCTATGACGAGGAGTTATGCCGGAAGCTGGAGCCCAATGTATCCTCCACATCAGAGCGCTTCCATGTGCTGGAGGTCATGCGGGAGAACGGGATACCGACGGTTGTATGGCTTAGCCCTATTCTGCCTTTTATTAACGATACGGAGGAAAACCTGCGGGGATTGTTGGATTACTGCATACAGGCCAAGGTCCGGGGGATCGTATGCTTTGGTTTTGGAGTTACTTTAAGGGAGGGCGACAGAGAATATTTCTATGCCCAGCTTGACCGGCTTTTTCCCGGAATGAAACAGAGGTATATCCAGGCCTTTGGAAATGCGTATATGTGTGACAGTCCGAAGCATAACCGCTTGATGCGTATTTTCGAAGAAACATGCCGTCAGCACAATATTCTTTGGAAAACGGAGGAGGTTTTCGCTTACTTACAGGAGTTTGAAACAAAATATCAGCAGCTGTCGCTGTTTTAAAGTGGGGGGATGGAATGAATAGAGAGCCGAAAATTATTGTACTGAGAGGAAATTCCGGGTCCGGTAAAACGACTATTGCTAAAGAACTGCAAAGGCGTTTTGGACACGGAACTCTACTTGTTTCACAAGACGTAGTAAGACGGGAAATACTATATGTGAAGGATGGACCGGAAACAAAAGCCATTGATTTACTGATTGAGCTTGTGAAGTATGGAAAAGAAAATTGTGCAACTGTAATATTAGAGGGTATCTTATATGCAGATTGGTATCAAAGACTATTTGAAGCAGTGAAGGAAGCGTTTGGAAGTCATATCTATGCTTACTATTTTGATATTCCTTTTGAAGAAACTCTCTTTCGCCACGGAACAAAACCGAATGCCGGAGAGTTTGGAGAGGAAGAAATGAAACGTTGGTGGAGAGAAAAAGATTATCTGGCAGATATATCTGAGTTTATAATAGGCAAGGACATAGCGGCAGATGCAATCGTTAATATGATAATGCGGCAAACGAATGGATAAACACTTTTTTATTGTTTGAATTCAAATGAGGTGGAGCGATGAGATTATCAGAGAGGTTAAGATCGGTAAATATCTTGTTTTTATTAAAAACAGGCGCAGGCTCGGCAATTGCCATTCTGATCGCCAATGCCTTCGGCTTGCTCTACAGTCCGTCTGCCGGAATTATAACCCTGCTTACGATACAGAATACGAAGCGGGAAACCCTGTCCATTGCCGTAAAGAGAATGGAGGCCTTTGTGCTTGCGGTGCTGTTGTCCTATCTGATCTTTCAAAGCATGGGCTATACACCCTATGCTTTCGGTCTCTTTGTGGCTCTTTTTGCCGCCTTCTGCTTTCTGTTGGGACTGAAGGACGGAATATCCATGAACGCAGTGCTGATGACGCATTTTCTTGTGGAAGGTCATATGGGCCTGGGACTGATTGTGAATGAAATTGGAATCCTCGTTATTGGCATGGGAATCGGAATCCTTCTTAATTTGATGATGCCCAGGAACATCCATAGAATCCGCAGGGAGCAGATGGGGCTGGAGGAGGAGATGAAGAAGGCTCTAAGAGGAATCGGAGGATTTCTTAAGGGGCAGGAAAAAAGCCCGGATTTTACAGAGCTGGAGCGGTTGGCCCAGCGGCTTCTGGAGACCGCATATGAAGAAGCGGGCAACCATCTCCTTAGTGATACCAGATATTTTGTATCCTATCTGGAGATGCGTCGGCTTCAGATCGGCGTACTGAAGGATATTGCATCAACCATAGCGCAGATGGGCACACTTCCTGTTCAAGCGGAGAAGGTTGCCGGCTTTCTGGAAGATACGGCCCTGTCCTTTCATGAAAAGAATAATGTAACCGGCTTGCTGGCCATATTGGAACAGCTAAAGGAGTATTTCCGGAATGACCGGCTGCCCCAGACCCGTGAAGAATTCGAGGCGCGGGCGCATCTCTATCAGGTGATGAAAGAGCTGGAATATTTTTTGATGCTGAAAAGAAATTTTGTTCTGGAACTGGAAAATGGAGACAGGAGAGATTATTGGATTTGAAGCTTTCCAACGACCGAATAAAATTCTTATCTTATCACATAATAAGCTATATATACGTTGCAAGCAACGTATACCTTGCAAGGTAGGGAATTTATTTGAGACAGGGAAAGGAACGAACTCATGCAAACGGACAGAACTGAAGCAAAGCAGCCGGAAGAGAACCAGGAGGAGCAGGAGAAAGAAAAGCTGGAAAAAGAAAATGAAGACCTGAAGGATCAGAAAATAAATGAATATGGGCAAACGGTACTGGATAACGGGAAAAGAGACCATAAGATACACCTTCTGTCGATCATCGGTGAGATCGAAGGGCATGAGTGCCTGCCCCAGCATAATAAAACAACAAAGTATGAACACGTTTTGCCCCAATTGGCTGCGATTGAAGACAGCACTGAGATTGACGGGCTGCTGATTTTAATCAATACGGTTGGGGGTGATGTGGAGGCGGGGCTGGCCATTGCCGAAATGATTGCTTCCTTAAGCAAGCCCACCGTCTCCCTGGTTCTTGGCGGTTCCCATTCCATCGGAGTTCCGCTGGCGGTATCCGCAAACTATAGCTACATCGTTCCTACCGCAACCATGATTATTCATCCGGTGCGTATGAATGGTACGGTAATTGGCGTCACCCAGACCTTTGAATATTTTGAGAAGATACAGGACCGTATCATCAAATTTGTTGTTACCCATTCTGATATTGATTATAACAGCTTTCGTGATTTGATGCTGGCTACCAATCAGCTGGCTAAGGATGTGGGGTCGATTCTTGTTGGGGATGAGACGGTGAAGAAGGGGATTATTAATGAGGTTGGCGGAATCAAGGAAGCCTTGGCCAAAATTAATGAAATGATCGATTTGAAGGAAGGGGAGAGGTAAGAAGATGTTGTATACGGTAATGCCTTTGGAGCGGATATATGCCCGTCCGGCAAGCTATACGGATATCCGGCAGGAAAGGGCGGCGGATAACAGCACCACTCTACGGTACCGGGAGGTTACCCTGCCCCATGGCAGGATCGTGACCAGGCAGGAGGGGGAAGGCTATGTCATTGAACGGGTGAATTCTACGGATATGAAGGATTATTTGAATGAGGCCTATTCTCCGGGAAGGAATATGACAGAGTAAAATGCCTCGCAGGTCAGGCATCCCTTGTTAAGGGAGAATGAGAACTGGAGTGAGTGGCAGGAGGCGCAGAGATTTCCTGATATTTTCTTTGGACTTCTGATTCTGGCGTCACTGCCGCCGTCATCGCCCGGTTGGGTTCTGCTGTTTTCAGGTATCCCGTGCAAACCGCAGCTTTAAGACCTTGGATGATAATATCGGTTATACATATAAACACGCTCCTGACATGGACCCCAGGCAGGAGTAGAGCGCCTGTTGGAATATAAAGCATAAGGGCCGGGAAATGGATGCCTCCAGGGTGCTCTTCAAACCTCCGACGATTCCGCAGGAGATCGCGGATTACCGGGAGGAGACCGATGCGGAAGGGCTGCCGACGGATATCACTTTGTCCAGACTGCATGAGATCTTTCAATCCATTGTGAAAAAGAAGGCTCGTTAACAAATGTTAATAAATATGAACATTAATAAAAACATGTTGTTGCTTGGTACCGAGTTATGATATAATGAAAGCGGAATGAGGAAACGCAAGCTTGCTTGCGATTTCCGATTGGAGCAACAAGATCATGAACGCGTCCTTTGTTCATGATATAATCTCATATGTAAAATAACGAAAGGGTTATATTAGATGAAACGAGCAAAAATACAAGATATAGCTGATTTGCTGGGGATATCCAGGGTGACAGTGTGGAAGGCGTTTAATAACAAAGAGGGTATCTCCGAGGATATGAAACGCAAGGTGCTGGAATGTGCCGCTGAGATAAACTACCAGCCGTCCATACTCCAGGAAGCGGGACTGTCTTTACCGTTGAAGAAACAAACATTAGTATCTGTGGTGGTATCCCGGCCGGAGACCTCGGCATTCTGGGTAAAAATTATCCACCAGCTTGCAGAAGAGTTTTCAAATAGCGGAATCGGGTTGATGTACACTTACCTTCCGGAGCATATATCGGAGGGTTATGTACTCCCGCAAGCTTTAACAGATGGGAGCATTCAGGGAATTATTATTATGAATGTATATGATGAACCCTTGCTCCAGCTGTTAAATAAGCTGGCAATACCGAAGGTGTTTCTTGATATTGTTGCAGCTATGACCATGGATACCTTAAACGGCGATCTGCTGCTTCTGGAAGGCAGGGACAGTATTAAGGAAATAGTCACCTCTTTGATTAAGAAAGGTCATCAGCGAATAGGCTTTATTGGTGATATACAATATGCGAAAACCAATATGGAACGTTATGAGGGATATGTATCGGCAATGTATCAGTTTGGATTATCCGTTGATCCGAATATCTGCTATACCGGTAGTATGACTTTAAAAACCTATGTTAAAACCATCGAGGAATTTATGGATGGCATTACCCGGCTGCCGGATGCCTTTGTGTGCGTGAATGATCATGTTGCCAATATACTGGTTCAATATCTTGAAAGCCATGGACACAGGGTTCCTGAAGATGTGGCGGTATCCGGTTATGATGATAATAATGAATTCAATTACACAAAAAATTTAACAACAGTTCAGGTAAACAATTCACAGATTGGAAAACGTCTGGCAAAACAGCTGTTATACCGGATAGATAATATTGATAACCCCTATGAGGTTACTTATGTGCGCACAAAAGTTATTTACAGGAACTCAACAGGTGAATAAAAAGTTTCATAGGACTATAGAAAGAGGTTGTTATGAAGAAAACAGACTGGCAAGATCCGACTTTTTTGCAAAAAGGCAGAGAAAAAGAAAGAGCTTACTTCATTCCCTATGATAATCTGGATTCGGCATTACAGGATGTGAAGGAGCAATCCCTCTTTTATAAGTTATTGAATGGCATCTGGGATTTTAAGTATTATGAAAGATATTACGATATGCCGGAGATAATTGAAAATTGGGACAGTATTCCGGTTCCGTCCAATTGGCAGATGTTCGGGTATGATAAACCCTATTATACCAACATTAATTATCCCCATCCCGTGGACCCTCCCTATGTGCCTGATGAAAATCCATGCGGTGTTTATAAAAGGATATTTCAGCTTGAAGAAGCCTGGGGAGAGAAAGAGATTTATCTTGTATTTGAAGGAGTTAATTCCTGTTTCTATCTGTATGTGAATGGGCAGGAGGCCGGTTATAGCCAGGGCAGCCATATACCCGCGGAATTTCGCATAACATCATACCTTAAGCAGGGAAATAATGAATTAATGGTTAAAGTACTGAAGTGGTGCGATGGAAGTTACCTGGAAGATCAGGATTTTTTCAGATTATCCGGTGTTTTTAGAGATGTATACCTGTTAGCAAGAGAGAAAGTACATATACAGGATATCAGAATAGAGAGTAATTTGTCCGAAGTTATGGCTCAGGTCAATATCCTGAATCGGGAAGATAATCTATCGGAGCTGCCTGTATGGAGCAGTCTTTACGACGGAGAGGATCTTATAGAGCGAAAACAGGTGATTAACGGTAAGGTTGCCTATACAGTGAAGACTCCAAACTTATGGACGGCAGAGACCCCGAATCTGTATTCCCTGGTATTCCAAACGCCGGGAGAATTCATACCGATACAAGTGGGGTTTCGGACCATCGGGACCACCAATAGGGGAGAGCTGCTAATCAACGGAACTTCCGTGAAGCTAAAAGGTGTGAATCATCATGATACTCATCCTGTCAAAGGGCATGTAATGTCAATGGACGATATCCGTAAAGATCTCATTGCCATGAAGCGGTTAAACATCAATACAATACGCACCTCCCACTATCCGCCAACATCGGAATTCTTAAAACTGTGCAGCCAATATGGCTTTTATGTGGTGGATGAGGCAGACCTGGAAATGCATGGCTTCTCTGCCAAGTCAACGGGATGTGAATACAAGGCCTATGCAAAAGACTGGCTTACGGATCATCCGCTGTGGGAAGAAGCCTTGTTGGAAAGAATAAGAAGGATGGTAGAGCGGGATAAAAATCATCCCTGTATTATTATGTGGTCTTTGGGAAATGAATCCGGATACGGAACCCATTATGATAAAATGTGTGAATGGATCAGAACCAGGGATCAGGTTCGGTTAATACACTATGAAAGAGCCAATATGGTGGATAATCCCTCTTGTTTTGATGTGGTCAGCTATATGTATATGAGCATGGAAACCCTTGAACGAGAGGGGAAGAATAAAGATGAAAGGCCCTATTTTTTGTGCGAATATTCCCATGCCATGGGAAATGGGCCGGGAGATGTAAAAGATTATACAGATATGTTTTACCGTTATCCCAGACTGATTGGCGGATGCATCTGGGAGTGGGCCGACCATGCTGTGTTAAAGGACGGGAAGTATTACTATGGCGGAGATTTCGGGGAAGCCACAAATGATGGAAACTTTTGTGTGGATGGCTTGGTTTTTGCAGACCGAAGCCTTAAGGCCGGCTCCTTAGAGGCAAAGGCCGCCTATCAGTACATAAAAGCAGAATTGCTTGATGGTACCCGCGGCGAGATAAGCATAACAAATCTTTATGATTTTACTGATTTGAATGAATTTCTGCTAAAGTGGGAAATAACAGCAGACGGAGAAACAGTAGAACAGGGAGAACTGGCAGTGGAGCTGGAACCCCATCAGTCAAAGAAAATAACTTTGGCATATAGGCTTCCGCTCAGCTGCAGGCTGGGCTGCTGCCTGAATCTGTCCTTAGTCAGGCGGTATGGCTGCCAGTGGGCCGAAGCAGGTTATGAAACGGCAATGATACAGTTTGAATTGCCCCAGGTACCCCTTGAAAGCTGGGAAAGAAAAGTATCCGAGGGGGTCCTTAAGGCAGAAGAAACAAAGGATATATTAACGGTCACCTGCGGTGATATGGAATATTGTTTTGACAGGAATAGAGGGGTCCTTTCTGGTTTTGGTGTGAAGGGAGAGAACCTGCTGAAAGAAGCGGCAAAGATTACGGCCTGGAGGGCGCCGACAGACAACGACAGGTACATAAAACATCAATGGGGGCTTTTGACGGATATTTACCGCGGATGGAATATAAACCGTTTGTTCCATAAGTGCTACCATATGGAATGGAAAAAAGACGATGAGGACTGCATTGTTGTTTTCGTAAAGGGAAGCCTGGCAGGGGTTGCAAGAGAGCCTTTTGCAAGATATGAAGCCTGCTACCGGATAGATCCTCAGGGATATCTGGTCATTGATCTGGAGGTAAACATTCACGAAGACTGTATCTGGCTGCCGAGATTCGGTTTTGAGTTTGTATTACCGAAGGAGATGGAGCAAATCGAATATTTCGGAAAAGGACCTTATGAAAATTATATTGATCTGTGCCATCATGTGAAAACCGGGCGGTATCATTCTACGGTAACCAGCCAATATGTTCCCTATATAATGCCTCAGGAGCATGGCAACCATACCGGTGTGAAATATCTGAAGGTGTATGAGGAAAATGGAACCTGTGTGGAATTTTACTCAAAACAAGGCTTTGAGTGCAATGTATCCCACTATGATTCGGAACAGCTGTCAAATGCTTTGCATAACCATGAGCTGGAACCCGGCAATCAAACAGTAGTCCGGGTGGATTATAAAGTAAGCGGTATTGGTTCCCATAGCTGCGGCCCGGAATTAATAGAAAAATACAGGCTTAAGGAGAAGGCATTTCATTTTTCCTTCGGGATCCGCCCTTGGAAGGATATGGAGTGATAAATAAAAGCATTCAAAAATAAAGAAAACCTGGTGTAAAAGCCGGGTTTTTTTAACAAAAAGTATATGAGAACAAGGAGAATGGATCAATGAAAACATTTATGGAAAAATTAATATCAGTGGTACCAAGGGAAAATCAGATTAATTGGCAGAAGCTTGAGTATACGGCTTTCTTTCACTACGGGATGAATAGTTTTACGGATCGCGAATGGGGAACGGGGAAAGAGGATATATCCTTATTTTCTCCTCAAAACTTAAATACGGATCAGTGGTGTGAAATTTTGAAAAAAGCTGAAATAAAGGCTTGTATCATAACTGCAAAGCACCATGACGGATTCTGTCTTTGGGATACGGCATATACGAAGCATTCCGTGATGCATACTCCGTTGCAAAGGGACATTGTTGCAGAGCTTGCCGCTTCCTGTGAAAAATACGGAATAAAACTGGGGGTATATCTGTCCCCCTGGGATATGCATGAACCCGTCTATGGCAGCGGAGAGGAATATAATAATTTCTTTTGCGGACAGTTAACGGAATTATTAACGAAGTACGGCAAACTGTACAGTGTATGGTTTGATGGAGCCTGCGGAGAAGGTCCCAATGGCAGGAAACAGGAATATGACTGGAAACGCTATTATGAATTGATACGGATGCTGCAGCCGGAAGCAGTGATTGCCGTATGCGGGCCGGATGTACGCTGGTGCGGAAATGAGGCGGGAGATTGCAGGGAATCGGAATGGAGTGTTGTACCGGCAGAGGTTTTCTCCCAGTCGAATATAATGGAGAATTCCCAGAAAGCGGATGATGCAGAATTTCGTAAGCAGGGGCTGGACCAACAGACAAAAGACCTTGGCAGCCGTGATGTTGTAAGAAAGGCGAAGAACCTGATCTGGTATCCGTCGGAAGTGGATGTGTCCATCCGGCCGGGCTGGTTCTATCACGAAGCAGAAGATCATCAGGTAAAGGCATTCGATGATTTAAAGCGTATCTATCTTAATTCTGTCGGAGGTAACAGTGTACTGCTGCTTAATATACCCCCTCATAAAGATGGATATATTACAAGATTTGATGAGGAACGGTTAACAGAGTTGGGAGATTTCATCAGAGGAGCTTTTCAACACAATTATGCGCAACAGGCAATCGTAAAGGCAGCGCTGACAGAGGAGGGATATCAGGCTGCCAATATTGTAAAAGACGATGAAAGCTGTTGGAAAGCCGTTGATTATTGTGATTCCTGCGAAATCATAATTAAACTGCAGAAAGCGGAATTGATTCATTATATCATTCTCCAGGAGCAGATCAGACTGAGCCAGCGGGTGGAAGCTTTTGAAATATGGGCAGAAATCGAAGACCAGGGAAATCTTATGATTTATAGCGGGACTACAGTTGGGTATAAGAAGATATGTGAGGTTGCTCCAACAAGAATTACAGCACTGAAGATTGTTTTTAAAAAATTCCGGGTGGCTCCCGTGATCCGGTTTGTAGGACTTTATTAATGAAACAAAGATTAATAATAACCTTGTGAAAGTGTTAACATATGTAAACGATTAATAATGTATTGGAAATACTATTAATAGAGTATATTTTAGAAAAAATAATGATTTTACTTTTTTGAAAAATTTAAATTAGTAAAAAAACATATAAAACTTTGTTTGCAAGGAGAAAATTTGTTTAAAACATTTAAAAACATATTGACACAAGAAAAAACACATGTTAAAATTATGTTAGTATTTCAGAAATGATGTTAACATAAATGTTAACCAAAGATGTTTTGAAAACAATATAAATTATGATTTGTTTTGCATTGTCAGATTAACAACCTATGATATGGGTTAAGTTTCATTGGTTGATTTTCGCATAGCGAGTAAACTCACTTATGGCTTTGTATGCCGCTGAAGCGGCAGATGGAGGTTGATATGAAAAAGGCTTCGGATAAGAAAAAAAGAAAAAGAGGGCACTGGACGAAAGATGATACTCAATTATCGCTGCTGGCTTTGCCTACCTTTGTATGGTATGTGCTGTTCAGTTATTTACCCATGTTTGGAGTGATAATCGCCTTTAAGAATTATAGGATTTTTCCGCGTAAAGGGTTTCTCTATAATCTGATACATAGTGAATGGTCCGGTTTTGGAAATTTTGTGTACATGTTTAAATCAAACAGTTTTGCATTATTGCTGCGTAACACTATTTTATATAATGTTGTATTTGTTATATTGGGTATTCTGATTCCTGTTACACTGGCAATTATGCTCAGCCTGATACATGGCAAGGTCAAATCGAAGATCTATCAGACTTGCATGTTCTTTCCGCATTTCTTATCCTGGGTAGTTGTAAGTTACTTTGTTTTTTCCTTTCTAAGTTCGGATAAGGGTATCTTTAATCAGATTTTGGATGCTATGGGGAAAGAAACGGTTCAATGGTATATGGAAGCGAAATACTGGCCTTTCATTCTCGTTTTTATGAAGATGTGGAAGGGGGTCGGATATGGAACAGTTGTTTATCTGGCATGTATCACAGGGGTTGATTCTACCTATTATGAAGCGGCGGTGATTGACGGAGCTACAAAGTGGAAGCAGGTAAAATATATAACCTTACCATGTTTAAAGCCTATCATAATTATGATGTTCATCTTAAGTATCGGCGGCATCTTTAGTTCTGATTTCGGACTCTTTTATCAGGTGACAAGGGGGATACCGGCTTCCCTTTATAATGTTTCATCAACTATCGATACTTATATTTATAACGCAATAAGATCGAATTCACCGATTGGAATGACGTCTGCAACATCACTTCTGCAATCTGCTGCGTGCTGCATCACGATTTTATTGGCGAACTGGATCGTGAAAAAAGTAGATGACGAATATGCAATCATATAAATTAAGCTGGAGGAAGGAGAAAAGTGATGTCGAGAAAAAATAAAGAGGCCGCTTCTAACTATAAATTAAATAGAGTTTCAAAACCGGTTAACTTTATATTTAATATTATTTTTGTGATATGTGCGCTGACAGCGATTGTACCTTTTATATTTGTAATTATGATATCGGTATCGTCGAAGCAATCCATTGCGAAATGGGGATACCAATTCATTCCCAAGGAATTTTCCCTGGATGCCTATCTATTCTTATGGAATGAAAAGGAGACGATACTGGGCGCTTTTGGAATTTCCCTGCTGGTTACCATACTGGGAACCATAATCGGCCTGCTGCTTACTTCCTCCATGGGCTATGTTTTATCCAGAGCTGAGTATAAGCTGAAAGGATTTTTGACCTGGGTGGTATTTATTCCTATGATTTTTGGCGGCGGTATGGTGGCTTCCTATGTGGTAAATATTAATATACTGCATTTAAAGGATTCCATATGGGCCTTGATACTTCCTCTGGCAGTATCCTCTTATAATGTGGTCATATGTAAGACCTTCTTTAAAACCAGTATACCGGATTCTATTGTGGAGGCAGCCAAAATCGACGGTGCCAATCAGCTTAGTATTTATACAAGGATCATATTACCTATTTCAAAGCCTCTGCTGGCTACCATCGGACTGTTTTTAAGCTTTGGTTATTGGAATGACTGGTTCCAGTCCTCTCTTTATATTAATAATAATAAATTAATGTCATTGCAGGCGATCTTAAACAAAATACAAATGAATGTGGAATTTTTGGCTAATAATCCGTCAGCAGGGTTATCCGTCCAGGAATATAAGAATATGATGCCCACAGAGTCGGCCAGAATGGCAATTGCCGTAATGATCGTAGTACCCATTGCCTGTGCCTATCCGTTTTTTCAAAGGTATTTTGTTTCGGGCTTAACCATCGGTTCCGTAAAGGGATGATGAGAATACCCGGCGAACTAGTAAAGATTTATTAAAAGTATAGTTACTTTAATAAATAAAAAATCAAATTAACAGGAGGTATTTTATGAAAAGAAAGATGGCTTTGTTATTAACTCTCATGCTTGTCCTCAGCACAATCTTTGCAGGATGCTCCAAAGGTTCCAATGAGAACAAGAAAAACACGGACAGCCCGGGGACAGCCAATGAAGCAACTGCAACACCGGCAGGGAATAATAACACATCCGGCAAAGAGACAGTAACCTTAAAGTGGATTGCTGTCGGCAGCGGCATGCCCGACAATTATGATGCCTGGTTAGCGCAGATCAATCCATATCTGGAAGAAAAAATCGGGGTTAACATCGATATGGAAGTTGTATCATGGGGAGATTGGGGAAACAGAAGAAATATCCTTGTCAACTCCGGTGAATATTTTGATATTCTGTTTACTGACGGCAGTAACTTTACCAGCGATGCTGCTTTAGGTGCTTATTATGATATCAAGGATATTATAAAAACCAGCGCTCCTGATCTGTACAGCTATATTCCGGAGGACTATTGGAGTGCGGTATCCATTAACGGAAGTGTATATGGTATTCCTACCTACAAAGATTCCTCCATGTCCAATTTTATCGTATGGGATAAGGCAATGGCGGATAAATACAGCATTGATTATAAGAATATCCATACCCTGGAAGCCCTTACCGAGCCTTTGAAGAAAATTACAGAAGGAGAAGGAATTGCGGCTTTCCCCATGGATCAGAACGGACTTAGCATGATTTTCAGCTTATATGATTCCGTCGGGCTTGGAATTCCTTGCGTTGGCGTAAGGTATGATGATGGAAGCCGTACGGTGGTAAATGCCCTGGAGCAGGAAGATATTATGTCCCAGCTGAAAATCATTAATGAGTGGTATAAAGCCGGTATCATTAATCCCGATGCCCCTTCTACCTCAGAAACACCAACATATAAAGCGGTAAGTATCGCTCAGGGCTGGCCTTCTGCTGCAAAAACCACCTGGGGACCTAATATGGGGGTAGAAGCCGAAGCGATTCAGATTAACGATACGATAGTTTCCAATGAAACGGTCCGCGGTTCAGTAAATGCAATTTATTCCGGTGCAAAATATCCTGAAAAGTGTCTGGAATTCTTACAGCTTGTAAACCTGGATTCGAAAGTCAGGGATGCCTTCTACTTCGGTGTTGAAGGAGAAAACTTCAAATACACAGATGACGGTAAAATCGAAAGGCTTAATACAGACTGGAAGATGGCAGGATATACCCAGGGTACCTTTTTTACGGTTTCCCAGCTGACAACAGATGAGTTTAATCAGTGGGATGAAGTAAAAGCGTTAAATGAAGGTGCAAAACCTTCTGTTCTGTTAGGATTTAACGCAGATTACTCCAACATTCAGAATGAACTTGCCAACTGCAGAGAAGTATACAACAAGTATAAGAGTGAATTATTAACGGGTGCGGCTGCTCCTGAAGAGACAGCGGCTAAGATCACCAAAGAATTAAAAGCTGCCGGACTTGATACCATTCTCACAGAAGTACAGAATCAGATTAATGCTTATTATAAATAGGAAAAGATATTAAATTGTACTGAGTTTATATATACTGCTCCAGGATAAAGATACTATATTTCCATGCATAAGATTTTTGCTT
Source organism: Anaerotaenia torta (assembly GCF_050433395.1). Lineage (NCBI taxonomy): Bacteria > Bacillati > Bacillota > Clostridia > Lachnospirales > Lachnospiraceae > Anaerotaenia > Anaerotaenia torta. The sequence goes on from NZ_JBNPXH010000007.1 coordinate 142,397, forward strand.
GGACACAAATAAAATAAAAATTGTGGTATTGTAAATATTAAACGGGCTGTTACAAATACAGGCAGAGAGTTCGTTGCGGGGGGTTGCAATAGCCCGTTTAAATCTTGATTCGAGTGTCAAAGGAAACCTTTAGACACTCGAATCAGTCATATTTTGAAAATAAGTTGGATTATTTTTTAATTCTAATTATCAGATAAATCATGCGGCAAATGTCAGACAGCAGTGCTTGACTAATCATATAATTAAAGTTTCAAAAGGTGCTTTTGATGCTTTAATCATAATATTATGGAGGATAACAGATGAGTAAAATTATTGGAAGGTCCTATCCGAAGCTTCCATGGCAGGATAAACCGGAAGGGCTCCGGGATCCGGTCTGGCGATATGATGCTAACCCGATTATCCAAAGAGGGGCAACACCGACATCAAACAGCGTCTTCAACAGTGCGGTAGTGCCTTTTCAAGACGGTTATGCAGGGGTGTTCCGGTGTGACAGTAAGGCCATAACTATGGACATCTATGTGGGATTTAGTAAGGATGGTGTTCAATGGGACATTCAGCCGGGGCCTATAGAATTCATCGGGGAGGACGAGGAGATTACGAAAAAGGTCTATCGTTATGATCCGAGGGTTTGTTATATGGAAGACCGTTATTATATTACCTGGTGCAACGGATATCATGGTCCGACTATCGGAGTGGGATATACCTTTGATTTTAAAACCTTTGTTCAATTGGAAAATGCCTTCCTCCCCTTTAACCGAAATGGAGTCCTTTTTCCCAAAAAAATTAATGGTAAATATGCAATGCTAAGCCGACCCAGTGATAACGGCCATACCCCTTTCGGAGATATCTATTATAGTCAGAGCAATGATCTGGAGTATTGGGGGCATCACCGATATGTAATGGGAACCTGTGATTTTGAAGTTTCAGGATGGCAGTCCACAAAAATTGGAGCCGGAGCTACTCCCATAGAAACAGATAAGGGATGGCTGCTGATATACCACGGTGTTCTGGCAACCTGCAACGGGTTCGTATACCGCATGGGATGTGCCCTGCTGGATATGGATAAACCCTGGAAGGTGAAGAAAAGAACCAGGAATTATATTCTGGCGCCAAGTGAGTTGTATGAAATAACAGGAGATGTACCTAATGTGATATTTCCATGTGCGGCCTTAACGGATGCCGATACCGGAAGAATTGCCATTTATTATGGTTGTGCGGATACCGTAGTGGGATTGGCCTTTACAACGGTTGATGAATTAATGGCAGCTATGGAGGAATTTTAGAGATCAGGTGGACAACACATAGGATAAGTTGATAAAATACAGTATAGGAAGCAATGAAAAAAGAATATAAAATCTTTAAGGTAGAAAGAGGTGTCTATGGTGTTTTTAGATAAGCGGATTCGTGTAATCTGCGACCAATTAAAGAAGCTTTCCGTGGTACAAAAGCTTCCTGTTGATGACTGGAAATTCAAAAGGGGGAATTATGTCCATCCGGAGGATGTAGATAAGGCAGGAGAAGAATGGGAAGGATTTGACTGTAAAACCATGCACTGGTACGGCCCGGATCAGCATTACTGGTTCCGCAGTGAATTCACGGTACCCCAGGCTATGGAAGGAAAAGCGGTATGGATGAACGTAAGAACACAGATTGATGAATGGGATGACGGTAAAAATCCGCAATTCCTATTATTTGTTGACCGTACGGCAACCCAGGGAATTGATATGAATCATAGGAGAGTCCTTTTGACAAAGGAAGCGGTCTCCGGGCAGACCTACCATTTGGATCTGCAGTCCTATACGGGAACGATACATAGTGAATTCAATCTGATCGTGGAAATGATGGAGATTGATCCGAGGATTGAAAAGCTCTATTATGATATCCAGGTTCCTTTGAGCGCCTTTTCCCGAATGGATAAGGAGGATAAGGTAAGAAAGGATATTGAGACGGTATTAAATAACTGCATTAATTTACTGGATCTTCGGATCCCTTACTCAAAAGAATTTTATGAATCCCTGGAAGCAGCGGATCAATATCTTGATAAAGCCTTATATGAGGATATGGCGGGATTTGAAGATGTGATTGCCACCTGCATCGGCCATACCCACATTGATGTTGCCTGGTGGTGGACCGTAGAGCAGACCAGAGAAAAGGTTGCGAGAAGCTTTGCCACTGTTTTAAAGTTTATGGAGGAATATCCGAATTATAAATTCATGTCAAGCCAGCCCCAATTATATTCTTTCCTTAAGGAAAGGTATCCTGAGCTTTATGCCCGGTTAAAGGAAAAAGTGAAGGAAGGCAGATGGGAGCCGGAAGGCGGTATGTGGGTAGAGGCTGATTGTAACCTTACCTCAGGAGAGTCTCTGGTCCGTCAGTTTATTCACGGCAAGAAATTCTTTAAAGAGGAATTTGGCGTTGATAACCGGATTCTCTGGCTTCCTGACGTATTCGGCTATTCCGGGGCGCTTCCCCAGATTATGAAGAAATCCGGAATTGATTATTTTATGACTACCAAGCTGGCATGGAATCAATTTAACAAGATACCAAACGATACCCTGCTTTGGAAGGGCATTGACGGAACGGAAATCTTTACCCATTTTATTTCCACCCTTGGAGTGGGCCAGAGTGCCAATGAATACTTTACCACGTACAACGGAATGCTTCATCCCGATTCCATTATGGGCGGCTGGATGCGTTATCAGAATAAAGACATAAACAATGATATCCTGATTTCCTATGGATACGGAGACGGCGGTGGCGGTCCCACCAGAGAGATGCTAGAGACTTCCATCCGCATGGAAAAGGGGATAAAAGGAATACCAAAAGTACGCCAGGAATTTTCCGGAACGTATTTTGACGAATTGTATGACAGAGTGAAGGACAATAAAAGGCTTGCAGTCTGGGAAGGGGAATTCTATTTTGAATACCATAGAGGAACCTATACTTCCATGGCAAGAAACAAGCGTTCCAACCGTAAGAGCGAGCTGATGCTGATGGACCTGGAGCTCCTTTCCGTGATGGCATTAAAGCAGGATATCCCTTATCCGGCAGAAGAGCTTGATGCAATGTGGAAGAAGGTGCTGTTGAACCAGTTCCACGATATACTGCCGGGTTCCTCCATCAAAGAGGTATATGAGGTTACGAAGCAGGAATATGCAGAACTGAAAGAAAAGGCCGAAGCGATGATAACAGACCGTCTGGGGGCATTAACCGGCAGCGGGGAAGGAATTACTGTGTTTAACACCCTGGGCTTCCTCCGGGATGATATTGTTCATCTGGGCGGCCTGGACGTGCAAGCCCTTAAGGATGATGACGGTAATATCTATCCGGTTCAGAAAACGGCGGACGGCGGGGTTGCTTTCCTGAAAGGGCTGCCGTCTAAGGGAAGTAAGACCTTTGAAGCAGTAAGCTTCAGGAAAGGGGAGGTACCTTTCCTTTTAAGCGGCAACTGCCTCGAAACACCTTTTTATATCATAGAGCTTGATGAACGGGGACTGTTTACCTCCCTCTATGATAAAGAGAACGACAGAGAAGTATTACAGGCAAGGCAGCAGGGGAATCTGTTCCGGATCTATGAAGATAAGCCCATTTATTTTGATAACTGGGATATTGATATCTTCTATACGGAAAAATCCTGGGATGTCACCGATGTTTCCCGTATGGAATGGACGGAAATAGGTGAGGTTCGTGCAACCCTGGAAATAGACAGAAAGGTCAGCCAATCGGTTATCCGGCAGAAGATATATTTCTACGCCGGCAGCAGAAGAATTGAATTTGATACCTATGTTGACTGGAAAGAGCACCAGCATCTTTTGAAAGTGCACTTCCCTGTCAATATCCACTCCGATGAAGCTGCCTTTGACATTCAATTCGGTAACCTTACAAGGAAGGTACATAGCAATACCAGTTGGGATGTTGCCAGATTCGAGAGCTGCGGACACAAGTGGATCGATTTATCGGAAGGCCATTATGGTGTTAGTCTGTTAAATGATTGTAAGTACGGTCATTCCATAAAGGACGGCAATATGGCGATTACCCTGATTAAATCCGGTATTGAACCCAATCCTGCAACGGATCAGGAAGAGCATTGCTTTACCTATGCCATCTATCCTCATGCCGAAACCTGGAGAGCAGCCGATACCGTCAGGGAAGCTGCCAGCTTAAACCAGCCGGCTTATGCAGTTAAGGGAGGTGTCCCCGGTGAGGCTGCTTCTTATGTGTCCATCGACAAATCCAATGTCATGATAGAGACTGTAAAACAGGCGGAAGATGGAGACGGCATAGTACTTCGTATCTATGAATTTGAGAATGCCTTAACCAAAGCGAATGTCAGCCTTGGAATTTCTGCAGATATTTTGTCCGTCGAGGAGTGCAATCTGCTGGAAGAGGTAATTGAGGCCGTTCCCAGAACGGAAAAGGGCTTTGCTTTCGAGATAAAGCCTTATGAGATAAAAACCTATAAAATTAAATTCAAATAAGAGGTCGGGATGAATTATTTGTATCAGAACAGCAGACTTTCTCCAATTGAACGGGCAAAGGATTTGTTATCCCATATGACAGTGAGGGAAAAGGCAGGACAGCTTAACCAGCATCTATACGGATTTCAGGCTTATGAACGAAAGGGAAGCGATGTTATAATAAGCAGGGAATTGAAAGAAGAGGTAAAGTATTATGGAGGCTTGGGGGTGCTCTATGGACTGCATCGGGCGGACCCCTGGTCGGGGAAAAATTATGAAAACGGACTGACTGGCATCCTTGGTCCCCAAGCCTATAATATAATACAAAAATATGTCCTGGAGCATTCCAGATTAGGAATTCCCATGCTGTTAAGCTCTGAATGCCCCCATGGACATCAGGCCCTTGACGGATATCTTCTGCCGGTGAATCTCAATGCCGGTGCAGCCTTTCATCCGGAGCTGTTAAGAAGGGCCTATGCGGTCTGCGGCAGCCAGTTAAAAGAATTGGGAGTCCATATGGCGCTTATTTCCGTGCTGGATATCTTAAGAGATCCCAGGTGGGGAAGAAGTGAGGAATGCTACAGCGAAGATCCCTATCTTGCCGGTGTGCTGGCAAAGGCTGCTGTTATGGGAATCCAGAGCAACGGTATAGCTGCCGTAGCAAAGCATTTCTGTGCCCAGGGAGAAGGCACAGGTGGAATCAATGCCAGTGCCGCCCGTATCGGAGAAAGGGAATTGAGGGAAATCCATCTGCCCGCTGCAAGAGCCTGCTGTCAGGCGGAAGTGAAAGGGATCATGGCAGCTTACAATGAGATAGATGGCATACCCTGCCACAGCAATAAGAAGCTGCTGACGGATGTTCTCAGGGGAGAGATGGGCTTTGATGGTGTTGTGATGGCAGACGGCCTGGCAATTGACCGGTTGAATGGTATGACGGGGAATCATGCGCTGTCGGCAACCATAGCATTAAAGGCCGGTATTGACATCAGCCTGTGGGATGAAGGCTTTACCAGACTGGAGGAGGCATATGAGAGCGGCTTCCTGGAGCCGGAGGACCTTGACGGGGCCGTATTCAGGGTATTGAAGCTGAAGTTTGAAATGGGCCTTTTTGAGAAGCCTTATATTGAAGAGAAGGATATATCGGCGTACTATTCTTATCAAAACCATCCGGAAGCACTTCAGCTAGCCAGAGAATCCGTGTGCCTGTTAAAGAATGAGGATAATATCCTTCCTTTGCACGGAAACAAAATACGCTCTCTTGCGGTAATCGGACCAAATGCAGATGAAATCTATCATCAGTTGGGAGATTATACGCCGCCTGTTCGCGGGGAGGCCGGGATTACCGTATTAAAAGGGATAAAAGAATTCCTTAAGAGTAATAAGGAAGATGTAACAGTAAAATTCTCAAAAGGCTGCGGGTTAATTAAGAAAGAGGAAGACTATATAGATGAGGCTGTCCGGTTAGCAAAAGGCTGTGATGCTGTGATTCTTGTCCTGGGCGGTTCCTCCAGCCGGTTTTCAAGGGCTGAATTTGATGCAAACGGTGCGGCAAAATCAAAGGAAAGCCTGGATATGGACTGCGGGGAAGGGATAGATTCAGTGGATTTAAGCCTGCCCGGCTTGCAGACCCGGCTGGCAGAAGCAATATACCAAACGGGAAAGCCGGTGATTACCGTCCTGATACAGGGCCGCCCCTATGCGATAGAAGAAATAGATCGGTATTCCAAAGCCCTGCTATGTGCCTTTTATCCTGGAATGCAGGGAGGGCAGGCTGTTGCTGAAATACTATTTGGGAAAATCTGTCCTTCGGGTCATCTTCCGGTTTCCCTGCCAAGGCATGTTGGCCAGCTGCCGGTTTATTATAATTACAAGGACTCTTATAAGGCCATGGGTTATTATAATATGACGGAAAGTCCCCTGTATTCCTTTGGATACGGTTTGTCCTACACGAATTTTCAATACAATGAGATAGGGCTTAAGTTCCTGTATCATGAAGATTGCAGAAAAGAAGAGCGGCAAAACCAATGTTCAGACAGAATCGAACTGGCGTTGAGCCATATAAAGAAGGGCAGGATTCGATTGGAGGTTAGTATAAGCAACTGCGGCAACTATGACGGTTATGGGCTGCTGCTTCTTTACATAAGGGATATGCAGTCCAGTGTCATACAGCGTGTTATGGAACTGAAAGATTTTATCAAGGTGTGGGTTAATAAAGGAGAGACGAAAAAAGCGGTCTTATATCTTGATGAAGAAAGGGTCTCAATCTGGGATAATAAAATGGAGTTCAGACCGGAAGCCGGAGAGCTGCAGTTGATGTTATCCGACGGCTGCCATACTTTCTGGCAGGGGAAGGTTGTATTACTTTAAATAGAATGGGTTGTTTCTACACTGATTATAAATTCGTGGAGAAACAGCCCATTTTTGGTGCTAAGTAAATTGTAAAATGTTAATATATATATTTAACATTTTAAATAATTATTATAATAATAGAATCAAATAATCAGTAAAATTAACTTTATACATAAAAAATATTAAAAATAGCTTGTTATTTGTTTCATAATGTTATATAACAATGTTAAGAGATATAGAAATATTTATACTTTTACGAAACGTATTATGCTCACATACTAAAATAATATTTGCGTAGTGAGGGGGAAGTAATTATACATGAAAAAGAAACTATTAGCCTACGTCGGCAGTGGAGATATTACGAAAGAGGATGTACAAAAATTAACACATATTAATATTGCATTCGGCCATATACATAGTGACGGTACGATTTCTGCAAAAGACCATAGAATCGTAAAGCTGATACCGGAGATGAGAAAATGGAATCCTGATATAAAAATAATCTTATCAATTGTCGAAGTAGGCGGCAGCGGATTTTCAATCTGCTGTAAAAGTGAAGCGTTAAGAGAAAAAGCTGCATCCAACTTAGCCGCTATTGTGAAAGAATGTGATCTGGATGGCGTTGATCTGGATTGGGAATATCCTTGCTCCCCTTGTAATGGGAGTAAGGTATCGGCCGATGATAAACAGAATTTCACCTTACTTTGCAAAGCCATTCGTCAGCATCTAAATGCGGTTGATGGTGAGAAACGAATTCTTTCTATCGCGGCAGGAGCAGATGTATATTATGTCCACTGTGTTGAACTCCCGGAGCTCATGAAATATCTTGATTATATCTGTTTGATGACCTATGATCTGAAATGCGGTTTTCATTCACTATCGGGTCATCATACACCTTTGTATTCCAATGTGGGAGATGTACTCATGAATAGCTGTGATCAGGCCCTTCGGTTATTTCATGAGTCCGGTGTTCCTAAGGAAAAGCTGTTAATGGGAACGGCATTTTATTCCAGAAAGTGGGTTAATTTAAATGGCCGTAATCATGGGCTGCTGCAGATCAGTGACACCAGAGGAAGCTATGGACCGGATTATGATGTCCTGGCAAAAGAATACATTAATAAGAATGGGTATATTCGCTATTGGGATAATGAAGCAAAAGCGCCTTATTTATTTGACGGCTCCTCATTTCTTTCCTATGATGATGAGGAATCTTTAAGGCTGAAGGCAAGATATACCATCCAGCATGGTTATGGAGGAGTGTTTTATTGGGAACATAAATGTGATAAGACAAGAGTGTTGCTTAATGCGTTATATCAGGAGCTAAAGGAGGCGTAGTAATGGATGAAAAACAGGGACTTGTTCAAGAAACACCGGAGCCGGAGGCTGTAAAGGAAGGAGTACATAATTATAGCGGTATAGCATCCTATGTGGCACCAACGGAGCCGGAACTGCTAAGGCAATTAGAATGGTTTCAAGATCAAAAGCTGGCACTCATGATGCACTGGGGAGCATATTCACAGATAGGGCTGGTAGAATCCTGGGCGCTGAGTGATGGGGACGGGGACTGGTCAAGAAATGATGTGGACTGGGATGTGGATGCCGATACCTTTAAGAAACAATATTTTGACTTAAATAAAACCTTTAATCCGATTCGGTTTCAGCCGGATAAATGGGCATCCGCTGCTGCGGAGGGCGGTTTTAAGTACTTTATATTCACTACAAAGCATCATGACGGATTTTGTATGTTTGATTCTAAGTATTCGGATTATAAAGTAACTGCGCCGGATTGCCCTTTTCATACCCATAAATACAGTAATATCTGCAAGCATTTATTTGATGCCATGCGCTGGAAGGGATTAGGCATAGGGGCTTATTTTTCAAAGGCTGATTGGACCGTTCCTTCTTACTGGGTTAATGGCAGGGAACCGGGTACCTTTATGTCCAGAGGCCCATCCTATCTACCGGCCGAGAATCCGGAAATTTGGGAAGCGTTTGTGAACTTTACCCATAACCAGATAAAGGAATTGGCCACGGAGTATGGTAAATTAGATATCTTATGGTTTGATGCCGGCTGGGTATGCAAGGAAAACGGGCAGGACATACGACTGGGAGAGTTAATGGATCAAATAAGGGAAGTCCAGCCTTGGGTATTAAGTGCAGACCGAACGGTGGGAGGTCCCTATGAAAATTATGTAACCCCTGAGCAATGTGTGCCTGACGAACCGCTTATGATTCCCTGGGAAAGCTGTATTACCATGGGGACTAGTTTTTCTTTTAAATATGAGGATACTTATAAAACTGTCAGAGAACTGGCATGCTTATTAGTAGATATCGTAGCCAAGGGCGGAAATTTAGCGTTGAATGTCGGACCACAGCCGGATGGACGTATTCCGGAAGGTGCTTTAAAGGCTATGAAAGGGCTGGGAGAGTGGCTGTCAATTCATGGTGAGGGAATTTACGGTACAAGAGTATGTGCGCCATATAAAAAGGACGGTATTGCATTTACGCAGAAGCAGGCAGAAAAATATGTTTATGCCTTCAAAATGTATCCGGATAAAGAAGGAGAAGTAGAACAGGAATTGTTCCTTCCATTCCTTGACGAGGTGGAGAGGATGGAATTGATCGGGTCACAGGAAGCAATACACTACAAAAAGGTCTCTGACGGATACCAGGTAGAGCTTCCGAAGCATCACGGAGAAGTGCCGATTGGCCAGGTATTGCGAATTCGAAGAAAATAGCAAGAAGCTGCAGGATTAAATGGGAGGATGATGACATGAGATTTCAAAGGAAAACCATTGATAAGATAGAACAGGATTATAACCAAGCAATTCCTTTTTTTGGCTATCGGGCCAAGGGTATTCAGGAACGAATCAATAAGCTGTCCCCGGAAGAAGCTTTATTTATGAAATATCTGTACGCATATATGCCGTTGAGTGATGTTGGTGCTTATGATTTTGATGTGTTTTATGGCTATGCAAAGCATACGGCGTATTTACTGGAGTCTTCTCTTTATATGAAGGATATCCCGGAGGATTATATATTTAACTATGTGCTGTCACATCGTATTAATTCAGAGGATATTACCGATTGCAGAAGATTTTTCTTTGATTTGGTGAAAGATCGAATACGGGATCTTCCATTGAAGGAGGCAGTTCTTGAAATAAATAATTGGTGTTATGAGCAGGCTACCTATCGATCCACTTCAATCCGAACCGCATCTCCTGTCACTGTTTACAAAGGTGGTTTTGGGCGATGCGGCGAGGAATCCACATTTTTAGTAACCATATTACGAAGTGTAGGGATAGCGGCGAGACAAATTTATGTACCTCGTTGGAGCCATAGTGACTCTAACCACGCATGGGTAGAGATCTGGGATGGAGAGCAATGGTATTTTACGGGCGCCTGTGAGCCGAAACCTATTTTTAATAACGGATGGTTTACCTATGCTGCATCCAGGGCTATGGTAGTTCACTCCAGGGTGTTTTCCGGTTTTGGATGTGAAGGGGAAGAAATTGCTGAACAGGACGGAACCGTTACTTTAATTAATAATAGCAGCAGGTATGCCATGGTGAAACCCTTTACCGTGATAGTAAAGAATGAAAAAGGAGAGCCGGTAAAAGGCGCCCTGATAAGATTTGAAATAATCAATTCGGCTGAATTTTTCCCGATTACCACATTGAAGACAAATGAGAAAGGTACGGTGTCCATAAGACTTGGGAAGGGGGATATCCATCTTCATGTATTACATAATGGCAGGGGAAAGATGAAAATTGTCAGCGTAAAAGATCATGATGAGATATCCTTTCTATTAGATGGAGAGGAAGAGCTTAATTTTGATCAATGGAATAAGTTTCGAATTGGCGCACCGGATTGTGCAGAGGTAAGTGCCGTTGATATGACACCGGAACAAGAAAGGGAACAGGATGAAAGAAACAAACTTGCTGATGTCTTAAGACAGAATCGGATTAATTCTTATTACGATGAAGCTTATGGAAAGCAGTTTGAGAGCTATGCCGGTATTGCCAGAGCGTTATCCGAAGCAAAAGGTAATTTTGATGAAATACGATTGTTTCTGGAAGAAAAAGTATCAGGGCATAGTTTGGAACAAAAGGATCTTCTTTTATCCGTACTGGCAAGAAAGGATTTCAGAGATACAAAGGCAGAGGTTTTAATCAGTCATCTGGAGGGGTTTCAATATCAGGGTAACTATGAGGATGAAATCTTCTCGCGCTATGTATTATCCCCCAATGTATATATGGAGAAAATCTCTGCTTTCCGAGCCTATATAAGAAATGAATTTGGACATAGGGGAGAAGAGCTGTCGAAGCATCCGGAGAAATTATGGGAATACATTCAAAGTGAAATCACCTATTATCCGGAAAGGGAATATGGAACCATCATTGGAACACCGGAAAGCACCATGAATGTGAAGGCTGGAACGCCTATGAGTAAGAAAGTATTGTTTGTAGCCATTTGCCGTACTTATGGATTAGCTGCAAGGTTGGATGAGCTTTACCTGGAGCCGCAATATTTTGATGGAGAGAAATTTGTTTTTGTTGACGAAAAACAACGTAAAGCGGCTCACCTGCAATTAAGTGTTACGGAGGGCAAGATACCGCTCTGCTATCAGCAATTTACGCTGGGTTATAGAAAAGAAGATGGAAGCTATGAGACTCTTGAATTGTGGAACAAAGAATTTACCGAGAATAAACTTTGTTTTACCTTGCTGCCCGGAGTATATAGAATTTTGACCAATGAACGAATGGCCAGCGGAAGTATTATTGGTGCTGAATACTATTTTGCTTTACAGGAAGGGGAACAAAAGGAAGTAAATTTATACAGCGATTTAGTAGACCCTAAGGAATTACGCATGGATTATGAACTGGGTGATTTTTCTCTTCAGACCTTAGAAGGGGAAGTTGTTTCATCAAGATATCTCTGTGGGGAAGGAAAAAATCTGTTGTTATTTATTGAGGCCGGAAAGGAACCTACGGAGCATTTGTTCAATGAAATGTTGGAAATGGCTAAGATGTCAGGTTTGCAAAACAGTAATATACATATTGTTGTTAAGGATGATCAGGAATTTAAGGATGATACCTTTATAAAAGTATGTAATGTATACAATAATCTTTCTTTCTGGAAGGATGAAAATGATGAGGCATTATCCTTATTAGAAGAAATAACTGGGGTGGATAAAAAGAAATTACCGGTTTGTATCGTTATGGAAGGACATCAAAAGGGTCTCTATGCATGCTGCGGATATCAAGTAGGCAGTGTTGATATGTTTGCAAGGGTGATCGGTTAACACGAGGAGAAGGACAAAAAATATGGGAGGGAAATGACTATGACAGAATTAAATCTATCAGATAGGGAAGCTGCTTATAAAGTGCGGAAAGAGATATGGAGGGAGTACCTTCAAAAACAATTTGAAGACGAGGTTAGAAAAAATGAAGTAGAGAGCCGTGTTATGAAATATCAGGATGTAGAGATGAAATATGGTCTTCAGATCATAGGGGAACCCGGTGAAAATGGATATCCTTTATTTATTGCTTTGCATGGCGGCGGTTATGGGGATACACCGGATATTAATAATCAGCAATGGGAGCATATGGCTGGTTATTATAAAATGGGGATTACCAGTGGTGTTTATGTAAATCCAAGAGGTGTAAGGGATACATGGGATACTCATGGAAATCCGGAATCTTTCCCTTTGTACGATAGATTAATTGAGAATATGATTATCTTTTATAATGTAGATCCTAACAGAGTGTACCTTATGGGGTTTTCCGCAGGGGGTGACGGCGCCTATCTTGTGGCACCCCGTATGGCGGACCGGTTTGCAGCTGCACATATGTCGGCAGGTCATCATAATGGAACTAGTGTGACTAATCTATATAATACACCGATACAACTTCAAGTGGGTGAATTGGATTATGCGTATAACCGTCATAAGGTTACGGCAGAATATGATTTTAAATTAGATGAACTGAGTAAGACCTATGGAGGAGGCTATCACCATAATGTTTTTATTCATTACCAAAAAGGGCATAATTTTGACGACAATAAATTAAATCTGCAAATAGTATATGCTGACAATCTTGCCTGGTATAAGCAGGAAGTGGCGGAAACAATTACAATGGATACCAACGCAATACACTTCCTGGAGAGATACACCAGAAATCCCTTGCCTGCCCGTGTGGTATGGGATCTTGGTAATCGCGCTGACCTACGCAATCATACTTGTTTTTATTGGTTGAAGGCATCTCGTTCCGTCACAGAGGGAGAAATAGTGGCTAATTACAATAAAGAAAATAATACGATTACCATTGAAAAAGATACGGTGGATGGGAAATTCTCAATTCTTGTCAATGAAGAAATGTTAAATGTGTTTTCTCCGATTCGGTTGGTCACACCAAAGGGTACCTTTGAAGTTATGCCTAAATTGTCGAAAGAACTGATTTATGATACAACCAATGAACGAGGAGACTATAACTATCAGTTTTTGACGGAAATTAATTATTCTAATATGGAATAATGTATAAAACAAGGAAGGGCTGCCGCATTTTTGTGCAATATTTTTCAGCAAGTCTATTTTGCGACAGCCCCTTAACTTAATTAAAAATTAGTTGAATTACGATAGGTTACATCAGATCGAAGGTAGGTTATTTCATAACAAGCATCAGGGTGCTCTATGCGATACAGGATTTGGCGCGCCAAACGAATGCCAATATCTTTATTGTGTACCTGCACGGTAGTCAGTTCGGCGCTTCCTTGGAATTCGCTGTTGCCATCGAATCCTGTGATTGCAATATCCTCAGGGATACGATAGCCCTGCTGTGTTAATAATTGATATAATAAGCTGGCTACATAGTCATTTGCGCAAATGAAGGCTTCTGGCATATCCGTGATACGTTTTAGAAACTCATCTATTTCTTCTTTATAAGTATCAATACCGATAGGGCCTGTCATACAGAATTTTGATTGTATGGATAAATTATGGCTTTCCATAGAATGAACAAAACCTCGGTAACGCTCATAATTTGTTTGTGCATATTTAATATCTCCAATAAAGCCTATTTTCGTTCTTCCTCTTTCGATGATGTAGTCTACAATTTCGGATACACAGGATTTGCCGTCAATAAGAATTAAATCACCATTTAATTCGCTGAAGGGGATGGAGCTGACAGTATCCATAAACACCTTTGGAATAGGTAATTTACTTAAGGCGAGCAGCAGGTTTTCGTCGTATACATTTAGTATAATGATACCGTTTTTTGTGCCGTCTGTCAGCATAGGAGGAAGTACGTAATCCGGCGGTACTGCGGTGGGCAGATAGGTATAGGTTAAATTAATATTATATCTTGCAATTTCTTTGGCGATTTCATGAATAATCGTAATCCAAAATAAACTTGTTTCTGGTCTGGATACTGCAACGGAAATAGTGGTCAGTTCTGGTCTTAGGGTTTTTTCTTTTATAATTTTTAAATCGTTCGGTACATGATACCCCATCTCCTTGGCTTTTGTGATGATTTTGGTACAGAGACTATCGGATACACCTTCTTTACTTTTTAACACTTTCCATACAGTTATACGGGATATACCAAGTTCATCAGCGATATCTTGCATAGTGATTTTTTTCATATGGACCTCCAATCTATTCCCTTCTCAATATTGTTAATGTGAAATACACTCGATTTTTCCATCGGAAAATATCGCTATGATACCTGTATTGTCATAATTAGGACATTGGATCTCGAAGGAATGAGAGGTTGTCTCTATGACATAAGACAGTGGTTTAACAGTTTTGTTACATTCAACTGGGCTGAGTCTCCTTAATACTTCTGTAAGGCTGTCCAAGGAATTGGTAAAATGTCCTGTTTCATCCCAATAACTTTGTTCCGCATAATAGAGTTTTCTTAACTCCCATTTGATACGTTCATCCTCTGGAATAATGCAGCCTTCCTCGTTTTTGCTTTCATCAGAGAAGAAGACGAAGGACCATAATTCAGGATAATGAATATTAATCACCCCGGTAGGTGCCCATACCCAGTTATCCTCGGGATAATGTTTTCCGGTTTCAGGGTTGATTTGCTTGATATAGCTATTATCTATATGATCAACCTTCCACTGTACTCTGGAAAAATTAATACGGTAATATTCACCGTTTTTTGGTATCCGATTATATTGAGCACATTCATAAAGAGCAGCAAATGGAATAACAACCTCTACGGACCAATATAAATTATCCGCAGAAGGGTCGTTAAGCTTACCGTTAATATAGACCGCACTTTGCATACCGTGCAGATCAAAACCATTTACCGGTTTACCTTTATCTCTGTATGCCTTAGTAAGGAGTAAATCCCAAACAGTATTATGGGCATTCATCTCAAATTCATAATATTGTTGTGTGTCTGAATCGGGATCAATAAAAATTTCAAAATCATTATCGTAAAAAATAACACAATCCCGTTCTGTCAATGTAGCCCAAATTTCAGGGCCGTCTAACCGAGCTGCAAAATACAAATTTTGGTTATCCCATAGCATTTTGGCCCTGGTAGTATATCTGGGTGCAGGCATGTGAGAACCTTCGATGTCCAGAAAATAATCTGTGTATGCTGCGTCCGCCCAGAATTCTTTCTCAATATTACCATCCAAAACAAAAGGCTTCGTTGCTCTTTTGCAAGTATATACCGGCGGTGTAAAATCTACGGCCGGAATAGGTATGCGATACGAAACGTTCATATGTATTCCTTTCTATTTGGAAAATTATTAAATTTCTTTCATTAGATTATAACATTGAGCATTAACAATTGCAACAAAATAATTAACATTATAGTTGTTAATATAACAGTGCAATGTATATAAAAAATCGAATAATCCAAGATCGGGCTAAGAAAAATGAATTGCAAATTATAATTAACATTTACTCTAAAAACATCGGCAGAGATTGATGGAATGCGAAATGGTAAAGGAAGCTTTTACAAAATCACATACTGTAATAATAAATGTAATAAATATTAATAAAAACATATGGTTATACCTGGAATAAAATAATGTTAAATTAATTGCTTTAATGTTGTTCAAAATGTTAAAAATAGATTATTTCAAATGCATTGTGCATATTATACAAATAAGTTTTAAATTAAATTTGAAAATCAGTAAATATATATTGACAGCAGGGGTGTTTTTGATGTAATATAATGTTGTTGTAAATAAGCAATGTAAACATATAAGTTAAAATGATGGATTTTTCGACATGGGTATATTAAAAAACGTTAAATCTTAGTTTACAAAATGATTTACAAAAACATCCTATTGATATTTTGATGAGGTGAGATGCTGTGAAACGGTGGAACAGGTTTAGCGGTATAATAGCAGTTGCCATGCTATTGTGTTCCTGTAATCTATTACCCAGGGAGCTTGAGCATGATACTTCTCTTTTATTATCCTCTTATGAAGTTGATTATGAATATGTACTAGTCCAAAAGGGAACATTGGCACATAAGGAAAAGATTGTCTGTTCCTATATGGCATTTACTCAGGAGGATTATGGTTTCGTCATAGCAGGTGAACCTTATGGTAAAGTTTATGTGAAGCAAGGGGATCGGGTGAAGAAGGGAGATTTATTGGCTGAATTATATGTAGATGATTATCTTGCCAGTATTCAAGGAGCCAAGGCTGAACGAGATAAGTTAATATTATATGTTACCTATCTTAAGAAAAAAGCGGATACAGCAGTACAGAAACAATTACTTAAATTACAGGAGCTAAGTCAATTGGAACAACAATTTATTCCTTCGGCAGAGGAGATCAGATGGGATTATGATTGCCGTATTCAGGAAGAGGAATATAAAATAACAGTGTTGAATAATAGAATTCATCAATGGAAGCAAGAGGTGGAGAAACGCAGAATATATACCTCAGTTGATGGCATTGTTTCTTATTTGAAACCAATATCACCGGGTCATACTTCCTATGGAGGCAGCAAATTCATCACCATATCCGATGATAAGGATGGATATTTTTATGCAAAGACCGGATATGCTGAGCATTTTGTCAAAGGCAGTGAAATGACAATACAGGTAGATAAAAAAGAATATCTGGTTCGGGTAGTAGAAGCATCAAAGCTTGAGATAGAAGAACAGGATCACGAAGTATATTTTGAATTAGTGGATTCCGGCGGAGAAATAAGCGCCGGGGAAAAAGGAACTACCATAATAACCATTGACAAACGGGAAAATGTTCTTTTTGTAGCAGAAGAAGCAATTACCGTACTGGATCAGCAGCCAGTCATATTCTATTTAAACGAGGATGGAATTCGCGATTATAAAGAAGTGAATACCGGATTTTCAGCCGATGGATATATAGAAATTATGAATGGAGTAAATGAGGGTGATCGTGTAATTGTCGGTTAATTCAGGAGATTGTATTATGAAACAAAGAATTGCGGGAATTGCCATTGCTTTCTTACTTGTTTTTTTAACCTCGTGTTCCGGAGCCGGGGCTATCCTTCCAGTATTAAGCGAGTCAATAAAAACACAAGAAGATACGGCCGTTGTTACAACGGGAGATTTGGCTTTGATGGAGTATTATGATGGCGTTATTAAGCCTGAAACAATAGAAATAGCAGCCCCAAGAACAGGGATAATGAAAGAATGGAGTGTATCGTTGGGAGATTATGTGAAGGAGGGGGATGCTATTGCAGTACTTTATAAAACGAATGATTTCGTATCAAGTGACTGGAACAGGGATAAGGAGGATGTCCGATACCGGCTGCAAGAGATAGAGCTGAAGCTTACTATATTAGAGACTAAATTAAAGGTTTTGAAAAAGGCGGGAAAGGATACATCCTCCGCTGAATTTGAAATAATACTATTGGATATGAGGGAATTAGAATTAGAGAAGGAATATCTAAATGCCCTCACAGGGTTGGATTATGAGCCGGACTCATTATCACCGGCGAACCGGGAAGGATTGACACAATATGATGGAATAGAGAATGAGGATTTCTTTGTAGTGACAGCACCGGAAGACGGAACCGTTGTTTATCGGGAGGGAAGCAGTAAGGGTGAAAAAATAAGCGCTGCGACCGTCGTATGTATCCTTGCTACGGAGAAGAAAATTCTTGAGTGCTCTTACTTAAAAAATCATGCACTAACTAATGCGAAGGAAGTCTATGGAATGATACATGGAAATAAAGTGACATTGGTACAGGATGAAACAGAGGAAAATGATAATATCCTAAGTTATATCAGCAGCTCCGAAGGAAAAACCGATTTCCGGCTAAGCGATAATGATATTGTCTTAGAAGCAGGAGACTATATCCCAATCTATATGGTTGTTCAAAAGAGGGAGAAGGTTAACTATGTTCCGGTGGATGCATTATATTCAGATACAGAAGGTTATTATATCTATGTGTTATCCGGGGGTGAGTGGAAGATAACCAGAGTAGAAATCGGGCTGATGACAGCTTCTTATGTAGAAATAACCTCTAATATACAAGAAGGGGAGGTTGTTCTCGTTGCCAAATAAGATGTTAATCGGGATGGGCCTTCTATGCTTCCTTATATTATTAACAGGCTGCAATAAAGCAGCAGAGGAAACAGGAGAGACTTATGTCATTGGAGATAATCTGGTACAGAATGAAATCGCTCTGCGTACCGCACCGGTTTTAAAAGGAACCTATGAGAATGTGGTGTCCTTTAAAGGTACTGTTATCTATACCAGCAGTGTGGCTTTATCCTTCCCGGAGGAAAATGCTGTTTTTTATCAATATATGGTTGAACAGGGAGATTTTGTGAAGGAGGGAGATCCCCTGGCGGAGTGTAAGATTTCCGTTTCTGATATGGAAAAAGAAGAATGGCTTCTTGAAGCCGAAATGTATCAAAAGGAATTGGACTCCTTGACCAAACAATATGAAGCTGACAGAAAGAAGCTGGATCAGCTCATAGCACAAGCTACGGAAGAAGAAAAAGAATTATACCGGCTTTTGAAGGAAGAGGCAGGGAGTCAATATCAGCAATCCCATACCAATATAACAGAACAGATAGAGCAGTTAGAAAACAAAATTGAACTATGGAATAATGCAAAGAATACCAATACCATTTATGCCCCGATGAATGGATCTATCGATAAGCTGGCTTATATGAAAGAAGGCGATGAAATAGAAGGGGGACGCTGGATTGTAATGATGCATTCGGAGGAGGAACGTTATATCCAAGTGACGGACGAGAAAGAGCAATTATATTACAACATGACAGTCACAGTGGAAGCAGGCAAAGCCGGGCAAAAGCAGGAATACCCGGGGGTAGTGATTCAGTCCGACCAGGTGCTGAGCGAGCCTTTAAAGCAGAACACAGCGCTGGTGGTTTTAAAGGATAATTCGGTGAAGCTGGAGACTTTAGAGAATATTCTGGTGAAAGCCGGTATTCATAAGGTGGAACAGACACTGATGGTTAACCGCTCAGGAGTTTATAATGAAAAAGGTAAGAATTATGTATTGCTTTTGGAGGATGGAGTGGTTAAAAAAAGATATATCACAGCCGGCCTGAGCAATAGTGAGTATGTCTGTATCTTAGATGGTGCGGCAGAAGGCTGGGAGATAGTATTACAGTAGTATGATGATAAGTCGGTTACATAGGAGTCAGTAGCATGTTGGGGTTCTTATTACAGAAAATACTCAGTAAAAAGTGGTTAATGTTATGTATCTTAATAGGAAATGTACTGTTTGTTTCTATTATATGCTGTATCAGTTACTATTCCGATGGTATATGGAAGAGAATGCTATCGAGGAAAATGGATTATTATATGGAAGAACATAATGAGTATCCAATGAAAATGACACTAAATTCCAGCCTCACCGTGGTATCCAAGAACAGGCATAGCGGCAAAGTGTTTGAAGAAGTACAGAACATGGCCGCAAGTATGGGGAAAAAAGCCGGAATACCATATAAGGAATTCATTACTCATTATAGTATATCTGCAAAATCCATTCCGCAGATCACCAGAAACAATCAAAAAGAGATACTTCAATTACAATTGGGATATTTAAGCGAATTAGAAGAACATATAGAACTGGTAAGCGGAGAAGTATATCAAAGAAACAGAGATAATCATGGAATTATATCGGTAATAGTCAGTGAAAAAATGCTTGCAGCACAAAAATTATTATTGGGTGAAATCATAGATATATCCAATCTATCAGATAAAGACGGAAACCAGGTTCAGGTACAAATTGCCGGTGTCTTCCGATACAGTGATGTTAGGGATGCTTATTGGGTGAAAGATCCCGGCAGTTATGAAACCACGTTATTTATGTCCCAAGAGTTATTTGAAGAATTATTTGTGGATTTTGATGCTCCTCGCTATTCACTCAGGGGAACCTGGGAGATTTTGTTTGACTATCATAACTTAACGACAGAACAAATGATAAACCTAATCAATGTGACGGAGGAATATCATTCCTATGATCAGCAGCAAACGGCGGTCACTTTTGCGGATAATTACATAGAGGCATTGCAGCAGTTTCAGCAGGAAGAGAATACAACGGGGGAGACCTTATGGATTCTACAGATGCCAATTTTAGTTCTTCTGGCAGCGTTCATCATGATGGTCAGTAAACAGTTACTTGCATTAGAGCATACGGAATTAGCAGTAATGAAAAGCAGGGGGATTGGAAAGCGCCGTATCGTTTTACTATATATGGAACAGAGTCTTATTCTTGGAATTGCTTCTTGTATCCTGGGTATTCCCATAGGTATTTTACTTTGTCAGGTGCTTGGATCTTCCAATGGATTTATGGAATTTGTAATTAGAGAAAAGTTATATTTTACTATATGGAATAAAAATATCCTGCTATGTTGTTTCATTTCCTTATTGGTTTTTATGATTGTTACAATCATACCGGTATTACGGTATGGGGATAGAACTATTGTAGAACACAAGCAAAAGAAGGGTTCCGGTGGCAGTTTGCCAATTGGGAGAAGGCTGGGGTTAGATTTTATACCGATTTTGATCGGTGGATATGGTTACCTTCGTTTTCACGGAAAAGAAGCGGAATTGACAGAGCAGATTTTGGAAGGTAAGAGCCTTGATCCATTACTGTATTTTTCTTCCTCGTTATTTATTCTGGGAGCAGGATTTCTTGTAATTAGACTAATACCGGCTTTGGTTAAGCTTATTTTTATTATTGGTAAAAAACTTTGGAATCCCCCGTTATATGCATCCTTTATCCGGGTAATAAGGTTCCGCCATCAGCAAAACTTTATTGTAATGTTCTTGATTTTAACCATTGCACTGGGAATATTTAATGTACAAATTGCAAGAACAATTAATGCCAATGATGAAAATAATATCCTTTACAGAAATGGTGCTGAGATTGTTTTGCAGGAAATATGGGGAGATAATCAGCAGATAGTGGCAGCAGACAGTACCGGAACAACCCGGTTATCCTACCAGGAACCGGATTTTAATAAATATTTAAAGATTAAGGGAGTGCAAAGTGCAGCAAAGGTTTATCTGGGGAATGCGGCTGTAGATGGCAATAGGCAAATTGAATTAATGGGAATTGACACCAGGGAGTTTGGAGAAACCGCTTGGTTCACCGGCGAACTATTAGATACCCATTGGTTCCATTATCTGAATGCAATGAACCAGAGTTCCTATGGGGTTTTAGTATCTGAGAGCTTTCGTAAGGAAATGGGTTATCAATTAGGTGATACCTTGTATTATACAGTGAATGGATATCAGACAAGAGGAATTATTTTTGGATTTGTGGACTACTGGCCGCGATTTAATCCAGCCTCTGTCATAGAATATAGAGGAACAACCCTGAATGCTGAGAATTATCTGATCATTGCCCACCGTTCCCATTTACAGTCCCTGATGGGGATAGTACCCTATCACATATATATAAAGGCGAATGGAAAATCCTCGGAAGTATACGATTATTTATTAGAAACAGGGGTACCAATCGGCTATTATAGTGATGCTGCTCAGGCTATCATTGATCATAAAAATGACGCGGTGCTGCAGGGGACCAATGGAATGCTGACCGTTGGATTTATAACCGTATTATTATTATGCATCATAGGGTTTTTTATTTTCTGGATTTTATCCATTAAATCCAGAACCCTGCAATTTGGTATATTTCGTGCTATGGGAATGAGGATGAGGGAAATTATGGAGCTTCTCATTAATGAACAGCTTTTCATCACAGGGACGTCCGTAATAGCCGGGGTATTGGTGGGAATCATTACATCCAAATTATATGTTCCGTTAATTCAGATTGCCTATGCCGGTAAAGAGAATATCCTTCCTTTGACGGTGATCAACCGGACACAGGATACGATACAAATTATTTTAGTGGTTTCCGTTATGATTATCGTAAGTATTGGAATCTTAGGAGTTCTTATTTCCAAAACAAAGATTACACAAGCTCTAAAGCTTGGTGAGGATTAGGAGAAGAATTTGATGGAACCTATTATAGTAACAAAAGAGGTGGGAAGAGATTTTCAGTTGTCTGACGGCACCATGTTTTCAGCGCTAAAAAAGATAGATATAACAATTCAGCAAAGGCAATTAACAATCTTAAAGGGCCGCTCAGGATCAGGAAAAACCACTTTGTTAAATTTAATCGGTGCACTGGATATGCCCACCGAGGGAGAGATTTTATTCCAGGGAGAAAATATCGGAAATTGGGATGACGGCAAAAGAGCCCTGTTAAGAAGAAATAAAATGGGATTTGTTTTTCAATCCATAGCTTTAATTCCCATGATGACTGCTTATGAGAATGTGGAGTTCGCACTTCGTTTATCTGCTTATAAGGGGGATCGCAGGGAACGTGTAATCGAATGCCTTAAGATGGTTGGGCTTGAGAAGAGAATATACCATATGCCTGAACAGATGTCAGGCGGTGAACAGCAGCGGGTTGGAATAGCCAGGTCCATTGTGCACAGGCCAAGTATTGTGTTTGCGGATGAACCCACCGGAGCTCTTGATACCAATACGGGCCTGCAGGTAATCAAAATGCTGAAGAATATCGTAAGAAGTGAAAATTTAACAATCGTGATGACGACCCATGATCCCGGTATCATGGAACTGGGGGATAAGGGCTATGAATTGGAAGATGGTGAGATAGTTGGAAGCTGGTAATCCAATGGTACTATGTGATAATCTGGTTAAAATTTATAAAACCTCTGAGACAGAGGTAATGGCTCTCCAGGGCCTGGATATTGCCATCCAGGAAAAAGAAGTAATGGCGATTATCGGAAACAGCGGAAGCGGAAAATCAACCTTCTTAAACATGATTGGAGCCTTAGACCGGCCCACCGCAGGAAAGCTTTATGTAGACGGCAAGGATTTATTCCGCTTGAATAAAAAAGAAATTATTGATTATAAAAGGCGTACCGTAGGCTTTGTCTGGCAGAGCAATGGAAGAAACCTGATATCTTATCTGACGGCACTTCAGAATGTCCAGCTGCCTATGATGTTTGAAAAGAATCAAGTAAAACAAAGAAGAGCCCTTGAGCTTCTTAAATTAATGGGATTAGAACACAAGAAAAATGAATACCCCCTTATGCTATCAGGAGGGGAACAGCAGAGGGTTGCAATTGCTGTTGCGTTGGCAAATAACCCTAAATTATTATTGGCGGATGAGCCCACAGGTGCAGTAGATTTAAAGACATCAGATTATATTTTTTCCGTTTTAAAAGAGATTAATCAGGCATTTGGAACAACAATCATTATTGTAACCCATGATATGAAGCTTGCAAGCAAGGTGAACCGTGTTGCAGCCATAAGAGACGGAAAAATCAGCAGTGAACTATTGAATAGGGTAATACATCAGTCGGAGATGGAACAAATGAAAGGGATTGCCGAGAAGGAAGAGTATTCCATTCTGGATAAGGCAGGAAGGGTCCAATTGCCAAAGGAGATGCTTAAGGCTGCTAAAATCACCGGAAACCGGGTGAGAATTGACTACCGTGAAGGTGAAATTATCATACTGCCGGAAGCTGCAGCAGAGAAATAGCAGGCAGGAGATAAGCCGATGAAATGGAAAATAAACAGTTCGCTGTTTATTCATAAAGGTAAAATAAAAGGAGGTAAGTTATGAAAAGAAAAATGAAACAAATTTTAGCTATGGTACTAGCACTTGCGTTAGTACTGTCATTGGCAGGATGCGGTAAGGATGCCGGCAAGGATAATGTTAAGGATACCGCAGGGCAAACTGATCCTACACCAACAACTGCCCCGGAGAAGGAAGAGGGGGAAGATACCGCGGAAGAAGTAACACCTGAAGCACCTGAACCCGAGGAAGTAACCTATGATTTTGGCGGAGTAACAGTTAAAGTATTTGGATCTGCATGGAATAATGTTGACAGCACCGACGATATCGTTCGTGTAGAGGCGAAGACATTTGTAGAAGAAAAATACAATATCAAATTAGAGTTAGCTCAGATGGAAGGTTATGACGGCTATAATGATGATGATATCTTAATCGCATCCATCGCGGCAGGTGATCCGGCAGCTCATATTATCAATTTAAACCCGGAGAGTATGGTAACCAGTTACTTAAATGATATTCTGTTTGATTTAACCGACTACCTGGATTTATTGCAAGTAGGTTCTATTTATACTGATGTAGCATCCTGGAAAGGCAGAGTATACGGTGTGGCCTATGAAAATATCGGTGATGCCTGGACTTTAGTATATGATAGAAACTATTTGAAAGAACTTGGTATGGAAAAGACCCCTACGGATATGTTTATGGAAGGCAAATGGGATTATGAAAATGCGAAGGCTTACTTAGCGGAATTGCAATCTAAATTGCCGGACGGAAAATACGCAATAGGTCAATATCCGTTCCATTGGGGCGTAATGGCTGCGGCTGCAAATGGCAGTTATATTTTTAATTCCGACGGCAAGATTGGATATATGGACGAAGCGTTGATTGAAGCTACTGAATTCTATCGTGAATTAATGGATTCAGGAATTGCGTTCCCTTCTTATCTGATCAGAGATGCCGAAGGAAAAGTCACTGAGAATGATATTGCATATGCAGTGGATGATGAGAGAATTGTACTGAAAAGAGCAGAACCATGGCAATTAGGCGGTTTGGGATTTGAATATGGTATCGTTTTCTGGCCATGGGGTTCTAATGTAACTTGTACAGGGGATTACACAACCTTAAGCGATAACTATAGGGTAGCAGGTGCTTATTGGGGCATGGATGCGGTTGTAAAGGCTGCTGTAGATAAGACCGGAATTCCAGGTGAGGTATTGGCTTTAATTGCTCAGGATTATCAATATGCAATTTCTGATGACGGTAAGGAATGGATGCATCAGGCATATCTGGATGAACAAGGCGGAGTGCAAGCTAACATTGGTGCAGAGTTTGGCGAGCCAAGAAGCTTCTATACAGAACAGGATATCGAATTATATGACTGGGCACATGGAAGATATAAGGCTGATTTAGGCTGGTCCTTAGACAGTGCAGGTCTTATGAAGGTATGGAGACCATTCCAGGATATCTATATGGAGAATACGGATGCCCGTTCTACCTTAGCATCTTATTATAATGAAGCTCAAGCATCATTGCAGGAAGTTGGATTAGTAAAATAATAATTATTTGATATTGTAGGGGAGCATCCTTAGCTCCCCTACAATATCAAACAAAGTGTGACAGATTACGTGATTGGATAAGCAATAGATACCTATTCGTTTCAGTAGAAGATGGAGATTAAATTATGAAAAACAAGCTAATTCAGAATTCAAAGCCGATGACGAATAAAGAGAAGTTACAGAAAAATAAAAAAAGAAAAATAATTATATTTTTTATCGTAATTATTCTGCTGTTAAGCAGTGTGATTGCCTTATCCCATCATAATAAGAAATATAATCAATCTGTACGGGCCTCTATTTTGTCTAGGGAGTATCATCTGGCTGAGGAGGAAGGTGATATCCCGTCCTATGGGGAATATTTATCCCGTATGAAAGAAATTGGACCGCAAGATCCAACCCTTGGAGATGAAATCTTGGTAATGGGCAAGGATTATTACGAAAGTTCATTAAAAGAACTGTCAGATCAAGAGGATGGCAGTGTAACGACAGGAAGCACCGGAAGCATAAGTTATCAGATTGACGTGAAGGAAAGTGGGATGTACCATATCGAAGTAGGATATTATCCTACGGCTGACAGTAATACTGCAATTATACGTAATTTGTATATTAATGGAGAACTGCCTTTTCAAGAGTCAGAAGGACTTACTTTTCAACGAATGTGGGTAGACAGCAATAAGGATTTCTTAATGAATGTGAAAAAGAATCAAGCGACACCCGGCCAAATTCAAAATCCGGAATGGACCTCAATGAAGTTAGAAAGTGCAGATAAATCAGTCAGTGGTCCTTTTCAATATTATCTTAAAAAAGGAAATAATATTTTAACGCTGGAATCCGTGAAATCAACGTTAGAAATTTCATATATTAAGCTAATTCCGGTGAGTGAGGTTCCTGATTATACCACTTATCTCAATCATTGGGAGAAGAATGGAGCGAAAAGAATTAGTGATACTGATATAACCGGCGGAGCTATTTGTATACAAGGAGAAGATACCTATTACAAATCCAATGGGATATTGTTGCCGGAAAATGACCGATCTTCCGCTTTAACCGTTCCGTATCATTCCAGTAATATTGTCTTAAATACAATAGGCGGAAGTGCCTGGTCTGAGGTGGGGCTTAGTATCAGCTGGAAAGTAAAAGTGGAACAAAGTGGATTATACCGTATTGCAGCCCGTTTTATGCAAACAGAGAATCGGGATTTCTACTCCTTACGCGAATTAAAAGTAAATGGAGCGATTCCATTTTCGGAAGCGGCGGAATTAAAGTTTTACTATGACTCAAGGTTTCAAATAGAATATTTTGGTGATCAGCAGGGAGCTTATTATTTTTATCTTGAGGAAGGGGATAATCTGCTTACCATGACGGTTTCCCTGGGAGATCTATCCTATGTGGTGACAGAAACCGTAGAAGCAGTAAAAAATTTTAACGCCTTATATCGAAGACTGGTAGCTGTTATGGGAAGCGATCCGGATGATTATCGAGACTACGATATCGTATCGTTAGTACCTGACATGGAGGATATCTTATTGGTAGAGTACCATCGCTTAACCAAAGTGATGGAGTCCTTGGGAGATACCATAGAAAGCAGCACCAAAACCAGAGAAATATCTAAAATGCTTCTCTTATTGGAAAAAATAATTAGGAAGCCTGACCGGATATCCCGGGAATTGAAAAATTATAATGACAATATTACAGCCATCAGTGAATGGATGTTAGCACTGGGACGGCAGCCATTGACCATCGATTATTTATTAATCTGCGGCGAAGGTTATGATCTTCCAAAGGCAGAGGGCAATATCTTTCAGCAGCTAGTACATAAAGCAAAAGCGTTTATTGGTTCCTTTACCAATGATTATACCATTGAGCTGGCGGATTCAGGTCAAAAGGAAAAGGTAATCGAGGTGTGGATGGCAGCTACGAGAGACCAGTATGATATTGCACAAAGGCTGGTGAACAATGCCTTTGCCGGTAAAGACTTTGGTGTTGAGTTAAAAATGGTCAGTGCGGAAACCGTTATGCCGGCATCCTTAACAGGGAATGGTCCGGATGTTGCAATTCAATTAAATTATACCATGCCTTCCAACTTTGCTTATCGAAATGCGGCTTATGATTTGTCCGGCTTCCCGGATTTTGAAGAGGTGAAAGATCGATTTTCAGCCGGAGCCATGGAATATCTTGAATATCAGGGGGGATATTATGGGCTCCCGGATCTGATGTCCTTTCCCGTTCTTTATTATCGTAAGGACATATTAGATAAAATGGGGCTTAGCATTCCTGATACATGGGAAGAATTATCAGCGCTGATCCCATTTCTGCAGGCTGAAAATATGGATATCTATTTTGTAACCACAGGACATACTGTTTTAGGCGGGTATAGCTCAACGGTTACTAAGCCTGTAAATAGTATCTTTTTATCCATGCTGTACCAAAATGGGCAGGCATTATATAGTGCAGATGGGAAATCCACCAATTTGGACAGTCTGGATTCCCTTCTGACCTTTAAGAAATGGACAGAATATTATACGAAAGAAGGGTTTGATCTGACCATGAGTGTGGTTACCAGATTCCGTACCGGTGAAGTTCCTGTCATTATTGAAGATTATTCTTATATTAACTCAATCAATGCGGCGGCTCCTGAAATTGACGGCGCATGGTCCATCGCTCCCTTACCGGGCACCATGGCGGAGGATGGAACCATAAATCGCTCTACCGCCTGTATGGTTGGCTCCGCAATGATGCTGAAAGCAAAAATCGAGGAGAATGATTCTGCGGATGAATCATGGGAATTCTTGAAATGGTGGACCTCCAAAGAAGTACAATTACAATATGCGACAGAATTGAAAGCATTACTGGGTGATGCGGCAAATTATCCGATTGCGAATGTAGAAGCATTGAAAGAGCTGAATCAAGAGCTGGGCTTTGAAGAAACAATCGAAGAAACCTTATCCTGGCTTCGCGGGACACCTCAGATACCCGGCGGATATATTACAGGAAGAAGTGTGGAAAATGCCTTCTTAGCGGTTATTGATAAGAAGTTAAATGCAGTAGATACCCTATATGCACAGATTCGGTATATCAATGAAGAAATTAAAAATAAACGTGAAGAATTTGATCTGGAACCATAGAAAGGAGAGAAGCGGCAAGATGAAAGCAAATTTAAAAAGAAGGAAGTATCTGGAGCTCACCTTAAATGAAATGAAAAGATACCGGGTATTATATGTCATGATGACTCCTTTCCTTATATTTTTTCTAATTTTTTCAGTTTACCCGGTGCTGCAGGCGATCTTCTACAGCTTTACTAATTATAATGTATTGGAAAAAGCTGATTTTATAGGTTTAGCCAATTACAGCAAGCTGTTTTTAAAAGACACGATTTTTATTAAAGCAATTCAAAATACATTTATTATTGCTGTGTTTGTCGGCCCCTTAGGATATATCCTTTCCTTTTTATTGGCGTGGATGATCAATGAATTGCCTCATTGGCTGGGCACTATTTTGACAGTTGTTTTCTATGCACCTTCCATGGCAGGTAATGTGGTTATCATCTTTGGATTGATCTTTTCCAATGATGCCAACGGTTATTTAAATGGTATTTTGCTGAAATTGGGAATTATTGATGAGGCAGTCCTTTGGCTGTCAGAATCAGCTACTATACTGCCAATTGTTATTATTGTTTCCCTGTGGATGAGTTTAGGAGTGGGGTTTCTCTCCTTTGTAGCCGGTATTAAAGGTGTTGATGAAGCTCAATATGAAGCGGCTGCCATCGATGGCATCAGAAACAGGTGGCAGGAGTTATGGTTTATTACCCTGCCCAATATGAAGCCCCAGCTGCTGTTTGGTGCGGTTATGTCCATTACGGGTGCATTATCTGTCGGAGGTACAGCCGACAGCCTGGTAGGTTTCCCTAGTCCCAATTATGCGTCTCATACGATTGTTAATCATTTGAATGACTATGGTCTGATCAGATTAGAAATGGGCCGTGCCAGTGCCATAGCGGTAATACTCTTTTTTCTGATGATTTTATGTAATCTTTTAATTCAAAAGCTGCTGCATAAGGTTGGTACATGAGGAAAGCCAAACAAATAGGAATTAATTTATCAGACGAGGAGATGCAGTATGAAAATTCGTTTTAAACGAAATCCAGATATAAAAGGTGCGGCAAGAAAAAGTTCCAGGAGCTTTGGAGGAGACCTGTTTTTGATTTGTTTTCTTTTTATCATAGGCTTCTTATTTTTCTTTCCGGTTTTGTATATGCTAAATCAGGCTCTGAAGCCATTAAATGAGATGTATATGTTTCCTCCCAAATTATTTGTTCAAAATCCAACGGTAAATAATTTTTCGGATTTAATACGGATTTTAGCAAATACCCTGGTACCTTTTGAGCGATATTTATTTAATTCCTTATTCACGGTGGTGATTGGATCCTTAGGGCATATCATTGTGGCTTCCCTGTGCGCTTATCCATTAGCGAAATATCGTTTTCCGGGATCAAAATTAATCTCAAATTTAATTGTGTACTCCCTGATGTTTAACACCACAGTAACCATGGTGCCAAACTTTATCACCATCTCCAAAATAGGGTTAATCGATACCTATGGAGCAATTATTTTTCCGACCTTTGCTTCTACCCTGGGATTATATCTGATGAAAAACTTTATGGAACAAATACCGGACAGTTTAATTGAGGCGGCGAGGATTGACGGCGCCGGACAATTCAGGATACATAGAATGATTATTCTGCCATTGATTAAGCCGGCATGGATCACTGCTTTTATCTTAATCTTCCAAACCTTATGGGTGAATACAGGAGACAAGTATATCTACAAAGAAACCTTGAAGAGCGTTGGGTATATGCTTACACAGTTATCCAGTGTAAGCAACCTGAGTGTAGCCAGAAGCGGTGTTTTAGCAGCCGCATCCGTAATTATGTTTATTATACCGGTAAGTGTATTTTTAATCATGCAGACTAAGGTACTGTCAACAATGGCTACCTCAGGAATGAAGGATTAGGGGGTGCGGGAGTGAAATTACGAAAATCAAGGAAACCAATACATAAAATCCTGGGGCTGCTTATTCTGTTTCTCATGGCTGGAAGTATAAATAGTGAAAAGGCGGCTGCCGACAGCTATCAATACTCGATTTGGGATAAAGATATTCCTGTTCCGGATGCGTATCAATGGGAGAGAAGTATTCGGGCCGCGGATCTGGGAATCCCGGCAATTTCCAATATATCGGATGTATTTTATACGGATGGCAGAATTTATATTGCTATGACAGGTTCCATAGTAATTACCGATGAGGAATTTAATACCGTAAGGATTTTGGATTCCTATGAACGAAGCGGTAAGGATGTGAAGGTGCAAGCGCCAAAATGTGTGTTTGTTACCAAGGAGGGTGATATTTATTTCACCGAACAAGATATGGGAGAAATCATCCACCTTAATTCGGAAGGAGATTTTATTCGGGCTTTATCAGACCCTAAAATTGCAGGCCTAGAAAACGTAAAATATGCGCCGACGAAGGTGGTGGTAGATACCAACGGAAGAATTTATGTGAAAGCGAAAAGTATCTATGAAGGCATTATAGAATTAAATCCAAATGGTACCTTCAACCGGTTTGTCGGAGCAAATAAAGTGCATCCCTCCTTCCTAGATATCTTCTATCGCATAATTGCCACAGAGGAACAGATTTCAAGAATGGCATTATGGTTACCAACGGACTATAGTGATATTGCTTTGGATAAGGATGGTTTCCTTTTAGCTACGGTAAAGGATAATACCAGTACAAATCCGGTACGCAAGCTTAATTCCAAGGGGGAGGATATACTGGAAACCTATGAGTTTATTAATCCCCCCATGGGAGACTATACCGGAAACAGAACAATATCCACCCTTACCAATATCGCTGCCGCAGAGGATGGCAGGTTTGCAGTATTAGATGCTTCCATGTCGAGAGTATTTGTTTATAGTGAGGATGGACTGTTAGCTTATATTCTGGGTGGCAGCGGAAAGAGAGAAGGAAATCTTTCCAGTCCTGTTGATGTGGTATTTATGGGCGATAGAATCATGATTGCCGATTTGGTTACTTGCTCGATTGAAGTTTTCGTGCCTACAGAGTATGGTGCGCTAATCAATGAAGGGTTAAGACAGCAAAGTGTATTCGATTATGAAAAAGCAGCAGAATATTGGTATCAAGCCTATGAGCTAAATCCATATTCCCTGGTAGTCAATATGGGGCTGGGAAAATATCAGCTTCGCGCAGGAGATTATGAAGGTGCCCTGGTAAGCTTTAAAGAAACCGGCGAAAGAAAGAATTACTCGGCTGCTTATGAAATGATCCGGGCAGAGTATTTAGAAGATCATATGTGGTCTATTCTGCTGGGAGCTGTTATTTTCTTCCTTATCATTGGAGTCATAAAGGCTATTCTCAGGAGACTCAAGAAAAAAGGAGTCCTTGAGAATAAGAAATATATCGATGCTCTTCGGAGTCTTCGCAGTACTTGCTTTCGATGGCCTGGTTATATGTTATCCCATCCCTTTAAAGCCTTTGATGATGTGAAATATGAGAATGCGGGCAGTTTGACTTTTGCTTGGGTTATTCTGGTTTTATTTGCTTTCGTGCAATTTATTAATACCAGATATACCGGATTTTTATTAAATATGGCAGATATCAATAATATTAATATACCATTGATATTAATCAGCTCTGTATTTCCTTATCTTGTATTTATCGCAGCGAATTGGGCAGTTGGGGTATTAATTGATGGAAAGGGAACTTTAATAAACATATTTAAGGTTAATATGTATGCACTATATCCCGGGATTTACATCACCCTATTTGCCATATTAGTATCCAGAGTTTCCATTTATGAAGAAATTGGGATCATTCGTTTCTTTTATGTGCTGCCCTTTGTATTCTATTTGTTCTATACCTTCATTGGGCTGATTATGGTACATCAATTTAGTTTTTCAAAGGCTCTGGTAAGTATTGTGCTTAGCTTAGTCGCTATGGTTATTATTATATTTATTGCTGTTCTATTATTAACCTTAATCAGCGGCTTCATTAATGATGTTGGTACAATAATAGATGAGTTATTATTATATGCATAAGGAGGCGGCAAATGAAAAAGTTAAGGTTATTTACAATAATAGCAGCAATATTGCTTTTTACTACGGCTTGTTCTGAGAAAGCCGCTATTAACAAATACGTTGAGAGAACACCAGGAGAGGAGGCTTCCTTAAGCGGCAATGATTTTGTGACCATTGGGGAAGGAGAGGAGATGCTCCTGATGCTAAATCCCTCCAATGGTACCATACGGTGGATGGATAAAGACTCAGAGGAATATATAGATAATAAAATATTTGACCCGGAACAAGCCAATCCCACCTTAAAGTCTGATCTAGTTGCCTATTATTACACCGGATCTGTATCACAGCCCTATACCTCTTATAGTTCCATGGATTCTTATACTTATGGTATTGAAATGGATACCATATCCTATGAATGGATTGATAACGGAATTCGTGTGGTATATGATATCGGTTCTGATAAAGTAACCTATAAGGATTTTCCTGCTTATATTTCAGAAGCAAGAATGAATGAGCTGGTACTGGGATATCTTGATGCTGCACAGCAAAAGACCGTATTAAAACAATATCGTTTAACGAAAAGCGGTGTTTATGCGAGAAAAGCCAATGAAGAAAGCCCTTTGGCCGGTATGGCAGCCCCCCAGTTATACCGTTTGTTTTATGAGACAGGTAAGTACACCTATGACGAACTGGAAAAAGATAATATAGAATATAATAAAGCGGATGAAACACCGCAAAGACAGATTATTAAGATGACAATGGATTACTTTCTGGATGGAGAGGATTTGGTTGTTCGGGTTCCAACGAAGGAAATTGCATACAGTGAAGATTTTCCTTTAAAATCCCTAGATATTTTACCATATTTTCTGTCGACAAAAGAAAAGTCAGATGGCTATTTATTCATACCGGATGGAAGCGGCGCATTAATCTATCTTGATAATAAAAAAATAAATGAATATCAATATACCTCCAGATATTTTGGCGGTGATGTATTAATTAATGCGGATTCCTATACTACAAGCAATGGATCTATGAATCTGCCAATCTATGGTATGAAGGTGGGAAATAAAGCAATTTTAGGTATCATAGAAAAGGGTGCGGAAACAGCAACCTTAAGTGCTTATGCCAATGGTGCATTTAATGGAATTCCGTACAGCAGAATCAGCTTAAATTTTGCCATTCGCGAAGATCAAACATTATCCAGCTTTTCAGGAGCTATAACAAACTATACATTGAAGAAAGCAAGTCCGGATTATTATAGTGGGGATATTCAAATTCGTTATCTGTTTTTATCGGGTGAGAAGGCGGACTATTCTTCCATGGCCAAAGCTTATTCTAATTATTTACAAAAAAACAGGGGATTAACCAAGTATGATTTCGTAAGCGACGCAAATTTTTTTGCAGAAATTCTAGGCGAAGTAGATAAAACAGAATATTTTCTGGGAATTCCGTACGAGGGGAAAGCAACTTTAACAACCTTTGATCAGGCAGAAGAGATTCTCACTCATTTATCCGGTATGGGAATTAAAAATATGATTGTGGATTATAAGGGAATTGTAAATGGCGGCTTGAATCAAAGATCTGTCAGGAAAGTAGAAATATCAGACCGTCTGGGTGGAAAAAAAGGATTACAATCATTAATTGAAACAGCTAATAGGATAGGTGCCCAAATATATCCGGACGTCCGGCTGCAAACGGCATCTACATCAAAGGGATTACCGAAAAATAAGAGAGCCTTCTTTATTAGCGGGCAGGTAGCGGAGCTTTATGATTTTGAGCCAATACAATATAGTGCCATCAAAGAAAGCGACTATCCCAGGTATATATTAAATCCCAAATATTTACCAAAGTATATTGATGGTTTTCAAAAATCCTATCAAAAACTAGGACTGACCAATATAGGATCGGATGATTTCTTAACCTTTATCTCAGGAACTTACAAAAAGGATGAAGAAATCTCAATGACCAATGCAGCACCCTATTATATGGAAGCATTGGAGAAGCTTAGCTCAAGGTACAATCTTATGCTGTCAGATCCAATGGTATCTGCATATGGAGCGGTAGATTTAATAACCGATTTGCCGATGGAAAGTAGCAAAATGAAGGTGTTTGATGCTTCTATTCCATTCGTACAATTGGTGTTGGAGGACTATATTATTTATTCCTCAGAGGTTATCAATGACAACACTTATGATGTATGGAACACAGTGATGAAAGCAATTGAAACGAAAAGTGCATTAAAGTTTCGTTTTATGTATGAGGATATTTCTATCTTAAAAGATACAGAAGCAGATCATATCTATACCGCTAAATACGAAAAATGGAAGGATACGGTTGGAGAGTATTACCAGATCTATAATGCTTTTTACCAACAAGTGAAAGATGCATCCATGATACATCACGAGATTATAAATCGTGACAATAAAATTCGTGTTGTGACTTATTCCAACGGGATAAAGGTGTATCTCAATTACAGTATGGAAGATATTGATATTGATGGACATTTAGTACCTGCCAATCGCTTTGTGGTACAGTAACGGAGGTGAATAAGTTGAAGAAAAAAGAGCGTACTACTGCAGAATCCAAATCAAATTATTTAAAAAGGGACTTTTATTCGAGCCTGCCTTATAAAAAGAAAAAAACAATATGGGGAATTATATTTCTGCTTCCGTGGGCAATTGGGGTATTATTTTTCTTTCTGGGACCATTGGTAAAAACATTTTATTATTCCTTTTTTAATATGACCTTAGGGAATGATGGATTTTCCTATCAGTTTGCCGGATTAAATAATTTTAAATACATATTTACAGTAGATCCCAATTATAACAAAATGTTAATTGAAGCTTTAGCAACGGTTGTTAAGAATGTGCCCTTTCAAATATTTGTATCTTTGTTTGTTGCCATTCTTCTTAATGGAAAGTATAAGGGAAGAGGGTTTTTCCGCGTAGTATTCTTTGTACCCATTATTTTGGCTACGGGAATTACCGATATTGAATTAACAGATATCAATGTAATGATGGATAAATCCCAAAGTTTTGTGAGTGCTGATTTTATTATCAAAATTATTACTAATAGTGGATTTCCGGCTTATATGGTAAATATGATTTTGGAATTTGTTAACTCAATCTTTGAAGTTATTACAAAAGCAGGTGTTCAAATGCTTATATTCTTAGCAGGCCTTCAAGGGATATCCCCGTCTCTGTATGAAGTGGCTCAGATAGAAGGGTGTACGAAATTTGAAAGCTTTTGTAAGATTACATTACCTATGATATCTCCCATGATTATGGTATGTATGATTTATAGTTTGGCGGATACCTTTGCCGCCGCCGATATTTCAGAGATCATTAATACAACAACCTTTACCAATGCTAAATATGGTCTGGGTGCTTCTATGAGTGCAGCTTATTTCCTTGTCAGCGTAACAGTAGTTCTACTATTATCCTATTTAGTATCAAAGGTGGTGTTTTATTATGACAACTAGAGGAGAGTTATTAATGAAGACAACTGATAAAGTACAATTTACCGGCAGATATATCCCTCTGGTGATAAAAAGAAAATGCCTTAGCATATTGGCAATTGGATTTCGCTATATACTATTGATTTGTTTGGGATTTATTATATTGACACCAATTTATACCACATTCAAAAGCGGCATAACTGCTCAGTCTGCCTTAGGAATGAAAAACACCGCCTGGATACCGCCGGCAACCTCGTTACAGTCCTTTATAACAGGGTGGATCATTCTGGATTATGATAAAGCGGTGGTTTTAAGCTTATTGAACACAGCGGTTTTAGCTTTCTTACAGACCTTATGCGCTGCGTTGGCAGCATATACCTTTGCAAGATTAAGGTTTAGGGGAAGCAATTTATTATTTGGTCTGGTTATATTTACAATTATCGTACCCTCCCAATCCATTATGCTGGCACAATATATTACCTTCCGTAATTTTGATATTTTAGGAATAGCCGAAGTAATCAAAGGAAGCTCAATGAACCTGATTGGTTCCACATCGGCCATCTATCTATTAGCTGTAACCGGCATGGGTGTTAAAGGTGGTTTGTACATCTATATATTAAGGCAGAGCTATCGTCAGCTGCCGATTTCAATTGAAGAAGCAGCTTATGTGGATGGAGCCGGGTTTTTAAAAACATTTTTTAAGATAGTTATCCCGGGAGTTTCAGCTTCATTAACAACGGTAAGTGTACTAAGCTTTGTTTGGAACTATGCTGATGTTTATTATATATCATTACTAAGTCCGAACAATTGGCATTTACCCTTGCGATTGGTGAAAATTCAAAATAATATGAGATGGGCAATCTCTGATATAGAGAAGCTCATTCCAAGTAAATATATCGTTGAGTATGAATCACCCATCGTACAAAAGGCAGTTGCTTGTGCATGTGCAATCCTGGTAATTTTGCCATTGCTTATTTTGTATGTTTTTGTACAGAAGAGATTTATACAAGGTGTGGAACGAAGCGGACTTGGCGGAGATTAATAATACAAAATACAAAACACAAATAGATTCCAGATATATTAATTGGGATACGATGGAGGTTAATATGAGTAAGATTATTGGAGCAGATTTGCCCAACATGCCCTGGCAAGACAAACCGGAAGGATATCGTCTTCCAATTTGGAGATATAGTGCAAATCCGATTATTGGAAGGGATGCGATCCCTGTATCAAACAGCGTATTTAATAGTGCGGTTGTACCTTTTGAGGATGGATTTGCAGGTGTATTTCGTTGCGACAGTTTAAGTATCAGCATGGATATTTTTGCCGGGTTTAGTAAGGACGGTATTCATTGGGATATCAATCCTGAACCTATTACATTTGTAGGGGAGGATAAGGAAATTTTAAAGAGAGAATATCGCTATGATCCTCGTGTATGTTTTATAGAAGACAGGTATTACATTACTTGGTGCAATGGATACCATGGCCCAACCATAGGGGTATCATATACCTTTGATTTTAAGACATTTATACAATTGGAAAATGCCTTTTTGCCTTATAATAGAAATGGTGTGTTATTTACAAGAAAAATTAATGGTAAATATGCGATGCTAAGCCGTCCAAGTGATACAGGTCATACACCCTTTGGTGATATATTCTACAGCCAGAGCGCTGATCTGGAATATTGGGGACATCATCGATTTGTAATGGGCACTTACAAAGGTGATTATTCTGCCTGGCAGTCCACCAAAATAGGCCCGGGTCCTTGCCCAATTGAGACAGAGGAAGGATGGCTTTTGATCTATCATGGTGTATTGCATACCTGCAATGGATTTGTATATCGTATGGGATGCGCGGTATTAGATCTGGATGAACCATGGAAGGTGAAGTATCGTTCTAAAAATTATATTTTAGCTCCAATGGAACCATATGAATTAACGGGAGATGTACCGAATGTAATGTTCCCCTGTGCAGCATTAACAGATGCTGCAACAGGCCGTATTGCAGTATATTATGGCTGTGCGGATACAGTAACAGGTTTAGCTTTTACCACTGCGGATGAACTTATAAATTGGGCAAAAAAATATCCCCTTACATAGTTACGGAAACTCAAGAAGAATAGTTAGACTTGCATAACATTTCCACAACAGGTATAATATTTACGAAAATCAATTTCATCCGTGAATATCGGTTTACCATAGAGGGGAGATTTATAGCAATGGCTTCGAAACAGAAATCGAAAAAGGCATCAGGAGCACAGAGGCGTAAAAGCACTGGGGGTAAGAATAACAGCACAAGAAATAACAGGAACAATGGGAAGGATATTAAGGAAAGCGGTGCGGTACAGGATGAAATCATTCTGATCCTTGCACTGGTAGTATCGATACTCTTATTTTTAAGCAATTTTGATTTAAGCGGCAAGGCGGGTAAAGCAGTAAGCGGATTTATCTTTGGCATGATCGGATGGGAAGCATACCTGCTGCCTTTTATTCTGTTTTTTATGACAGCTTTTCATATATCCAATCTGGGCAACCGCAGGGCGGGAAGAAAGCTTCTCAGCGCCAGTGTCTTTTTCGTTGCGCTGGCAGGAGTGATTGAGCTGACGGCCCATGAGTATAGTTCGGAGACGAAATTTGTGGAATATTATATGAATTCCATGACCGGACGGAATGGCGGCGGAATGGTGGGCGGCATTCTGGTTATGATATTCTGCAGTTTATTTGAAAAGATGGCAACCTATGTCATTCTGATTGCAGTAATGCTGATCTCGGTTATCGTCATTTCCGGGAAAGCGATTTTTACATATATCGCTAAGAACAGTAAGAATTCCCTGGCGGAGAGGAAGGAATACCAGCGGATTCGCAAGGAACAGCGGGAGGAACTGGATGCGGTTGCAAGAGCCAACGGCCAGGAAAGGAGACCTCCGAAGACCTTCCTTCTTGATACCGAGAATTTGAATGGAAAGGGCAAGAAAGGTGCCAGCGGTAAAGGGGAAGAGCAAAAATCGGAGGAGAAGGACACCGTAATACAGCTGAAAGACCGTAAACTGAAAAAAGGAATGGAGAAAGAGCTGGAGAAGCTGCCGGTCATTAATTTCCATGGCCTGTTTGAAGAGGCAGCGGAGCCGGATTCCGCGGGTGCCGCAGCAGGGGAGGATGCCCTGCCAACCTATGAGGAGGAATTGAGAAATAAATTCGGCCGGCCCGTCCCGGAAGACGCAGAAATCACGAAACAATTTGCTGGTACGGCGGATACTACACCTGTAGTAGATATAGATGCCTATAGGGAAGAACATCATAATGAGCAGGACGATAAGGCGCAAGATACGGGAATTAGTAACGCTTATTCAGAGAAAGATATGCTCAAGGAAGATAGCAGGAATTTTGATGACGAAGCTTCCCGGAATGGCAAATCACAGGCATCGGGTCATAATGGACCGGAGCAGGGAGATCTGCATCAGAAAGAAACGAGTACCATGGGAAGAAGCAATACAGGGACGGACAAAGCTTCTACTGCTGTAGATGACTTAGGGATTGACCAGCTTCCCCAGCCCAAAGAATATATTTTCCCTCCGATAAGCCTGCTCGCCGCGCCTAAAGCCAAATCGGGAAAATCAGGCGGGAATGAAGCCGGATTAAGAGAGACCGCGATGAAGCTTCAAAGTACTCTGGACAGCTTTGGAGTTCATGTAGCCATTACCAATGTAAGCTGCGGCCCTGCGGTCACCCGTTATGAGCTTCAACCGGAGCAGGGGGTCAAGGTCAGCCGTATCACAGCCCTGGCGGATGATATCAAGCTGAATCTGGCGGCAGCGGATATTCGTATTGAGGCGCCGATTCCGGGAAAGGCGGCGGTGGGTATCGAGGTTCCCAACAAGGAGAATTCCATGGTGGCCTTTCGGGAGCTGATTGAATGCAAGGAATTCACCGGACATTCTTCTGATATTGCCTTCGGAGTCGGTAAGGATATCGGAGGACAGACTGTCATTACGGATATCGCCAAGATGCCCCATCTGCTCATTGCGGGAGCTACGGGATCCGGTAAGTCCGTATGTATTAATACTTTAATTATGAGTATTCTGTATAAAGCAAAGCCCTCGGATGTACGGCTGATCATGGTGGATCCCAAGGTGGTGGAGCTAAGTGTTTATAATGGAATCCCCCATCTGCTGATACCGGTGGTGACTGACCCGAAGAAAGCATCCGCGGCGCTGAACTGGGCCGTAATGGAGATGACGGAGAGGTATAAAAAGTTTGCCGATGCGGGTGTCCGGGATCTGAAGGGCTATAATGAGAAAGCCGCCGAGGTTGCCCATCTGAATGATGAGAGCTGTCAGAAGCTGCCTCAGATTGTCATCATAATCGACGAGCTGGCCGATCTTATGATGGTCGCGCCGGGAGAGGTAGAGGATGCCATCTGCCGATTGGCTCAGATGGCAAGAGCGGCGGGTCTGCATCTGATCATTGCTACCCAGAGGCCTTCTGTTAATGTTATTACCGGATTGATTAAAGCCAATATTCCTTCCAGAATTGCCTTTGCCGTATCCTCCGCCATCGATTCCAGGACGATTCTGGATGGCAGCGGTGCGGAGAAGCTGCTGGGCAAGGGGGATATGCTGTTCTTCCCCTCCGGCTATCCCAAGCCGGTGCGTATCCAGGGAGCCTTTGTTTCCGATAAGGAAGTAAGCTCCGTGGTGGAATTTTTAAAGAAGAATAATAATGAAGCCAGCTATAGTGATGATGTTCACGATAAGATCAACAATGCCAAGCCCGGTGAGATGGCGGCGGCCGGCGGAGACGAGCGGGACGAGTATTTCGCAGAAGCAGGCAAATTCATCATTGAGAAGGACAAGGCCTCCATCGGTATGCTGCAGCGGGTGTATAAGATCGGCTTTAACCGGGCGGCCCGCATTATGGACCAGCTCTATGAGGCCGGTGTGGTAGGGGCTGAGGAGGGAACGAAGCCAAGAAAGATATTGATGACCCAGGAGGAATTTGAACAGTACCTGGAGGAATATTAAACAGAAAGTGTCGGTGTCAGGCACCATTCTGGTGCCTGACACCGAGGAGGAAATGGATACAGTTTTATTTCCTGCAATATAAATGCGGGAAAACGGGAGAAAATGATGCGGGGAATTTTGATTGTCAATGAATTTTTACAATCCGATAAGTTTCAGGATATTCATGACCGCCTCTTGTCGGCGGCGCTAAAGCATGGGATTGTTATGGAGTTAAGGACAAACGCACAGATATTAATGGATACAGCCAGAAAGTTTCCTCAAAATGAGGCGGATTTTATTCTCTTTTGGGACAAGGATGTTAAACTGGCGGCATATCTGGAGCAGTTGGGATATCCGGTATTTAACTCGGCAAAAGCCATTGAAACCTGTGATAATAAGGCTCTGACCCATCTTGTGCTGATGAGGGAAGGGATTCCGGTGCCTGACACCGTGATTGCTCCCATGACCTTTGAGAATATAGGATACACCAATTATGATTTTCTGGAGGAGGTCGAGGAGCGTCTCGGCTTTCCCATGGTGATGAAGGAATGCTTTGGTTCCTTCGGTCAGCAGGTGTACCTGGTTCATAACCGGGAGGAATGCATAGAGCGGATGAAATCCATTGCCGGGAAGCCGATTTTGTTTCAGAAGTTTCTTCAGACCAGCTTCGGCAGGGATATTCGCCTGCAGGTAGTGGGCGGTAAAGTAATTGCAGGCATGTATCGCTATTCGGAGAACGGTGATTTTCGCGCCAATCTGACCATAGGAGGGAAGATGCGGGCTTATGAACCCACGCAAAAACAGCAGGAGCTTGCTGTCCGGTGCTGTGATACGATTGGACTGGATTTTGCAGGGGTGGATATTCTCTTTGGCGAAGAGGAGGAGCCGCTGGTCTGCGAGGTGAATTCCAATGCCCATTTTAAGAATATTTATGATTGTACGGGAGTGGATGCTGCAGAAGCTATTCTGAAGCATATAAAAGAAAGTTTATGATTAAGGAACAGAATATTCTGGCGGGAGATAGTATCGATGGTAGGATGGATTATTTATTACCGGGACAGCGCGGTATATAATAAAAATTATATTCAGTTTTATCTGGAAGAGGGAAGAAGACTGGGAATAGAGATACGGCTTCTTTTGGTGGAGGAAATAGAATTTGGAATACGGGAGGGCGGATACTTTCTGACCTATAAAGGGCAGAAGCCGGAGCAGCCGGACTTTGCCATCTGCCGTGCCATCTATCCCTTGCTGAACAGGCATTTGGAGGCAATGGGAATCCGGGTGTTTAATAATTCCATGGTCTCAGAGATTTGTAATGATAAGGCCAGGACATATCAGTATCTTGCCAAAACAGGAATTAAGATGGTAGATACCTGTTTCTGCCGGAATAATCAGCTTGATGCGGTGATGAATACCGCGAAGGAGCCGGTTGTCATTAAGGCTGTGGATGGTCACGGAGGCACGCAGGTGTTTCTGTACCAGGGGGAACAAGCTTCCTCCGGTTCCGTCTGTGAGAAAAAGGAGTTTTGGGAAGGGACCTCCCCGGCATCCTTGATTCGAACAGGGATCGGGTCAAGCGATCTGGTGGTACAGCCGCTGACCGGAAGCAGGCACCAGGATCTCAGGGTATATATCCTTGGAAGAGAGATTGTAGCAGCGGTACTGCGCACTGCAAAAGAAGGCTTTAAATCAAATTTCTCGCTGGGAGGAGAAGTAAGCCTGTATTCACTGGGGCAGGAGGAAATTGCCATTGTGGATCGGATTACTTCAGAGTTTGACTTTGGGCTGGTAGGTATTGATTTTATCATCGGGGATGAGGGAGAATTGATATTTAATGAAATCGAGGATGTGGTCGGTTCCAGAATGCTTTATCAATGCTCCGATCTCAATATCGTGGAAAGATATCTGAATTTTATACGGAGTGCCTGCCTGGTATGAGGGCGGAAGCCTTTATATCAAGGTAAGAAGCTCTCTTGGTGTATCAATGAGATAATCGGCGCCTTCGCTTCGAAGCACCTCCCGGCAGCGGAAGCCCCAAGTGACACCGATACAGCGAATTCCCGCATTCTTTGCGGTCTGTACGTCGGTCTCAGAGTCACCCACCATAACGGTGGAGCGCAGGTCGGAGCCTAATTCCTTCACCGCCTTATAGATGCTGTCAGGAGCGGGTTTTCTCTTGATCTCGGAGGTTTCGCCGATGGCCACGGGAATCAGATTGCCGAAATAGGTTCGGGAGAGCTCCTTTACAGCAGCGTCATATTTATTGGAAACGATGGCTATTTTATAATTAAAGCGGTTCAGATCCAGCAGCAGCTCCATAATACCGTTATAGGGCCTTGTTTTATTCTGCATATTATGCTTATAGTTTTGCTTGAATGCTTCCATAATAAGAGTTATTTCCTCTTCAGTGCATTTTGCCGGGACAGACAGTCGGACTAGATTCCTGACACCATTGCCCACAAACCGTCTGACTTCCTCCATGCTTTTTAAAGCATAGCCATTAGAAGCCAGGACCTCGTTAAGACTATCCCGCAGGTCATCCAGGGTATTCAGTAAGGTTCCATCCAAATCAAAAATCACGGTGTTAAATTTCATTGGGTACATCCTTTCTATTTCATCGAAAGCAGAATATTTCAGGTTAAATTATTAATAGTATAGCGTTCCTC
The DNA here is from genome assembly GCF_050433395.1 of Anaerotaenia torta. NCBI lineage: Bacteria > Bacillati > Bacillota > Clostridia > Lachnospirales > Lachnospiraceae > Anaerotaenia > Anaerotaenia torta. The sequence goes on from NZ_JBNPXH010000007.1 coordinate 186,034, forward strand.
TATTGGAAACGCAAGCATTTTTTCATATGTAACCGGAATCGGGGCAACAGTTGAGACTGCGGCAGGGAGGAGGGCATGGTTCTCCCTGCCGCAGTCTCAACCGTTACGAGTTTATTAATATTAAGACATCGAATCATTACCATAATTAATAAATGAAAATACCAAAGGTATCTTGAATAATCCGGAATAAATAGCTACAATCATGATATGGCAAAGAGATACTTCATTCTTTAAGGCACTATAAAAGGAGAAAGGCAGGAGAAGGATTAATGAAATCAGACATTCAAATAGCACAGGAGGCACAGTTAAAGCATATCCGGGAGGTGGCGAAGAAGCTGAATATCTCCGAGGATGACCTGGAGTATTACGGAAAGTATAAAGCAAAGCTATCGGATGATCTATGGGATAGAGTGAAGGATAATCCTGACGGAAAGCTGGTGCTGGTGACAGCGATTAATCCCACTCCGGCAGGGGAAGGAAAGACGACAACGACAGTAGGGCTGGGACAGGCCCTGGGACTTCTGAAGGTACGATCCTGTATCGCGCTGAGGGAGCCTTCCCTTGGACCCTGCTTTGGTATTAAAGGCGGAGCCGCAGGCGGCGGCAATGCCCAGGTGGTTCCGATGGAGGATTTGAATTTGCATTTTACCGGTGATTTTCATGCCATTACTTCTGCCAATAATCTTCTGGCGGCAATGCTGGATAATCACATTCAGCAGGGGAATCTTCTGAGAATTGATACTAACCAGATTGTGTGGAAGCGCTGTGTTGATATGAATGACCGGGTTCTCCGCAATATTGTGGTGGGCCTTGGCAGAAAGACGGACGGCGTTGTCCGGGAGGATCATTTCATTATCACCGTTGCTTCGGAAATCATGGCAGTGCTGTGTCTTGCGGAGAATATGCAGGATTTGAAGGAGAGATTGGGAAGAATCGTTGTCGCTTACAATTATGATGGGCAGCCTGTAACAGCAAAGCAGCTGAATGCCGTCGGAGCTATGGCCGCGCTGCTTAAGGACGCCCTGAAGCCTAATTTAATTCAGACATTGGAGAATACGCCGGCAATCATTCACGGCGGGCCCTTTGCCAATATCGCTCACGGCTGCAACAGTGTGAGGGCGACCAAGACGGCATTGAAGCTGGCCGATGTGGTGGTAACGGAAGCCGGCTTCGGCGCGGATCTGGGAGCGGAGAAATTCCTGGATATCAAATGCCGGATGGCAGGATTGAAACCGGATGCGGTTGTGCTGGTGGCGACGGTCAGAGCCTTGAAATATAACGGCGGTGTGCCGAAGGCCGAGCTGGGAACGGAGAATTTGGAGGCCCTGAGAAATGGAAGCGTGAACCTGGAGAAGCATATTGAGAACCTGCAGAAATTCGGTGTTCCGGTGGTGGTGAGCCTGAACCGTTTTGTATCGGATACAGAGGCTGAGCTTCAATATATACGGGAATTCTGTGAACAAAGGAATTGTGAATTCTCCTTATGCGAGGTATGGGAGAAGGGCGGAGAAGGCGGAGTGGATCTGGCGAAGAGGGTTCTTGCCACCATGGAAGCAAAACCCAGTAATTACAAACCCCTGTATGATGTGAGCTTACCCATTAAAGAGAAGATTGATACTATTGCAAAAGAAATCTATGGCGCGAATGGAGTTACCTATGATCCTGCCGCGGAGAGTGCGATCAAAATGATTGAGTCCCTGGGCTATAAGGAATTGCCGGTCTGCATGGCGAAGAACCAGTATTCCTTATCCGATGATGCTACCAGGCTTGGGAGACCGGAAGGCTTCCATATTAATATCAGGGAGGTCTATGTATCTGCCGGAGCGGGCTTCGTGGTAGCCATTACCGGTACGGTGATGACAATGCCGGGATTGCCGAAGGTTCCTGCGGCGGAGGGAATCGATGTGGATGAGAAGGGCATGATTACCGGATTGTTTTAACCAGATTACATTTTTTATTCGATAAGAAGAGCATGTTGCAAAAACAAAATTTACGATTTGATTTTATAACCAATGTTAATAGGTTAAGCAGTGGTTCTAATTGATACCAGAGTAGCACATATATTTCAATGTGCTACTCTCTTTTTTTGTAATAATAGCTTTATAAGAGAAAGATCTAATAGCATATATGTGCCAAATTAAGATTTCTGACCAGTAATATCATTAAGTTATAGCTGAATGCAAATAAAGACATTAGACTGCTATTGATTAAAGTTGTGATTTTTGATAAATTACCACGAGTTGTATATAATATTTTGATTTTATTAATAAAATACAGGTGTATAAACCGAATTAAAATAAATTTATGACAAAAAACATATTATTTATGGATGGTTTAATCAGACAAAAAGGAATATTTAACAAAATAAAACAGTATGGTATACTGATAATGCGAACATAGAAAAGGAAAACGGCTTAGAAAGCAAATATATGAAGAAGGGAATGAGTCCATTGAACAAATTCAATCAACATTAAAGTCCATTTTGTTATTCTAAAAAATAGTTGGAGGTATGTGTATGAAAAAGAAGCTTTGTGTTTTTTTTATTTTACTTGCAGTGACGACATGCAACACCTCAACTTTTATAGCACTTGCGAATAATACTCCAATCGACTCAGAGGCAGCAGGGGATGTTCAAATTATAGATGAAATTTATTTGTCTCCGGCCAAGGTAATTATAATACCCGATGAGAAAACATTATGTGTAAAGGCAACACCGATGGAAATAACTCCGACAGCCGATGGTTACAGTTACGCACTCACCAACATTAATAGAATTACATATAATGATTTTTATCCATTAACAAACTATGGGGCAGGGCCTGCTACTATTACATTTACCGGTGGATCAAATTTTACAGTATCTGGTGGTCTAAGTGTTGCCGTAGGATTTAGTGAGATAGTAACGGCTACTGTTGGATTTAATGCCAGCGCATCATATACAGTCTCTGCGACTGAAGGATATTCCGCTAATATACCAACGGGGTATAAAGGTAGAATTGTGATGAGATATTATCAACAGTATGTATCATTTAATCAAGTAACCATGTACCTAAATATGATGGTTTCGACTACGCCAGGCTATGTTTGGGGGGCGCCCTATGATCCTTACTATACATTACAATTAATTTCTTTATAAGATGAGTTATTCGAATATACCAATAGCTTTAATTTAAAGCTATTGGTATATTCTTGAAGGTTAATCGATTAATAAGTTTTCTATTTGTATGCAATATGGGCTTCGTAACCAACTATTATTTTTATAGTGGATTATGAATAGATACATTGCTAGTTTGATAAGCAGTATGGAGGTAGTTATGAAAAAAAGATTAGCATTGTTATGTTTATTTTTTTTGATATTTTGTGTTTTTTCAGCCTGTGAGAAGAAAGAGGTTAATCACCAGGATATTGATCATATCGCTAAAATCGATTCAGATGATAACACTCCGTTCGATGAGGAAAAGAAGGGGGAGATTTTCAACGAAGACAGTATCTATAATCTTAAAGAGGATGAAATTCCTCAATATTTAAAGCTTGATGATACAATTGTTTCAATTTTGTATAACACGAATGGGAACTCTAAAATTAATCGTACATTGAGTATCTTTGGTAAAGTACTGACCTCAGATAAGTCTGATAAAATAAAGGATGCATTAACATCTAGATTTTTAAAAATAAGCTTATTTTCAGATGAGAGAATAATATGTGAGGCAACAGATTATCATGTAAAGACATTGGATATTAATGGTTTATGTACCTTCGAATTAGTTCTTGATGTTGAGAAGCTATTATGTGATGAAGAGAATATCCGGATTAATTCGGTTAAGTTTGAACAATCAGAAAATTCTTCTTTCGTGTTAAATACAGCTTTCTATTATATTACTCAATATAATGAATTGGAAAACAATGTAAAGATAATTGACTGTCCCATATCATTTATGCAACCAATACAGGAAAATTCATCGTTTGCAGTTGCCTATACCTTTTTAACAGCCAATCCCCGTTTTAATGACAGCTATGATATTAACATTGAACTACCAAAAGGATTAGAAGATTACTTAGAAATAAAATCAGTTGAATATTATGAAGATAATAAAATGAAGGAGGATGTAAATGAAATTCTCAAATATGACATGACATTACAGCAAAAAAAAGATTTAAAAGTATTTACAATAAATGTTGTTTTTTATAAAAAATCATTTCATTCCCCCATGTATCTTCAACCAGTAATAAATTTAAATATCATTGGAGACTATCAAAAAATCGGACCATATGTGCCAATGATAGTATGATTTTTCGTTATTTTCTGGAGCATATATCCTCCTTCCAATCTATTTATACAGTATTATATAATAGTAAGAATAAATCCGGATAAGCTGTCGTATGATTATAGAAGAAATGCTGCGGCATATTACGGGAGGAGAGGGTATAACTATGATAGAGAAGATAGAATTCCCTTATACGAATGATATTACGGTGGTAAATCCGGAACAATTTGAAGCACATATGCGTCTGTACGACGGCTACGTCACAAACATTAATAAAATCGATGAGATATTAATGCACGGCGATGCTCAGCGAGATCAGTCCAATACCACCTTCAGCTGGTACCGGGAATTGAAGAGGGGAGAGACCTACGCTCTGGACGGTGTCATCCTTCATGAACTGTATTTTGAGAATATTGGAGGAAACACTCCGTCGCCGGATGAGGTCACAGAGGATATGCTGGTACAGGATTTCGGCAGCTTTAAAGCCTGGCAGGATGATTTTATTGCCACGGCAAAAGCCAGCAGGGGCTGGGCAGTCCTTTGCTTCGACCAGAGAAGTATGAGATTGCGCAACATCAGCCTGGATGCCCACGATCTGGGTAACATTGCATATTCGGCGCCGATTCTTGTTCTGGACATGTACGAACATGCCTATTTCCTGCAATATGCGGACAATAAGGACGCATATATTAATGCCTTTATGAAAAATATTAATTGGCCCGTAGTAGCGGGGCGGTCTAATTTTTAGGACAGAAAAGGGAGTAAGGTGCCCTGACACCGTTTTGGGGTGTCAGGCACCTTACCACTTGCTATCATAGGCTGCGGTATAGTATAATATCGAAAGGCTATTTAAAAATGTACAGAAGAGCAGGAGGAACTGAGGAGTGCAGAAATTTAAATCACCGAAATATATAATGAGTGAATCCAAATGGAGCAGTATTAAAATTTTGTTCATATCTATAATTCTAATGTTATCTATATTTATCCCCAATATAAACAGTAGTGCAGCAGAAGATAATTATGCAAGGCTATCGAAAAAGCAATTCTATATTTATGGTTGTAGAATTCCCTATTTGCTTGAGAATGGAGAGGACTATTATGTAAAATTAGAGTACTTGTTAGATTTAGGGCATATGGATGATTTTTATGATAAAGAAAATGTTTTTTATTTGTCCATGCAGGATGCAAAGCAGGAGAAATGGTATAATTTAGACTGGAAGTCAGTTTACAAGCCGGGAGATAGGATTGGGGAAATTAAAAGGAATAAAGAAATTACCATATATGAAGACTACTGGGAAAAAACAGAAGTCAACATGGAGGTATATAATATTAAGCAAATACCTTATATTAAAATTAGGGATTTTGATTTTGAGAATCATCCACTTAACTATGATGAAGAGGCAGAAGCTTTTTATATTGGGAAATTACCCACGGGTGAACTAAAAAGGGATACCATATATGAGTTTCTGGTAAAGGCAAAGGGGAAAGCCAAAACAGAAAGGGATATACTGCAGAATGTACATAATTATCAAATTCTTTTTATGAGCTATAATTATGATTATTCCACCGTGAATACCAGTTTAAGAATGTTAAAAAATCAATCATCGGCTTTAAATGTATTAAAAGGGAAAAAAGGTATTTGCTTTATGTATGCCGAATTATATAAAGAAGCATGTGACAGGCTGATGATCCCATGTAATTTGGTAACTGGGCAGGCAGGCGGTGACAGCCACGAATGGAATCAGGTCTATGTGGATGGAAAATGGTCTTATGTAGATGTTACCTGGGACGATCCGATCGGTAATAAATATAAGAAAGTAAATGATATAAGACAGAAGTATTTCCTGATTGACGCCAAGGCGCTGAAGAGCTCACATTATTGGCAGGGAGAAGGTTCCGATTACCCTGAGTTTAGCAAATCATGGAGTAAAATAGATCGAAATAATATAAAGACCACAGAGGAGTTTCGTAAGGCAGCAGCTTATGCCGCCTACAAAGCAGACGGGGAAGAGAAAAAATATATTTTTAAAATTACTGCATCTAAACCTTATTCAGTAGACAGCGGGATAGCGTTTTTATATCATTATGGCGGTTGGTATTCTTTTTCACGTACAAGAAGCAAAGACGGAAAAACAATAACGATTATATTTAACAATTATTAGAGATCGAGGGTGCCTACTATTAGATGAAATAAGAGGTGCCTGATATCCCAAAACCTGGGGCGTCAGGCACCTTACTCTACTAAGGACCTTAATGCGGCTTACTTTACATTAACTTCAATATTCTGATAAAATCCTTCTTCCTTCGGAGGATGGACCTGAAAGGATAATTCCTTCTCAATAACGCGGCCATCTTTCATTTTGATTTCTAAAGTAATAATGGCCGATTCAAGCTCCTTATTTAATGAATCTCGGTATATTTTACTTCTTGTCTCGATATAATTTTCTGTATCCTTGAGATTTTCCATATATTCTTCGTTATACCCGTAGTTACTGAGAACGGCTTCCTGATAAATGGAAACGGTATACGGATAAGCGGTAGCATCCTGCTCATCATAAGCTATCGTATACTGATTTCCGTAAAACTCCTTCTCGTTTTTATGGGGATGGTCTGGGTCTATGACACGCGGCCAATAACAGAACTCTCCTTTGTTCAGGGTATAGGTAAGAGATTCGATGCCTTCTCCTTCTACGTTAAAATAACAATGAAATGCTCCTTTTGAACTATAATTATTGGACGAACTGGTGGGTCCAGATGCCTCGATATGCATTGTGATTCCATTTTCATCATCTGTGTAAAGATCTCCCTGATGAGCTGCCTCCCCGTCCTCTGCAGCTTCGTCTGCCGGTTCCAACTCCTGTGGATTTTCTTCTGCACCGGAATTCCATTCCTTCTCAAACAGCTCTATATATGCATTTGCCTTTTCGCTGTCAGCCTTAGAAGGATCTAATTTCATGGGAAACAAAATATTAGTCCCAGGGTAATCATCATTTACCGTAATTAGTCCGGTTGTTTCATCACAATGATAGGCGTCCGTACTGTAAAAGGAAGTATCTAATACAATCAGATACAATTCTCTATCCGCGAAGGCTTCAATACTGTCACATTCTATGATACGGTAAAGAATTCCATCAATAATTTGTGAAATATAGCTTCCGTTCATTGAGGCAATATTATATTTCCATGGCTTCAACCCTTGAATTAACGGGGATACAAACAATCGATCCTCATATGTTATTTCAGTCCCATCACTTCTTTCTATGGCAACAGCAACATAGGTTCTTTCCGGAGTAAGATCCCATGAGGCAGCGGCTTTTTCGCTGGCAGCATCCCCGGCGATACTGCTGGTCCTTTCACTCATGGACTCCCCGGTTACATGTCCCAGATAAGTGGCCTTATATGCACCGTCCGTTACACTCTGATATACTTCCTCGCCATCCTTCCGGAACGCCTCGCCTAGCTTATTATCATCCATTTTATCACTGATTTCCTTGGGTGATAACAATCTTTGAGCAGCATAGATTGAGACGGGCAGAAGAAGAGTAGCTGCTATAATACATGCTGCTGCAAGGTAGCGTTTATTTCTCCATTTCATTGGTTGATCCTCCTTCATTTCGGTTATGATTCTATGATTTAGTGCCTCTGAGGGTGTTTCTGTCGGAGAAAGGGCAGATTTTAAGAGTTCATCCATCTCTTTATATTCCATAATCATACACCTCCAATAATTCTTTTACTAATTTCCTGCCTTTGTGAAGTCTGCTTTTTACAGTTCCATTGGGGATACGCAGCGCCTTTGAAATGTCGTCCACCGACATTTCAGCCGTATAATACAGATAGATTACCAGCTGCAGCTTTTCGGGCAGCCGTTTTACCTCTCTTCGGACGGTTTGGATCATTTCGTTGCGAAGAATTTCTTCTTCCGGCTGCATGGTAACTCCATAGAAGGCTGAAAACACATTTCTTTCAACCTTATCCTGCGTGAGATTCTCATCAAGCACTTCCCATTTGACAATCTTTTGCCTGACGGCATGCTTTTTCCTGTGATTTTGCCATACCTTAACTGATATCCCCATCAAGAAGCTCTTGGGGTTGCCACTGCGGTCGAGTCTGTGGCATAGCTCGACCGCTTTTAAGAGGGTGTCCTGATATAGATCATCTGCCTCCAGCCTGTTTCCGGTGAGGTTGCAGCAAAAGCTGTAAAGCTGCTTTCCGTAATCAACGATCAGCTGATTTAATTCTTCTTTTGTCATATTTGCCGTCCTCCCTGTTAACATAACTGCCTCTTACTGTTTATTGTAATGAAAATGGAATCGGTTCATTTCTATAATCTTTATGTAAAAACCGCTGCCAGAACAGCAGTCACTGCATTGTTCTGACAGCGGTTAGAATAACCGGATTTATATGGTATTAAGTACAACATGGAGCCTGTCCCGGAAAATTATCTGCGGTCAAAGGCCTGTTCGCAGTAAATACAACGGTACTGCCCGGTTGCACGGTCTGTCAGCTTGAAGGTATGGACAAGACCAGGTTCTATGGAGGTAATGCATCTTGGGTTCTTGCATTTTAAGATATTGGATACGCGCTCCGGTATCGCGGTGGTTTTCTTTTCAATAATCTTTCCGTCTTCAATGATATTGATGGTAATCTGATGATCCAGAGCGCCAAGGATATCCAGATCCAGATTCTCCATGGTTCCCTCAATCTTAATGATATCCTTCTTGCCCATCTTATTGCTCTTGGCGTTCTTAATAATGGCGACGGATACGTCCTTATTCTCCAGATCGAGATAGGAGTAAATCTTCATTGCGCCGCCCGCCTTAATATGATCAATAACGATTCCCTGATTCAGCCCGCCGATATTCAGCATTCTTCCACCTCCAATAATTTCATAATTAAAGCCATACGGACATAGACGCCGAATTCGGCCTGCTTAAAGTATACGGCACGGGGATCCTCGTCCACCTCGATTGCAATTTCATTGACTCTGGGCAGCGGATGGAGTACAAGCATGTCCGGCTTACCGAGAGCCATTTTCTTGGAGTCCAGAATATAGACATCCTTTAACCGGATGTAATCCTCTTCATTAAAGAAGCGTTCTCTCTGAACTCTGGTCATATAGAGGATATCAAGAGAGGGCATGGCATCCTCAAGACTGCGGATTTCCTCAAACTGAATATTGTTTGCCTTCAGTACCCCCTCACGGATATAGGCGGGAATGCGAAGCTCCTCCGGTGAAACCAGCACAAATTTAATGTTATCATATCTTGCCAGGGCATGGATCAGAGAGTGGACGGTACGTCCGAACTTTAAATCACCGCAAAAACCAACCGTTAAATTATCTAACCGTCCTTTGAGATTCTTAATGGTTAATAAATCGGTAAAGGTCTGAGTGGGATGATTATGACCGCCGTCACCGGCATTGATAACAGGAATAGAAGAATGAGTAGAAGCAACGAATGGGGCGCCTTCTTTGGGATGGCGGATAGCACAGATATCTGCATAGGATGAAATAACTCGAATAGTATCAGCAACACTTTCGCCTTTTGCTGCCGAACTGGAATCAGCGGATGAGAAACCCAGGATATTACCTCCAAGATTAAGCATTGCAGCTTCAAAGCTAAGTCGGGTCCGGGTACTTGGTTCATAGAATAGTGTGGCCAGTTTCCTGCCACGGCATACATCGGCGAATTTCTTGGGATTTTCAATTATCTTTTCGGACAAATCCAGAAGATCACCGAGCTCAGAAACAGTAAGGTCAGTCGGACTGATAATATGTTTCATAGACACCTCCATAGGTTAATAAATGAAATAGGACGAGATTGCATTTTATCCCTTAACTATTTATATTAATATAATGATGTTAAAAAATCAATATGCAAATTCAAATTTAATTAGGGAACTTTTAAGAAATAGCCAACGAAATTACGTGCGAAGTGAGTATATAACCAGATTATTATCTGAATAATACATTCATAATAATTAGTTATATAATAATTTATAAAAAGTCGAATAATAGTATTGACAAATCAAAAAGCATATAGTAAAATAAACTCATAAACAGAGAGGATAAAAGAAGTTGCTGAGAAAGCAAATTCATACAGAAGGGACTGATTCCATTGAAGAGATAAATAACTCATATAATGGTAATAACCCTCGAAGCTTGGAGGGATTACTATAGATGATGTTATAAGAATATTTCAGAAAGGAAGGTACAGACCACCGAAAACATTATTGTAACACCCCAAAGCAAATAGGAAAGAGGTAGTTCAGGAAAGTAAACATTTCAAGCAAGCAAGTAGTTCAAGAAAGAGTGTTAAGGAAACAAGAGTATGAAAGAAAGGACGGTACAGACCACCAAACACGTCAGTTGGAACACCTCAAACAGATTTTAGGTAGGTACAAAGACCACCAAAGGCTTTGAGCAATATTACAAAGCAATTCTGAAGATGAGATGGCAAGTACCAGGTAGGTATGAATAATTTAATAGTTTAGAGGGAGAGTATCTTATCGTAAAGCAGATACTCTCTCTCTTTTTATTATAAATTCGAAGAAAACACGAAATTATTTACACATTTCATTTTTCCTATGGTATAATATTTGGAGGTATTTAAAGTCAAGTCATGAAAGGTGTGCATATATGATTCAGATTTCGCGTACAGGGATACGGAACCTGGCGTCCAACGATACGACCTATGCACGTGGATTGCAATATTATAAGGACAACCGCATTGTAAATGCGACCTATTCCAATACAATCAAGCAATATCGTCTTACCGTCCGGGGAAACTATAATTATTCTGTTACCATAGATGAACAGGAGGACGGTTCTTTTGATTATGCCTGCAATTGTCCGTCCCGTCTGAAGGATCAGGGTGCCTGTAAGCATGTTGTGGCAGCCTTGCTCTTTGTGCTGAAATACCAGGAGCGCGCCCTGCTGACGGAGTCGGTTAATCCCAGTGAACGGAAGGTAGTGCAGCTTCTGGATTACTTTATGTCACAGGAGGATGCGGCCTTGGTGGGGGAGACCTTTGCCCTGGAGGCAGTTGTCAGCATTCCTTCCATTCTCAAGGGTGAGAACGGCAGGGCCATGGTTTCCCTGCGGGGAGGAAGCAGCCGCAAATATAAAATCCAGACTATCAAGAAATTTCTGGCGGATATTTATCATAAAGAAAGCTTTGCCATCGGCAAGGAGTTCAAATATGTCAGCGGAGAGAGCACCTTTAATGCGGTTTCCCTTGGACTGCTGGATTATCTCCTGGGAATTTATGAGCTGCAGGAGGTGGTGGACAGCACGCATTTTTCAAAGATATTCTCCAAATCCCAGATGATTATCACGAAAAATATGCTGGTCAAGATCCTGGAGCTTCTGTGCGGGACGCCTTTTATCCTGGAGCTGTATGGGAAGGTGTATTCGGATGTGGTGTTTGTTAAGGGAAATCCCAAAATCGCATATCAGCTGTCTCTGGATGAGGATTCCATCAGCATTGATTATCAGGGCAAGGAATCGGTTCTGCCGCTGACGGAGACCGGGGAACTCCTGTTTTATGACGGAGTGGTTTATATGCCGGATAAGAAGTTTATCCGCAATTATAAGCCCTTTTATAACAGCCTGGGTAAGGATAAGGAGCCGCTGACCTTCCGGGGGGATAATAAGACCAGCTTCTTAGAGCATGTTCTGCCCAGAATCAGTGAAACCATGATACTGGATGTCCCGGAAGAGCTTCGCAGCCGGTATATCACCTGTGATATGGAGGCAAAGCTCTATTTCGACAAATATAAAACAGGGATTAAGGCGGAATTAAAATATAAATACGGTGATTATGAATTTAATTCCTTCGGAAATGCGGCAGCAGGTTCCTACATTGTGGTCCGCCAGAGAGAGAAAGAGGATGCCATCATATCTAAGCTTCTGAAGATGGGATTTGTCCCCTATAAAAATTTCTATCTGCTGAAGGATGAGGATGGAATCTATGATTTCCTGTCCGGGAGGGTGATGGAGCTGGAGGAATGCGGGCACCTCTATTATTCAGAGGATTTCCGGCGGCTTGGGATTCGGGCTCCGGGCAGCTTTAAAGCGGGGGTTCGGATGAATTCTGAATTCAATATGCTGGAGCTGGATCTGTCCTTTGCCGAAGTACCGAAGGAGGAACTGAAGGAATTACTCCATTCCTATCAGGTGAAGAAGAAGTACTACCGGCTCAAGAACGGCAGCTTTATCAATCTAGAGGATAAAACCATCAATGAGGTATCCCATATATTGTCCTCCTTGAATATTAAGGACAAGAATTTAAAAGAGGATGCCATGCTTCTGGAGAAGCAGCACGCTCTTTACCTGGATAAGGCTTTCTCCAACCAGAAATTTGTCTTCGAGCGGGACAGGGATTTTATGGCCCTGACGGAGAGGATACTCAACCCGGCTAAGACAGAGCATGTGCTTCCTCAGGGAATTCTGGCGGAGCTTCGCCCTTATCAGCTGACCGGCTACAAATGGCTCAAAACTCTGGCCGAGAATGAGCTGGGCGGAATTCTTGCCGATGATATGGGTTTGGGTAAGACGCTGCAGTCCATTGTGTATATCGCATCCTGCATGAAGGAGGGGGCGGGAGCGCATCATCTGATTGTATGCCCCACCTCCCTGATTTACAACTGGCAGGATGAGATTGAGAATTTTGCCCCGTTTCTGAAGGCGTTGGTTATCACCGGCAATCCCGCGGAGCGGCAGGAGGCGATTGAGAGATATGGGGAGTATGATGTTTTGATCACTTCTTATCCTCTGATCCGCAGGGACATTGTGATGTATGAGAAGCTGGATTTTCATACGGTGTTCATTGATGAAGCCCAATATATCAAGAATGATTCCTCCCTGAATGCCAAGTCGGTAAAGCGGCTCAAGGCGAAGCACCGCTACGCGTTGACCGGTACGCCTATTGAGAACAGTCTCTCCGAGCTTTGGTCCATCTTTGATTTCATCATGCCGGAGTACCTTTATTCCCATTCCCGGTTTGTGGAGCTGTATGAGAAGCCTATTATGAAGGAGGACAGCCAGGCCCTCAGCGATCTGCACCAGCACATTGAGCCGTTTATCCTGCGCAGGATGAAGAAGGATGTTCTCACAGAGCTTCCGGATAAATACGAGACCAAGATGCTGACGGATATGTCCGACGGGCAGAAGCTGGTATACCTTTCCTTCCTTGAGAATATCCGGAGTGAACTGCACTCTGAAATTGAGGAAAACGGTGTGGAGAAGAGCAGGATGAAAATACTGGCCGCTCTTACCCGCTTACGTCAGATTTGCTGCCATCCCTCCACCTTTCTGGAGAATTACCAGGGCGGCAGCGGGAAGCTGGAGCTTTTGATGGAGCTGATACCGGAGGCAATTGCCAATGACCATCGCATTCTGGTATTTTCCCAGTTTACCTCCATGCTGCGCATTATTGAAGAGGAGCTGAAGGAGCTGGATATTCCCTATTTCTATCTGGAGGGTGCCACTGCAACCAAGGATCGAAATGATTATGTAAAACGCTTCAATTCCGGTGAGGGCAAGGTGTTCCTGATCTCATTGAAAGCAGGAGGAACCGGGCTAAATCTGACGGGAGCCGACACAGTGATTCATTATGATCCCTGGTGGAATCCGGCGGTGGAAGATCAGGCGACGGACAGGGCCTACCGGATCGGACAGCAGAATAAGGTTCATGTAATGAAGCTGATAACAAAGGGAACCATAGAAGAGAAGATTTTCAAGCTTCAGCGGAAAAAGAAGGAATTATCCGATTCCATCATCAGCTCGAAGGAAGTATTTATTAATTCTTTATCGAAGGCGGAATTGGAGGAGCTCTTTGCACCGATGTAGAAGATGGGCGAAAGAAAATGGATGGAAAGACGCCCGGATGAGGTTTGGCAATAGATTGAATACACTTGGATATACTTTAATCGGGAGTGGATGCAGTTAAGGAAAATAACGCATCTACTCCCGATTTTTTAAGTAATATTGCAATGATAAGCTGTTATTTTATAACGGCCTTTCTGATCAGGACACTGAAGGAGATGGCAAATATAATTTTAAGCAAGTCAAACAGTACATAAGGAAATACACATATGGTCAGTGCAACATAGAAGGTCTTTCCGGTAATAAAGGTAAACCATACTGTGCCTATCAGATAGCAGAGCACTAAGGAGAAGGTCATGCCGAGAAATAGAACCAACGGAAAAACCAACCTTTCAATAAGAAGAAACCGCTTCGTGCCCTGAGGCTTATACTTCTTAGCTAATTTGTAGGAGAGCGCTGTGACGAGCGCAACCAAAGGATATGCCATCAGATATCCGCCGGTCATTCCTAAGAGGCCTCCTACTCCGCTTTTAAAGCCTGCAAAAACCGGAAGGCCAAAGGCTCCCAGCAGAAGATAGGATAGGACGGACAGAAGAGCATATCTGGGAGCTAATAACGCTCCGGTAAGAAAAATAGATAAGAGCCCTAAAGTAAAAGGGATAGGCTGGGTGGGAATGGATATCTGAGAGAGAACGCAGATCACAGCAGTAAACATTCCCGTTATAACCAGATCCCTGGTGTTAATTCTTTGTGTCTTTTTAGCAGTAGTATTCATATTTGTCATTCATTCCGGACATCAGGGCATATGCCTAAGGCAGATATTCTACCTGATTCCTTTCCTTTCTTTGATATAGATTGATCGCTGTTAGCTGCTATCTGGCGGCCCGTACACTAACCTCGCCGGAGTTCAGGGCTTCCGTTGTTCCGTCCTCATATGCTACCACAAGGCGTGCCTTCTCATCGATGTCCAGGGCCTTTGCAGGATAAGTATCCTTGCCTTTTAACACAAGAATATTCTTGCCAAGCAGGAAGGAACGCTTACGGTATTCCTCCATGTAACGCTTTTCTGAAAGCTCCTTCTTATAGATTGCCAGATGATTCAGCACCTCTGCCACCAGAATGGAAGTGACCGGTGCATCGGAAGGCTTTTCTGCAAAAAGAGAGCCGGCAATATTTTTAATCTCTTCGGGAAACTGGTTGGCTTCTATGTTAATTCCGATTCCCACAACCGCATATTCCAGTCCGCCGTTTTCAAAATTCAGAGAGGCCTCCGTTAAAATACCGCATACCTTCTTATCTGCGATATAGATATCGTTCACCCACTTGATCTCAGCCTTAACCCCGGCAACAGCTTCCATGGCCTGAGCCACCGCTACCGCGGCGGCAGTAGTGATCAGCAGGGAATCCTCAAGGGTCAGCTTCGGCCTCAATATCACAGAAAAATAGATCCCGGAGGCTTGGGGAGAGTAGAAGGAACGCCCCATTCTTCCCCTTCCTTCGGTCTGTTCCCTGGCAACTAGTACAGTTCCCTCCCTGGCCCCCTTTGCGGCCATTTCCTTGGCAAGGGTATTGGTGGAGGTCACTGTCTGACGCACCTCCAGATCAAAGAAGGCGGCATCCCCCCGAAGATAAGGAACAATGCTTGCGGCTGACACAATATCATTTTCCGCCTGCAGACAATAGCCTCTGTTGGTCACCGCAGTAATGTGGTAGCCCTCCTTTTGCAGGGCTTTGACAGCTTTCCAGACAGCGCTCCGTGTGACATATAAATCATTGGCTAGTTTAGCGCCATTGATGGACTGGCCGCGGTTTTCTTCTAATATTTTTAACACCTGATATTTTAGTTCCATGGAAAACATCCTTATTCTGTATATACATGTTTTGTGTGTCCGGTTTTCATTATAACAGGTTATGGTCCATTGTCAACCCAGCACAGCAAAAGAGTCGACAATCTTTGCTGATCCTGTAAAGCAGGAGGATAATTATTATAGCTGAAGCAAGGATGGATGAGCATAAGGAACAACTTACAGCTCTATGACTTCTTTCTGAAGTCATAGAGCTGTAAGTTGACATAATAATATTATGTTGTCATACACCGTATAATGTGTTTCTATTGTTCAAAATTAGCATTATAGTATTCTTCAATTAAGCGGTCAAGATAGGAGAGGTTTTGAGCTCCGAACTGATCCAGCAAAAGTTCTCTTACGGCATCCGTCATCTTGATATAGTTCAATTCCTCCGATATATCGTCGTTATAGATGGAAGCCAGATAATCCTCTGTCATATGCTCAGCCAGCCAGCTGTTGATATCCTCTGTCAGCTTATTTTCCTGGGCTATCTCTGTCTTTATCGATTTAGCCTTTGCATTGGTAGATACTCCAACATACACAAAATAGGCAAATAATGCTCCCATGACCGTATTGGGAATCCATCCGTTCAGAACGGTTAAAATGCCCGCCATGTTGAGGATAACAAAAATCAGCCCGGCAATTCCAAAGAGTAAGAAGATCCACACAGTGCCTGCAAGATCCTTATACCGGTCTGCTTTGAAGACATATGCGCCCCGATCCTCAGAAGCCTCCGAGTCATCTTCGTTCTCAGGGATTACGTCCATGCCCTCATCCTCTGACCGGGTGCCCTTTTGCACATCATCCTCTGCGAAAAACTCAGCATCCTCTTCCTCCAGCAGTTCAATTTCCGGGTTCTGTTCATCGGGTAAGACATTGCCGTCGGTTTCCGGCTTTCCTTCCTCTTCAGAGGGGTCTTCTTCCAGGGGGCTTTCTACATCTTTGGAAGCCTCATCCCTGTAGAGCCCTTTTTCAATATTCTCACGTTCTACAAAATAGAAAGCCTGATACAGCTTTTTCGCCTGCTTTTCCTGCCGGGGAGGGAGACTTACCACATAGACCTCTCTGGAGCTATCATAAGAAAGCTGGGAGGGCAGAGAAGAGTACTGGAAA
Organism: Anaerotaenia torta; assembly: GCF_050433395.1. NCBI lineage: Bacteria > Bacillati > Bacillota > Clostridia > Lachnospirales > Lachnospiraceae > Anaerotaenia > Anaerotaenia torta. The sequence goes on from NZ_JBNPXH010000007.1 coordinate 203,085, forward strand.
TAACTGACCAGCTTTTCTGCCAGCTTTTTGCTTTCCGATTGAAAGAAGGGGAGGAGCTCCGCAGCCTCTTCCAGGCTCTCAACCAAAGCGGCTCCGCAATCGGCGCATTCCGTAAATCCTTCTTGATATTCGGTATTGCAATTTGGACACCAGGGCATAATTTCAACTCCATTCTTATATAGTAATATAAATGATTAAAGCGTCAAAAGCACCTTCGACACTTTGATCATAAATTTAATGAAAGAGGACGCCGCAAAATATATTTTATTCCGCCATAAAGCGGTGGAAGGCCTTCTTCCCTTTACGAACCAGCAACGCGCCGTCCTGGTCAAAATCTTCGGCCGTCATTACCTTGGAGAACTCCGTTACCTTGACATCGTTAACCGTTACTCCGCCCTGTTCAATGGTACGTCTCGCATCGGAACGGGAGGTGGCAAGCTTTGCGTCGCACATCATGGTGATCAAGTCGATTCCTTCCTCAAATCTTGCGGCAGGGTAGGTAGTGGTGGGGATATCCTCTGATTTCATACCGCCGCCGAACAGAGCCCTTGCGGCCTCCTGAGCCTTGGCAGCTTCCTCCTCACCATGGACGATCTTGGTGATTTCAAAGGCCAGAACCTCCTTGGCGTGATTGATCTCGGCATCCTTTAAGGCTCCCAGGCGCTTTACTTCATCCATGGGCAGGAAGGTCAGCAGTCCCAGGCATTCCTCAACCTTGACATCCTCGATATTTCTCCAGTACTGGTAGAATTCATAGGGGGTTGTCTTATTGGGATCCAGCCACACGGCACCCTTCATGGTCTTGCCCATCTTGATTCCCTCGCTGGTAGTGAGAAGCTTGAAGGTTAATCCAAAGGCGGGCTTCTGTTCCTTGCGCCGGATCAGATCAACGCCGCCGAGGATATTGGACCATTGGTCATTGCCGCCCAGCTGAAGGGAACAGCCGTATAATTTATTCAGCTTCCAGAAGTCATAGGATTGCATCAGCATATAATTGAATTCAAAAAAGGTCAGGCCCTTCTCCATGCGCTGCTTATAGCAGTCAGCAGTCAGCATCTTATTGACAGAGAAATGAATTCCGATTTCTCTTAAAAACTCCACATAGTTCAGATCCAGCAGCCAGTCGGCATTATTAGCGATAATGGCCTTACCGTCGTTGAAATCAATAAAACGGGAGAGCTGCTTCTGGAAGCAGTCGGCGTTGTGCTGGATGGTTTCAACGGTCATCAGGGTGCGCATATCGGATTTCCCCGTAGGGTCGCCGATCATGGTGGTGCCGCCGCCCAGCAGGGCAATGGGCTTATGTCCCGCACGCTGCATATGCATCATAGCCATGACCGTAAGAAAATGACCAGCAGTCAGACTGTCGGCAGTGGCATCAAAGCCTATATAAAAGGTTACCGATTCCTTTCCTAATAAATCCCGAACCTCTTCTTCATGGGTGCATTGTTCAATGAACCCGCGTTCCAGTAATATGTCATAAACATTGGTTGACATTGGTTTTCCTCCTTGTTTGTCCTTAACTAAGGACATTATAAATGATTACTATTTATATTTCAACGAAAAACATGATTTATATAACTTTGTCATATCCGCCTTCCGGCTACAATATAATGAATCAGGTAATACAAGCATTTTTTGTATCTTAGCTTCTCGAGGAGGTGCCTGGTGGATAGGATGGTTGGAGATAGGATAACAGAGGATAAAAGGGTGGAAGACCGGATGGTCCGACAGATTGAGAAAAACTTACATAGTAATATGAATGAGAATCTGTTTATGACGGGACGGGGGGATGCCGGGAGAAATGACAGGACAAAGGACAAAAGAGGGGATGGAGGAAGGGAAAACATATTGTCTGCTTCTTCGGATGCGGAGGCAGAGAGTCCTCTGGTTTCTTTGGATTATTATAATCCCGCCATACCGGTATCCAGGGCGGAATACATCAGACAGGCCAGGGAATCCTGCCTTCGTCAGCTGAGTGTGATGCAGAGCACGGCAAGAGCCTATGACAGTTACTATCTGGACAGCGCGCTGGAGAATGCCGAGCTGGAGCATGGACGAAAGGGAAAGCCCCTCAGACTGTTTCATGAGGAAAATTATACTGCCGAGGAAGAAGACAGCCTGAGGGAGGCGGCAGCTTTTCGGTTCCTGGTAATCCGCACAGTCTGTGCCCTGGTGCTGTTTCTTTCCATATTTCTGATCGACAAGCTGAATATTAATATCGGGAGCCTCACGCCCTCCGTGATCCAGGAATATGTCACAGGAAAGGATACTTTAAAGGAGCTTGAGAACATCGTTGTTACTTTGCTGAAGGATTGAATCTGGTTTTTGTTCGTTGTAATTTCATCTCATATCAGTTATAATATCGTAAAATGCTGGATAAAAGTCTGCGTTAACCGATTGCGATTGTATGGATGAAAGGATTAAAAAATGAGAAAATTAGCACTTTCCGATGAAATATTATTAACCGTTGAAAAGCCTGCCAGATACATCGGCGGGGAGGTCAACATGAAGATAAAAGACACGGACAAGGTGGATGTGCGTTTTTGCATGTGCTTCCCCGATGTCTACGATATCGGCATGTCACATCTGGGCATTCAGATCCTATATGATATGTTCAACCGCCGTGAGGATACCTATTGTGAACGGGTTTATTCCCCATGGGTAGATTTGGATAAAATCATGAGAGAGCAGGGGATTCCTCTCTTTGCCCTGGAGAGTCAGGAGCCGGTGAAGGATTTTGATTTTCTTGGGATAACCTTGCAATATGAGATGTGTTATACCAATATCCTGCAGATCCTTGAACTATCCCAGATTCCTATCTATTCCAAAGACCGTACCGAGGAACATCCCATCGTCATAGGAGGAGGGCCCTGCAGCTATAATCCGGAGCCCATTGCAGATTTTTTTGATTTCTTCTATATCGGAGAGGGTGAGACAGCGTATCATGAGATTTTGGATTCCTATAAGGAATACAAGAAGGCTGGCAGGTCTAGAAAAGAATATTTGGAGAGAGTGGCACAGATTGAAGGAATGTATGTGCCTGCTTTTTATGATGTAAGCTATAAACCGGACGGTACCCTGGGGCGGATGGAGCCGAATAATGTACACGCTCCCCGTTCGGTAAAGAAGCAGGTGGAAATGAATTTGAGCGAAACCTTCTATCCTACGGCTCCCCTAGTGCCGTTTATTAAGGCGACCCAGGACAGGGTGGTGCTGGAGATTCAAAGAGGCTGTATCAGGGGCTGCCGCTTCTGCCAGGCGGGGATGATTTACCGTCCCACCAGGGAGCGCAGCGTAGAATACTTGAAGAAATGCGCTTATGAGATGCTGTCCTCCACAGGGCATGAGGAGATATCCCTAAGCTCCTTAAGCTCCAGTGACTATTCCGGCCTCCAGGAACTGGTATACTTTCTGATCGAGGAATTCGGTTCCAAGGGGGTGAACATCTCACTGCCCTCCCTGCGTATTGATGCTTTTGCCCTGGATGTTATGAGCAAGGTTCAGGATATCCGCAAGAGCAGCCTTACCTTTGCGCCGGAGGCAGGTTCCCAGAGGCTGCGGGATGTGGTCAATAAAGGACTGGCGGAGGATTCAATTCTGGGCGGTGCCATGAAAGCCTTCCAAAGTGGATGGAATAGGGTTAAGCTGTATTTTATGCTGGGGCTTCCGACGGAGACGCTGGAGGATGTGGAGGGGATAGCGATATTATCTGACCGCATTGCCAGGGAGTATTATACCATACCGAAGGATCAGAGAAACGGCAAGGTGAGCGTTACCGCCAGCACCTCCTTCTTTGTTCCGAAGCCCTTCACGCCATTTCAATGGGCGAGGATGATTAACGGCAAGGAATACACAGAACGGCAGCGCTTCCTGAAAGGAAAATTCAATGAGCAGCTGAACCGCAAGAGTCTGACCTATAACTGGCATGAGGCGGGGCTGACCGAGCTGGAGGGAGTATTTGCCCGTGGAGACCGCAGAGTGAGCAAGGCGATTTATGATGCTTACCAGGACGGGTGTCTTTATGACTCCTGGTCGGAGCATTTTAATTATGAAAAATGGATGAATGCCTTTGAAAAGAATGGCATTGATATGGAGTTCTACAATGGTAGAGAACGAGAAGAGGACGAACTTTTCCCCTGGGATTTTATTGATGTGGGGGTTACGAAGGCTTTTCTGCTTAGAGAATATAAAAGGGCAAAAGCAGGAAAGGTGACCCCGAATTGCAAACAGGCCTGTGCAAATTGCGGTGCCAAGGAGTTTGGCGGCGGAGTATGCTTTGCAGAGGGACTGACCTATGAAGCAGTGGAGGAGGTTTCCGATGAAGGTAAGAATTAAATTTCAAAAATATGGTGCAATGAAGTTTGTCGGGCACCTGGATGTGATGAGATATTTTCAGAAGCTGTTCCGCCGGGCGGATATTGACAGTGAATACAGCAAGGGCTTCAGCCCGCATCAGATTATGTCCTTTGCGGCTCCGCTGGGAGTGGGACTGACCAGTGATGCGGAGTATTTGGATATACAGCTATTGTCGGCCCAGGAGCCGGAAGTGATGATAGAGCGGATGAACGAAGCGATTACCGTGGGCTTCCGGATTATCGGATATCATCCGCTGCTGGAGGCGGAAGCAAATACAAAGACAGTAACGGCTATGTCCCTGGTGGCATCGGCTGATTATCAGGTGTCTTTAAAGGATGGATATTCCATCCGGGAGGATATCACCTCCCAGGAAAGCTTTCAAAAAGCATTTCAGGAATTCCTGGAGCTGCCGCAAATTATAATGGATAAGAAGACGAAGAAAAGCGAAAAGGAAGTGGATATCAAGCCAATGATTACGATGTCCGCCTTTTCCGATGAGGACTACGAGACCAAACGGGCTGCCACTTTATGCGGGAACGCGAAGAGCGAGGCGGACAGCAGCGACTGTGGTAATTCGGAAGCTAATGGGTATACTGAAGCAGGCAGTAGCGAATATGGTAAGCTGAAAGCCAGCGAGTACGATGAGAGAGAGAACAAATTCGGCAGGCCGGAAAGTGTGGCCGAGGTATATGAGAACGGCATCAAGGTATATCTTCAGATGGATACCGGAAGTGCCGCCAATCTGAAGCCGGAGCTGGTGATGGAAGCTTTTTCAAATTACCTGGGCGTTCCCTACCGGCCCTTCGCCTGGCAGGTTCACCGCCTGGAGGTCTATACCAGAGATGCTGTAACCGGCAAACTGGCTGCGCTGGATCAATTGGAGCGATAAAGCATGGAGAATAAACTAATCATCACAAAGCAAGAAAATACAATTATCTCCGCCATCTTTGAGGGCAGGGATCTGCTCCAGATATCTCTGAATGCCGCAGAGGAGGATGCCATCCTGGGAAATATTTATCTGGGAAAGGTGAAGAATATTATAAAAAATATTAACGCTGCCTTTGTTGAGATTGCTGGCGGTAGAATGTGTTACTATTCCATGGGCGAAAACCGTTGTCCCATCATGGTGAAGGAAAGTTCTCCCGGAGGACAGGAGAATCCGGACAAAGGCCTGTCGCCCGCCGATAGAAAGGTAAAAGTAGGGGATGAGCTGATCGTTCAGGTAGCAAAAGAGGATGTTAAGACAAAAGCTCCGGTAGTCAGCGCTAATCTTAATTTTACCGGCAAATTTGCCGCCCTGACCTATGGAAAGCCCGCCGTGGGTGTATCCTCCAAGATCCAGAATGAAAAGGAAAGAAAACGGCTGAAGGAAATCGGAAAACGGATGCAGAGGAAGGATTATGGTTTTATTATCCGCACCAATGCGGCCTATATACCGGAGGACATTATAATCGGTGAGATGGAGAAATTAGTAGAAGCTTATGAGAATATCCGCAGATATGGAGTACATCAGAGCTGCTTTTCCCTGCTTTACCGGACCCCTCCCAAATATATCTGCGATCTTCGGGACAGCTATACCGAGAATTTATCGGAATTTCTTACGGATGATGAGGAACTATACAGGAATATGGAGGAATTTCTCAGAACCTATCAACCGGAGGATCTGGGAAAGCTGAGGTTTTATCAGGACCCCTCCATCAGCCTTGCCAGATTGTATGGTCTGGAGGAGAAGCTGGAGGACGCAGTGCGGCCCATGGTCTGGCTGAAATGCGGGGGAAGCCTTGTGATTCAGCCAACGGAGGCTCTGACAGTGATTGATGTGAATACCGGCAAAGCGGTGGCCGGCAAGAAGCCGGTGCAGGAGACCTTCCTGAAGGTGAACCGGGAGGCGGCAAGAGAGATCGCCCACCAGATCAGGCTGCGCAATCTGTCAGGAATCATCATTATTGATTTTATTGATATGGAACTGAAGAAGGACAAGGACCTGCTGATGGATGAACTGCAGGATTATCTCAAGAAGGATCCGGTAAAAACCACCCTGGTGGATATGACAGCCCTGGGCCTTGTAGAGGTGACGCGCAAAAAGGTTCGCAAGCCCTTGCATGAGCAGGTGGAAGAGGTGAAAAAGCACCGATGATTAAGACAAATGTAATGCGCCTGTTAGATCAGGAAGGAATTGGATATCGGGCCATGGAATATGAGGTGGATGAGAATCACCTTGGCGGAGAGCATGTGGCTGAGCTGATCGGTATGCCCCCGGAACAGGTATTCAAGACCTTAGTAGCAAAGGGAGAGAAGAAGGGGATTGTTGTTTTCTGCATTCCTTCGAATCTGGAATTGAATCTTAAGAAGGCGGCCTCTGTCATAGGAGACAAGAAGATTGAAATGCTTCATGTAAAGGAGCTTCTTCCTGTCACCGGCTATATCCGCGGCGGCTGCTCGCCTGTGGGAATGAAGAAGAAATTCCCGACTTATATGGATGAGACGGCAATTCTGTTTGATGAGATTACTGTCAATGCCGGAGTAAGGGGCTGCCAGCTTTGTATTTCAAGAGAAGCCCTGGTAACCTATATTGATGCCATACTTTGTGAAATTGCTGAATGAGAAAGACAAGGGCGTGCATCAGAAGCAACGGCAGGCGCATAAAGCGGATTGCCTTTTGATCAACTTAGGGAAGAAAGTCTGGGTTTCTATATACCGCTAGGACTCTCTTCCCTTAATTTCATACGACTTTACCTTAATAGAGCGATTATATCCAAGGGAAGCTTATCTTTCTGCATCTATTCCCATGGAGTATTATAGAAACAATAAGTTGTCCTGTCACAGTCTATAAAGATGTAGACTTCTTCTGAAGCAGTTTTATAGCGATAAATAGAACAGCCTTTCTTTATGTAATTCGTCTGCAATTCCTTCGTGGGAAATTCACTCGGACTAACCGGTTCCACTGTAATCCCCAGCAATTCTGCGGCATCTATTTTTTTTGAATGGTTGGCAATGTGACCTATGGTTAAACAGCAATTATTATATTGATTCCGCATTATATAATATTACCTTTCATCTCTGATAGCTTTTGCAGTTGATTGACAAAATCTACCTCAGGTGATAAGATGAAGTTCATAATGGAAATCGCAGGGATGCAATATCCATACCGGCAAAAATAGATACAATTGGAGGAAACCTATGAGAAGAAAGGACAGAGAGATTACAGACCTGGATGAAATTTATGGTATTATCAGGAAATGTGACGTATGCAGGCTGGCATTCCATAATGACAAATACCCGTATATCGTTCCAATGAATTTTGGTGTCATCTTTAATGAGGAAGGATTTAAGCTGTATTTTCATGCGACTTTGGAGAGCACAAAGCTGGAACTGCTGGGTCGAAATCCAAAGGTTGCCTTTGAGATGGACTGCAGTCATAATCTGATTACGGGTGAGGATGCCTGTTCTTATACGATGGAATATGAAAGCGTCTGCGGGAACGGTGAATTGCGTGCTGTAGAAGAAGAGGAAAAGGTTCTCGGACTGACTGCCCCGATGGAGCAGTATCAAAGGGAGAAGGAATTCCATTTCTCTGAAAAAATGATCAATAGAATAGCTGTATTGGAGCTTACGGTCGATGAGATTACGGGAAAGAGGCTCAGAAAGGAAAGGTGAGAATAGGATATGCTGTATGCGTTGAAATCCATCCTGCGCACCCCTGTAAAAAGCCTTTTGCTGGCTGCTTTGATTATGGTGTCCACTGTTTTGCTCTCCATCGGAGTTGGGATGCTGGCGGCATCGGAGGGGATGCTTAAGGATGCGGATCGTGTATTTTTAACAGCCGGTGAGTTTGTATATGAGAATATAGATTTCTGGGATGGTATAGAATACAATGAAGAGCTGGAGAATATAGCCTCCTCTTTTTCCCCGGAGAGGTATGAACGGGAAGAAGCGCTTCTGTTGGAAGAAAACATAACCCAGAGAGCGTATCTGGAGGGATACCGGTCATCCAGCACGAACTCCCCCTATGCGACTTATTCGGTCTTAACGGTATCTGTGCTTTATTACCATGAACCCTTCCAAGCATGGCGTGCTCTGGTACTGGATACCAATTATACGGAGAAGGATTCTGTAGAGCAGATGATTTTTATTATAGCCGATGAAGAACATCCGTTACAGGAAGGGAAATATGTTATTTTCGGCTCCCTTCGAAGAATTCCGGGAAAGATTTATCCTGCCTTCACAATTTTGTCAGCAGCAGATATCATTCCACCCGAGGAAACCATGGATATAGCAGACTGCTCCATTGCAGAGTTTACGGGGGAAGAGAGCTTTTGGCAGGGGCAGGTAGGAAGCTACTATAACAAGGTGGCGGATACCTTACGAATCGCCAACCAGTCCGTCGATGTCACGGCATCCGGCCGGATAGAGGCTGTTTCAGAATTCCACAGAGGTACCTCGGTTCTGACAGAAGGAAGCTTCTTTGATGAAGAAGATTATAAAAGCGGAAAAGCCTGTATTATTTCCAGGCAAATGGCAGAAAGCTTGGAGAAGACCGTTGGAGATTCCATCTCTCTCTCCTTTCATTATCCCACGAAGGGACGAAAAAAATATGACAGTTATCGAAGCGGTGACGGTTTTGCCCATCAGGAGCAGCTTGCAATCAAGGGAATCTATTCCTCGGAATATAATAACAATCCGGTTTATATTCCATATGCAGGGCAGCCCTGGCTCGGACACAGCAGCAATGATCCGGTACTGGCAAGGGTGGTGCTGGACAACCGGAAGGCAGAAAAGTATGTGGAACAGGTCACTCAGCTTTTGCCCGATGGTGTCAGATTATATGTATATGACCAGGGCTATCAGGCCTCCAGCGCACCCATTAAGAACATGGAGAGAACGGCATACATCATAACTTTAACCTGTCTCATTGCTTCGATCATCGTATTATGCCTGTTTTCGTACTTACATATCCATACAAATAGAAGAAGTGTCCGAATTCTGCTAACTCTGGGAACAGGAAGCAGGCGGGTGGTCAGACATTTTGTGGTCGGCGGCGGAATAATCGCATTTGCTGCCGTCACATTAGGGAGTTTTTTCGGCTATCTGATTTCCAAAAGAGTGGTATCCACTGTATATTCCAATATGAGGGGAAACCTGAGTCGGGATTACCGCTTCAGTATTAACGGCTATGGGATCAGAAGTACGGAATTTACTACGGCCCCCCAGATTTCTCCGCATGTTTTCGGATTATTGGGTATTACAATTCTTATATTAGCGCTTGTTCTTTGCGGTATATTTACACTGTCTGCCATTCGGCGGCAAAGGCCGGAAAGAAGGCAGCGGAGCGGAAAAGCGGGAAAAGAAAGAATGGAGAAACGGGTTCCAAAAGACGGGACCAGTTCTGGCGGCGGAACAAAGCAGCTGGATGTGCTTCCTTTTATTTCTCTGCGCTATGCCATGAAAAACATTACCAGAAGCGGAAGACAAAGCATCCTTGTTCCCATGCTATTTGCGGCAATGCTTCTGTTTCTCTGTATTTTTGCCCAGGTTCGAAGAAATTTCCAGGAGAGGCTGGGCTCGGTGTATGAGGAGATACCGGTCACCCTTCAGTTTACGGACGCAGTAGGGAGGAAAACAGATTATCTGGCTATCAATCCCGGCAGTTTGGAGGAACTGGGCAAGACCGAATTTACCGGGAACGGCTGGGCCTCTGTCCGGTATTACGCAAGATATACGGGAACTTATGAGACAGCGGACGGTTCCGTACCGGAGAAAGGCTTTTCTCCATTTTCCCTGCCTGAGAATGAGTATGCTCTGGAGGCACTTCAATATCTATGGCGTTCTAATTCCATTCCTTATGTAGTAACGGAAGATGTCCGGCATTCACCCCAGTTCTATAATACGGATGGAGTGGAGATTAATTGGCTTGAGGGAATGGATTGGGATACCTATTCCAATGGTATTGACGCCGAGAATGGTCTGTGGGGCTGTATTCTTCCCGTAAGCTTTATGAAAGAAAACCATTTGGCTATGGGTGATGTGATTTCCTTTGCTGTACCATATACGACGGATTTTTTCTATGTTCAAAACGTGCTTACTATCATAGGAAACTATATGGACGACGGAATCAGCAACGCAGTATTTGTCTCCGAGAAAGCCTGCATGAATGCGCTTGTAGCAATACGGTATGACGGAAACAGAAACATTGTGGGGGATCGATGGAACGCCGCGGGCTTCCAGCTGCAGCATACGGAGAGACTGAGTGATTTTAAGGGCTGGCTGGAAACACGTTACGATCAGACTGGTGTGTCGGGAAAGCACCGCAAATGGGTTGTAATCGATGACAGAGCCTTGTATGATACTTTGGAAAACTTGAATCGTTATATTCAATATATGGACTTGATTTATCCGATCTTGTTCGTATTAATTGCAGGAATTGGATTTCTTGTTTCAAATCTGCTGTTAAAAAACAGGGCAGGGGAAATGATTGCCCTGCGCACCATGGGGCAGGGCAGAATCGGGATATTTCTCTCTTTCTTCTGGGATTCGTTCCTTCTGTCTGTTTTGGGCGGATGTATAGGCCTGCTGTTATCGGTACTTTTCTTTCAGGACTGGAGCCGCCGGGAACTGGTACAGAATGCTTTGCTGCTGGCTGGCTGCTATTATACAGGTACATCCATTGCCATTATACGGACCTTTCATAAAGAAATTCTGCGAATGTTAGCCTGGAGGGAGGAATAGAGCATGGAAAATTTAAAAACTACGGAAGTACCGTTACAAGAAAATGATGCTGTTTTAGAATTGAAGGAGGCATCCTATTGCTATGAAACTCCTTATATTACGGTAGAGGCAGTCAAAAAAGTAAGCTACCGTTTTGAAGCTTCTAAATTCTATGCCATAAAGGGAGCATCGGGAAGCGGCAAGACGACCCTTCTGTCCTTGATGGCAGGTCTGGCTCTCCCCACGGGCGGCGATCTCTTATATACAGGAAAGTCGGTGCTTCAGCTGAATCTGGATAAGCACCGCAGGGAGCATGTGGCTGTTATTTATCAGGGTTTTAACTTACTGGAGAAGCTTACGGTAACAGAGAATGTCATGTATCCCATGGAACTGAATAAGATAAAAGCCAGGGAGGCCAGAAGACGGGCCAAGGAGTATCTGGCTCTGGTGGGACTGACAGAGGAGGAAGCGATGCGCTTTCCTTCCACCCTGTCAGGAGGACAGCAGCAGAGGGTTGCCATCGCCAGAGCACTAGGAACCCCCGCAAAAGTTATTCTGGCAGATGAACCTACCGGAAGCCTGGACCGGGAGAACAGTAAGAAGATAGTAACCTTATTACGGCAGCTGGCGCAGGAAAGGGGTTATTGCGTCATCATGGTAACCCATGATCATGAAGTGGCGGGGTATGCAGACCGGATTCTTGAAATGGAGGATGGGTGCCTTGTGAGACAGGAAAGGGGAGAGTAGGATATGCTGTATGCACTGAAATCCATTCTGCGTACTCCTGTAAAAAGCATCCTGATGGCGGCTTTGATCATGGTATCTACTGTGCTGCTCTCAATTGGAATCGGAATGCTGGCTGCATCGGAGGGGATGCTCAAGGATGCGGATCGGGTGTTTTCAACAGCCGGGGAGTTTACCTATGAGAATATGGACTTTTGGGATGGTATAGGATATAATGAGGATCTCGAGAATTTGTCTTCCTCTTTTTCCCTTAAGGATTATGAGCGGAAGGAAGTCCTTTTGCTGGAGGAAGACATAACCCAGAGAGCTTATATGGACGAATACAAGTCTGAGGATAGTTCTCCCTATGCGGACTATACTGTCTTAACCGTGTCATTGCTTTATTTCTATGAGCCTTTTAACGCTTGGCGTGCGGTGGTATCAGAAGTAAATTATTCAAGGCAGGAAGCGGTATCCGATTTGATTTTTATTGTAGTCGACGAAGAACATCCGTTAACGGAAGGAAGATATGTTGTTTTTGGTGCCCTCCGAAGGATCCCTGAAAAAATGTATCCGGGCTTTACGATCCTTTCGGCGGAAAATATTGTGGCGCCGGAAGAAGGAATGGATGTATCCGAGTGTTCGGTTGCAGGGTTTACGGATAAAGAAAGTTTCTGGCAGAGCCGGACAGGCAGATATTTCAAAAAGGTGGCGGACACCTTGAGGGTAAACAATCAATCCATTGATGTCACTGCATCAAGCAGGGTTGAGTCTGTTTCCGCTTTTCACAGAGGAGCCTCTGTTTTGATAAAGGGAAGCTTTTTTGATGAGGAGGACTACAGGAGCGGCAATAGCTGTATTATTCCGCAGAAGATGGCAGAAAATATGGATAAGACCATTGGAGATACAATCTCTCTGTCCTTTCATCAACCCACAAAGGGGCGGGGGAAATATGACAGCTATCAAAGCGGGGATCGATTTGCGTATCAAGGAAAGTTTACAATTACCGGAATCTATTCCTCGGAGGATAACAGTGAAACGGTCTATATTCCATATGCGGGACAGGACTGGCTTGGACATAGCGCCAATGATCCGGTACTGGCCAGGGTAATATTGGATAATCGAAAGGCAGAGAAATATGTGGATGAGGTGACAAAGATTTTACCGAAGGGCATTCGATTATATGTATATGACCAGGGTTATAAAGCCTCCAGTGCACCGATCCAAAATATGAGGAGAACGGCATATATCATCACTTTGACTTGCCTGATTGCCTCGATTATTGTTTTATGTCTGTTCTCGTATTTACATATCCATACCAATAAAAGAAGTATCCGGATTCTGCTCACTCTTGGAACGGGGAGCAAGAGAGTGGTAAGACATTTTATAATTGGCGGCGGTGCCATTGCATTGATTGCTGTTACCATTGGGAGCTTATGCGGCTATCTGATGTCACAAAGGCTGATATCTGCTGTATATTCCAGTATCAGTGAAAACCTGGATCGGGATTATCGATTCAGTATTAATGGCTATGGAATCAAGAGTGCGGAATTTAGTACGAAGCCAATTCTTGACCCTTCCGTTTTTTGTCTTCTGGGAATTGGTATATTGCTGATAGCATTGATGCTTTGCGGTATATTTACTCTGATTTCCATTATGCGGCAGAGGCCGGAGAGAAGACAAAAGAAAGGGAAGACCAGGAAGGAGAGCGCAAGGAAGGCAATCTCCGGTTCCATCGGAGAGAAGATGAAAATGGACTTAATTCCTTTCATTTCCCTGCGCTATGCCATGAAGAGTATTATAAGGAATGGAAGGCAGAGTTTGATTGTTCCTCTGTTGTTTGCGGCAATGCTCCTGTTTCTTTGCATTTTCTCAAAAATACGAATGAATATTCAGGACAGGATGGATTCAGTGCATGAGGATATACCGGTTACGATGCAATTTACGGATTCGTCAGGACGGAGGACAGATCGTCTATCCATCGGTATCGATAGCCTGGCGGAGATCGGACAGACCGGTTTTACCAGCTCTGGCTGGTCCTCTCGCCGTTATTATGCAAAATATATGGGGATCTCTGAGAAAGCGGATGGCAGTTTGCCGGAAGAAAGTTTTACCATGTTTGAAATACCGGAAAATCCATATAAGCTGGAAACAATGAAGTATCTGTGGCGTTCTAGTTCCATTCCCTTTGTAGTGACAGAAGATATTCGGCACTCACCCCAGTTCTATAATACGGACGGAGTGGAAATCAACTGGATGGAAGGAATGGATTGGGATATTTATTCCAATGGCATTGATCCGCAAAACGGAAAGTGGGGCTGTATTCTTCCTGTCAGCTTTATGGAAAAGAATCAACTGTCTTTGGGAGATATTATTTCCTTTACAGTTCCATATACAGGAGATGCCCTATATGCTCAAAATTTGTTTACAGTAATCGGGAGCTATATGGACAATGGCATTGGCAGTGCCATGTTTGCAACACAGGCGGCTTTCTATAATTCAATAATATCAGTCCTGTATGACGGAGTTACCCTTCTGTATAAAGTTGAGGAGGACAAATGGCAGGCCGCAGGCTTCCAGCTGCAGCATACGGAGAAGCTGAGTGATTTTAAGGGCTGGTTGGAAACGCATTACGATCAGGCCGGTGTAACAGGAAAATACCGTAAATGGGTCGTAATTGATGACAAGGCTTTATACGATACTTTGGAAAGTCTGAATCGATACATTCAATATATGGAATTGCTTTATCCGGTACTGTTTGTGTTAATCTCCGGAATCGGATTTCTTGTTTCAAATCTGCTGTTAAAAAACAGGGCAGGGGAAATGATCGCCCTGCGCACCATGGGCCAGAGCAGAACCGGAATTTTTCTCTCATTTTTCTGGGATTCCTTTGTTTTGTCAGTTTTGGGCGGTGGTATGGGTCTGTTGTTAACGGCAGTTTTATTCAAGGGCTGGAGCAGAGAAATGGTACAGAACGCTCTGCTGCTGGCTGGCTGCTATTATGTGGGCGCATCCATTGCCATTATACGGACCTTTCATAAAGAAATTCTGCGAATGTTAGCCTGGAGGGAGGAATAAGGTATGGAAGATTTAAAAAAACCGGTACAAGAAAATGAAAATGGTGTTATTTTAGAATTGAAGGAGGCATCCTATTGTTATGAAACCCCCTATATTACGGTAGATGCAGTTAAAAAAGTGAACTACCGTTTTGAAGCCTCTAAATTCTATGCCATAAAGGGAGCATCGGGAAGCGGCAAGACGACCCTTCTGTCCTTGATGGCAGGTCTGGCTCTCCCCACGGGCGGCGATCTCTTATATACAGGAAAGTCGGTGCTTCAGCTGAATCTGGATAAGCACCGCAGGGAGCATGTGGCTGTTATTTATCAGGGTTTTAACTTACTGGAGAAGCTTACGGTAACAGAGAATGTCATGTATCCCATGGAACTGAATAAGATAAAAGCCAGGGAGGCCAGAAGACGGGCCAAGGAGTATCTGGCTCTGGTGGGACTGACAGAGGAGGAAGCGATGCGCTTTCCTTCCACCCTGTCAGGAGGACAGCAGCAGAGGGTTGCCATCGCCAGAGCACTAGGAACCCCCGCAAAAGTTATTCTGGCAGATGAACCTACCGGAAGCCTGGACCGGGAGAACAGTAAGAAGATAGTAACCTTATTACGGCAGCTGGCGCAGGAAAGGGGTTATTGCGTCATCATGGTAACCCATGATCATGAAATAGCGGGGTATGCGGACCGGATTCTTGAGATGGAGGATGGACGCCTTGTGGGAGATGCCGTGGCACAAGCTATTCCATCTGCCGAAATGCAGTAAGTTCTAAATTCTTTTATTGACAAACATTTCCCCTTATGCTATCATATTTTAGTGTGCCGCACAATGAGGTATAAGCTTTGCTCGTTGGTCAGGCAGTCCGTAACAGGAATGCTTGCCGTCAGCAGACACCGCAATTGGCGAGTAATGATAATAGGAGGTGCCAATATGTACGCAATTATTGCAACTGGTGGAAAACAGTACAAGGTAGCGGAAGGCGATATCATTAAGGTAGAGAAGCTTGGTCTTGAGGCTGGAGCAGCTGTTACTTTTGATCAGGTACTTGCCGTGAATGACGGTAAGTTAGTAGTAGGTGAGCCTACAGTAGCCAATGCCAAGGTTTCTGCAACTGTTGTTGAAGAAGGCAAGAACAAGAAAGTTATTGTTTACAGATACAAGAGAAAGAGCGGATACCATAAGAAGAATGGTCACAGACAGCCGTTCACCAAGGTTAAGATTGAAAAGATCAACGCATAAGCAGATATGATTGACGTATCTATTTATAAAAATTCAGACAATATGATTACTGGTTTTAAGCTTTCCGGCCATGCGAAGTATGCCAGATCCGGCAGAGATGTCGTGTGCGCGGCAGCATCCGTGCTGGCGGCGAATACCGTTAATTCTATTGAGCAGTTCACCTCAGACCGGTTTACCGTGGATGAGGACGAGAAAAAAGGTTATTTAGAATTTCATGTGATTTCCGAACCCAGCAATTATGCAAGCCTGCTCCTGAATTCCCTGGCCCTGGGGCTGTACGGGATAGAAGCGGAATATACTTCAAAGTATATCAGCATTACCCAGGTGGAATCACAGTAACTTTGACTAATATAACTTGTATGTTGATATGTAATTAAGAATTATAGGAGGTGTAGAACATGTTAAGAATGAACCTTCAATTTTTTGCTCATAAAAAGGGTGTTGGTTCTACCAAGAACGGTAGAGATTCCGAATCCAAGAGATTGGGTGCTAAAAGAGCGGACGGTCAGTTTGTTCTGGCAGGCAATATTCTTTACAGACAGCGCGGAACGAAGATCCATCCCGGTTTAAATGTTGGACGCGGCGGCGATGATACATTATTTGCTTTAGTTGACGGCGTTGTTCGGTTTGAACGTAAGGGCAGGGACAGGAAACAGGCCAGCGTGCATCCGGTAGAGACAAAGTAATAAGACATTCGTTGATTAACCCCAAATTCTCACATAAGGATTTGGGGTTCTTTAATACAGAAACAAGAAGGCTATGGTTTTAATATAGAGAGGACAAGATAGGAGCCTTGCTTCACCGGACGGATTTGAAAGAAATCCCGGAAGCAGGAAGAATATCTTGATCGGGTGATAAAATGTTTGCAGACAGAGCGGAGATTCATATCCGGTCCGGAAAGGGCGGAGACGGTCACGTCAGCTTCCGCAAGGAAATCTTTGTTCCTGCCGGCGGTCCCGACGGGGGGGACGGAGGCAGAGGCGGTGACCTGATATTTGAAGTAGATGAAGGGCTCAATACCCTGACGGATTTCCGATTCGTTCGGAAATACAGCGCACAGGACGGGGAACCCGGCGGAAAGAAGCGCTGCCATGGTAAGGATGGCAAGGATCTGGTGATCAAGGTGCCGGAGGGCACAGTGATCCGGGAGAAGGAAACCGGCAAGGTAGTTGCCGATATGTCCCACGGCAACCGCAGGGAAGTGATTCTGCGGGGCGGCAGGGGAGGCAAGGGAAACCAGCATTATGCCACCGCCACCATGCAGGTTCCCAAATACGCGCAGCCTGGTCAGAAGGCCCAGGAGATGGATGTTATTCTGGAGCTTAAGGTAATTGCGGATGTGGGTCTGGTGGGATTCCCCAATGTGGGCAAGTCCACGCTGCTGTCCCATGTCACCAATGCAAGGCCGAAGATCGGCAATTATCATTTCACCACCCTGAGTCCCAATCTGGGGGTTGTGGATCTGGAGGGCGGCGGTTTTGTGATTGCGGATATTCCGGGCCTGATCGAAGGCGCATCCCAGGGGCTGGGGCTGGGACATGAGTTCTTAAGACATATCGAGAGAACCAAGGTGATCATTCATTTGGTGGATGCCGCATCAACCGAGGGAAGGGACCCTATTGAGGATATTGACACCATCAACGGGGAGCTGGCTGCTTATAATGAAGATCTGGCCAAACGTCCCCAGGTGATTGCCGCCAATAAAATCGATGCATTATACGAGGAAGAAGCCCAGGAGGTACTCCAAAGAATCCGGGATAAGTACGAACCCCAGGGAATTGAGGTGTTTCCCATCTCCGCGGTGAGCGGCAAGGGAATGAAGGAATTGCTGTACCATGTGAAAGGAATGCTGGCACAGCTTGATAATACACCGGTTGTATTTGAGAAGGAATTCTTTCTGGAGGATCTGGCCGGCTCGAACCTGCCTTTCGAGGTCTGGAAGGAAGAGGAGAATCTGTATGTGGTGGAAGGCCCCCGCATTGAACGGATGCTGGGCTATACGAATCTGGATTCCGAGAAGGGCTTTGAATTCTTCCAGAGGTTCTTAAAGGACAACGGGATTCTGGAGGAGCTGGAGGCCCTTGGCATTGCAGAGGGTGATACGGTACGAATGTACGGTCTGAGCTTTGACTATTATAAATAATCCCAATGATGTTTGGATGGAGAGGAGTAAAAGATGACCACAAAGCAGAGAGCTTATTTAAAGGGACTGGCCATGTCCCTGGAACCGATCTACCAGATCGGGAAAGCCTCCCTGACTCCTGAGCTTACCCAGGGGATAGGAGAAGCGCTGGAAGCAAGGGAGCTGATCAAGATCAGCGTTCTGAAGAACTGTGCCGACGATCCGAAGGAAATGGCGCAGATTCTGTCGGAACGCACCCATTCCCATGTTGTTCAGGTGATTGGGAAGAAGATTGTCCTGTACAGGGAATCCAAGGACAAGAAGAAAATCCTTCTTCCCGTTGAGAAGAAAGCGAAGAATTAGGAAGACTCATATGAAGATGATTGGAATTATGGGAGGAACCTTTAACCCAATTCATAACGGACATTTGTTTCTTGCGGAAAACGCCTATGAGCAGGTCGGCCTGGAGCAGGTTGTATTCATGCCTTCTAAAAATCCTCCCCACAAGGCAAAGCTGGAGGGAATTACGGATCAGCAGAGAGTGGATATGATTGCCCTCGCCATTGAGGACAATCCTCATTTTGTCCTTTCCACCCTGGAGTTGAAGCGGGACGGACTGACCTATACGGCGGATACCCTGGAGCTGTTGACGAAGGAGCATCCGGAGGAAGAGTATTATTTTATTGTCGGGGCGGATTCCCTGTTCATGATGGATCAGTGGAAGGAGCCCCAGAAGATCTTTGACCGGTGCAAGGTGGCAGCGGCCTGCCGGGACGGGCTTGACCTGAAAGCCCTGGCGGATCAGGCACAGTATCTGAAGGAGAAGTTTCACGGAGAGATTCTTCTGGTGGAGATGCCCATGATGCAGCTCTCCTCCGAGAGCATACGCGGACGGGCGGCCAGGGGGCAGTCCCTGCGCTATTATCTGCCGGACCGGGTGATCGCTTACATTGAAGAAAATCAGTTATACCAGACACAGCGCTGACCGGAGGATGAACGGGAATGAAATTGGATGATCTGAGGGACTGCATGAAAAATACCTTAAAGCAGACACGTTATCTTCACAGTCTGGGTGTTGAGGAAGTGGCCTGTGATCTGGCGGTAATCTACGGCTATGATATGGAGAAGGCCGGAATTGCCGGGATTTTGCATGACTGTGCTAAGAATTTGTCCGACGGGAAGCTGCTGTATTATTGCGAACTCTATCATTTGCCGGTATCCCGGGCCGAAGCCTTAAGCCCTTATCTGCTCCATGGCAAGGTGGGAGCGGTATTGGCCAGGGAAAATTACGAGGTGGAAGACCAGGAGATTCTGGATGCCATTACCTATCATACCACAGGCAGACCGGCTATGGGCCTTCTGGAGAAGATAATATTCACCGCCGATTACATTGAGCCCTTCCGAAAGCCCCTGCCTGGAATGGATGAGGTCAGAAGACTGGCCTATTCGGATTTGGACCAGGCGGTTCTTATGATACTGGAAAGCACCTTAAACTATTTGGAGGAAACGAAAGCAAATCAGTTAATTGACCAGACTACGGCGGATACCTATGCATATTATAAATCAAGGCTGAACAGAGATTTTTAATAATTTATATCGAAAAAACCTATGGACGGATGAAATAAAGAAAGGAAAATGTTATGGACAATTCAAAGAAAATGGTTAAGCTGGCTTACCATGCACTGGAAGAGAAAAAGGGTGAAGATATCACCGTGATTGAGATCAAGGATATCTCCATCATTGCAGATTATTTTATCATTGCAAACGGCTCGAACTCCTCCCAGGTGGATGCCCTTGTGGATTCAGTAAAGGAGACTTTGGGCAAGGAGGGCTTTGAACCCAAGAGAATCGAAGGGGTAAGAAGCGCCAGCTGGATTCTGATGGATTACGGTGATGTCATTGTGCACGTATTTTCCAAGGAAGACCGTCTGTTCTACAATCTGGAGCGTATCTGGAGAGACGGAAAAACTGTCACCAGGGAACAGCTTGAGGTTTAATAAAAGTTCAAAGTCATAAGATCAAAGTCAAAAAGATGCGGTGAATTAAGTGAAGAAGTAAACTGGATACGAAAACCACGGTATGAAATCAATTGATGATGTTTTCATACCGTGGTTTTTTTGAATTCTATTGAATTAAAAATCTTTCCCTGGGACACAGCCGTTAAAAAGCGTCTCGTTTATTTCAGCCAAACATGCGGAAGAGGCCGATTACCTTGCCTTGGATGTTCAGATCCGGCACAATGATGGGTTCCATGGTATCATTCTCCGGCTGCAGGCGGTAATAGCCATTCTCCTTGTAAAAAGTCTTAACCGTAACCTCATCCTCAATCAATGCCACTACATAATCCCCGTTCTTGGCATGGGACTGCTTCTGCACCAATACCTTATCCCCGTTAAAGATTCCCGCATTAATCATGCTTTCACCCTTGACCTTCAGCATGAAGGTCTCTTCATTGGGCATAACCTCGGCGGGAATCGGGAAGTAACCCTCAATATTCTCAACCGCCAGGATCGGCTGGCCCGCAGTGATGGTGCCTATAATGGGCACATTCACCAGATCACGCCTTGTCAGGTTAAACTCGTCGTCTATGATCTCAATCGCACGCGGCTTGGAAGGATCACGGCGTATGTAACCGTTCTTCTCCAGAGTCTCCAGGTGAGAGTGGACGGAAGAAGTGGACTTCAGCCTGACGGCCTCACAGATCTCACGCACCGCCGGCGGGTATCCCTTATTAATAATCTGAGATTTTAAATATTCCAGTATTTCTTTTTGCTTATTGCTTATTCTGCCATAACCCATAAAATATCAGCCTCCATTTCCCGATTAACTGTTTCTATTATTAACGCATGAACCAAAATCTGCTCTGCTATATCCGGAAATTGCAAGCTGGCTTGAATTTCCTTACGTTATTCCCATTATAGCATACCAATTATAAAAACGCAAAACTTATGTTCTGAAAAACGAAAAAATGTTTGTAAAACAAAATATATGTTCGAAACCTATTGACAAACATATGTTTGATAATTATAATAAGAATATGAAACAAGTGTTCGTATCATATGTTCTGTTTTTGGGGAAGAACAGATGAATTGTATCCCTTCCCTGGCAAAGGGAAGCTATGAGCGGAAGGGTCATTGGAATATATAATGATTGGGAGGATAGAGCAATGGCGAGAAGGGGAAATTATTTTACGGAAAGCAGCGCCTATTATCAGATGAACAAGAAGAGAATATGGATGGCAGGTGCAGCGATATTGCTGATCGTGCTGGCCTTCTCCATATTATTTATTACGAAGACGGTAACGGCCCAGAGAAACAGCGACCGAAGGAAGCTGGTAACCTGCGTTGAGATACAGAAGGGCGATACGCTATGGAGCATTGCTTCCCGGTATTATACCGATGAATATTCCGACATGAACGAATACATCCGGGAGATCAAGGAGAGCAACCGAATGGTTTCAGATGTAATTCATCCGGGGAACTATATTGTTGTTCCCTATTATACAGAAGCCGTCAGCCAGGCTTTGGAACCGGGGGCGGCAATGGCTGCCGCCCCGCGGGATCAACGGGATTAACAGATCTGAAAATTCCTCCTTGACAGAAGCGGATGATATGAATATAATAAGGGATACTATAGAATTGTCAGTTAATTTAATAGCAGGAATGGCTGAGAAGAGGAGAGTAATTACCGGGGCGGTCTACAGAGAATTCCGGGTGCTGAGACGGAATGACAGGAAGGGTAATGAAACAAGCCTTGGAGCTTCATACGGATTCGGATCTTTGTGGTATCTGTTCTGCATTTGATATGCGTTCTGCGTTTTACAGAATTGGTTCTATTATGGCAGGATTGATTTTACCATAGGATCGGATGATGCTATGACGTGGGTTCACGTTACAGGACCAGGGTATCTAAGGTACCCGATGAGGTTAATATGGCGACATATTAATGAAACAGGGTGGCACCACGATGAATCTATCGTCCCTACAGGAATACTGTAGGGACTTTTTTTGTACAAAAAAATTAAGCAAATAACCAGGAGGGAAGATTATGAGGAAAATAAAAAAGGGAGAAAGGCCATCCTTTCCCAAAAGAGCGGTGATAACGGCAGGAATGCCCTATGGCAACAAGGAGCTTCACTTTGGCCATATTGGCGGAGTGTTCATTCACGCAGATGTGTTCGCCAGATTTCTAAGAGACAGAATTGGGAAGGAGAATGTGATCTTCGTATCGGGAACGGACTGCTATGGATCGCCGATCTTAGAGAGCTACCGCAAGCGGAAGGAAGAGACGAATACGGAACTGACAATTGAGGAATATGTGCTGGAGAATCATAAGAAACAGAAGGAGGCTCTGGAACGCTATCAGATCAGCTTGAATCTCTACGGGACATCAGCGCTGGGCAGGAGCGGGGAGCTTCATGCGCAGGTATCCTGTGAGGTGTTCGAGGCTTTATATGAAAAAGGCTATCTGGTCCGGCTGTCAACTCCTCAATTTTTTGACCCGGTTTATAAGATGCTGCTCAATGGGCGGCAGGTGGTAGGCCAATGCCCGATCCAGGGCTGTGCTTCG
The DNA here is from genome assembly GCF_050433395.1 of Anaerotaenia torta. Taxonomy (NCBI): domain Bacteria; kingdom Bacillati; phylum Bacillota; class Clostridia; order Lachnospirales; family Lachnospiraceae; genus Anaerotaenia; species Anaerotaenia torta. Next base: position 225,862 of record NZ_JBNPXH010000007.1, read on the forward strand.
GAAAAGGGCTATGCGGATGAATGCTCCCTGGGGCACCAATACATGCCGGTTGAATTAATAAATCCCCGGAGCACCCTATCCGGCGAAATCCCGGAGGTCAGACAGGTGTCCAACTGGTATTTCCGTCTGGAGGACTTCCAGGGGCTGCTGTCGGAAAGGCTGGCATATCTCAGGGCGCATTCCAACGAAAGAGGATATCAGCTGAGCGCCATGGAAGAATTTCTGAAGAAGCCGGTAATCTATGTGAAGAAAAATCAATGGGGCAGAGCCTGTGGTCTGATGAATACCACTAAAATAGATGCCTCTAAAATGGATCCCTCTAAAAAGGAGGGAACAATGGAAAAGGAGGGGGTAACTGATTTTCCGAAGCATGAGTGTCTGGAGGAAGGGAATAAGAGCTCCGCCACCCTGGTATTTGACCGGCTGGAGGACCGGGAGCTTGCCCGAAAGCAGCTCAGTGAAATGGGAATCAACTATAGAACCGGCAAGACCCTGGTTCCCTTCCGCCTCACCGGGAATATTGAGTGGGGTGTCCCGGTTCCGGAAAAGGAAGGGCTGGATCAGCTTACCTTCTGGGTATGGCCGGAATCCCTCTGGGCCCCTGTCTCATTTACCAAAGCTTATCTGGAAAGCAGAGACAGGGATGAGGAGGAATGGAAGAAATGGTGGTGCTCCGAGGAAGCAGAGGTATATCAATTTATCGGAGAGGATAATATCTATTTCTATGGAATAGCGGAAATGGCTATGTTCATGGCGCTGCAGTCCGGGGAGCCGGGCATCCTGCCCCGGGAAGGGGATATTACCCTTCCTCATCTGATCGCCAACAACCATGTTCTGTTCATGGATAAAAGGGCCGGCAGCAGTTCGGCAGTCAAGCCTCCTATGGCTTTAGAATTACTGGATCATTATACTCCGGAGCAGCTTCGGATGCATTTCCTCAGCCTTAGCCTGGCTTCGGACAGCGCCAGCTTCCGGCCCAGGATGTATATGGAGACAGAGGAGGCCGGACAGGATACGGTATTAAAGGAGGGCAACCTGCTGACTAATGTATTTAACCGTTTGGTGCGGTCCTGCTTCTATACCTCCCAGAAATATTATTTCTCCAAAATCCCCCGGGGCGAAGTGAGCCGGGAGAGACAGGAGGAAGCAAAGGAAGCTGTTCTGGCCTATGAGAGGCATATGTACAACCATGAGTTTCACCGGGTTACGGATCTTCTGGATCAATATATCCGCAGCATGAATAAATATTGGGTGAACAAAATTCGGATCGCCGAAACGGAAGGGGAGGATGAGCTCAGAAAACAGGTGCTGATCGATACCTTCCATGCGGTTCGCACGATTACCGCTTTGCTGCATCCCATGGCGCCTGCCGGATGTGAGATGATACAGGAATATCTGGGCATCGGGGAGGAGCTGTGGAGCTGGGAATATATCTTTCACACTCTGGAGGAGTTAATTCCCGATCCTGCTTCCCATGAGCTTAAATATCTGGAAGCCCGGGTGGACTTTTTCCAAAAGCATGAAAGACAGTTTCTTTGATTTTCTTTAAAGTATATTTAAAGTTTTTGTGATATGATGAAAGAAACTGGTCAGGAGGTGGAAGTGTGAGAATTCTGTTAGCGGAGGATGAACGGGAGATGTCCAATGCATTAGTGGCGATTCTGAAGCATAATAATTATTCCGTTGATGCGGTTTATGACGGAGCGGATGCCCTGGATTACGGCTTATCCCAGAATTACGACGGTATTATATTGGATATCATGATGCCGAAGAAGAACGGATTAGAGGTGCTGGAGGAGCTTCGGGCAAAGGGGATTCATACACCGATATTAATGCTGACCGCAAAATCCCAGATTGAGGACCGGATTAAGGGGCTGGATACCGGAGCCGATGATTATCTCAGCAAGCCCTTTGCCATGGGAGAGCTGCTGGCGCGGGTCCGGGCCATGACAAGGCGCAAGGCTGAATTTACCCCGAATTTAATTCGGATGGGGAATCTCAGTCTCAACAGGGAGAACTATGAATTATCCAACGGCGATACCAGCCTTCGTCTGAGCAGCAAGGAATTTCAGATGCTGGAAATGCTGATGAACAACCCCAAGCGCCTGATTTCTACGGAGCAGTTCATGGAAAAGATCTGGGGCTATGACACAGAAGCAGAGATTAATGTGGTATGGGTATATGTATCCTACCTCAGAAAGAAGCTGGAGTCCCTGGGCGCCAATAGGAAGCTGAAGGCAGTCCGGGGAATTGGCTATACCTTGCAGGCAGAGGATGCTTTGGAGGAAAATGAATGATTAATCAATTACAGCGAAAGTTCATTATGATTACCATGGCTTCCTTGTGTCTGGTCATGGTACTGCTGGTAGGAGCAATTAATATCATCAATTTCTACCGGACGGATCTGGATGCCGACAGAATCCTTCAGATGTTATCTGAGAACAAGGGAAAATTCCCTGAATTTGACCGGGGTATGGAGCCTCCCAGGGACAAACGGCCGGGCTTTGAGATGAATGAGGAGGCCAAATTTCAGACCAGATATTTTTATGTCAAGCTGGATGAAGGAAAAGAAGTGGAGGAGATCAATACCAGCCATATCTCCGCGGTAGGATCAGGAGATGCCCTGGACTATGCCGAGGAGGTATTGGATTTGAAGAAGACCTCCGGGTATAAGGGAAATTATAAATACCGGATCATTGATACTCCGGATGGTTCCATGATTATTTTCCTTGACGTCAGAAACCAGATGCAGATGGTGATGTATTTCTTTCTCACCTCCTGCGGGGTGGCATTGGGAACCTTGCTGCTGGTGTTTATTCTGGTGTCCGTGTTTTCCAAAAGGGCAATTCATCCCATCGTCCAGAATATGGAGAAGCAGAAGCGTTTTATCACGGATGCCGGACATGAGATCAAGACCCCTATTGCAATTATTTCAGCTAATGCCGATGTCCTGGAACTGACTTCCGGTGAGAACGAATGGATCATCAGCATCCGCAATCAGACCGCCCGCCTGGACAAGCTGGTGAAAAACCTGCTGCTCCTCTCCAGAATGGAGGAGGAGAATATTGAGATTACCTATCAGGATTTTGACATGAGCCAATGTGTTCAAAGCATTGCCGCATCCTTTCTTGCTGTGGCTGAGAGCCAGCATAAAAAACTGGATATTGATGTTGTTCCCCATATCCTTCTTCACGGAGATGAAGGCTGTATAGAGCAGCTGGTGTCCGCTCTGCTAGACAATGCCATGAAATATTCCAATGACCGGGGAGTGATCCGAATCAGTCTTTCTCCATATAAGAGGGGGAGTAAGCTGGAGGTATATAATACGGCGGAGCATGTAGAAACCAAGGATTTAGACCGGTTCTTTGACCGTTTTTACCGGGCAGATGAATCCCGGTCCAGGGAAACAGGAGGTTATGGGATTGGCTTATCCATGGTGAAATCCATTGTCGAAGCTCACCACGGAAGGATCAGTATCCACAGCAATGACGGCAGGTCAGTAGTGTTTACAGTGATTTTATAATACAAAGGATTAATGCTAGAAAATAAATTTAAAAAGGTGTACTTCAGCCGGATATCCGGCTGAAGTACACCTTTTATGTGATTTCCTGGAGATATCTTGTTTTCCCGCTCATACTTTCATCCCCTTATAAATTTAAAGTTATTTTATGGTTCGCTTTAAAGTTCCTTTAAGGTTGCCCCTTTACAATATGCATATAGAAACCAACGACACAGGAACAGGCGCAGAACATGCGTGAAAGGAGGACAGGATGGGGCAATATCAAGGAACCTTCCAACGTTATGAAGAAAAATATCTGGTCAGCGAGATAAAATACCGGCTGCTCCGGCAGTGCCTTAAGGATAGGATGGCAGTGGATGAATATGGGGAGACCGCCATATGCAATATTTACTTTGATACGCCAACTCATTTATTAATCAGGAACTCCCTGGAGAAACCGGCTTATAAAGAAAAGCTCCGGCTTCGCAGCTACGGTATTCCCGGAGAGGGTGACAAGGTCTTCGTAGAGCTGAAGAAGAAATACAAGGGCATCGTATATAAGAGGCGGGTGAAGCTGGAATTGAGCCAGGCGGAGCAGTATCTGTATTATCAAAAGCCCATGGAACAACCCTCTCAAATCATGAAGGAAATTGATTGGTTTATGCGGTTTTATAAGGAGATAGAACCCTCCATGTACATCTCTTATCAGCGAACTGCCATGTACGGCATGGAGGATTCCCGGCTTAGAATCACCTTTGACCGGGATATCCTGTGGCGGGAGCAGGAGCTCTGGCTGGAATACGGGATATGGGGAAATCCGCTGCTGCAGCAGGGGGAACGGCTGATGGAGATCAAACTCCCGTATGCCATGCCGCTGTGGCTCTCCCGCATCCTGGACCAATTGGAGCTTTATCCGGTTTCCTTTTCAAAGTATGGAAATGGATACCGGCGGTCGCTTGAAATGCTAAATCATAAGATAGAAAAAGGAGAAATATTATATGCTTAATTCAATACTTACAGACAGTCTCACCATGGAAAATTTTCTTATCTGTACCCTGGCCTCCCTGGTTCTTGGCGCGGCAATTGCCGGAGTGCACGGTTATTTTAACAGCAGCAGCAAGGGTTTTGTGATTACCATCGCGTTGCTTCCCTCCATCGTTCAAATGGTTATTATGCTGGTAAACGGCAATCTCGGTACCGGGGTGGCAGTCATGGGAGCCTTTAGCCTTGTGCGATTCCGCTCGGTTCCTGGTAATGCAAGGGAAATTAACAGCATCTTTCTGGCAATGGCAGTAGGGCTGGCAACCGGAACAGGATATATAACCGCGGCCTGTCTCTTTGTGCTGATTATCGGCGGAGCCAGCATCATATATAATCTGACAGGCTTCGGTGAAGTGAAGTCAAAGGAGAAGGAACTTAAAATAACGATTCCCGAAGGCTTGGATTATACCGGAATCTTCAATGATGTGTTTCAGCAGTATACAACAAAGTGTGAGCTGATCAAGGCAAAGACCTCCAACATGGGAAGCCTTTATAAGCTGGAATACCGGATTAAGCTCAGGAAGCCGGAGGAAGAGAAGCAATTTATTGACGAACTGCGCTGCAGAAATGGTAATCTGGAAATCAGCTGCGGAAGAATTGCATTCGGAAGCGATGAATTATAGACGTGAGAAATCAATGGTAAAACAAAAGTTGATGCAATATGGAAAGCGAGGATATTATATGAAGCATAAAAGAATAAGTATAATAAGTGGAATTCTAATGATAGCCCTGATATTAACCGGATGTTCGTCCATGAATCAGAATACTCAGCAGAATACACAAACCGGTGGAACGCAGGATCAGAAGGGAACAACGGAAGCACCGGTTACTGCTGCCGATTCTGTCACCGCAGTAGAGGTAAATAAAGAATTTACGGCAAGGGATCTGGAGGTGGGTTATGAGGAAAGCAGCGCCGCACAGATTGAACTAAATGGAAGCAGCATAACAGTAACGGGTACGGGAGCTTCCGTGAAGGATCAGACCGTGACCATCAGCCGGGATGGCAGTTATGTAATTACAGGCAGCTTAGATAATGGGCAGATTATTGTAGATGCGGGAGATTTGGATAAAATTCAGCTGATTCTGAACGGAGCTGCCATCCATAGTGCTTCCAATGCACCGATTTATATTAAAAATGCAGATAAGGTCTTCATTACCCTGCAGGAGGGAACGGACAACAGCTTAAGCGACGGCACGGAATATGTGCAGACCGATGACAATAATGTGGACGGCGTAATCTTCAGCAAGGCGGATCTGACCCTGAACGGCTCCGGTTCCCTGACAATTCAGGCGAATTATAAGCAGGGGATTGTCTCTAAGGATGATCTGGTATTTACCGGAGGCAGCTATAATATTACGGCGGTAAAGGATACCATCAATGGAAAGGACTGTATTAAAATCAAGGACGGAAGCTTCACCTTAAGCGCCGATACAGGGAACGGACTCCAGTCCAAGAACAGTGATGACCCCACCAGGGGATATGTGTATATCTGCGGCGGAACCATAGATATTACCAAGAGTCAGGAAGGAATTGAAGGAACTGTAATTATCATAGAAGATGGAGCAATTGTAATCAACGCGGCAGATGACGGTTTGAATGCGGCCAGCGCGAGTGCAGATACCACAGAGGGTGATACCACAACCTCCCTGTCTGCCGATACTCGAGAGCAATTTCCGGCTAGCACTGCAGAAAGTACTTCAGACAAAATCTCTGGTAATCTTCCCGGAACGAAATCTGGTGACGCCTCTGACAGCACTTCGGGAAATGTTCCTGGAACTGATTCTGGCAATGCTTTTAACAATCCCAGTGGAAACCCTCCCGATGGTTCAAAAATCCCCTGGAACGGCACCGAGCCCTCCGGTGAAATTCCTGCTACTGGGGAGGGGGATATGAATCAATGGCCCAGTGGCATGGGACAAAGCGGCGATTCTGTACCCTCTGACTGGACTCCTCCCGAGAATATGGGCCGGGGAGGATTTGGAGGAGAGAATCCCTTTGAATCAGATGACAATTGCTATATCTCCATCTCAGGAGGTACGCTGACCATTAACGCGGAAGGGGATGGAATAGACTCCAACGGTAATTTATATATCTCAGGAGGCACCATCTATGTGAACGGCCCCACCCAGAGTATGAACGGGAGTCTTGATTACGGCGGTGTAGGAGAGATCACAGGAGGAATCTTGATTGCGGCCGGAAGCGCAGGTATGTCCCAGGGCTTCACGGAATCCTCGTCCCAGTGTTCTCTGCTCTATGATCTGTCCTCTGCCAATGCGGCCGGCACCCAGATTATTCTGACGGATTCTTCCGGTAAGAGTATCCTTAAGTTTATACCAGAGAAGCAATACCAGTCGGTAGTGCTCAGTTCCCCGGAAATGGTGCAGGGAGAGACCTACACCCTGACCTGTGGTACCCAGACAGCAGAAATTACCCTGTCTTCCATTGTCACCAGCAACGGGCAGGGGAGGGGCTGGGGAATGGGGCAGAGGGGAGGGCGCCGTTAGCCTTATGCATGTGTGAATGGCTGCAACATCCCCAATTAGAATAAAATAACAACAGACGGAGAATGAACATTGCAATTGCATTTCATACATGCTAGAATAGGTTCATCGAAAGCGAACCAATATCACTACAGAGTAGACAGGTGAATTATGATTATTGATGATATAGCCCAACAGCTTGGCGTTTCTAAAACAACCGTTTCACGTGCGATAAACGGGACCGGACGTCTTTCGGAAGCAACACGCCAAAGAGTTCTTAATTACATTAAGGAGATCGGTTTTACTCCCAATGCTGCCGCAAAGAATCTTGCGACTACGAAGACCCATAATATCGCCTATGCAATGCCTCTCAACAGGGATTCAACGAGATCCTCGTACTTTTTGGAGTGCCTGTTTGGAGTATGTAAAACAGCTTCGGCAACCTTATACAATGTTTTTGTGGTCGGCGATGACTTTGAGGCGGTCAGCCAGATCGCCAGCAGCCGAAAAGCGGATGGTATCATTTTATCGCGCAATAAGATCGGAGAAGCCAACATGGAAAAGCTGGCTTCCACCGGGATTCCCATTGTGCTGACGGGCTCGACAAAGGTTCCCGGAGTTATTCAGATAAGCTATGATGCGCGGGCGGCTTTCCGGGATCTGACCTTACGATTGATGGGCCGTTGGAGCGGTGATTTTGGCTTAATCCTTACCCAGACGGACTATCCGGCCAATATAACACGTGCCGACGGGTTTACAGACGCACATATCATCAAGGACAAGCAAACAATGATTATGGGAAATGCCGATACCGAGGAAGAGATTCTGGAGGCGTTTAACAAACTGTACCAAAGGGGAATACGAAATATAATATGTGGCGATGACGCGGTTTGTGTGACGTTGCTGAGCATAATCAAGGCTTACGATAGCTTTGACGCGAGTTACAGCCCCGGAAAATCAGGGCATGACGGAATTAATGTGGCCTCCTTTCACGGAAGCCATCATCTGACAACGTTTCATCCTGAAATACCGCTGGTTGAACTGGCACCGGAACGATTGGGCAGTCTTGGCTGTAAGATACTGATCCATAAGATCGAGGGAAACGATGTTCCCGCAGAAACATTATTGGATTATAATCTTAAAATTTGAGCAACTTTGTTTCGCAGAGTTGATTTGAACAACCGGTAAATCAAACAATAAAAAAAGAGCATTCGCAGGAGAATTTCCATCTCATGGATGCTCTTTTTATTGTGCAAATTTTACGAACACGAGGCAGGAACTATATAGTTATTGTACATTGACAGCAGAGTGTCCAGGCGATATACTTAATGTGTGCAAGCGGTTGCGCAGTCTTTGGATCAAGGGAGGAATTAGCAATTGAAAGGGAAAACAAATAATTTTTTATCAGATCTGAACAAAAATAAGGCATTTTTATTTATGCTGCTGCCTGCGATTGTATACATAATAATTTTCGCGTATCTGCCCATGTCCGGAATTATTCTGGCCTTCAAAAAGTACACCTATGCAGGAGGGATTTTTGGAAGCCCATGGAATGGACTTAAGAATTTCGAATTCTTTTTCAAATCCGGCAAAGCAGCTCTTGTGACACGGAATACCGTTTTGTACAACCTGCTGTTTATCGCATTCAATACCTTCCTGCAGATATCCGTCGCAATTCTTCTCACGGAGGTGAAGGGCAAGCATTTCAGGAAGATAACCCAGTCCATGATGTTCCTGCCGTACTTCATATCCTGGGTCGTCGTATCCGTAATCGCATTTAACATTTTAAGCTATGATGTCGGGGTCATTAATTCCATCATAACCAAGCTCGGCGGTGAGAAGATATCCTTCTACTCCAAGGCAGGGATCTGGCCGGCGATTTTGACCCTCTTCGGAGCCTGGAAGGGCGTAGGCTACGGCTCCATCCTCTATCTTGCGGCAATTATGGGCATCGATGTGCAGATTTATGAGGCGGCGCAAATTGATGGAGCAAATGTCTTTCAGCGGATCTTTAAGATAACAATTCCCCAGATTATGCCGACTGTAATCATTCTTTTGCTTCTTGCCGTCGGCGGTATTTTCAGAGGCAACTTTGATATGTTCTACAACCTCATCGGATCAAACGGCGTTTTATATAACGCAACGGATGTAATTGATACCTTCACCTTCCGCGCATTGATGACAAATTCTGATTTTGGTATGTCGGCTGCTTCCGGGCTCTACCAGTCGGTCAGCTGTTTCATTACAATCTTGATTGTTAATAAGCTGGTTAAGATGTACGAAAAAGATTACAGCTTATTTTAAGCGGGAAAGGAGAAGAGCATGAGTATCAAGAAATCCAATACCATAAAGCGGGGAACCGACACAATGATCCTGCACACGATATCTTATATCTTTAATGGTTCCATCGCAATTTTATGCCTGCTGCCCTTTATTATGATTATTTCCGCTTCCTTTTCGGATGAAATGGCGGTACAGCTGAACGGTTTTTCCCTTTTGCCGCAGAAATTTACCCTGGAGGCATATAAGCAGGTATTCGCCGAGCCCATGGTCATAGGAAGGGCGTACCTCATCACCATACTCCTTACGCTGTTGGGAACAGCCATAGGGCTGCTGTTCCAGTCCATGACGGCGTATGTGCTTTCCAGGCGGGATTTCAAATGGCGGAACGGTTTTTCCCTGTTCTTTTATATAACAACCTTATTTAACGGCGGACTGGTATCGTATTTTATATTGATGACACAGTATCTGCACATGAAGAACAATTACCTTGCGCTGTTTTTACCCCTTGCCTTCAGTGTATATAACCTGCTTGTTCTTAAGAGCTATATCCTGGGAATACCCAATGATCTCATCGATGCATCCAAAATTGACGGCTGCAGCGTGTTCCGGACTTATCTTTCCGTCGTGCTGCCTGTAATAAAGCCTGCGCTGGCTACCGTAGGGCTGTTTATAGCATTGGCCTACTGGAATGATTGGTACAGCGCAATGCTCTTTATTACCAATGATAAGATGAAACCGCTGCAGTATATGCTTTATGAAAAAATCAATAATATTGAAGCTTATAAGCGGCTGATTGCCTCGGGGCTCAGCAAGAGCTCGGATGCTGTGAGCGCCCTCAGTCTGCCGACCCAGACTCTGAAGATGGCACTGACAGTAGTGGTCACAGGCCCCATCATATTGCTTTACCCCATCGTCCAGAAATACTATGTTCAAGGTATCACAATAGGCGCGGTTAAAGGTTAACCAAATAAATATCAAAGAAACAAGGAGGAGATCAAATGTTTAAAAAAATGCTGGCATTATTATTGGTTATGGCTCTCGCTATGACCGGCTTTACCGCCTGCTCAGGCAAGGAGTCCGGTAAGGACAGCAAAGAAGGCGGCACACCGACAAAAGAAGCTGCCAAGGATAACCCAAAGGAAGACGATAAACCTGGCACTGCGGAATCAACCCTTACCTACAAGGGGCATGATATTTCCGAGCCGCTCACGCTGACGGCATATGTTTTGGGGGATCTGCCGACGGACGGGCAAATGGTTTATGACAAAGTGAATGAAATATTAAAGGAGACCATTAACGCAACCATCGAGTGGAAATACCTTTCCTGGTCGGAGCACGGCACAAAGTATCCTCTGCTCTTTACAAGCCAGGAGGATTTTGACCTCATCTTCACGGCTCCCTTATGGGCCCATTATGAGGAGACAGTAGGAATGGGCGGCTTTGAGCCTCTGACTCCGGAGTTCGTGCAGAAATATGCTCCCGAGCTCTGGGAGGTGGTACCGGAAGAGGCATGGAATCAGACCAAGGTTGACGGCACCTCCTACTGTGTTCCTTCCTCCGAAGCGGTTCTGCGTTCCGATGTAAATGCAGTGCGCGGCGACCTTATGGAAAAGGCCGGGATAGAAGACATCACCACCTTTGACGAATTGCTTAAATTCTTTGACTGGGTGGCAACCCATCAGAGCGAAACAGGCGTATCACCCTTAGGCGCAGCTACCGGTGGTTTCCTTTACAGCTATTTCGGACATAATGACTTGACACTCCTGTCCGGTATGCCCTATGAAATACTGTATTACAACTATCTTGATCCTACTAACACGGAAGTGGAATATCTGCTGGATCAGGATTGGTTTAAGAGCTATTGCGAGGATATGAAGAAGTACTTCGAAGCCGGATGGTGGTCACAGGACAGCCTTGCTTCGGGAAGCACCTTCCAGGAGAACTTCCTGCGGGGCGAAGCAGCTACCTTTAGCTGGAACATTGGCTCAGTCATCAATTTCCTCCGTCAGGCCGACGCAGAACATCCGGACTGGAAGGTGACCTTCGTTGATCCGGAACTGAACGGATATAAATGGGTTGAGTCCTATAATAACAATGATATGGCAATTAACGCATTCAGCTCCAAAAAGGAGAGAGCGATGATGGCCCTGAACGAATTGTATTGCAATAAGGAAGCAAACCGCCTGATCCGCTATGGTGTCGAAGGCGTGCATTATAACCTGGTTGATGATACCCATTATTCCATGACAGAGCAGAACGGCAATTATCCCATCGGCGGAAACTGTCCCTCCTGGGCACTGAAAAACCCCAATTTTGCTTTGGAGCAGTATATTGAAAATCCTACCGTATACGAGTTGAAGGAGCGGGAAGTCCGTAAGGTTTGGGAGCAGCATCAGGTGCCCGCACACCCCATCAACCAGTTTACACTGGATACGACCAACATTACCACACAGATCGCGATGATCACCACATTGAAAGACCAGTATTTCACTCCTTTGATCAGCGGTATGGCAGGAGATGTGGATACAGCAATTGAAAATCTGCGTACACAGCTGGAGAAGGCAGGAATTCAGGACGTTATCGCGGAAGCGGAGCGTCAGATTAAGGATTATGTAGCGAATAAATAAAAAATAAGTATCCCCCGTCTGAAAAGGCGGGGGATATAGTCAGGAGAAGGCAGCTTATGAGTGAATTTATTAAAGGCGTGGATATTTCATTTCTGGAGGAACAGCTGAAGCAAGGCGCAGTATTTAAAGATTGTGACAAAACACCGGCTCCAATCTATACATTGCTTAAAAAATACGGGGTAAACGGTGTCCGTTTCCGTATATGGAATGAGCCCCAACATGTTTTACAGTCCGGAGGGCATTGTTCTGTTGAAAAGACCCTTGCCGCCGCCAAAATCGCAAAGGAAAACGGCATGAACATCCTGCTTGATTTTCATTATTCGGATTTTTGGGCGGACCCGCAGCAGCAAAATAAACCGAAGGCATGGGAAAACCTCACTTTTGACCAGCTGGTTCAGGCGGTGTATGATTTTACGAAAGAGACCCTGCTGAGGTTCACAGCGGAGAATGCAATGCCGGACATGGTGCAAATCGGAAATGAAATACGCAACGGTATGCTTTGGGAAGACGGCATGATTGCCGATATGATCCGGCTGGGAGACGAATCCCACGGCAAGGTGAGCAGCGTTCACGGAAAGCCCACGAATTACAGCAATCTGGCAAAGCTGGTAAATGCCGGAATGCTTGCTGTCAAAGATGCCTGCAAGGACCGTGTTAAGATCATGATCCACCTTGACGAAGGCGCTAATTATTCCTTATTATCAGAATGGTTTGATCAAATGAATGCGAATCAGATGGAGGATTTTGACGTCATAGGTTTGTCGTATTACCCGCATTTTCATGGTAAAATTGAAAATCTGGAGGAAACGGTGAATAAGCTTGCGCTGCGCTATGAAAAGCCAATTTATATAGTGGAGACGGCACATCCCTGGCGCTTCCTGGAAGAGGGCTTTGTGCCGAAGGAAGAGCTGGAGAAAAACGGTTATCCTGCTACGCCGGAAGGACAAAAAGACATGCTGGATAGGGTGTTTGATATCGCAGCGAATATTCCGAAGGGATTGGGCCGGGGGGTATACTACTGGGAACCGGCCATTATTGCTGCTGATTCCGGATATGCGGCCAATATGGGCATTTTTGATGAAAAGGGTGTGGCATTGCCTTCCATTGAGAGCTTCCGGTTCACTGTATCAAAATAGAATTACCATTGATCCAGATCATTCATGCTTCCTTCTAAGTATACAAGGGAAATAAGAGAAACTTGTTTTCTTAGAAGGGGGCTTTTGTGTTATAGTAGTGATAACGGGATTTATATTACTGAGTTTGAGGAAATTTGAGAAAAAGAGAGGACAGACAGAGAATGGACAATACGATTATAATTACAGGACATAAGAGGACTCCCGTCCCGCATCCCATGAGGGGAAAGGATGCCAGCGGGAATCTGTATGAGGTCGATAACATCAGCTTTCTGAAGAATGGCAAACGTTTCTATCCGGTGATGGGAGAATTTCATTTTTCCCGGTATGAGCCGGAGGACTGGGAGGAAGAGCTGCAAAAGATCCGGGCCGGAGGCGTGGGCATTGCCGCTACCTATGTATTCTGGATTCATCATGAGGAGAAGGAAGGGGAATGGGATTTTACCGGCTGCCGGAACTTAAAAGGCTTTCTGCAGACCTGTAAAAAGGTAGGAATGCCCGTATGGCTCCGTATCGGACCCTGGGCTCATGGGGAATGCCGAAACGGAGGCTTCCCGGATTGGCTGGTTTCAGATGGCGCTCCGGTACGCACAAATCATCCTGTCTACCTGGAGAGAGTAAAGAAATTCTATAACAAGCTTGGCGAGCAGGCAGAAGGGATGATGTGCAAGGACGGAGGCCCTGTTATCGGCATTCAGCTGGAAAATGAATACGGTCATTGCGGCGGACCTTCGGATGTAAACGAAGGGATGGATCACCTGCGGATGCTGAAAAAGCTGGCCCTGGAAGCCGGGTTTGCCGTACCCTATTATACGGCTACCGGATGGGGGGGTGCCTATGTGGTGGATGGGGAAACCCTTCCGGTTCTTGGCGGTTATGTGGATGCCCCCTGGGCGGAGCATGTTCAGGATATGCCTGCCAATGAAAACTTTATCTTTTCTTCTTATAAACAGGATGACAACATTGGATCTGATTTAAAAAGGGAAACGAGCCATAATTTCACCTTTGATATTCATATAAGCCCTTATCTGACTGCGGAATTAGGAGGCGGTCTTCAGGTGACCAGCCACAGAAGAACCTACCCCTGGCCGGAGGATATAGAGGCCCAGTCCCTGTGTATGCTGGGAAGCGGCGCCAATCTGCTTGGGTATTATATGTACCATGGCGGGATCAATCCGGATGGGAAATATACGACTTTGCAGGAAACCAGGGCTACCGGTTATAACAACGACCTTCCGGTAAAAAGCTACGATTTTCAGACCTGTATCAAGGAATCGGGAGAAATAAACGCCAGCTTTGGCAGGCTGAAGAAGCTGCATCTTTTGCTTTCTGATTTTGGGGAGCTGATGGCAGGAGCGGAGACTTATTTTGCAGAAATACAGCCTGAGTCTGCCGAGGATTGTCAGACTCTCAGGACAACCGCAAGAGTGAATCATGAGGCCGGGGTAGGATTTCTTTTTATTAATAACCATCAGAGAAAGCGGAAGATGGAAGATCATAAGGACTGCAGTGTCCGTCTGATTTTTGAAGATAAGGAACTTGTCCTGTCCCACATCACGGTAAAAGGCGGAGAATGCGCAGTAATTCCCTTCCGGCTTCCCGGGTTGAAGGAGGGCGGCAATGAAATAGCGGCAAATATGATATCCATGATTCCGGAGAAGACCAATGCATCCCTGATGTGCAGATTAGGAAGCCGTGTTTTCTTCTACTCTGATCTGGAAACGCCGTACTTCCAATGGACGGGAAATCCGGCCAATGCGTCAGTGCTTACCAGACGGCAGGCAGACCAGGCATTTTTAACAGGGGATCGCTTATACATCATGGAAGAACCGGATAGCTGCCTGATTGAACAGGAGGGCAAAGCTTATCTGCTCACCAAATCTGAGCGGGAAACGCTTCTCGTATATGGGGAGAGGGGCGAGGCGGAGAGCGTACAGGTTAACGCGGAAGCTGTAAAAGTACCGGTGGAATGGAGCCTGATTAAGGAAGCGAAAGCGGAAGATGGCACGGTAGACTATATTGAATACCTGATACAGATAGGCCATATCCCGGCAGATAAGCTGAATCAAGTCTATCTGGACATTGATTATGCAGGAGACCGTGCAGAGGTGTATATCGAAGATAAGCTGGCAGATGACTGGTTTACAACCGGCGAGAAATGGCATATGGCTTTAAAGCGCTTCGGTTATCCAGGGGAGCTGGTGCTGCGTATCTATCCCAGTGATAAGCCCATTCCCAATCCTTACAATAATCAGGTTTACTATGATCTGGCTGTAAAGGAAGGCTGTGCACTTCATGAAGTAAAGGCATTACCGGAATATAAGATCGCACTCTGATTGCAAATTATCATGATCAATTATCATGACTAATTATCGTGACTAATTATCATGACTAACCATCGTGACAAATTAAATTTTCATGGAGGGAATGGGATATGGACAAAATTTTAGGAATCGTTTATGCTTATGATGTTAAGGACGCCTACCAGGAGCTTCTGGATATCGGATTCTCCTGGGTCAGGATGGGCATCTGCTTCCCTTGGAAGGATAAGATGTTCGGTACCTTAAGTGAAGAATATTACCGTTGTCGAGAAGATATGGAAATAGCTCATAAGGCCGGAATTCAGATTATGCCCTCCACTCCCGGTATGGGCGGATACCGTTATGATTCAAAGCTTCAGAAGACCTATTATCAGGATGACTGGCCTGATTTTGTCGGAGAAAAAGGGAGCAAAGGGTATTATGAGAATGTGGCCGCGGCATGTGAATTCATTTGCCGGGATCTCGGAGAGATCGCAGGCGATCTGTGGCAGTGTATGAATGAAATTGATATTCCCACCTTCTCAGGTAATTACAGTATGGAGATTACAACGGGAACGGCCCGCGCTTCCGCGGAAGGCATTGTAAGGGCTAATCCGGCCGCCAAATGCGGGATTAATCTGTCCAGGTACCATGAGGAGGGATTAAAGATAGCGGATATGGTATACGCACCGGGTCATAAATTCGGTTATATCGGAGATGATCAGTACTTTGGTTCCTGGCAGGGCAAAACGGTGGAAAGCTGGAATGAGGTGATTGATGCATTATACGAGAGATATCACCTGCCGGTGGTTGCCAATGAATGGGGGTATTCCTCCGGCGGAGCGGTGAAGCAGGTGAGACCGGACGCATCCCTGTTACCGGAAGGTATCCCGGATGTATGCTATGAGAAGAGCTGGTTTCATGAAGCGGAGGGGGGACATACCCAGGAGGTGCAGGCGGAATATTTAAGACGTGGTCTTCAGATTTTTGCGGAGCATCCTCACGTACTGGGAAGCTTTCTGTTTTGCTTTAAGGATGCTAAACATTGCTATCACTGCGGAGAAGAGGATTGCCCTTCCGAATGCTATTGGGGAATCACCGATGTAAACGGCAAACCTAAAAAGGCTTATGAAGCAGTAAAAACGGCAATCAAGGAATATTATCAATGATGGAAAGAGGAACTGGAATGGCCGGCTATTTATTTGTATTTTTTACAGGCGAACAGGAAAGCGGAGAGCAAATCTATTTTTCCATCAGCAAGGATGGACTGCATTGGGAAGACTTAAACAAGGAGCAGCCTGTATTGTTATCTAAGATAGGCGAGGAGGGAGTACGAGACCCTTTTATTATAAAAGATGAGAAGAAAGATATCTTCTATCTCATAGCAACCGACCTGAGGATAGGCACCGGAAAGGGATGGGATACCGCCCAGTACCGGGGGAGCAGGGATTTAATTATATGGGAATCAAAGGATCTGGTACATTGGAGCGAAGCCAGAGCTTGCACGGTTGCGCCGCAAAATGCCGGCTGCGCATGGGCACCGGAAAGTATTTATGATGCGGAAAGAGATGAGTTTTTCGTCTTCTGGGCTTCCATGGTGAAATTAGAAGGGGATGCAGAGCCGAAGCAGCGGATATACGGCTCTTATACGAAGGATTTTATCAGTTTTTCAGACGCCTTTCTTTATGCGGAAGCAAAGAACCATATGATTGATATGAATATTGTCCAGGATAACGGCTGGTACTACCGCTTTGTAAAGGATGAGACGACAAAAAAGATTCGAATCGACCGGGTGAGGGCCCTACAGAATGCAGAAGCAGAAGAGATCGCATCGGAGGTGCTGGATAACCTCTTTGCCGTAGAGGGACCGGAGGCATATCCGCTGCCCGATGGAAGCTGGTGTCTGATTGTGGATCAGTTCGGTCTGGGGAAGGGGTATCTGCCTCTGATCAAAGAAAACCTTGCTGCCGGTGATTTCACCATAACAAGCGGTGAAGCTTATGATCTGGGTAAATTAAAGAAACGGCATGGCGGTGTTATAAAAATAACCGACGAGGAATATAACAGGCTGAAGGAATGGTATTAATAAAGAGGCTTCCTATGATTTGTAATGTTTATCATAGGAAGCCTTCTTTGATATCTTCTTTGATATCTTTTGAGAAACCTATATTTTTGAGAAACAGGAGATTGACAAGGTTGCTCTCTGTTGTCCAAAAAACAGACCATATTTTGGGGGAATTGTACTATGTGAACAAAATATATTTGGATTTTATGCGAATTGACTAAAAAACAGTATAATAGTATCATTAAGTAGAGGGATGAATAAGATAAATTGCACTAAATATTGTTGAATTAATAAGCGCAACTTTAAAAATTGCACATTTTCATTTCGAAGAACCACTACGGCTGTAAAAGGGAGTGGAAGGAGAAAAACACAGGAGGCTGCATAAGGAAATCGTAAAGAAACCACTAGGAAAGGGAGATAAGATGAGAAATGGATTGAGTGAAAAACGGTATAAGGTACCATTCCTTAAGACCGTAAGAAAGCATTGGATGCTGCTGGCCATGCTGGTTCCGGCACTTCTGTATGTGATTATTTTCTCGTATATACCCATGACAGGTATCGTATTGGCATTTAAGAATTACCAGTATAAGGGAGGTATCTATGGGTCCCCCTGGATCGGGCTGGACAACTTCAGGGCACTGATGATTGCGGGAAAGCTGGGGCAGGTAACACGCAACACCTTGCTGTACAATATTGCCTTTCTTATATTGGGCGTGCTTTTTGAGATGGGCGGTGCGATATTGCTGAACGAGCTCTTCGGCAAATGGTTCAAGAAGATTGCCCAGTCCTTTATGTTTTTACCTTATTTCATCAGCTGGGTTGTGGCCGGTGCCATCATGTACAACATCTTCAATTATGAGCGGGGCGTATTCAACCACCTTTTGAATATGCTGGGGATGAATTCCTTCGATCTGTATAACACGCCGGGAGCCTGGATTGTTGTTCTGATTTTCTTAAAGATATGGAAACAGACAGGATATGGGTCCGTCGTATATCTGGCGGCGATTACCGGGCTGGACCAGGAGATGTTTGAAGCCTCCGCCATAGACGGAGCCAGTGCATGGCAGAAAATCCGATACATTACCATCCCTTCCCTGATCCCCACCATGATGATACTGGTGCTCCTGGGGATCGGCAATATTTTCAGAGGCGATTTCGGCCTGTTCTATCAGACGGTGAAGAGCAGCGCGCTGCTGCAGCCGGTGACGGATGTTATCGATACCTATGTGTTCCGGCTATTGGTTACCAACAGCGATATCGGCGTATCAGCCGCTGCCGGATTATATCAATCGGTGCTTTGCTTTGTGACAATTATGGTCTGTAACAGGCTGGTCAAGAAAATGAACCCGGATTATGCCCTGTATTAAGGAAGGAGAGCAAGGCTATGTCAAATAGAATGATACCTCATGGCAGGCGCATGAGCAGGGATACTCTTACGGTCAATGTGCTGGGCTATGTGCTGATCGGTTTATTCGCACTGATTTGCGTAATTCCCTTTTACCTCATTATTGTGGCGTCCTTTACGTCGGAGGGCTCGCTGATCCGCAACGGATATCCTCTGATCCCCACGGACTTCAGTGTGCAGAGTTACCTTCTGTGTCTGAAGAATCCCATTTCCATACTGAAGGCTTACGGAACTACCATTGGTGTCACCGCTGCCGGCACGGCAATATCCGTATTTGTGGCGTCTATGACGGGATATGTGCTGTCGCGCAAGGATTTCCCCTGGCGCAACAAGCTTTCTTTCTTCTTTTTCTTCACCACATTATTTAATGGGGGACTGGTGCCTTGGTATATGCTGTGCGTGCGTTACCTGCATTTTAAGAATTCCTACCTGGGGGTTCTGCTGCCGCTGATGTTCTCCGTATGGAATATGATTATTGCAAAATCCTTTATGAACGGCATTCCCAGCGCCATCAGCGAATCAGCCAAGATGGACGGAGCAAATGATTTCATAATTTTCCTCCGCCTGATCCTGCCCCTGAGTAAGCCCCTGCTGGCAACCTTAAGCCTGTTCGCGGCGCTGGCCTACTGGAACGACTGGTATAATTGCATGCTGTATATTACAGATACCAATATGTTTACCCTGCAGTACTATCTGCAGAGGATGCTGGGAAGCGCGGAAGCCATGCGGCTTGTGGCGGAGAAATCGGGTATCGCACTTCCGTCCGTGCCTCTGGAGAGCATGAAGATGGCCATGACGGTCATCGCCACCGGACCTATTGTGCTTTTGTATCCCTTTGTGCAGCGCTATTTCGTCAAGGGTCTTACCATTGGAGCAGTCAAAGGATGACTACAGGCCCGGTATCAGATCAGAGATCGTGTATCCGAAGCAATTCCTGCTTCAGAACATATAAAAAAGGAGAGAGGATCATGAAAAAAAACAAATTAGTATCAATCGTTTTAATCCTGTGTCTGTTCGTTACCATGTTAGCAGGCTGCAACAACTCGTCCAAGCCTTCGGGTGACAGCAGCTCCGGCACACCGCAAGCCACGAAGCCTGCCGAAGGGGGTAAGGCAGGGGATAAAACGCCGTCTGTTTCCCTGGACAGCCTGCCGGAAGCCGTAGGCAAAGGCGCTATCGCTGCATCACCGGATTTTTATGCAGCCACCGATTTGAGCAAAAGCTATACCGTGAACATGTATCTGATCGGCGACACCCCCAACGACTGGGACAAGGTGCTGGAGAAGGTCAATAAATATCTGGAGCCTTACAACACACAGCTGGCTGTAACCTTCATGAGCTGGAGCGATTACCAGACCATGTATTCCCTGGTACTGGCAGGAGGCGAAAGTGTGGATCTGATCTTTACCGCTCCCTGGTGCTACATGTATAATGAGGCTGCAAAGGGCTCCTTCTATGAGTTGACAGAGGATTTTATCACCAGCCACATGCCTCTGACCAGAAAATATCAGGCGCCTGAGAGCTGGGATGAGACCACTATTGCCGGCAAAACCATCGCTGTTCCCTCCAATGTCGCTTCCCCCATGGGCAAGATCGTGGCTATACGGCAGGATATTGCGGAGAAGCTGGGGATCAATGAGTTAAAGAACTGGGATGATTATAAGAAGTTTGCCCTGGCTGTTGCAGAAAAGGAAACTCCGGAAAGCGGTATTTATGCCATGGCCGCTGCCACCGATAACAATGAGCTGTGGGATGTATACCGTCAGCAGACCGACACCTTCCTGGCTCTGGACAGCAGCTATCTGGATATGATGTATGAATATGGCGGCGATATTCCGGCGAAGGACGATATCAAGCTGGCCTATGAGTTTGATGCCTTCCGCAGTTACGCTAAGGATATGAAGGAAATGGCCGATGCGGGATGCTGGAGCCGCAGTGCTCTGACCAATACCGTAACCGATGACGATGCTTTCGGCAATCTCCAGGGCGCATCCATCGCATGGAACGCTTCCGTATTCACCTACATGGAGCAGGCAGAGAAGACGGAAGGCGTGAAGGGTATGGCTTATGACCTCACCACGGATCATCTGGTAAGCGCAGAAGCATATTCCAATAACGATATGGCGATTACCGCAGGCTCTAAAAATCCTGAGCGCACCGCTATGGTTCTGGATATGATTAAATTTGATACCTATCTCAACAGACTGCTGATCCTTGGTATTGAAGGCGAGCATTACACCATTGATGATCAGGGGCAGTATACAGAGCTTGAAAAAGCGGCTGATTTTGCAGCTTATTCCATCTCCGCCTCCTGGGCAATCAAGAATGGGGATGTGGGTGAGGCAGGCGTGCCCGAGCGTGAAAAGCTCATCACCGATGCTTGGATGAAGCGTGTGGTTATGAATCCCACCGTCACCTTTGTATTTGATGATACCAATGTGAAATCCTATATGTCAGCTGTAACCGCGGTTCTTACCGATTATGTTCCGATGCTGCAGCTTGGACTGGTAGAGGATGTTGACGCCACATTGGACCAGATGCTGGAAAAATGCTATGCATCCGGTCTGCAGAATATATATGACGAATTCTATACCCAGTATGAGGCTTGGCGGGCAACCCGCTAACAGCCGGAGAAAAGAGGGGCAGGACCGCCTGCCCCTCTTTCAGAATGCAGAAGGAGACGCTGACCGGCTGGCTGTTTTTTTGGTTACGAGAGGAGGAAGGGACATAACATTCGATGAAATTGCAAAAGAACTGGGGGTATCCAAAAGCACCGTTTCCCGCGCCTTATCCGGTAAAGGAAGAATGGGGGAGGATACCCGGCAAAGAATCCGGGATTACGCCCAGGAGCATGGAGTATGGCAAAAGGAGAAGCAGACGGCGGAGCCTTCCAGAACACAGAATATCGCGGTGGTGATCCCCACGGATGCTTATACCACGAGTGTCCCCTTTTTCCAGGAATGTTTACTTGGAATCAGCGAAGTGGCAACCATATTCAGATATAATGTACTGATTACAATTGGCACACCAAATGATATCTCCGGTATTCAAGCGCTGGTGGAGAAGGGCGCGGTGGACGGTGTCATCCTGCTGCGCAATATGGAGGAGGACAGGCTTCTTAAGTATCTTGCGGAGAAGCATTTTCTCACCGGGCTGACGGGCACCTGTGATTATGAAGAGGTGATACAGGTGGATATCGATAACAGGGAAGCTTCGGAAAGCCTGGTTTCTCTGTTGATCGGGCAAGGCTACCGCCGGTTCGCCATCGTGGTGGGAGATGCGGCCTATCATGTAAACCGGTGCCGGTGCCAGGGGTGTTATGACGCTTTTGATAAGCATGGACTGCCCCGGGAGTATCAGATGGTCTATACGAACTTTGTGAAATTGGAGCTGGTTGATAGTATTATCAGTGATATGTTCGCCGGAAAGGTGGAATGCATTATATGCGGAGATGATGTGATCTGCACAAGAATCATGTCGAGACTTCAGGCGGAGGGATATCGAATCCCTAAGGATATCTCCATTGCATCCCTGTATAACAGCACGAATTTGGAATGCTTCTCTCCAACGGTGACGGCGCTCAATGTCTCTGAGAGACAGGTTGGCAATATGATCGGCAAGCAGCTGATTAACCGGCTGAGGGGAGATGCTTACAATGCCAGGACCAATCTGGGGTATGAGATTCTGCTGCGCAAATCAACCGGAAAAATGTATTATTTATAGAAAGATAAGAGAGGTAAGGAAGATGTATTTAACAGGTAAGGATGTAAGACAGAGAGAAAATTTCAATCTGAATTGGTTCTTTTATCATGGTGAAGAAGACAGGATACCCGGAGAACAGGACACAGCTGAATACAGGCCGGTAAAGCTGCCCCATGACTGGAGTCTGGAGTATCCCTTTGATGAGCACGCCGTTTCCTGCGGTTCGGGCGGTTATGTGAGGACAGGCATCGGCTGGTATAGGAAATTCTTTCGGGTAGATCCTAATGCGATGACCGGGGGCAGAGTGGTGCTGCATTTTGACGGAGCCTATATGCTGGCCCAGGTATGGATCAACGGGCAGTATCTGGGACGCCATGTGTACGGATATACCCCCTTTGAGTGGGATATTACAGACTTGCTAAGCCGCGATGGCGGTGAGAATGTGGTGGATGTTAAAGTGGATAATTCCGCCCAGCCCGGTTCCCGGTGGTATTCCGGTTCCGGAATCACCCGAAGCGCATGGATATGCGGGATGAAGGATATCCATGCAGCTCCCTATGGGGTATTCGTGCGCAGCCCTGAGGTGGATAAGGAAAGGGCGCATATTTGCGTAGAAACACGGGTATGTATGCCGAAGGTTGGTGCGAAAGCTTCTGGTACTGGCATCAATCATTCAGGCTGTGGGGAAGAATGTGCTGAACAGGAAGCCCGGACAACCCTTTTGGTGGAAACCAGTCTCTATGGGCCGGATGGAACTCTCTGCATACAGGAACGGATAACGGAAAGCAGGATAGAGGGAGAGACAGCAGGAAAGAGGGAAGAAGGATGTTGTCGAGCAGAAAGTCAGGTAAGAAATCAGACTGGAGGCCAAGAGGGAGGTCAGACGGAAACTCAAGAGAGAAGTCAGATTGATAGCCAAGAGGGAGGTCGGGCAGAAAGTCAGTCAGAATGTCAGGCAGGAGAAGAAAGCAGAGATTTTCAGTATGTATTTCATCAGGAATTCGTACTTCCTTCCCCTGTGTTATGGGATGTGGAGAACCCGGCATTGTATGAGGTTGTTACCAGAATCTATGCTGACGGAGCATTGCAGGATGAGGTGCACACCGTAACCGGATTCCGCAGCGCACGGTTCGACAGCCAACAGGGCTTTTTACTGAATGGGGTAAGAGTCAAACTGAACGGGGTATGTATTCACCATGACGGCGGCTGTGTGGGTGCAGCGGTACATCCGCAGATATGGGAGAGAAGGCTGGAAAAGCTGAAGGAAATGGGCGTGAATGCCGTGCGTATGTCCCATAACCCGCCGGACCCTGAGCTGCTGGATCTGTGTGACCGGATGGGGCTGATGGTGATGGATGAGGCCTTTGATGAATGGCGTATCCTGAAGGGGAAGGAGTTGGGGAGCAATACCCATGAAAGCAGGGGGTATTCCGAGTGGTTTGACAGCTGCCATGAGGAGGATATCCGAGCCATGCTCCTACGGGATCGGAATCATCCAAGCATCATTATCTGGAGCATCGGCAATGAGGTTCCGGACCAGACCGTCCCGGAGGGATATCTGACCGCAAGGCATTTAAAAAGCATCTGCAAAGAATTGGACCCGGAACGGGTTGTCACCCAGGCCAACGACCAGATCTGCGCGGAGCCCCGTGCAGCTACGGAAGAGTTCTTAAATGAACTGGATGTGGTGGGCTATAATTATGTGGACAGATGGCGGACCAGGATGGAGACCCTATATGATGATGACAAGCGTGCCCACCCGGACTGGTGTATCCTTGGAACGGAGAACGGCGGCCTCGGCGGAGTACGGGGGGAATACCGGCTCACCATAGAGGATCATGCGGGCTGGAGAAAGCAGCCCTATTACAGCGCTCCGGTAGCAATCGGTAAGGTGCTGCATTTTACCATGACCCATGATTATGTGGCGGGAGATTTCATGTGGACGGGAATCGATTATCTGGGAGAAGCCCACTGGCCTGCGCGTTCCTCCTATGCAGGGGTGCTGGATACCTGCGGATTTGAGAAGGATAGCTTCTATTTCTACCAGAGCATCTGGAAAAGGTCTGTTCCCATGGCGCATCTGCTTCCCCATTGGAATCTTGATGTAAAGGAAGGCACCATTCTTCCGGTGCTGGGCTACACCAGCTGTGACAGCGCGGAGTTGTTCCTGAACGGAAAATCCTATGGCAGGAAGGCGTATTCCTATCCTGCTTACGGCATGACGCAGCGGTACGGACATTTTGACAAAGATCCGGTGCCGGTGAATACGGATGATCTGTTCTTAAGCTGGGATGTGCCTTATGAACCCGGATGCATTGAGCTGGTGGGCTATGTGGACAATAAGGAAGCCGCCCGTCATGTGGTGAGAACAGCCGGAGCCCCTGTCGCCGTTCGGCTGTCCTGTTACCGGCAGACCATGAAGGGGGATGGCCTGGACATTGCCCAGATCGAGGCAGAGCTTCTGGATGCCCGGGGGAATCTGTGCGTGCAGGCAGATACGGAGCTCACCTTCACAGTGGATGGTCCGGCCTGCGTAATTGCCGTGGACAATGGAAATCCGAAGGAAATGGGAAGCATGAAGGCCAACCATATCCATGCGTTCCATGGACGGGCTTTGGCAATCATACAGTCGACGGGAGAACCGGGTGATAGTAAGGTAATCTCCGATACAGCACAGGAGGGCTCCGCGCAGCCCGGTGCAAAACAGTGTATCGTGAAGGTTCAGGCAAAAGGACTGGCAGGAGACAGTATTTCTATCAAGGTATTATCCTGATAACAGCCCCAGGGATCAGACAGGAAGATGGCTTTTTTGAAGAAAAGATTATTAAAAAAATCTGGCGCTTATTATCCGGATCATGTATAATAATGACAACGTGTTCAAACATGGCCCATCTTTGTAGCTCGTCTGTTCTGAAGGGACTAAAAATAAGGAGGAATATCCGATGCTGGAATTTATACGATATATAAAAATGTCTAATCAGTCACCCTATACGCTCTATGCAACACAGGACATGTTTGTCTGGCGATTCAGTGCATAGAGCGATCCGAAGAATCGCAATGGAAATATGAAATGTGTTGCACTCTGAACTTAATTTGACGGTTATGATCAAGGTCATTGTTTAGAAGGAGTGGTATACATGTCATATGTAAATGGAAAAGAAGTATTACCGAATCATATATTAGCCGAGATTCAAAAATATTATGGCGGAGGCTTGATCTATATCCCATTGCCGGAAAATAAAAGGTGTCAATGGGGAAGCAGGACAGCCACCAAAAGAGAACTACATAAAAGGAATCAGGAAATACGTCATAAGAAAGAGCTGGGATTATCCGTACAGGAGCTTATGGAGGAATATCATCTTTCCTATGATACGATAAAAAGAATCATTTATAAACATTAAAATGAAGAGCTGTTACTAATGGTAACAGCTTTTTATATACCTTGGCAGCAGGGTATGTCTTGTCTGCGGGCATATTCACATGATCAAAGAGGAGGAATATCCGTGGGAGGAATATTTGTGTATTCTGTGCAAGGCATCACATGGTCATGGGAGATTACAGTTATGTTATATTTGTGTAGTATTCATTTTAATAAATTTACAACATGGAAGTCCTGCCTGATTTATGTTATTTTATAATTGTCATTTATGCCGTTATCAAAAAAGAGGGGGACTTAAAATGAGTAGAACATACACGGAGATCAATTCAAAAACCTGGGATCAATGGGCGGAAAACGGATGTGAATGGTCACGGCCCATTTCACCGGAGGAGTATCAAAAAGCAAAAATGGGAGAGTGGGGCGTGTATCTTACCCCATGTGTAACCGTACCTCACCAGTGGTTCGGGGATTTAAAAGGGAAACGGCTGCTGGGACTGGCAAGCGGCGGAGGTCAGCAGATGCCTGTCTTTTCCGCATTGGGAGCGAATTGTACCATTTTTGACTATTCTGACCGCCAGCTGGCATCCGAGAAAATGGTGTCCGAGAGGGAAGGCTATCCGATTGAAATAATCAAGGGAGATATGACGAAGGTCCTGCCCTTTGAAAATGAGACCTTTGATATCATCTTTCATCCGGTATCGAATTGTTATGTGGAAGATATCCTTCCTGTATGGAGGGAATGCCACAGAGTATTAAAAAAGGGAGGTATTTTATTAGCCGGATTTTCAAACGGAATCGATTTTCTGTTTGAAGACAGTTCTCCTTTAACCGTGGTAAATAAATTGCCGTTCAATCCTTTGAAGATGAGGAAAGAGGACTACGACAGAATGGTGAATAATTTTGAAGGCATACAATTCAGCCACAGCATGGAAGAGCAGCTTGGCGGACAGCTTAAGGCCGGCTTTATTCTGACGGATTTGTACGAGGACAGGGACAGAGAGGGCGGCGCTACAATCAGGGAATATACACCCCAGTATATGGCGACCAGAGCGGTAAAGCTTAATGAAAGGATTTCGTATTATTAAAAGTATTACTAAAGGGTGAAGTTATAGTATAAAATTAATTTTAGTCAGAAAGAGGCCAGGAATATTATGATTACAGAGAAGGAAATAACGGAAGTATTAAAAAATGAATTAGAGCATCTGCCCTATGTCTATGCCTTTTGGCTGGAGGGTTCCTTTGCCATGGGATATGCGGATAAATACTCCGATATCGATTATTGGATAGATATTGATGATAATTGTGTGGGAGAGGCGTTGGAGCATGTTGAGGCAGCCCTTACCCGGTTGGGGGAATTGGACCAGCGTCACGAAACTGGAAACGACCATCCGAAGCTGGGGCAGATCGTATATCACATAGAGGGCTCCAATCCCTATCTGGTGCTGGATTTTAACTGGCAGCTGCATTCCAGGGACCGAAAGGAATACCTCTATATCAAAAATGATATCGTAGAAGGGGCACTGGTTATCTTTGATAAAGATAATGTGGTGAGTTTTACCGAAGCGGATGAGCAGGAGATTGCTGCAAATAAATCAAAATGCAAGCAGGAATGCGATTATCGGTACAGCCAGCATATGCGTGTGAGCAAATACATCAAAAGAGGCACCTTTCCTGAAAGCTATGCCTATTATAACCGGTATGTGGTTGAACCGCTGGTTATGCTTCTGAGACTGAAATATACCCCCTTATATCCGTATCACTATTTGTTGCACATCTCATATCATATGCCGAAGGAGGTTGTTGGCAGGCTGGAGAAACTGATCCAGATAGCCAGTTTTGACGAGATGGAAATTGCAATGAGGGATGCAGAAGCATGGTATCAGAAATTGCATGAAGAAATTTTTGATTAAACAAAAGGGAACCTCTCTATAGAAGTTCCCTTTAATAAGGTTCATAAATAGAAAAACCTTTGTCAGATGTACATAATTATATATCTATAAGAATGAACAGGAAAGCATTGTTCCTGTAAAATGGAAATAAATTATTTATTTGGGTTTGAATGATTAATCTTCTGTGCAATGCAGATAACATTTTAGATAACTATTCTGATAAGGTGTGGTGGAGATGCAAAGACCGCAATCATAAATATCAAATGCTAGCTGAAGAAGTAAGAAGAGTTAAATGGCTTTCAGAGATTGGAATGTTCTTGCTGCGAGGAAGGTTTCGATGCCTGGAAGCCCTTATTTAAGTGGGAAAAACATATCCACGTTAAAAAATGAGTAGCGTTGTGTTGACAGAATAGATGTCATAAAGGCTAATGTTAGGTTGAAAAATTAAATGTAAATAATATATTGACAGCATCACTACTACGTGATACTATATATCAGTAGTGAGTAATACAGAATACAAGTATTACTAGATAGCGGAGAGGTGATTAAATTGGAAAATATCACAGAAATGTTAAAGGGTGTACTGGAGGGCTGCGTCCTTGAAATCATCAGCCACGAGGAAATCTATGGTTACGAAATCACAAAAAGGCTGAATTCCCTCGGATTTTCTGATGTTGTAGATGGGACGGTTTATACTATTTTGGTGCGGCTTGAGAAGAATAAACTTGTGAACATCGAAAAAAAACCATCCGATATGGGACCGCCACGAAAGTTTTTTACACTAAATGATACAGGGCGTGAGGAATTGCATAGGTTCTGGCAAAGATGGGAATTCGTATCATCAAGAATTAATGAGTTAAAGGAGAAAAAAAATGAATTTTTGGGAAAGGGTTACAGGAAGTGACATGACGAAAGAGTTAAAAGTGTTTGAAGCGCGAGCCAAAAAGCTGCCGGATGATTATCAAGCAACATGGGAAAAAATTAAGACCAATCTTTGGCCGCATTCAGATTTCACCGGTCGCAACTTAATGCCAATTCTTGACGGTGTGCTTGGCCTGCTCGAAGAAACTGCGGCGGACGGACAGAGTGTGCAAGAGGTTTTG
Organism: Anaerotaenia torta; assembly: GCF_050433395.1. NCBI lineage: Bacteria > Bacillati > Bacillota > Clostridia > Lachnospirales > Lachnospiraceae > Anaerotaenia > Anaerotaenia torta. The sequence goes on from NZ_JBNPXH010000007.1 coordinate 254,769, forward strand.
GGTGATGATATTAATGGCTTCTGTTCAGCTCTGGTCGGTGAAGAAGGAGCAAAATCTTATCGTGACAAGTGGCGTGAGCAACTTAACAATAATATTGCTAGAAAATTAGGCAAATAGGAGGATAAAATGAGAATACAAGATATCATCGAAGGTAAGAGAGAATGGAGAATACATGTGGCGCGTGTTAAAGCACTCCCACAAGATTATCAAATTGTTTATGAAGAGATTCAAAAATATCTCTTTAAGGTCGGTCCGGTTGAGCTGACAGAAGGAACAGGTTTACTCTCGGGAATTGTCGATCTTTTTGAAGAAGGTGCGGCTATGGGGAAAGGAGTCCTTGATGTGACGGGCAGTGATGTAGCAGCTTTCTGTGATGACCTTATTAAGGATTTAAAAACTTACACTGACATTTATCAAGAAGCGGCTAACCGTGAGGTTGATAAGGCAATGAAAAAGGTCACCAATAAAACAAAGTAAGGGAGCAACATGGGTGTAATGACTTATTATTCTGGGTGGTAGGGGGTGGTAATGTGTGTACTGATGAGTGGATATTATGTCCGGTCTGCGGCAATAAAACGAGGGTTAAGATACGTGATGATACGGTGCTTGAAAACTTCCCATTGTTTTGCCCCAAGTGCAGACAGGAAACGATAATCAATGTTAAAAGACGGAATATATCAGTAATCAAAGAGCCAGACGCAAAGACGCAGAGCCGATAATATGTGAGTAAAATCACTGTTGTCGGCTCTTTCTTTATGAACGCTGTTCAAGTCATATTGTTGAATTTGAAGCAGATTTAAGTAAGTTTATCAACATAGTAAAGGAAGGGAAGAAGATGAATAAAAACATCATACAAATTAAAGGAGTAAAGAAAGCTTACAAAGATGTAGAAGTACTGAAAGGAGTAAATCTGGAGGTCGAGCAGGGAGATATCTTTGCATTATTAGGTTCAAACGGAGCAGGAAAAACAACATTGATTAGAATCATGGCTACCTTACTTAAAGCTGATGTTGGAAGTGTTGTGATCAATGGTTTTGATATTGAACAAAATCCAGAGAATATTAGAGGTTCTATCAGTCTTACAGGCCAGTTTGCCGCTATTGATGAGATTTTGACTGGATATGAAAATCTCCTAATGATAGCAAAACTTAGACATCTTAAAAACCCAAAAACGGTAGCAGATGAATTAATTAAGCGTTTTGGATTGTCTGAGGCTGCAGATCGTAGAGCGGGTACTTACTCTGGAGGTATGAAAAGAAGAATTGATATAGCAATGAGTCTTGTGGGAAATCCGAAGATTATTTTCCTGGATGAGCCAACAACAGGTCTTGATCCAGAAGCACGTTTAGAAGTATGGAAGAGCGTAAAAGAGCTATCCGCTTCAGGAACTACTGTATTCCTGACAACTCAATATTTAGAAGAGGCGGAGCAGCTTGCTGATAAAATTGCTATTCTTCATGAAGGTAAAATTATTGCTCTGGATACACTAGAGGGGTTAAAAAAATTATTTCCACCTGCAAAACTTGAATATATTGAAAAACAACCTACATTAGAAGAAATATTTCTAACAATCATTGGTAAAGGAGAGGAGAAATAAATGGAATCTGCAAATAGATATTTTTTTAAAGATATGAGTGTTATGTTCGGACGTTCTATGCGGCATATTTTAAGAAGTTTGGATACAATTATTACAGTTTGTATCATACCAATCGCAATGATGCTGTTATTCGTTTATGTATTTGGCGGCGCAATTCAAACAGGTACAGAAAATTATGTTAACTACCTATTGCCAGGTATCATGTTAATGGCTATTGGTAGTGGAATTGCATATGTAGCGTACCGTTTGTTTATAGATAAACAGCGTGGTATCTTTGAACGTTTTCATTCTATGCCTATTGCTCGTTCTACCGTATTGTGGGGACATGTATTAACATCAATTATTTCAAATGGAATTTCAGTTATAGTGATTATATTTGTTGCATTATTAATGGGATTTCGTTCTTCAGCGGGAATTATAGAATGGTTGATGGTATTTGGAATTCTTGGGATTTTTACACTTGCTTTGACTTGGATTGCTGTAATTGCGGGACTTGCTGCGAAAACACCAGACGGTGCAGGCGCATTCTCATATCCAATCATCTTTTTACCGTTTATTAGTTCAGCCTTTGTACCAACAGAAACTATGCCTTCAGCTGTACGTGTTTTTGCAGATAATCAGCCTGTAACACCTATCGTAGAAGCTATTCGTAATATATTAGCAAACCAATCGGTAGGAAATGATATCTGGATTGCCCTTGCTTGGTGTATAGCAATCATCGTTATTGCTTATTTCTTTGCAATGAGAATTTATAAAAAGTTATAGCCTGACCTTATACGAATAAAAAGACACGGACATGGTGCATTATCGTTAGCACCGTGTCCGTGTTCCTCGTTAAGAGAAATGAACAAAGTTCATAAATCCGATAAAATTATTTAGATTTTCAGTGCACCTCTTTCAAATTCGATAACTAAAAAACAATGTACTCTTGTTATTGCAAGGGTCTACGTCGGAAAAAGAATAGGATTTTTTCTTTTTAAGGACTATCTATTTCCCGACAGCCCCTTTATTTTGTTTTGAACTTTATTTTTAGCAATAATAAAGTTCATTTATAAAGACGTAGTAAATTTATTTCCAATTCAATGGAAGAGTATGGGGAAGTCGCTTCAGCAACCAGGTAAAATACGAGTTACGTTAGCAAGTTACAGTTTACGGACAATAAAAATAAAAATGTAAATATTTTCAAATTTCATTGTATAAATTATGGACAAGTGATATACAATGATAATAGAAAGATTTAGATTCACTTGAATAATAAATTAATTGATAAAAGGTAAGCATGTATTAATAGAATAGAGGGAAAAATAAATCATGAAAAAAAATATTAATATCAAATTGCTTATTTTAATTTTACTGCTTTTTAGTATTTGTATTATTGTTAGTAATAAAACCATTGTTAATAAAAAAAATATTTCAATGATAGAAGCTTATAAAATTGCAATTAAAGCGGCATGTGAAAAAAGTCCAAATATATTATTAGCTTCTATTATAAGTACTGATGATTCCTTAGAAAAAGAAAATAATAATGCGGGAAATGATGGCATAAGAAAATATTGGAACTTTGAATTTGCTGTCCCGAATTCTTCTGAGCATTGGTTCGTTTCAATAAGAGAAAATCGAGTAGAGGATGTAGTGAAAGTAACTGGAATTCCCTATGATAAAACTGTTTTAATAGATAAAGACGAATTAAAAATGGATTCAAATGAAGCACTGGATATAGCAAAAAGCGAATACATATTAGAACCAGGTGCAGTATGGGCTATAGGATATCATTTTTCAATTAGTAAAGAAAATGGAAAGATTTTGTTAGATGTTATATGTAGAGATCACAAAGATAGATTTACAAAAATATCAATTGATGTTAGAGAAAAACAAATTTCGGAGGCTATTCATAAAGTATTTAATGGGGGTGGTATCTTTAATGGAAATGATAATAAAGCAATAATTGATAATTATGATGTAGATGGTATTACGAATAAAGACAATAAATTATTTGCTTGGGGTAAAAAGATGATTAATATCATCCAATATGAACCAATGATACTATACAAAAAAGAGAATGAAGATAATTGGAATGAACTGAAGGCTAATAATGATATAAGAAATATCATCCCAATTAATGAAAATAATTTTTTTGCTATTTGCGATAAAAATATTTACAATTACGATTCAAAGAACATTGTAAATGAAATAGAATTGAGCGAGAATATATTAGCTTCGATATATTTTATGGACAAGCTGTATATTTTAACAAAATCCCAGCTACATATATCATCTGATAAAGGTGAATCCTGGAATATAATTTTATTGCCGAAGGCTAATGATATCACAAATATTTCTTTGGATTTTAACAAAAGTGATCATGTTTTATATATAAGCATTGATAACAAGATTTATGGCTTTAATAGGGAGTGGATAGAGGTAGTAGATAATGATGATATCATAAATGATTTTAAATACATCAATAATTCAATCATTTATACTACTAATAAATCGATAATTATTTATAGTTTGGAATCAAAAGATTTTAGATTTATTGATAAAATTTTTACTATAAAAAAGTTGATTAGATATGACCAAGCATTTGTTTATGCAATAACTGATGAGGGAAAATTATTTAAAATAAAAAAGGAAGAGGGTGATAAAAATGATTGGATAGTCGCTGATTGTAATATTAAGGCTAGTAACGGATTAATTAGTGATGTTTTACAAATAGATAAAAATAAATGGTATTATAGTGCAGTATCAAAACCAGAGTGGGAAAAATTGAAAAAAGGAGAATGAAACATGAAAAAAATTTAAGCTTTATTAATAATCGTCTGCATAACATTTATGGAGCAGCCCCCATCATTTACAAAAGCAGCTACCCATGTAACCAACCAAGATTGTACAAGTTATTACAAGGGAACAACTACAGCATCAGGAAAGTCAGTAAAAATCGGATATGTAGCCGTTAATTATCTCGATTCAGCGTTAAATCCTGTATTGCCTTTTGGCACTGTCATTATTATTGATAAAGTTACAGACAAGGACGGAAATAGTTTGACTTATGTACCTACCCTTGATGGTAATCTATCCATTTTCACAGTTGAAGATACAGGTAATGGTTTTGGCAAAGGTTTGTCATATTATTGGCTCGATTTTTATTTAAAAGGTGCTATAGAATGTGAAAACTTTGGTAAAAGAACAGTAGCATATTGGTATTAAAAATCATCTATACTTCTATAGGTAGTATACTATACATAATATGCAATGAAAAAAATCGGGCTGTTGAAAAATGAATTTTCATTAGGGTACTACATTGTTTTAAGCAAATAACTATATTATGAGTCCTAAGAAAAAGATATATTATCAATATAGGCATATGAAGTTGTGTCCATATTGCAAGGGTCTACGTAGAAAAAAGAAATACTTCTTTTAATAAAAATGCACTCACTTTTTTGTGGGTGCATTTACTTAGAAATAAAGTTCAGTAAATTCGGATCATTATTCTCTTAATCTGACCGCGTTGGCAGCACTGCGCCGGCGGTTGTCCTCCAGGGCGGCATAATGCTTCTTTGTTGTATTAACATCCTTATGGCCGAGAACATCGGCTACCAGATAGATATCACCGGTTTCCCGGTACAGGCTGGTGCCATAGGTGCTGCGGAGCTTATGAGGAGTAATTTTCTTTAGTTTCGTAACAGTGGAAGCGTACTTCTTCACCAGGTTCTCCACGGAACGTACATTGATCCGTTTATGCTGGAGGGAGAGGAACAGTGCATTGGAATGTCCCTCACAGGGAACAATCTGCTTGCGTTCCTTGATATAATCCAGCAAGGCGCTGCGAACCTCTTCACCGAAATAGACAACTACCTCATAACCGCCCTTTCTCCGGATTTTGATTCCATTATTATCAAAATCAACATCATCTAAATCCAGCCCTACACACTCGGAGACACGAATACCGGTTCCCAGGAGCAGGGTCATGAGCGCCAGATCCCGGAGCTTCGTCTTATCGTGATATTTCCGCTGTGTCTTAGTCATGTTTTCCGCTGTTTCTACCTCATCCAACAGCTTTGCCACCTCGTCGATCTCCAGGCGGACAATTTCTTTATCGTGCAGCTTCGGCACACGGATCAGCGACGCCGGGTTGGTGGAGATCATTTCCTTCTGGAAATAATACTTATAGAAACTGCGAAGGGAGACCAGCTTTCGCTTCTTGCCCTTCTCCGCATTCAGATGCTCTTTCTCATCCGATGATTTATAATAGGTAAGATAATCCAGGTATTCCTCCAGATCAATGGGCTTGACCTGATCCAGCAGCTCAAGCCGGAATTCGGTAATTGGTGTATTCTTCAAGGAGGGATTGGAATTCTTCAGCCACTCAAAAAAGACTCCCAGGTCATAAGCATAGGCAATTCTGGTACGGGAGGAGGTGGTGGGTTCAATCCCGCGGAAGAAATACTTGCAGAAGCGAGGCAGCTTTTCCTCAAGAACGCGCAGCCGCAGGGTATTATCGATATTTACCTGGTCATGATAATTCCTCTCTGTCATAATCGTAATCACACCTTTCTTCAATCTATGTAAATTATAGAGTCACTGCAGGGTTTATAATACAGCCTTGTTCCAGCCCCGGATTCCGCTGTTCTGTACGGCGTGGAATAAACGCTCCCTAAGCCCCGGACTCTCTGCACCCAGAGTCTTGATCAGCTGCTTGATATATTCCCGTTTGGTATAACCGTCCACTGGACAGGGGTTCTTCACCACGGGCAGCTGATATGCATTGCGAAAGCTCTTGATATCCGCTTCCTCCACGTAGATAAGAGGGCGAATCAATGTAATCTCCGAGCGGTCCAGATAAGTGACAGGAGAGAAGCAGTGGATTCTGCCTTCATAAACCAGGGACATCAATAAGGTTTCAATCACATCATCGTGGTGATGGGCATAAGCCTCTTTGTTACAGCCTAATTCCTTTGCTTTGGTGTTGAAAGCCCCTTTGCGCATCTTAGCACATAGGGAACAGGGATTGCTTTCCTTGCGATGTTCAAATACAATCTCAGCGATTTCTGATTCTACAATTGTATAATTTATCTCCAGCTTCTCACAGAGATTGGCGACAGCAGTAAAATCCAATTCTTTAAAACCCATATTTACTGTTATAGCCTCTAGTTCAAATTTCCTGGGGTAAAAACGGCGCAAACCGGAGAGGGCATACAGCATGGTAAGGCTGTCCTTTCCTCCGGAGACACCGATGGCAATCCGGTCTCCATCCTCTATCATCCGGTAATCATCCACCGCTTTTCTGGTATAGCTTAGTAGCTGTTGAAGCTTCATAAATACTCTTACCTTCTTCTTCCTCAATATAATTTGCTATCTGCGGATATTATTTTGCTGCTCCGCCCGGAAACCGCAAGTATGCCTGTATCTGGCATTTTTCATTATGTTTCATTGTACCATATTATAATTAGAAAGAAAACTCCTCTTTTGTATTCTATTGAAATAGTAAACAAAAACAGATGTATGTAACAATTAGTTTCTTTTTGAAGAATATTAGTCTAATGCTGTAGAACCACACAGTAAACCTGTACATCCTTGTTTGTTTTATTATCTAGCACTGTAGAATGCTGTAAAACAGTGATTTTTATTATATAGTTTCACCAGAATATACTGCCTGTTTATGTATATATAGAGATAAATAACAATTTTTATGAAAAAAAATAGAATACTGACACAGTTTTAACAACTTTTAATATTATCGTAATATCTGTAATCTATACAGCGTTGACTTAAGTGTTTTAGAAGCATGAAAACACAATAACGTTGAAACCGACAAGATAAGCCGGAATACAGGATGAGAGGGGACACATTCCTGATCGCCGGCCAGACTGTGACAGAGGAGGTAATAAAAAGAGCAAATGAAGAAGGAATTACAAACGATAATTACAAGGACAAAAGATAACGGAAGCCGTGGTCGCCTCTTATGCTTAAAGCTTGGATTTATGCTGATAACCGTGCTGGTTGCGCTGGGAGCAGTACACAGCCGGGTATCGGCGGCCGGCGGATTGAAAATATACAACTATTCTACCAAAAAAGAAACCATCTACACAGACAAGCAGATCGCAGTTACCTTGAACGGACAAGCCATCGGAAACAAGAAGGCACCGGGAATTCTGGTGAAGGGTGTTGCGCTGGTGCCCTATGACGATATCTTCAAGCGGTCCAATATTGCCGCCGAGTGCGTATACGACAAGAATAAAGGTACTATAACGATCTCAAAGTACGGTAAGACCATCCTCATGACCATTGGCAGTACGAAAGCCAAGGTGAACGGCGTGGCCGCCACTCTGCCCGTTGCTCCGGTAAAGGTGAAGTATTCCGATGCTGCTTTGACTAAAGTGCTGGTTCCCTCCAGATTTGTATCCGAGACTCTGGGATTGAATTACACCTGGAACAGCAGTATCAGTACAGTCGTTATGGTTAAGAATACCCTATCCCTGTCTTATGACAGCGGCAAGATGTTTGAATATACCGGAAGCCTGGGAATGGTTACGGTGGACGGCAAGAAGATTAATCTTGGAAACATGCCCAGCATCATCACCAATAACACGGCAATGCTTCGGGCCAAGTCCATATTTACCAACGCGGCTATCGGTGCAGCCTACTCTTACAACAGTTCGGACAAGACCGTCACACTGACCAAAGGGGATGTTGTTCTGGTAATGACCATAGGGAGCAAGACAGCGTATCTGAACGGTACCGCAGTCCGGATGGATACGGCACCGATGATTGTTAAAAATCATGATGTCAATACCTCCTATGTCATGGTTCCGGGGAGATTTACCGCTACCAGCCTCGGCTATCACTATGAATGGAACAGTTCAACCGGAACCTCAATCATCACAACACCAAAGGCTGGAGATCCTTCCGGTACGGACGATTCTGATGCTCCCGAATTAGGGGACGAAAGTGTTATCATTGAGACAGGAACCATTTTAAATCAATGGACCGGAGACGGTCTCCTATATGGAAAAAGCAGCAATGTCCATGAGTTAAATCCTGAGAATACAGGTACGAATTACGGTACGATTTATTCCGCAGCCAGAGATTACAATAATATCAAGCTGAATTCGGAGACCTTCCAATTTCTTTCCTCCGGAAGCTTCGGCAGAATCACCTCCGCCAGCGACGGTAACCGGCTTGTGCTTCAGGCAGAGCAAATGACCTGTTCTGAGATGACCTATCCCATGCTTGGAACCTACAGCAAATTGGTTCAAACCATCGGAATTCACCCCGATGAAACGGGCCTGTCCTCTGTCATTGAGCTGGATCTGGTTTCCCCGGATTACAGCTATGAGCTGAGCCTGTCGGAAGATAAGCAGCAGCTGTATGTCACCATATCTTATAATGCACTTGTCTCCGCTGTTGCAGGAACCAATGATGCAGGGGATTACCTTACCCTGACCGGAATGGATCCCCTCAAGGTATCGGCAAGACAGGAATTCGGTCTGATCTATGTGGATCTTCCCTGCACGGCCAACACATTGGGCGAGATCAACACCGGCATTACCGGTTCCAAATACATTAATACCATCAGCACGGTTGCAGTCGGTGATATGATACAGCTGATTCTCGGAGTAAATGAAGGCTTTGAACTGTATCTGTCGGAGACGGAAAACCGTTATTCCCTGCTTCTTCACGTTCCCGGAGCAGAAGAGGAGCCGACGGCTTCGGAGCCGGAGCTGCCTGACTGGGATACGGACGAGTATAATATCAGAATCCCTAAGCCGGAGGGCTTGACCAGGGGGATGATAACCGACCAGGATAATTATTATAGCAACAACTTTGTTCTTCGTTTAGGCGGGAACTATATGGCCGATATCAGCAGCCTCGACATTATCAACGGGACGGATACGGTTAAGGATATCCTGGTGTCACTGAACAGCATGTATGAGACGGAGATCATTTTCAAGACCACGAAGCTTCAGGGATATACCTACACGGTGGACGAGGATTATATCTATGTCAAGGTGGGCAATCCCAGGGATATCTATCCCAATATCGTTATTCTGGATCCCGGACACGGCGGCCATGACAGCGGAGCAGTGCATTTTAGTACCAAGGAAAAAGATCTCAACTATAAGATGCTTTATACCATAGGAGAAAAATATTTCAATCAGGATCCTTCCAGGCTCAAAGTATATTATACAAGAACCACTGATGTGTTTGTGGAGCTGAAGGACCGCGCAGCCTTTGCCGGCAAATATGGTGCTGATATTTTCGTCAGCCTGCATATGAATGCTTTTACTACGGCAACTCCCTACGGAACCGAAGTATATTATTCCGCATCCAATAATTCACCCAACAGTGCGGGGCTCACCAGCAAACGTATGGCGGAATTATTCTGCGGCAACCTGGTTCGCAATCTGAACATGACTGACCGGGGCGCACAGGCAAAACGCTACACCGTTGTACATAATAATACCGTTCCCGCAGTGCTGATTGAACTTGGCTTTTTATCCAATAAGAAGGATCATGCCAAATTAACGGATCCTGTTTTCCAGGAAAATGCCATACAAACCATTTATAACACCATTCTTCAGATATTTGAGCAATACCCTACGGGAAGATAGACAGAATCACAGTACTCCGCTAAATCGAAATTATTTAGCGGAGTACTGTTTTATAAAGTCAGAAAGTCTTTATAGGTTTACATAATATTATTATATTCAAATTGTTCTCTTATTCAGTAACCGTTATGTGAAAGAATACGTCCCTGTCATCCACATAACCGAATATGATGGCACTTCCCGGAGCCACGGCAGTCACCTTGCCGTCTGCGGATATGGTGGCAACCGAGGTATTGTTGGAGGACCAGATTACCGTGTTGTCTGTTCCATGTACCTGGAGATCCTTGGTCTTTCCGGCACGAAGTGTGAAATTCTTCGCATTTGCCTGGATTACCTTAACCGTGCTGGTTACCTTCCTGCCATTTACCTCTGCGGTAATTACAGCGCTGCCAACTCCCTGGGCATAAACCACACCCTCCGAGGTTACTGTGGCAATGTTTTTATCACTGGTAGACCATTTAATCTTGGACGATGCATTCTCAACCTTCAGTGTCTTGACAAAGCCGGTCTCAGCGCCCAGCTCCAGCAGGATAGAAGAATGATTCATGCCGATAACAGATACCGTGCTGGTCAATTCCTTACCGTCAACGGAAGCGGTAATGGTTGCTTTTCCCACTTTCTTTCCTGTCAGCTTTCCCTTGGCTGAAACCGTTACAACGGAAGGATCGCTGGAGGTATAAACCGCATTGCCCCTGGCTCCGAAGATGGTTAAGGAAGAGCTCTGATCCTTCGTCACGGTAGCATTCTTCACCATGTAGACGATATTTACCTTACACTTTAATTTCTTACCTCCGACCGAAGCGGTTATGGTTGCATAACCCGGCGCATTGGCAAAGACCTTGCCGCTGCTGGATACGCTGGCCACCTTTCTGTCGCTGCTGGACCAGGTAACCTTGCCTGAAGTTCCGCGGACCCGGAGCGTTTTGTAATGATCCAGCTCCAATGTCAGGCTCGTATTGCTTAAGTATATTTTTCCAGCCGCTTTGGCTGTCACAGTATCTTTTGTAATGGGGATGAGTGAAAGACTAAGTATGCTAAAAATCAGCAGAAAAGCAATAGTCTTATGTGTCTTTTTCAATTGCAATGCCTCCTTATGTGTTTTGTAAAACAGGTATGTACGAGTGACGAAATAATCTCTGTCCATCGACATCCCTATTATAAAGGAATTATTGGGAGAGGTCATTATAGAATTATTGGTATTTAAATGTTATTATATTACTATATTTGGATTAACAGGCAGAAGAGGCAGAATGGCCCGGTTGATTGTCACAGGAGGGAAGGATATGAATAATATAATGAATTACCTGGATTGGCGCGGTGATTTAAGCTTTGCCCAGGATTCTCTGAACGAGGTGGATAATCTGATTTTGTCCACCTTATCCTACATTGAATTTGATGGAATAGTTCCCTTTGAGAGGCAGGAGGGGAGTGCCGTATTGTCGGAGATTGCACAGGCGGCCTATGATGTCATTGATTTTGAGGATCCGCGCACCAGGAATCCGTTTTTTGAACATATTCCCGATCTGTTGCTGAAGGCTGCCGCCACCAGGCGCTTTGGAGGACTTCGGTTATCCTGCTATATTAACCGTCTGAATTATGATACATCGGAACAATTTTCGGCAATTGTCTTCACTTTGCATGAGGGCCTTCATTATATTGCATTCCGGGGAACCGATGACAATCTTATCGGGTGGAAGGAAGACTTTCAGATGAGCTTCTTGGATGAGACCCAATCACAGAGGGATGCGGTAGAGTATGTAAGATATCTTCTGGGGGACTTGGAAGGGAAGGTTTATCTTGGAGGACATTCTAAGGGCGGGAATCTGGCGGTATATGTGGCCGCTTCCATCGAGGAGCTGCAGCATCGGATTCTGGCGGTTTACAGTAATGACGGGCCCGGTTTTCAGGAGAAGTTTCTGGCAAGCCAGGGATATCGCAATATTCTTCCCAGAATTCATAGCTTTCTTCCCAAGTCTTCCGTTGTGGGAATGCTGATGGAACATCTGGAGGAGTATGTGGTGGTAAACAGCAACGAAAGGGGAATTATGCAGCACAATGCATTTTCCTGGGAGGTACTTGGCCGGCAGTTTGTCTATCAATCCGGCGTGAAGAAGTCCAGCATCTTCCTCAATCAGGCGATTCGTCAATGGCTGAACAATGTTACCTTGGAAGAGCGGGCGGATTTTGTGGAAAGGCTGTTTGAAATCCTGCAGGCATCCGGTTTGAATACGGTCAGCGGCATCACCTCGGAGAGGCGGATTGCGGTCAACGGCATGATTAAGGCGTATCACAATATGAGCCCGGAGACCAAGGCTTTTATGAAAAAGATAATTCATAAGTTTATTGCGGAAGGGCAGAAGGTTATAATGCAGTCCATTGAAGAGGAGCTGCTTCCCGGAGTCCTTCCCATGGAGAAGACAGGTACGAAAAGGAGGACAAAGGGCTATATTAAGCTGAATTCCTGAGGTTATTTCCTTACTTTTTATTATCTTGCTGTTTTAACTACTTTTAACCTCATGTTCCCTATTAAAAACCGCGATCTGAGTTTATAAAAGATCACGGTTTTTTTATACTTTTTTGTTTTCTATTCCATTCCCATTCTATAATTCACGAAATCCAAGGTTTCGCCATATTATAACATTAGATAATATCGGCGTCAAAGACGCCGGAATTAGTACTGCCGATCAGTAAGGAGGACCCGGGATGGATTTTTCTATCAAGGAAATCATCTCAATCGTCTATAAGCATTTTGTATTTCTGGTTATCTGTACCCTTGCCGGTTTTGCTTTATTGTTTGCTGTATCAAAATTTATGATGAAGCCAACCTATACCGCATCCGTACAGATGTATGTCAATTCCGGCGATACAGCCGCTTCGATTGATTTGAACGATTTGAATTATGCACAGAAGGTAGTCAATACCTATATTAATCTTTTACAGACAAAGGTGTTTTTTCAGCGGGTGCTGGAGGAAAGCGGGTTGAATTATACTTTGGATCAGCTATCCCAAATGACCCGGATCAGCACGGTAAATAACACGGAGATCTTTCGGATCAGTGTCACAGCCGGCCTGGCAGAGGACGCCTATGAGCTGGCGGCCGCCATGCAGAGGCTTGCCCCGGAGGTAATTCAAAATATCAGGGCTTCGGCGCAGATCAGCGTGGTTGACCCGGTTACCATGCCCATGGCTCCCTCCGGTCCGAAGGTTATCCTCAACACGGTTATCGGGGGCTTTGCAGGGCTTATTCTTTCCCTGGCAGCCATTTTTCTATGGGAGATTATTGATATCAATGTAAAAAATGCAGAGGATTTGAAACAACGGTACCACAGACCCCTGTTAGGGGAAATACCCGGCTACGAAAAGCAGAAGCGAAAAAGGCCGGTGATCAGCCGTCTGATTCTCCGCAAAAGCACATTGCCCGAACAGGGCTTCACCTCAGAAGCCACGCAGAAATTCGCGGTGATTGAGGCTTACCGGGCGCTGCGGACCAATCTGCGCTATACCCTGAACAAGGACGGCTGCAAGATAATTCTCATCAACAGTCCCGTCCCCATGGACGGCAAGACCACCGTATGTGCCAATCTGGGAATTGTCATCGCCCAGACGGGGGCCAGAGTGCTGCTCCTGGACTGTGATCTGAGAAGAGGCAGGCTGCATCAGCTGTTCAGTAAAAAAAGCAACCCGGGAATCAGTGAAATCTTATCGGGAATCGCAGGGGCCGGTGAGCTGATTCAGTCTACGGTCCATGAGAATCTGGATGTCATCACTATGGGAACCATTCCGCCCAATCCCACAGAGCTGCTGATGGGGTACAGCATGGAGGAGCTGATCCGAAGCCAGGAAAATTATTATGACTATATCCTGATCGATTCCCCGCCGGTCAATGTCGTATCCGATGTGCTGAGTCTCATTAAGCTGGCGGACGGGATGATTGTGGTGGTAAGGGAAAATGCCACCTCCCATCCCAATATCACTAAGGCTATGGCGAAATACGAATTGCTTGGATCGAATATATTGGGCTTTGTCCTGAACGGCACCGCAGCACCCATCATGGGCAACCGGTCAAAATCCCACTATTACTCGTATTATAAAGAGCATGAGTAATATTACAGAAAACCTTAGCAATCCCATGGAGGGTATGGTCGATATCCATACCCATGTTCTTCCTGGAGTGGATGACGGACCGGATCAGCTGCAGGAAGCATTGAGCATGGCCGTGGCTTTGCAAAGGGATGGGGTGCGGACTGCGGTCTGCACGCCCCATTTTGATCCCGGGACTTCCTCCCTGGAGGAATTCCTTCAGAGGAGAACCTCGGCCCTGGCAGAAATGAAGGAGGCCCCCATTGAACTAATTCCCGCCAGTGAAACACTGCTTCACAAGTATTTATTCCATTACTCCGATTTGGAGGCATTATGTATAAAGAACACCAGATATCTGCTGCTGGAATTGCCCTTCTACATGGGATGGGAGGAGGAGACCTTCCGTTTTATGGAACGGTTAAGAAATTATTATAATATCATACCCGTCATAGCCCATATTGAGCGCTATCCGAGGGTGAGCTCCGGAACAGCCGCAAGGTTAAGAGCTCTGGACTGCTGTATACAGCTGAATGCCTCCAGTATTCTTTCTCCCGGCAGAAGGAGGAGAGCAATGCACTATCTAAAAAAGGGCTATATTGATGTAATCGGCAGCGACTGTCATAATCTGCTGCTGCGTCCTCCCTGTCTTAGTGAGGCGTATGAACGCATCAGAGCGAAGCTGGGGGAGGAAGTCTGTGCAATCTTTTATAACAATAGCCAAGCCCTTGTTAATGGAGTTGAACTTCGAAAAGGAAAATGAGCCGTCGGATCTTTCATAACACCCCCGCACAGGAACCCGTGTGCTCTGCAATTAAAATAGAGGTAGGAGAAGGATATGGATTTATATAATAAAATAGTAGAAAGGAAAGCCAAAATCTCCCTCATTGGCCTGGGTTACGTCGGCCTGCCCATTGCGGTCGCCTTCGCCAGGAAAGCAGAGGTAATCGGCTTTGACATAAATAAGGAAAAGATCAGAGACTATCAGAAAGGATTGGACCCCACCAGGGAAGTGGGAGAGGCGGCATTAAAGGAGAGTACCATCCAATTCACTAGTGAGGAGGAACGGCTCCGAGAGGCGCGCTTTCATATTGTGGCGGTGCCGACGCCGGTGAACACCGACCACACCCCCAATCTTAGACCCGTGGAAGAGGCCAGCCGTATCCTGGGAAGGAATCTGACACCCGGCTCCATCGTGGTCTATGAATCCACCGTATATCCGGGCGTTACCCAGGATATCTGCGTTCCGATTCTGGAGCAGGCCTCCGGGCTGACCTGCGGCAAGGATTTCAAGGTGGGTTATTCCCCCGAGCGGATCAATCCCAGTGACCGGCAGCACCGGCTGGAGAATATCGTAAAAGTGGTAGCGGGAATGGACGAAGAATCCCTGGACATCATTGCCAAGGTATACGGGCTGGTAATTGAAGCCGGAATCCACCGGGCACCGGATATCAGGACGGCAGAGGCCGCCAAGGTCATCGAGAATTCACAGCGGGACATCAATATAGCCTTTATGAACGAACTGTCCATCATCTTTCATAAGCTGGGGCTGAATACCGGAGAGGTACTGAAGGCCGCAGGGACAAAGTGGAACTTTCTTCCCTTTACCCCCGGACTGGTGGGAGGGCACTGCATCGGAGTCGACCCCTATTATCTCACCTACCGGGCGGAGCAGATCGGCTACCATCCCCAGGTCATTTTATCGGGAAGAAGGATTAACGATACCATGGGCAGCTATATCGTAGAGCAGCTGGTGAAGAAAATGGCGTTGGCAGGGATATCCCCGGCCGAGGCCCGGGTGGCCCTTCTGGGCCTAACCTTCAAGGAAAACTGCCCGGATACCCGCAACACCCGTGTGATGGATATGGTAAAAGAGCTGCAGGAATACGGCATCACCCCGGTTATCGCAGACCCCCAGGCGGATGCCGATCAGGTGCGTCAGGAACACGGTCTTAATCTTCTTCCTCTGGAGGAGGTACATGGAATGGATGCCGTGGTGATTGCCGTGGCCCACAGGGAATTCGCGGAATTAAAGGAAGAGGATATCAACAGCCTCTTCGATCCAGTCACTTCCCATACCAGGGTGCTTCTGGATATCAAGGGCATTCTGGACCGTAAGAAATACGAGGCCCTGGGTTATCAATATTGGAGCCTGTAAAACAGTCCCAATATACAATAAACAATCTGTAATCCATTAATACACCAAATATACTTTAAAATCCATCATAAGACTAGTGCGGTGAATAGGAGTATATAAATCATCTGGGCGCAGACCGGGCTTCCTGTGATTGCCTGCCCTTGGCAATCATGGGATGTTAAAGGCAAGCCCAGATGATTTATATACTCCTATTCATCTCATAACCTCCCCATAATTTCAAAACACAAAATCACCGGTCTTGCTCTTCCAATCTGCAAAGCCAGTGATTTCCTTCTTCCTTTTATCTGCATAACCAGCAAAGTAATTTGCGTAAGAACCCAAGTAAGCAGATCAATGATTAATGCAACATACGGATTAATCTCTGTTTTGCAGCAGGTAATGATACTGTAAGCTAGCGGGGCATAATTCATCCGGTCCGTCATGGAAGCTCCGGTTTTATGCATCAAAGCAGGGGGCTCTCTATAAAATAATACTATATAACAGGATGGAGGCTATGAATATGCGTGGATGGAAGCCTTTAAAAAACAAAACCTATTTCTTCATCATTGCCTGTCTGTATTTTTTGATTCTATTCACGGTATTCTTAATCATAAGATGGAATTCCATCGTCCACCTTATTAACCAGAAATCCTATACCATCGTCATTGATCCGGGGCATGGCGGCTTTGATCCCGGGAAAATAGGCGTTAACCGGGCTCAGGAAAAGGATATCAACCTCAGCATAGCGCTTAAGCTGAGAAATCTGCTGGAGGAAAAGGATATTCATGTTGTTATGACCCGGGAAGAGGATTATGGATTGGATGAAAAATCGGATAGGGACAAGAAGCGCTCAGATATGAGAAAACGGGTCTCCATCATCAATTCCAGTGATGCCTTGATTGCAGTTAGCATCCATCAGAACAGCTTTGTGGAAGAAAGCTCCTGGGGAGCCCAGGTATTTTATTATCATAGCTCCGAGAAAGGAAAAATCCTGGCGGAGCTTCTGCAGGAAAGGATGAAAGCCTTCTTAAATGACGGCAACCACAGGCTGGCAAAGCCAAACAGCTCCTATTATTTGCTGAAGAACTCCCGCTGCCCGCTGGTGATTGTGGAATGCGGCTTTTTATCTAATTGGAAGGAAGCCGCTCTGCTATGCGATGACGCCTACCAGGATAAATTAGCCTGGGCGATTCATCTGGGCATTTTGGAATATATCAACAGCAGCAATTTAGAAGTAGATTGAAGTTTTTCCGTTAATATGGTAAAATCAGCTTGAAACAAAAAAGTAACCGGGCGTATGATTGCGGAAGCAATCAGGTAATAGGATGATTAAAGCGCCAAAAACACCTTTTGACGCTTTAATCATAGGGCAGTATTAATGCAATAGCACAGGAGGTGCTTTATGAGGTATGAGGTAAAAGGGGAACCGTTGCCGGTGGTTATCTGTCATTTGAATGCCGGAGAAACAATGATAACAGAAAGAGGCTCCATGAGCTGGATGTCTCCCAACATGAAGATGGAGACCACTACCAACGGCGGAATAGGCAAGGCGCTGGGAAGAATGTTTTCCGGTGATTCGATTTTCCAAAACCGTTATACTGCAATGGGCGGAGAGGGAATGATCGCCTTTGCATCAAGCTTCCCCGGTTCCATCCGGGCGTTGGAAATCACACCAGACAGCCCCATGATCGTGCAGAAATCGGCTTTTCTGGCATCAGAGGCAGGAGTTGAGCTGTCCGTTCATTTTCAGAAAAAGCTGGGAGCCGGACTGTTCGGCGGCGAGGGCTTCATTATGCAGAGATTGTCGGGGCACGGCATTGCTTTTATCGAAATAGACGGTTACGCTATGGAATATATTCTTCAGCCTGGGCAGCAGCTGGTGATTGACACCGGCTACCTTGCGGCTATGACGGCGAGCTGTACCATGGAGGTGCAGACCGTTCCCGGAGTTAAAAACATGCTGTTCGGCGGCGAAGGGGTATTTAACACCGTTGTTACCGGCCCCGGCAAGGTCGTCATGCAGACGATGCCCATCAGCAATGTCGCCGCGTCGTTAAGGGCATATTTCCCGTCTTCAAAATAATAAACAAATACAGCAAACAACAGGGTATCCCAGCAAGCGAAAAAGGAAGTGCCGGAAGAAAAGGAGAGAAATGAAGATGCCTGAGGATAAAAGAGTATTCGATTTACTGGCTTTAGGGGAAATTTTACTACGCCTTTCCCCGCCCAACGGTGAGCGGCTTGTTCGCGGAGATTTGCTTCAGAAGCAAACCGGAGGTGCTGAATTGAATGTAGTATCGGGCGTCTCAATGTTAGGGCTGCATACAGGTATTATATCCAAGATTCCCTCCAATGATATCGGGTTTTTTGTTAAGAACTATATCCGTTTTTGCGGCGTAAGTGACGATTATTTAATTTATGATGACCGGGAAGATGCCCGCCTGGGAGTATATTTTTACGAAAACGGCGCCCATCCCAGAAAACCGGCAATCGTATATGACCGGCTGAATTCTTCGATGAGAACGCTGAAGGTGGATGAAATACCGGAAGAGATCTTCAGCTCAGCCAGATGCTTCCATACCAGCGGAATTACCCTTGCTTTGAATGAAAACATCAGGAATACGGCTGTTGAGCTGATTAAACGCTTTAAGGCAAACGGCACCATCATTTCCTTTGATGTGAATTTCCGCAGAAATCTCTGGACCGGAGAGGAGGCCAGGATTTGTATTGAGCAGATCCTTCCCTATGTAGATATCTTTTTCTGCTCGGAGGATACTGCCAGACTGACCTTCCTGGCTGAGGGAAGCGCATACGCTATCATGAAGGATTTTACCGATAAATATCCGATCTCCATTGTTGCATCAACCCAGCGCATCGTTCACAGCCCGAAATCACATACCTTTGGATCGGTCATCTATAGCAAGGCAGAAGACCAGTACTATGAAGAAGAGCCTTACCAGAATATCGAGGTGATTGACCGTATCGGCAGCGGAGATGCATATGTTTCCGGCGTTTTGTACGGTCTGCTGAACCACAATTTTGACTGCAGAAGGGCTCTGGAGTACGGGAATGCTTCCAGCGCCATGAAGAGCACAATTCCTGGCGATTTGCCTTCCTGTAATTTAAAAGAAATTGATCAATTGATTCAATCCCATAAGATGACCGGAAAACAGAGTGAAATGAATCGGTAGAAATTCTGCAGAGCAGGTTCAATAAAACATAGAAACACTGTAATTCATAGATGGTATTGATAAACTGCATAATGGATTATGGCATGAAATAATAAAGGGCTGTGACACAATTTGTTACCGGCCCTTTATTTGTAAATTCAATAACATTCATACAACGGTAAGTATATGTTGTTTCCGTTGATTTACAATATTTATTTCTCATACTTCATTCATCCCGTTTTTTGCCTTTATTATTGATGAAAGATAGATTAGGAAACCAGAGAATATATTTACGAAAGGGTGATTAAATAATGAGTAGTTCATCACACAGTATTAGGTACCATAATAAAAAAAGATATTTATATATTGTATACTATTCGTTAAACATGTGTTTTGCGAATAGTAATTAATACATAACCAAAAACCGGATAAGACGATATTTATTCCACTGATATTTATTCCATATCCCCCACCCGCGTGTTTATTCGACAAAAGCAGTAACAAAAGGAGTTCTAACGTCATAAAATGAATAAGGAATAATGTATTAAAGGAGTGATTTTATGGACTTTATCCGTTTTTTCTTAATTTGGTTGGTTCCCGGACTATTTGGTGCGGTGGCCTTCAGTATCATTGCCCGTTGCAGAACTCGCATTGACCCGTACGTTGCATTAATGATAGACTTGTTAACTTTTACTACAATGATTACGGGGTTATTCTTGTTTAAGGGTATTCTTACAATTACAGCTCTGATAGCAGAATTTGAATGTCTGAGCTTTACCAGAAGATATATCCTGCTGAGCATACTCGTATCCATATTATGGGGATTGTTATTAGGGTTGCTGCGGCGCTTATTCTTCTGGATCCGCAGATAAGAATTTATCTGCTTCCGCAAAATGAGGCGAATCCATCCGGTTCGCCTCATTTTTGGTATTTTGTTCTTTATAAACTCCAATACTCATATCCCAGGGCTTCGTATTCCCTCCGGTCCAGAATTCCCTTGATATCCAAAAGCATGTGCCTCCCTTTCGGAACGCATTAATTCTTCTGTCTCTTATTAACTTCCTCCGGCTCCCTGTAGCTTGGAACAACCTGCTTAATTGCCTTTCGGATCTCCGTACAAGACTGGGTTTCCAATGCTTGCGAAAGAATTCTTAGCATTTCTTTCACATCGTGAATTGATATATTATCCTGGCGGTCAATAAATATTTTATGATTTTTTGTTGCTATGAGTTCTTCACTGCTAATCAGAAGTTCCTCATACAGCTTCTCACCGGGCCGCAGCCCTGTCTCAATAATCGGAATCTCCGTATATGGGATATGACCTGACAATCGAATCAGATTTTCCGCCAGTTCGATAATCTTTACCGGCTTCCCCATATCCAATACATACACCTCACTGCTGTTAGCCATTGCTCCGGCTTCCAGCACCAGTTCAGCTGCTTCCGTAATTGTCATAAAATAGCGGACAATCCGCTTGTCAGTAATGGTTACCGGTCCTCCCTCTGCAATCTGCTTTTGAAACAGGGGGATAACCGACCCGTTTGATCCGAGTACATTGCCAAAGCGTACAGCAACAAATTCCGTTTTGCTCCTTTCCTTCATACTTTGCAGAAGCATCTCACAGATACGCTTGCTGGCTCCCATGATACTGGTTGGATTTACTGCTTTATCCGTGGATATCAACACAAATTTCTCCACGCCATAACGGTCGGCGGCCTGTACCAGATGATAGGTTCCATAGATATTGTTCCTGATTGCCTCATCGGGACAATTCTCCATCAGAGGAACATGCTTATGCGCCGCCGCATGGAAGATAATATTCGGCCGGTGCTTCTCCATCAGCTGGAACATTTTCTTCTTATCCCGAATAGAAGCAATCTCAATAATCAGCTTCTTCCGGTCTCCATAGCACCGGAGCAGCTCCTGCTGTATCTCGTAGGCATTGTTCTCATAAATATCTACAATAATTAATTTATTAATATTTCTCTTGGCGATCTGCCTGCATAATTCCGAGCCGATGGAGCCTCCTCCCCCTGTCACCATGATGGTTTTATCCAGAAGGAACTGCTCCAGCTCCTCGTTATTCAGCGTTATCTGCTCTCTCCCCAGCAGCTCCTCAATCTTCATCTTCCTGATATTATTCCAAAGATCGGCCTCCCCCTGCTCCAGTACGGCAAAGGAATCCGGAAGAGTTCTTACCAGGCAATTATGGTTGGCGCAAGTATCCAGAATATGTTTTTTCTTGTCCGCCGATAAGGAAGGGATTGTAATTACAATTTCCCGAACCGGTGTTGTTTCCAGGATTTGTTCCAGGTTGGTTACCGGTCCTTTCACCGGAACATGATGAATCCGTTTCCCGATTTTCTCCTCACTGTCATCGATAAAGAATACCGTATTATAATTGTATTTGGGATTGGCTTCAATTTCCTCCAACAGCTTAGCCCCGGCCTCTCCGGCTCCATAAATCGCAAAAGGAATTTTATTTCTGCGAAATTTGCTCCGGTAGTGCCGAAGCTGCCGATAACACATTCTCATAGAGAGAATGCCAAGAAAGGAGACGGAATATCCTGTTAAGGAAAAGATTACAGGAAGCCGGCTGCCGGTAACCACTCTGTCCAATATGATAAATATCAGAAAAGCATTGATACCCCCGAACAGCAGCATCAGATATTCCGTACTCTGTGCATATCTCCAAAGACTATCATAGGTATGAAAAAAGACCTGTGCCGCGGCCCAGCATAAAGTGAATAAAAGCAAATTCACCAGCAGTGAAGAAAAGCTCTTATTCTCTATTCCGATATCTTCCGGAAATAGATAAAACAGGCCGCTGCTTACGAAAATAATAATGAATAAATCTAATATAAAAACGATCCATTTCCGATATTTACAAATCAACATTTTATTTACCTCCAAAACAAGCCCGCCCAACTATAAAAGCTCAGCCTTGCCTGGCCCATGGGATGCCGGACAAGGCTGAACTTTTATCTCAATTATTCATCATATAAAATCATAAGGACCAATCGTTGGACGGGTCAAAATGCGGAGTACAGATTGCTGTGACGATACCTTCTTCCAGCATAAGCTCTTTATTTCTTATCTAATGTTATAATATGTCAAAACAACAGATTAAGTGAATCCTGATCCCTTGATCTACGAATAACAGCCCGCCGGAAACTCTGATAAGATGTTCGGTGGGCTGTTATTCGTAGATCGATTATTTTGTGCTCCTTCTAAAAAAGCTTTCGTATGGTGGAGCTGCTTAGAAAGATCAGAGGAAGGGAGCAAAACAGACTATGCCGGACAAAGCGAAGCCTCTTCTTCTCTCCTTCTCTATGACAAAGCCCATAGGAGGACTGCTTTCCCTTATGGATTACCGGGGAGGTATCGGCCGCAACCGCTTTGAGCCCCGCTTTTTTTAGATATACCGACAGATTGAGTTCTTCACCGTATAGAAAGGTTTTGGGGTACAGTTGATTATAAAATTTAAAGTATTCCTTTGTCAGCAGAAAAGCACAGCCCTGTATCCGGCAGAAATCCTCTGCTTTATTACCGGATGTCCTAGACTTCGGGCTTATATCAACTTTTTCCCCCTTTTTGTCTGTTAGAATATACTTTGAGAAAATGATATAAAGCTCGCAGAGCCGCCGGATCAGTTTTCCTAAGCCTTTGAACAGTAATTTATGAAGAAACCGTAAAATCCTGCGTAAGTGGTCCGGCAAGCTCATATAAAGAACATACAGCCAGGTAAAGGCAATCGTTTTGTAAGGGTCTGTTGTATTCACAGAAAAAGGCTGGGGGTTATGATCCGTATCATAGACCGCGGGAGAAATCACTCCAATCTCCTCCCCTCTCGCCGCCAGCAGTTCTTCAAAAAGTGTTTCCTTAAATATGACATCACTGTTGCAGATAAAGCAGTCTTCCGCTCCAAAATGTGTCCGCGCATATCGGATGCCGCAATTATTTCCCCTGGCAAACCCCAGGTTCTTCTTAAGTCTCTTCACGGTAATATGGGGGACCTTCCGGAACCTCCTCCTTAAAATCTCATAGGACCCGTCACCCGAACCATTGTCCACAACTACAATTTCATATCCGCTCCCCTGCTGCTTTAAGGCGCTCATAACACAGTCGATGGTTTCTTGATAATTCTTATAATGGAGTATGATAATTCCTAATCTGGTATGCATAAGCCCTTCCCCTAAAAGATTGATTTCTTCTTAAACATAGATAAAAACAACTCTTTTTCATATTGATTTAAGCTGAATTTCCAGAACAGTACAAGATAGATTAATACCATAACAATACCTTTTAATACGAACAGAAGGATGCTTCCTCTTGGTAAACATGCAATCAGAGCTGCTGCCATCATCGATATAAGCAGGCAGCCGCCCATTTTCACAAAGCATTCCCGAAAGAACCGGAATACATTAATATGCAGCTTGCGGTGATAAATCACATTCATGGCCGCCGTCCGGAACAAATAGGCCGTGCATACCGATACTGCCGCTCCCACTTCCTGAAACTCCCTGGTTAATAGGATGGATAAAGCGATATTAATTACTGCCATGAGAGTGTAGACAGCGGACTGGAGCTTTACCATCCCTGCCGCCGTTACGGTAAGGGCGGCTATGTGCTGAGGCAGCTCAAAGATGCTAGGCAGTACTAAAAGCAGGATACAAAGATAGGCCCTCTGAAAACCGTCTCCCAGCCAGAAGCCGATAAAATCCCTTCCCACAGCCAGAAAACCCACATAAATCAGCCCGATAAGAAAGAGCTGTATCCGCCCTACCTTGATCATCAGCTCCAGAAGGTTCTCTTCCCTGCGTTCCTTACCAAGGATTCGGGATACCCTCGGAAGAAAGAGCCCGTTTATTGCAGTGGCAAAGGTATATATAATACCTTCGATGGTGGCAGCCGTACCAAATACCGATATGCTTATGGCGCCGCTATAGATTCCCAGGATACTGGGTATGATATTGTATATAAAACGCTGGGCAACGTTAATTACCGTGGACCATAGGGAGAACCGGAATATTTCCGCTTTGGCTTTGCCTCCCCTGTAACGGAAGTTTACCTTGATACGGGTTGTTTTTTTAACAAGGAAGAACTTGATCAGGATATTGATGCCCCCGGTCACCGCATTAAGAAGAACCAGGGTATACAAACCGTAGCTCAGGCTTAATGCCAGGATAATAAGGCCCATGTTCAGGATTTTGTAGAACAGCTCACAGGCTTTTAGCTGCACGAATTTCTCGAAGGAGGTAAGGATGCCGTTTAAGGTGCCGAAGGGAAAGGTTATGATGCTGTAAGCGGAAGCGATGAGAAATATAACCTTAAGCTTGCTGATTTCCTCCAGAGAAAGCTCCCTGTAAATACTGCCTATATGAAAGTACACAATCGTCAGAGCAACAGCGATTACAATGTCCAATACAATAAACAGCTTGTAAATGACACCGAGAAGATTATTCACGGCCTCTTCGTCATTCTCAGCATTATAAAGGGACAGAAAACGGGTAACCGCCGCTCCCAGACCAAAATCCATGACAAGAATTCCAATCAGGGAAACGGAAAGAGTATATAGTCCGTAGCTATCCTGTCCCAGATTTCGAATCATCCAAGGTGTATAGACCAGCCCTGCCATAAGATTGATGCCTATGGTGATATAGCCTAATACAGCGCCTCTTTTTATCTGTCTGGAGCTTTCCGTTTCCTTGCTGTCACTCATCATCCATCCCCACTGCTTTCTTTGTCAAATCTTTATTTGCTTCCCGTAAATATGCGAATTAGGCTTTTTCTGAGGCCCTTGTAGTCCTTGTATTTAATTCGGAGGAACAGGCTGGCGAATTTCCTGAAATATCGTACCAGAGGATGGCCTTTTGCCATAATCCGATCTATTCTGTCCCTGAATTCCGTGTCGTCTATGACATAAGGCGGATGCTTTAAGGGAAAGTCAAGTTCATAGGTCTCCATATGGAAAATTCGCCGTATTCCCTTTGGAAGCAATCGGATATCGGAAACAGAATGCGTGCTGTTCGCTGTAATTCCGATGTTGGATATCATGTTTTTGGCGGGTACAATGTTCAACCGGTGGTTTAAGTGCATGCTGGTGCTAAGAACCGATTCATAATGGGCCTTCCCCGAACGCTGATGCCGCTTCAAGTTACTGATGTGCTGTCCTCCGTCAGAAAAAGTGTCGATATAGCATTTTAACTGATTCAAATGAAAGGAATCCTTCAGTATTTTATAATCACCGTCCCAGGTATCCACTACTCTCTTCCAGGATGCCCAGCCGCAGATGGAGCCCGAGGTAGTAAACAGATAATCATAGGGTGTATACTCACATATGCCGGTATTGTTCATACCGCATATCATGTTAATTCTTTCATCCTCCTTATATCTTTCCAAAAGCTCTTTACAGAAGGGAAAGAAGCTGAGGGAGGGGACATCGTCATCCTCCAGTACAATTCCTGCGGCTTCTGTCTGGAACATCCATTTCTGTGCAATATATTCCGATGGGTCACAACCGACATTTTCCCTCTGAAAATAGGTATGTACCTCACAGTTCCAATCGATATCATAAGCGATGGCCCGGCACTTTATGATGCCGTCCATATCCTCCGGCCTTTCCTTTCTGGGACCGTCCTGGTACAAATAAAGCTTTGTCGGCCTCACTTCCTTTATGACCTCAAATACCCTTTTAAACTGATTCGGTCTGGCGAAAAAAATTAATAACACTGCGATGTCAATCTTGGCCTCTTTCATAACTACCTCTCATTCCCATGCCAACGGCACTTTCGGTAAAATCAACTTAATATCCATATATAAGGAACAAGGTTTCCGTCTCTTAAGGTACGGTAAAGGAAGAAAATTCCGAAAAATATTACCGAAAGCAATACCAGGCATTTTCTGATTCTCTCCTCCTCTTCCCCGTTGGATTTCAAGGAAAGGATGCGGTCCAGCAATATGATGCTGGCATACAGGTAATAGAATGCCGGTCTCTCGGCCGTCCTTGTGAACATTCTGAATATCCACAGCAGGATTACCGCAAAATGCATATTTAAAAAGAAAAGATTATCCGGATCTGCAGCCATCAGCTTTTCCCGGTATACAATGCCCAGAAATGCGATAACCAGGAGAATTGCCAGGAAAATGCCTCCGTTTTTGGTGCTTTCAATCACATAATCATAATTCATCCAATCCGCGATCCAGGTATACAGCCTCTGAAAAAGCAATCCAATGACTCCGTAAACGCCTAGAATAACCAGATGGTACTTCGTTTTCCAGGGTACTCTTGCGATGAGAAAAGCCGGAAGGAAAAATAAGGCCGACTTATGCAGGAAATAGGCAGATCCCACCAGAAGCAGAAAGGGAAGGAGCTTCCTCCTTCTTGCGGCTTCATAGGCAAAGAGGCACACCGACATGGCCAGCACCTGCCGCAGTCCCGCCATGGAGAATGCAAACAGACCTATGGTATAATAAAAATAGATGGCATACTTTTTGCTCCAGGCATAACGCTTCAGAAAGAAAAACAGGCTTATGCAGAGGAATGCAGAGGTGACGGCAAAGTAAAAAAAGATGCTGTAATGAAGCTTCCCAATTAATTTGGTCAGGATATAAAAGCCGGCTTCCATATTTCTTTCCCAGTAAAACGAGATGCTCTTATTAACGGAATCAAGAAAGTTATTTGCATATCTGCTATAGTCTCCGGAAAAGGGCGCTTTAAAAATCATAAGAAAATAAACCAAAAAACAGGAAAAAAGAAGAACCGCATTATTTCCGTTTTGGGCAGAATATTTTGTATACTCCGTTTTTTTTATTTGAAACAGTGCTAATGCAGCAAGAATTAACAATAAGGAACCATATACTATCAATCCTATCTCCCATCTGCCGCTTAAGCGGCTCTTTTTTTGTGTCTGTCTTATGATTTCAAGAGAGAAGTTTCTCATAAACCTTGACGTACTCCCTCACGCAGCCCTCTCTGGAAAAATGTTCTCTGGCATAGCCGGCGCAGTGCCGGGAATAGCATTCTTTTCCCTTGCTTCTAACCTCCTGAAGCTTCCTGTAAACTCCTTTCAAGGTACCCTCCGTAACTATGTGGCCGCATCCCTCTCCCAGTAATTCCGGCAATGCGGTAGAAGAAAAGACAATGGCAGGCGTTCCGCAGGCCAAGGCTTCCGCTACTGTCTTTCCAAAGGATTCCTCCCTGGAAAGAGATACATATACATCAGCCGCATTATAAAGCCTTGCCAAAGCTGCGGTGCTGCTGGTAGCCGGTATATTTCTCACATTATCCGGGAGTTCGATCCCGGCGTTTATGTTCCCAACCAAAAGGATCACGCACTCCTCATCTGTTTTCCCCTCTTTTTGATTTCTTTCCTGCTCTTTTTTCAACCAGCCTGCCAATTTCAGAAATCCGTTCAGTCCCTTGGCGCTGCCCCATAATGAGGCAACGGAAAGAATTACGAACTTCTCCTCCAGTTCCAGCTCCTTACGCAGATCCCCAGCCTCCTGCGGGAAGAATATATCCAGCTCGATTCCATTATAAATACGCTGTATGAGGAAGGCGTTCTTTAAGAAGGAGCATCTTGCCTGACCGGTGATCCATTCCGACACCCCAATGACGGCAAGTCGGTTAATCCTTCCAAAATATTTCTTTTTATCCTTCCACATTTTATTGCACCGGTCAAAAAACCAGGAAGGAGGAGTATTTCTGTTATTGGGGCATCTTCTGCAGCCGTCACACCATTGGTAGCAGGAGTTAACCGTATAATGAGTGCATCTTCCGGTATAATACCAGCAGTCATGGAGTACGATAGCCACGGGAATCCCCTGACCGGCCAGATAATTCATAAGCATATTGAAATGCAGAAAATTACCATGGACATTTCCCATATGAACAATATCCGGCTTTTGCCTGCCGATGTATCGCATCAGCTTTCTTGTTGCTCTCCGGGAAAAATACCCCTGAAGGCCGCAGATTCTGGAGCCAAGGGCGTGAAGCTTTCTTCCGGCCGGGGACCCGATGATATAAAACCCTTCCCTCTCTCTTAATTCCCCCTTCTCTTCTTCATCATCCGGCTTCCCGTGAACACAGGCAATCAGACAGGTATGTCCCTGTTGTATTAGGTGCTTTCGAATCTCCTTCACCGTTCTTCCGGTACTTAATACTCCGTAAACTTCATTTATAATAAGTACCTTCATCCTTACCTCCCTGAATTTTATACCTTCTATTCTTCTCCTGTTTTAAATATCCCCTTTTATTATTTAAGAAGGACCGTACACGGATAGGTATCCCCATGCAGCTTGTCAAAGACCTCATTGGCCCAAATTAGGGTATATAGATCCGTGTCACCAATATTAATCAGGTTATGGGCATATCCCGGCGGTATCTCAATAATCTGAGGATTGTCGGCAGAAAGCAGGTACTCCCTGATTTCATCGGTGCCGATTCTTCTAAGCTGTATCATGGCGCTGCCTGATATCACAAAGAAACGTTCACATTTACTGTTATGATAATGCTCCCCTTTTTTAATGCCGGGCTTTGTGACATTAAGGGAAAATTGCCCCAAACCCTTCGTCCGAAAGACTTCCGTAAAGCTTCCTCTGGCATCCCTATGGCTGGTTACAGCAGTCTTAAGCTCCTCTAAGGGTAAATAGCTTACATAGGTGCTGTATAGCTTCTTTGCAAAGGAATTCTTTATATCCGGAATATATAATTCCTCCCTGGCCTTTTGAAAACCTCGGATGGTATCCGCAAGCTCCTGCAAGGTTACCTGGTAGCAATATTCCTCCTTCAACCGGTAATAGCCGTCTTCTCCGGGAGGGACTTCTTCCTTCAGATGTCTTAGAAAAGCCTCTGTTACATCATCGATATAATATAGCTTCATAACGGTATCCGGATTATGGATTACTATTTCCCGGTTCCTTGAAATATTGTGGCAGAAGGTGGCGACTACGGAGTAGGCAAAAGGTTTTGCCCATTTGCCGAAGGTATTGGTAAGGCAATATATAATCCCCTTACTGTTATTTAACCCTTCGTGCTCCCGCAAGGCTTCCTCAGCCATCCGTTTGCTTGTAGCATAAGGCGTATCCTGTACCGCCTGTACGGTGGAGGTATATAAAACCGGACACCGGTTGCCGTTTTCCCGCAAGAACTCCAGCATCGTCCGGAACAATTGGTAATTAACCTCCATAAAGCTGGTATCCTCAACCGGCCGGTGCACAGCCGCAAAATGGTATATAAAATCACAGTCCCGGGTATATTTTTTTAAATCCTCTAATGTATTTGACCGGTCAAAGGTATCAATGGTATGCTCTTCCCCGTATTGGGCCTTAAGACCGGCTATCAGATTCTTACCCAAAAATCCTCCGGCGCCTGTTACCAGTATTTTCATTCCTACCTCCATTACCGGCGCATTGCGCCGTCACAAATTATCAAAATAAAGAGTCCGCCTGCGGATAATTCCATGCCACTAAAATTCTATGACACTAAACCTGGCTTGCTTCACTGACATTCTTTACAATGGACGCAATATCCCTATATAAGCTCTGTCGAATGTCTTCCTTTCGGTGCGCCCTCATCCCCAGTCTCCAGGCGTTGCTTCGGTATACTTCTATTTTATCGGGATGGCTCACAATATGTGACAGTACGGAATAGATTTCTTCCTTTTTTCCGATACAGACAGCTCCCCTGTTCTTTTTCAGATAGCGGATGCCTTCATTCTCAAAAGGTCCTACTGCAATTACAGCGCAGGTGGAGGCCAGACAGTCTACAATTTTCGTAGAGAAAGAATATCTGGTCAGCAGCCTGTTTCTGAGATCAAAGCTCTCCGCAAGCAGGGCGATATCGGCCTCTCTATAGATGTTCCTCAGATTTTCGGCAGAAACAAACCCCTTTAAAAATACCGATTTCCCGTCATGAAAGGCATCCCGTCCCCTGCGCCCGGGCTTATCCCTCGTATAAATTTCCAGGATGATCTTAACCTCCTTCCGGTTGATCCGGGCTACGGCTTTCGCAACGGACAGAAGCGTCCTGTCCCTGTTGCAGTAAAGCCTTCCTGCATAAACCATCCGGATGGGGTTTGATATTCTCTTTTCTTCCAACGCATTTGGGAAATTCCCGCCTTTATAGATAACTCCGCTCTTTACACCAAGCGCTTTTCCAAGCTCCGCTGCCTGTCTTTCCGACAGGGTGTAATATTTTCCGTAGATACCCGCGGTTCTCCTGATATCCCTCCGAAGCAGCAATCTTCTGATCCAATAGAAGGGGGAGGGGTTTATCTGCTTTAGGGAGTATTCATCATCACCGGTGAATGCAATAACCGGTGCCCCGGTAACGGAATACAGAAAGCGTTCCATATGAAGCATCCTCCTGGAAGAAAACCGCAGGCTGAAAATGATATCCGGTTTAAAAGCCTTCAGAAAATCCATAAGCGGGCTCTCCTCCCATCTGGTCCTAAGCCAGACAGCATCACGAAGCAGCCGGAGCATTCCTCCCAACGCCAGCTTGATTCCCTTCCTGACCCGCGGATATTTTATCGGTGATAGTTTCGTCTTAAGGGTATCGGTGTTTTGGAGAACAAACCATCTTCCTCCGCTCCCCTTTCGGAATAGATTCTTCCAGGCCATCCGGTCAGTGATCTGAAAGTATTCGCTGCAGCAGGGATTATCCGGCGTACCGGAGGCCAGATAGAGATTGGCCAGCTCGCCTTCAAATCCCTCGAACCAGTTGGTCATCACATTGTTGGGATATAATTTGTCATTCCATACTTCTTCGGAAAGAACCAAAAGCTTCATAATATCCTCTTTTCCATCCTGATATAAGTCTCATACAGCTTCTTTATCGGAAAGCCTGCTTTATTGGCTGCAATGGCGCAGAGATTAGGATGCTGATAAAAGGCAGTGAACATAAGCTTAAACCTAAGAGGAGTCACTTTATTGTACAGCATTTTATAATATGCCTTCTCGTACAGCATCATCAGCTCCTGCATATCATTCGTGTTCTTCGCATCCCTTTTACAGCTAAAATAAAACAGCATCAGATTAAGGCACAGATATTCATAGGAGTATTCGAGAAGCTCTTTCTCCTTATCTGCAAAGAAAAGAATTCTGTCCTGCAGGACCTGGTAAAAATCCGTAGGTTTATAATGATTTTCTTTTCTGGTGGTACTGACGGGATTCTGATAATAATAATAAAGGGGCCTCTGTGTTGCAATCACTTTGCCGCAGCGGTACAAAAGCTTATAGATCAGCGCTTCATCCTCATAATTGAAATGATCGCTGACCGGGAAGAAAAGCCCTTCAAAGAGCTCCCTTTTATACAGCTTACCAACCACTCCTGATTTTATCCTCCGGCTTAAAATGGCTTCCTTTCCCGTATAAACCAATACGCTGCCCTTCATGGATATTCCCTCGAAATCCGAACCGCTTCCGCTATACAGGCCGCAGGCTGCCATCTGTGCCCGGTGCTTCCTGCACAGATAGAGAAGATATTTGATAAAATGCCTGTGGAGAAAATCATCACTGTCCAAAAATGCAATATACTCTCCCCTGGCATTTTGAAGGCCTGCATTTCTCGCACTGGAAATTCCGCCGTTACACTGATGTATTACCTTAATCCTTTCATCCATCCTGGCAAGATTGTCACAGATATCCGGACTTTTATCCGTAGAGCCATCATCGATCAAAATGATTTCAATATTTTCATATGACTGTTCCATGACACTTGCCGCGCAGTGCCACAGATACTTTTCCGCCTGATAAACAGGTATGATTATACTAACAAAGCTGTTTTCTCTCACTCTGCAATTTCCCCCTTCTTATCTTTTACAATCAGCTGATATTTTCCGCTGGGTGCACGGTCTATTACATCAGGGAAACTCAGCGTAAATACGGTTTCTGCACCCAGAAACTTCTTTATTGCATCGCTTATCAATTTTGCGTATGCTTCTTCCCTGGAGGGCTCCGACAGAATACACAGGATATCCAGGGCACCGTCTTTCTTTTGCCGGAACTGTATCTGCTTTACCATATCCGATAACTGGCTGATCAGCACAGACAATTGAACCTGGCTGAACCTGCCCTTCCCCGTCTCAAGAAACTCGGCTTCTCTTCCCGCAATTCCCTTAATTACAGGATGGATGCTTCCACAACTGCAGGTAATCCCCTCCTCCGGCAGGATCATATCTCCGATATCGTATCGAATCAGGGGCGTACCAAAGGTGTCAAAGCCTGTGACAAGCAGCTTGATCCCTTCTGCTGTCGGTATATGCTCAAAAACTCCCGTATCAATTGCCTCATGATAGGAGCCGTGGCTGCATTGGATGATAAAGGGAGCTCCTTCATTGGAAGCATACTGATCCGACAAAGGACAGCCAAAGACTCTCTCAATGACTTCCCGGTGATAGGGAAGCACTGTCTCGGAGGTGGTAAATACTGCCTTTGGTGTAAAAGAAGGGGGAATATGGTTTTCTTCCATGTATTTGGCAATGGTATAGATTGCCGAGACGAATCCGTCAATGGCCTCAGGCTGAAAGCGGTTTAAATTTCTGACATAGTAGACCAGGTTCTTTTCCGTCAGATGGTAGGTGGAATAAAGCCGCTGTCTTGCAGGATAGTTGTTTCGCCAGAATACAGGCCTTTTTGGAAAGTCCTCCATAATCTTCTTACCGAAGAATCTGGCGGATTTCATTTTATTATTACGAAACCCAAAGGTTAATTTATAAGCGTCCAGATATGCCATTCTTTGCTGCACATCCCTAGGCCTTTTTCTTACCGCAAGAGGAATGCCTCCCGTTCCTCCGGTAGAAAAACGAAGGCTCTTTCTTTTGGAAACAGTATAGATGCTGTTTAAGTTTTCCTTCAGCATATCCTTGCTAAGCACCGGAAGACAGGTAATATCTTCCACGGATTTGATCTCCTCAATGGGAATATCACGATAGAATTCACGGTAAAAAGGGCTGTTGGCTGCCGCATATCGAAGCAGCCTTATGAATCTTTTATTCTGAAGCCTCCGTTCTCTTTTTAAATTATTATGCTTATTATCGGAAAAAAGCTTAAGGTATTTCTGATAAACACCGGTATAGCGACTGACATAAAGCATCACGCCGTATAAGCTGATTGCGATATTCTGGCAAAAGACCGGCAGGCGGTAATAAATTTTCAGCATCATCCGATCCATAAATTTGCCCTCCTCTATAGTTCCATGGTGAACAGCAGGATGCTGTTTATTTTAGTTACCTCAAATTTCTCCCTGCACAGCAGATAAGAGCAAGTTCCCATGGCTTCCCTCAGCTCCCTGTTCCGAATCAACAG
The DNA here is from genome assembly GCF_050433395.1 of Anaerotaenia torta. Lineage (NCBI taxonomy): Bacteria > Bacillati > Bacillota > Clostridia > Lachnospirales > Lachnospiraceae > Anaerotaenia > Anaerotaenia torta. The sequence goes on from NZ_JBNPXH010000007.1 coordinate 288,669, forward strand.
CTCCAGCTTGCACGCCAATGCCCTTCCATCCATGGGAGGGACCAGGAAACCATTATACCCCTCGATTACCGTATCCCTGCATCCCGGAGCTTTTGTGGTTACAATTGCTCTTCCGGCCGCCATTGCCTCTACAATACTGCGCCCGTTTCCCTCATGATAGGAAGGCAGTACAAAGATGGAGCACCGCTTAAGAAACGGCCTTACATCCTCCGCATAGCCGCAGTAGGTAACGGCTCCCTCCTCCAGCAAAGCAGACAGCTCCTCTTCCTTAATAGCCTCCTTATGTTCATCAAATCCTCCCACAAGAAGAAAGGAAACCTCCGGATATTTTTTCTTTAATACCGAGGCTGCTTCAAAATATTCTCGAACTCCCTTGCCGAGTACCAGTCTCGCCGTCATACAGACGCAGGGCTCCTTCGGTATTGGAAACCTGGTAAAGTGCTCCATGTTTACTCCCGATCCATTTACCAGAACCGCTTTCTCCCTTTTAATCAACCGTAATTTTCTCATTCTGTTAATATCGTCCTCATTCATGAAGAAACAGGCTTTGCTGAAATGGAGCACAAATTTGTAAAAGAAGCAAAGAAGGTACCGGAGAAAGAAATCCGTCCTTCCCTTAGAATAAAAGGGGGTCTCCAGGCCGGTAATAAAGGGGTATATTTTTTTAATCCCCAGGATGATTGCAGCGCTCCCGCCAAACGCAATGGGCTTAGCCATATAGAGAAAGCAAAGGTCCGGCTTAATTCTCTTCAGCAGCTTCAAATAACAGAAAAACATGATTAAATTTTCTATAAATCCCGTCCCTGTTCTGCTTCCTCCCACCGTCTCGTAAGAAGCCCCCAGCGCAGCAAGGGGCTCTTCCATTATTTCCTTGGGTTCCACACAAATGCAGGTTATACTGTGTCCTTTGCCCTTCATCTCCTTAATCAAATCCCTTCGGAAATTAAGAAGAGAGGGTCCGTAGCTGGCTGCTATGACGACCTTCATGGGCAATCCCCCTTTTCAATCCCCCGCTGTATCCTCTTCCAGTCAAACCCGCAGTTAAACAGATAATCCAATACGGACAGATTGGGTTCAAAGGAATGCCACTGCTGCGGATAAAGAAAGGGTCTGTAATCGGTGTAGGTAAGAATAATTTTTCTGTTTCTAAAGTTCTCCTCGTTCTGATAGCTGGCTGCTCCAAGCCCCGAATAATATTCATCGGCTTTTAAAGCGGTGCAGATATCAAGAATCCGCTCCTCTTTTTTGGAGGAAATATCAAGCTCCGAAGCCTTAATCACCGCCGCAGGAAGGCCAAAACCGGAGATGATAAACTGATTTATCGCCATATTCATATCCGCCAGATTATCATACTCCATAAGAAGAAGCTCCCTTATGGCCGGGAATATTTCATTAAAATAAGGGCTTTTCTGATAATTCATTGCAAGGAGCTTAAGGTGTTTTTCCTTCCAGTCCAACTCATCCCTGGTACGCACCTCGTTGATTCTATCCTTAAAATGATAGTTAAGGGGTATGGTCAGCCTTTTCCTGCCCTGGGGAGTCTTAATATTGTTTCTATGGTGCATATTATCATTGGAAAATTGGGCATCATTCAAATAGACAAAGATATCCGCCTTAGAAATCTTATAAAAATATCCTATGTAGGGGATATAATCCGGCTGATGGATTGCAATTCTCATACTTACCTCCGCGATAGCCCTCCTTTTTTCAGGCTCTTTTTTCCTTCATTTATTTTCTTTCCTGTCGGTCTGCTTCTTTCCTGTCGATCTGCTTCTTTCCTGTCGGTCTGCTTCTTTCCTGCCGGTCTGTTTCTTTCCTGTCAGTCTTCTTTTTCTGTCAGTCTTCTTCTTTCCTGTCAGTCTGTTTCGCCGGATACACATTTTTTCCTGTCAGCACGGTTACCGCCGTTTTTATTGCAATGATAACATCCCCTGAGAATTTAATATTTTCAGCATAGGACACATCCATTTTATATTGCAACATTCTATCGGCTGCTGCCCGGTATTGGATATCTACGGTACAGCACAAGCCCGGGAGGCAGGAAAATCTCTTTTCGTAAGGAAATTCTCCCTCCGAAGCTCTGGCTTCCTCCGGTAATACGGGCCTGGGACCGATAATCGCCATATCGCCCTTCAGTATATTAAACAGCTGAGGCAGCTCATCCAGACTGGTCTTCCTGAGAACAGCTCCGATCCTGGTAATCCGGTTATCCCCAAGATAGGCTCTTATCTCCGGGTTGTCGTGGTTCTCTTTCATGGTTCTGAATTTATAGATTTTAAACGGTATTCTGTCCCTGCCCAGCCGGTATTGGACAAACAGCACCCGCCCCCCGTCCTCAAGCTTAATAAGAATGCTGATCAGAAGCAGCAGGGGTGACAGGAGGAGAAGAAATATACCGCTTATTGCCTTATCCAGTATCCGTTTTATTTTTCTTTCATAAATTCGGCTCATAACGATCTCATTTCCGGCTGCAATTGCCTGAAAGCCTATATTTCTCTGCGAAAAACCGTTTCAAAACATTCCGCATACTTCATACCTGCCTGGCATCCCCGATAGGCGGCCAGCCCCTTTATTGCAGTTTCACTGCGGGGATGGGGATATTCCCTCATGACTCCCTCATACTGGGAAAGTGCTTTCAGCTTTCGCTCGACCCCCTCCTCCAGCAGTTCAACAAATAAATTCGGTGTAAATGGCCGAAGGGAAGTATTAAGTCCCCATTCCGTAGACGACGGTATTTCCATATAATTCAGTTCTTTTAACGGGTTGATGGTGCTGTTGCGCTGGAACAGCCGGACTGCCGCCTGACATGCAATGGATGTCTGGTAATGGTCATTGTTTAAGTCCCCGGGATGATGGGTGAATATAATATCCGCCTGTGCTGCCGCTAAAATCTCTTCAATAAACTGTACCAGCTTTAAATGGGGAACACGGTTAAACTTAATATTGGGGAAGCTGCCAAGGTGAATTTTTTCCACGCCAAGCATGTTATTGCACCGCATAATATCCTGATATAATTTATCTGTTTCCGGTCTGTTTTTTCTGGCTCCGGCCTCTCCGCAGAGGATGCAGACCTCCGCTCTATGACCTTCGCCCGTGAGCTTTGCAATCGTTCCTCCCGCGCCCAGCACCTCATCATCGGGATGCGCTACTACAAATAAATAATTCATAAATCCCTCATTTCATAAAATCCTTTGGCCTGATTATTCACTATCTCCGGACCTATGCTATTCAATAACCATCTTATGATTTGAAGCTGATATGAGTTCATATCTGGAAGAGAGATTTGCAATATAGCCCAACTCTCCTTGTCTTGTAAAAATAGCATAACAATTCAGGCCCTCTAAAATAGGGAACAGCGGCTTTGATTTCTCAAAACCGCTGTACTCAGGAATCCTTACTTCTAATTAAAAAAGACGCAAAAACAGCCCGTCAAAAGGCTGTCCTGCTTTCGTATAAGGCAGCTATATCATGTATTCTACGCTTCATTTCTGTGCGGATATGTAACGGCTCTAAGCACTCGCATTTATCACCGAAACTGAAAAGAATATTGTAGTAGTATTCGTTCTCTATGAAAGGAAAACGAACAATGTAATACTCATCACCGTCTGGCGTAAAGTGTTCATAAGTGCAATAATCAAGTACCCTGTCCATGACAGATTTATGGACACGAATTTTGATTTCGGTTTGCATAGCTGCCAAAATATCAGTAAAATCTAACTGCGGTTTTTGATAATCCCGCGGCGTAAAAAATTCCTCCTGTATTTGAAGGTTTGATGTGCGGGATAGCTTGAATAAGCGAAAATCATTTCTTTTATGGCAATACCCTTGCCAGTACCAATGACTGCTTTTCAATACAAGCTGATACGGCTCGGCTGTTCGTGCGGTTTTATTTCCGTAGCGATCTGCATATTCAAAGGTCAGCAGCTTGTTTTCCTGTAAAGCTGTTTTGATAATTTCTAAATATGGCTGTATGTTCCTGTTGCCCATCCACGGACTTAAATCGATGTATATTTGATTTACTTTTAATTCAATGTCTTTCGCTTTGTCGGCGGGGATAAAGCTCTTGACTTTCGCAAGGGCATTTACCAGTTCATCACCTCGTATCATGCCCGAAAGACTGGAGAGCCCCATCAAGATAGCGGAAAGGTCGGCAGTCGAAAAAACCTTTCTATCCATCTTGTATTTCTGCATGATTTCAAAGCCCCCGCCCACTCCCGATGCCCCGCGAACAGGAATACCCGCCATGTTGATCGCGTCTATGTCACGGTAGATTGTACGGGGTGAAACTTCAAACATATCTGCTAACTCCTGTGCGCCGATACGTTCTTTATCAAGGAGTATCATAATAATGCTAACAAGCCTGTCAACTTTCATCGGATAGCCGCCTTTCAAAATTTCTTTTTATCATTATAGAATTGTTGCCATACTGTTGTCAACAATTGCAAGGTATAATAAAAAGCAAAGAAATCAATTACCGATCAGGAGGGAACACTGTGCAGAATAAAGCCTTAGTAATCATCGATATTCAAAATGATATAACAAAGAATTATAAGGATGTTATTGGAAATATCAATAAAGCCATTGATTGGGCAGTCAATAATCATATTCATGTTGTTTATATAAGGCATGAAAATTTATCGGCCGGCACAAGGACTTTTAAAACCAACACATATGGGGCTGAATTGGCTTCCGACTTGAACTTAGTATCAAAAAATGTTTTCACAAAATACAAAGGAAATGTATTAAGCAGTGAAGAATTCACCGACTTTATTAGTAAAAATGAAATATTTGATTTCTATATAGCAGGAGCAGATGCGGTTGCTTGCGTTAAATCAACCTGTTACAACTTATGTAAAGCAGATTATAGCGTTAATGTCCTATCAGATTGCATTACAAGTTATGATAAAAGGAAAATTGACGAAATGCTGCTCTATTATGAAAGCAGAGGCAGTAAAATCATCACTTTAAATGACTTGTTACCTAATTAGGTCTTTGAAACGCAGAAACACGTTCATCTCCATAGCTGTTAAGCCTTCGCTCGCCCTTATTCCTGCCAAAAGTCCTCATTTTCTTTAAGAATTTCTTCCGTCGGTGTCATCTGAACGAATATTTTTGATTTCCATATTAGTAACTCCATTTCTTTTATTTCTATATGCGATTAATGTACACTATAACGTAACGAGAAAGTCAATAACTTTTGAAAAAATTCATGTAAAGTGAAAAGGTAAATTCTTGATTGAAAGAGTAAAGGGGGTGCGGACAAAATCCTGGACTTGAATGAGTCAAAGGAGGAATGAGATGTACTCATATGAAGACCGCATCCGTGCAGTAAAGTTTTATATTAATTGTGGTTACAACGCAGCATATACCGTTCGTAAGTTAGGTTATCCCGATGTAACCAACCTTAAGCATTGGTACAGGGAGTATTCTGAAGATAATGATCTCCATACCGGAAAGAAAAAATATAGCAAATATTCAGATGATGAAAAACGAGAGGCTGTAGATTATTACTTTGAAAACAATCAGAATGCATTGAAAACAGTCAAAGATCTAGGTTATCCAAGCCGGCCACCACTTCTTAGTTGGGTTGGTGAATTGCATCCAGAAGATGAGAAACGTCGTTGCAAACAATTCAAACCTCATGTAAGATGTTCTCAAGAAGAAAAAGTACAAGCAGTTATCGAGTCGTGCAAAGGCACACTGAAAATATCTCAAATAGCTGAGATATATAATGTTACACCCGCCGCAGTTTCTACATGGCGAAAACAACTGCTTGGAGACAGGAGAGAAATTAGCATGTCTAATCCATCTGAAGCTAATAAAGATATAGATGAATTAATCCGTGAAAAAACTGAACTCGAAGCCAAAGTAAAGCGCCTAGAACAAGATGTACATAAACTTCAACTAGAACGTGATGTTTTAGAAAAAGCTGGTGACATTCTAAAAAAAGAAAAGGGCATCAATCTTGATGAACTCACCAATCGGGAAAAGTATTCTTGATTGATGCCCTACGCTGTAAATACAAGCTTAATGAACTTTTGCCGATTCTGAAACTCTCAAAAAGTAGTTACTGCTATCAGGTTAATAGTATTCGTGCTTTCGACAAGTACCAAGAACTCAGAGGGATTATACAGGAATTGTTCAATACTAATAAATGCAGATACGGATATCGTCGCATTCATTGTTTGTTGCAAAACAGAGGGATTATTATTTCTGAAAAAGTGGTACGTCGTATTATGAAAGAAGATCAACTCCTAGTTAAATGCACAAAGAAACGCAAATACAATTCGTATAAAGGTGAAATCAGTCCAGAAATTGATAACATAATAAATCGTGATTTTTCTGCTAAAGCACCAAACCAAAAGTGGTTGACAGATATAACCGAGTTTCATATTCCAGCAGGCAAGGTGTATTTATCACCTATAATTGATTGTTTTGATGGCCTTGCTGTGTCTTGGACCATTGGTACTTCACCCAATGCAGAGCTTACAAACACAATGCTTAACAACGCGATTTCTTGCTTGGAGAAAGACGATAAGCCCGTTATTCATTCTGATCGTGGCTGTCATTATCGCTGGCCAGAATGGATTAAAATCATGACCGAAGCAGACCTAACAAGATCAATGTCAAAGAAGGGGTGTTCCCCTGACAATTCAGCTTGCGAAGGTTTTTTCGGACGACTTAAAAATGAAATGTTTTATAATCGAAAATGGAAACATGTATCTATAGATTCTTTTATTAAAGAACTCGATTCCTATCTCCGTTGGTATAATAAAGATAGAATCAAAATATCTTTAGGTGGGATGAGCCCACTTCAATATAGACGTAGTCTAGGAATAGCAGCTTAGTCCAAGAAAACGTCCGCACCCCCAAATTGTTGTAAAAATTAATGTAAAAAATTAATCTAAAAAAATGTGCTATGTATTGAACACAGCACATTTTTTTCTCTCATTGCCCTAATTATTCATTGAACATTTTTAGGATCAAGAAAATAATTTCTTAGATAATTCTAAGATTGCTTCACTGTCTTTCACCGTCTTTATAATTCCTCACGGCTTACCATAACTTTTTATGCCCACAACCATATCCTGTGCGGATTCCTCGCAGCCACGGACCCAGTAGGAAAAGTTATGGTGTTCTGAAAAATCTGTATTATAACAGTCATCACCAAATATCTTGCAGATTATCCTCCATCTTGGTATCAACCGGGAGATCAAGGGATTAAAAAAGCTTACCGGGAGGATTTTTCTTCCCCGGCAATGCGCCATAAGTGATATCAGCTGATACGTGGAGACTTGTTCTTTATTTTGCGGATGGTAAATTCCCCGCGCATTCTCTTCTATCAGGCAGCCGATGAATTGACATAAATTTATTATGTCAATTATACTTCTTTTATTCGGATAGGACGGGAAGAATTTTATATATTTTGATGCCTTTATCAGGAGGCGGATACTGCCCTTGCAGCCGGCACCGCATACAACCGGAGGCCGAATAATAACGGTTGAAAATTGCTCCTCCTCCAATTCCAGTATTTTTAGCTCCCCCTGCCTTTTACTTCTTCCGTATAGACTGTCAGGGCTTATCGGAGTGCCTGTTCCGATACGCTTCCCCGTACTTCCATAGACATTCATGCTGCTGATATAAATATATTGGCGAACTCCTAAAAGCTTTGCCCGTTTAGCCGATTCCTCCGCCTGCCAGGCATTGGCCTGAAAGAAAAGCTCTTCGTTTCCTTTCTTTTCTCTGGTATGGGCAAGACCTGCCGCATAGACCACCGTGTCTATTCCTGTCATGGCAAAATCTTTCCACTCTTCTTTCCTTCCTGATACCACAAAGACCTCGTACCCCTTTTCCTTAAGCCATTGTGCCAGAGAACTGCCGATAAAGCCGTTCTTTCCGATGATCAGCACCTTTTTACTGTTCATACCAAAGCTCCCGGAATGGATAACTGCAAACTCATCCTTGCATCAAGCTTCATTGCTTTTTCCAGTACAAATTCCCTTGCTTTTTCTTTTAACATCATATGCTTTCCTCTTTCATCATTCCCCTAATATTTTTATTCATAAGTAATGAGATCGGTGACTGTTTTACAGCTGCCGACGCTATAGGGAAATATGGAATGCATTTCTTATTATAAGCCTATTCAATTTTCTTCAGTCCATCAAATAGTTCATTAAACGATTTTTGTTTTTTACATCTGCCATATGATAATTCTCTATCATCACCATATTCAAGAAGAAAACACTTTGTCAGTTCTTCTACCGTTTGTTCTAATGATCCAAAGAATTGATTGTATGCAAAATCATATGACGGCGTCCCTTCTTGAAAATTAGCCGTAATCAATGACTCTGTAACCTGGTCAAGCGGGTACATTTTCAAATGAAACAATTCATGAAGAATTACTTCTTCAAAATTCTCCTGGTTTGGATTTGCTATATTAAGAAGAAGGATAGCTTTTCTATCATCACAATCGATCTTGAAATCTCCTGTTTTTCTCCAGTTGATATCATCAACAAATTCTTTAGGTTAGAATCGATGATGGTGTAAACGAAAAAGCAGCTTTTGCTTGCCAGTAACTGCCCTTTCGTTTACATCATTTTCGATTTGAC
>NZ_JBNPXH010000008.1:0-287076 GCF_050433395.1 Anaerotaenia torta
AAATATCAGTAAAGATTTCCATTGCCTTTTAATTATTAGATAACAGAAACTGCGCCACAGCCTTGGCAGGCCATCGCGCAGCGATTTTGTTCAATCCTTGTTTACCGGCTATCATTCCTTTTCCTCGAAGATATCACAAAAGGCGGCCAGCATCGGAAATGCGGCGAAGGCCACCAGCGGCACTTATACCAGCAGCGGCGCCTATTCCAGGACAGCTGTGAAGAAGGAATCCAGCAAAGTAGATACAGAAGCGTAATAGATCCGCATATTTTCATAAGAATGGTTCATCCTATTCCTGGAAGTGTTATGAGCCGGGCCGCATGCTTATGGCCGTGCACCTCACTTAAGTCCAGGGAGGTATTCTTTGATGAAGCAGAAAAAGAAATGCAGTTATTTTGAAGGCTGGTATTTTAAAAACCAGCGGGGGACGGATGTGATTTCCCTGATTCCGGCCCGCCATATTGATGAGGAAGGGGTTCCCTCCGCCTCCATCCAGGTTATCACACCGGAGAAGGCTTATCAGGTATTCTATCCCTATGAGGAGTTTGCCGTTTCTTCCAGGAAGCTGGCCGTACGTGTGGGAAAGAGTATATTTACAACAAGGGGAATCCTGCTGAATATTCAAACAGAGGGGTTATCGGTGACGGGACAGTTAAAGTACCGTGCCATAACCCCTTTAAGATACCATATTATGGGGCCCTTTTGCCTGGTGCCGCGGATGCAGTGCCGTCACAGCATTTACAGTCTGACACACAGAATCGAAGGACATATTACGGTCAATGGGATTCCCAAAAGCTTTGATTTTGGACAGGGCTATATCGAGGGGGACCGGGGAAACGGCTTTCCGGAGGACTATTTCTGGACACAATGCAGCTGGTGGCAGATTACACATAATTGTATTATGTTAGCAGTGGCTAAAATACCGCTGGGCCCCGCTTCCTTTACCGGCTGTATCGGGGTGGTATATTACCAGAGGACGGAGTACCGTTTTGCCACCTATCTGGGCGTGAAGATAAAAAAGGTCGGCCCGGACGAGCTGTGGGTACAGCAGGGGGAGTACAGTCTGTGGGTAAAGGTGCTGGATCTGCGGGAGCATTCCCTTCTTGCGCCGGTGCAGGGAAGGATGAAGCGCACCGTCTATGAAAGTGTAGCCGCCAGGATACGGTACCGCTTTACGAAGGGGGACAGGATCCTCTTTGATTTTGTCGGAAACGGGTGTTTTGAACGGGGGCTGTAATCAGAAGAGTACTTGACTTTTTCCCTCTGCCGATATAAAAATATACCTAGGGATATACTGGAAGGTCTATATCACGCGGAGGGGAAACGGGATGTTGGATAACGCAGACAGAACGGCCGGCATTATATCGGCTGCGAAAAAGATAATCCGGAAGGAACAGACGAGCTCTTTGCTGCAGATTGGTTCGATTTCTGCAATTAAGAGAATTGTGCTGACCTTTCAGGTTGCGGGAATTGATCCGGTCGTTATCATTACGGGCTTTGATTCCGAGGAGATAGAACGCGAGCTCTGTGATTACGGGGTGATATTTCTCCATAAGGAGCATTATGAGCAATCCCAGCTGTTCCACCTGGCGAAAATAGGATTGGAATATCTGCGGGATAAATGTGACAAGGTGATGTTTACTCCTGTTGATATCCCCCTGTTCAGTCCGGATACTTTAAAGAAGATGATGGCCTGCAGCGCAAAGGCGGTATCTCCTGTCTATCAGCACAGGATAGGGCATCCTACATTGGTTTCCTCCGATATTATTCCCCTGCTGCTGGACTATGAGGGAGAGGGAGGGATGCCTGGAGCCCTGGCGGAGGCGGGGGTGCGGAGACAATTCCTTGAGGTGGAGGATGCGGGTATTATTGAGGATTTTGATCCTCTGGAACACAAATCGGAGTTGATCCGGAAGCATAATACGGATATCTTCCATCCCTATGTAAGGCTTAGCCTGGAGAAGGAAAGCCTGTTTTTTGATGCTAAGACGAAGCTGCTGCTGACCTTGATTCATGAGACAAGCTCTGTAAAGAGTGCCTGTAAGGCCATGGCGCTCTCCTACAGCAAGGCCTGGCATATGCTGAATGCGTTGGAGGAAGCGGTGCAGTATAAGGTGATCACAAGGCAGCAGGGCGGAAACCGGGGAGGCAAGACCTGCCTGACAAGGGAAGGGGGAAAGCTTCTTCGTGATTTTGAATTGTTTGAGCAGCGGGTGAAGAACTTTACCCAGGAAGAATTTGCACGGATTTTCTTGACCCGGGACGGAGCTTAGCATCGGCAGACCATCCAAGCGAGTTGTTTTTCCAAACAATTTGCATCCGGGGACATTTAAATTTAAAATAGAGATAACTGATATTCGTACCCAATAAAGATAATAGAGACTTCCTGGAATAGTCCGACGCATGTTCCAGGATTTTTCATACAGGTGCAAGACAGCTTACGGAGAGGAAGTGAGGCTTATGTCAGAGGAAATCATATTTTGCAGGGGCGGGGGGTGTACTGCCAAGCTGGGGCCGGGAATACTGGCTTCCGTCCTTGGAAAGCTGCCAAGAGGAACGGATCCCAATCTTCTGGTGGGGTTTGACAGCTCCGATGATGCGGCGGTATACCGGCTGACGGAGGATCTTGCGATTGTCCAGACTCTGGATTTCTTTCCTCCCATGGTGGAGGACCCTTATACCTTCGGTCAGATTGCGGCAGCCAATGCTCTTTCGGATATCTACGCCATGGGCGGGGAGGTCAAGACAGCCTTAAATATTGTATGCTTTCCGGAGGAAATGGATTTGAACATCCTGGGAAGAATTATGCAGGGCGGCAGTGAGAAGGTGTTGGAAGCGGGAGGGGTATTATCCGGCGGACATTCCATTGCGGATTCAGAGGTTAAGTACGGCCTTTCGGTAACCGGCATCATTCACCCGGACCGGATATATAAGAATAATACCTGCCGGGAGGGGGATGCGCTGGTGCTGACCAAGCCCCTCGGGGTAGGAATTGTATGCAGTGCCCAGCGCATGAAGCAATGCAGTGAGGCTGCCTATGAGCTGGCGGTGCGCTCCATGACGACCTTGAATAAATACGCCGCGGAGCTGGCACGTCAATACGAGGTGCATGCCTGCACCGATGTTACAGGCTTCGGCTTCCTGGGGCATTTGAATGAGATGCTGGGGGAAGAATTAGGAGCTGTTATTGACACTATGCAGCTTCCGTATATACGCGAGGCGCTCCGGTATGCTAAGGAGTTTTATATCACGGCAGCGGCACAGAGGAACCGGAATCATGCAGGCGGACGGCTTCAGTTTCAGGGGGTTCCCTTTGCGATGGAGGAATTGTTGTTTGATCCTCAGACCTCCGGGGGACTGCTGATCAGCCTTTCGCGGGAGGCAGCCGGTCAGCTGGTCCTGCAGCTGGAGGAGTTGGGGTTGCCCTGCGGTATCGTTGGTACAGTTACCGGAAAGAATGGGAATAAGATCATAGTCCGATAGCGGGCTGTTTGAGAATTTAAAATATAGAATAGATAGGAGACGGTTGAATGAAAATAAATTTAGACTTTCAAGGAAAAGCGTGTCCGCTTCCGGTGGTAGAGACCAAGAAGGCTCTGGCCGGTTTAAAGAAGGAGGACGTGCTGGAAGTATTAGTGGATAATGCCATTGCAGTGCAAAACCTCAGCAAGCTGGCGGAGCAGAAGAAGCTTGCGGTTGAAACAGAGCAAAAGGAGGACCGTCTGTATCTGGTTACGCTTACCGTAACGGAGGCGGCGGATCTGGGAGAGGAAGCAGCCAGCCCCTATATGTGCCCGGATATGGCAGCAGGGAACCTGGTGGTTGTATTTTCCTCGGATAAAATGGGAGAGGGAGAGGAGAAGCTGGGCCGCATTCTTATGAAGGGTTTTATCTATGCGCTGACCGAATTGGAAAAACTGCCTCAGACCATTCTTTTCTATAACAGCGGAGTAAAGCTGGCGGTGGAAGGCTCCGAATCCCTTGGGGATCTGAAGCTTCTGGAGGAGCAGGGAGTGGAGATACTGGCCTGCGGAACCTGCCTGAATCATTATCAGCTTGCCGAGAAGCTGGGGGTCGGAACCGTTACGAATATGTACGCCATTGCCCAGAAGCTTACCGAGGCAGGAAAGGTGATAAAGCCGTAACAGACGGAAGGAGAACGGGTATTTCATGTCAGATAAAAAGCTGATTATAGTAAGAGGTGCCGGAGATATTGCAACCGGAACGATACAGAAGCTCCACCGGGCAGGCTTTTCGGTGATTGCCACAGAGTCGGAGCGGCCGTCGGCGATTCGAAGGCAGGTATCGCTGTGCGAAGCGGTGTATGAGGGCAGCCAGACGGTGGAAGATATCACCGCGGTGCGTGCGGACACCCTGGAAGAAGCCTGGGATATCCTGAGTCAGGGTAAGGTGGCGGTAATGGTGGATCCATCCTGTGCCCTGCTGGAGAAGGTTCGCCCGCTGGCATTGGTTGACGGGATTCTGGCAAAGAGGAATATCGGCACCACCAGAGCCATGGCGCCCGTCACCATTGCCCTGGGCCCCGGATTTGCCGCGGGTCAGGATGTGGACGTGGTGATTGAGACCATGCGCGGGCATAATCTGGGAAGACTTTTGTTTCAGGGAAGTGCCATGCCGAATACAGGAATTCCCGGGATAATCGGAGGCTTCGGGAGGGAGAGGGTGATCTATTCCCCCTGTGCCGGAACAATGGTCTGCCAAAGAAAGATCGGTGACACAGTCAGAAAGGGAGAGACCATCGCAAGGATCGATGGGCAGCCGGTGCCGGCTTCCATCGACGGAATGATCCGGGGTCTTCTGCGGGACGGCTTTGAGGTACCCGCCGGCTTTAAGATAGCGGATATTGATCCGCGGGAAAGTGAAAGAGAGAACAGCTTTACCATATCGGACAAGGCAAGATGCATCGGAGGAGGGGTATTGGAGGCGGTTCTTATCCTGGGAAGAGGGAGCAGATTATGATCTATCTGGATAATGCGGCAACCTCCTATCATAAACCGAAGGCTGTGGCGGAAGCGGTATACCGTTCCCTGATGGGAGCCGGTAACAGCGGAAGAGGAGCACATGAGGCATCCCTGGAGGCGGGAAGAATTGTTTTTAAGACAAGGAAGGCTCTCGCGTCCATGTTTCATGCGGGAGGATTGCCGGAGGGAGATCCGTCGAGAGTGGTGTTCACCTCGAATGCGACAGAGAGCTTGAATATAGCAATACAGGGCATCTTGGGGCCGGGGGATCATTGCATTACCACGGCCATGGAACATAATAGCGTGCTGAGGCCGCTGTATCTGATGGAAAAGCGTGGAGCGGAAATCACCGTACTGCCCCTGGATGAAAAGGGAAGACTGGAGCCGGGGCAAATGGAGGCAGCTGTCAGGAAGAATACGAAGGCGGTGATACTGACCCATGCATCCAATGTGACAGGAAATGGGAATGATATTCAAGGCATCCGCGAACTTTGTGCCAGGCATCATTTACAGCTTATTCTGGATGCCTCCCAGACGGCCGGATTATTGCCCATTGATATGCAGCTGCTGGGGATTTCGGCGCTCTGCTGCTCCGGTCACAAGGGGCTGATGGGCCCCCAGGGAACCGGGGTGCTGGTTCTGGGCGAGGATTGCAATCCGGCTCCGCTGAAGGTGGGCGGAACGGGAAGGGACAGCTTCTCCCGAGGAATGCCGCAGCAGCTTCCCGAAGCGCTGGAGGCGGGAACCGGAAATCTCCACGGAATAACAGGATTATTGGCGGCCTGTGAGTATATTGAAGAATACGGTATTACTAATATTTATAACAAGGCCAGGGAGCTGGCGGAGCACTTTGTGGATGGTGTGAAGCGGCTTCCGGGAGTTCGCCTCTATGGAGATTATGAAGCGGCTCTTCGGGTGCCCGTGGTCTCGCTGAACATAGGGGAGACTGCGTCGGGAGAGATTGCCGATGAACTCTTCCAGCGGTTTCAGATTGCTACCAGGGCGGGCGCCCATTGTGCGCCGCTGCTGCATGAGGCAATGGGAACCAGGGAGCAGGGCATGGTACGCTTTAGCTTTTCCCATTGGAATACCTTGGAGGAGGTTCAGGAAGCCATTGCTGCCGTGAGAATTCTGGAGGAAGAATATCGATGAGACCAAAAGAGCTGCAATGTGTTGTTACCTTCCGGACCACCACCGAGGCCATGCAATTGGAAGAGACGGCCAGGGAGGCAGGCTTTGGCGGGCGGCTGATCCCCGTCCCCAGGGAGATAAGCGCCGGCTGCGGGCTTGCCTGGAAGGAAGCGATGGCTTCAAGAATGGCTTTGGAGGCGTTGATGGCAGAAAAGAAGCTGGGTTATGACAGCATCTATGAAATAGTAATATGATAAAGGCGGGTGGTACGGCGGTTATGAGAGTCTGGTATCAGAATAACAGGGAGTGGGCCGAAGCGGACAGCCTGCTGAAAGTCTTAAGGCCGGTCTGGCCTGACAGGGGATGCGTGGCCGTGGTTGGCGCAGGAGGAAAGACCTCTGTAATCTTCCGGCTGGCAAAAGAGCTGGAGGCTCTTGGAAAGCGCGTCGTCATTACCACCACCACCCATATGTTCCGGGAGCCGGGAGCCCTGGCGGCCTCCGCGGAGGAAGTCCGGAGGCTGATGGAGCAGAACTCCGTTGTAATGGCAGGAAGGCCTGCCGGGGAGGGGAAGATAACCGGCCCGGAGGCGGAAGAATTGGAACGGATGGCAGAACTGGCGGATTTTGTGCTGGTGGAAGCGGATGGCTCCAAACGTCTGCCGCTGAAGCTTCCGGCGGACCATGAGCCGGTGATACCGGAGAGGACGGAGCTTCTTCTGGTACTGGCCGGACTTCGGGGTATTGGCAGACCGCTGTCCGAATGCTGCCATAGGGCGGAGCTGGTCAGAGAGCTGCTGCAGGCGGCGCCGGACCACAGAATAGAGCCGGAGGACATCCGCAGGATGCTGGAGCAGGGTTACCTTAAGAAGCACTTCCTCCCGGGAGGAATTCCGAGAGTCGTTATATTAAATCAAGCGGATGAGGAAGGGCTTAAAAACCAGGCTGTAAGCATTGCCGAAGGCCTGTGCCCTTATTCCTGCATTATTACACAATTACATGAATAGAGCCCGGAGGGGTGCTGCTGTAAAAAGCGATGGAGGTTATGAATGGAGAAAGTCAGAGTACAGGATGCAATTGGAATGGTGCTATGCCATGATTTAACAGAGATCATCCCCGGAGAACGCAAGGGCGTGGCGTTTCGCAAGGGGCATGTTATTGAAGAAAAGGACATCGAGAAGCTGCTTGACATCGGGAAAAAGCATATTTATGTCTGGAACCTGGAACAGGGCTTTGTCCATGAGAACGATGCGGCGGCACGGATGATCAAAGCGGCTTGCGGTGCGGGACTGGTCTTCTCCGAGGTCAAGGAGGGCAAGATTGAGTTCCGTTCCAAGCATCGGGGAATTGTGAAGATTAACCGGGAAGCTCTCTACCGGATCAATGCCCTGGGTGATATCTGCTTTGCCACCATCCACGGCGATAAGCAGACAGAGGAAGGGAAGCTGATCGGCGGCTGCCGTGTCATCCCGTTGGTAGTGGAGGAAGAGAGGCTGCAGGCCTTTGAGGAAATCTGCCGCCAGGAAGGCCCCATTGTGGAGGTCCGGTCTTACCCTGTTACCAAAATCGGCATCGTAACCACCGGTTCTGAGGTCAAGGAAGGCAGAATTACGGATAAATTCGGGCCGGTTCTAAAAGATAAGGCGAAGGAGACAAATTCCCAGGTGCTGGGTCAGATCTTCACCGGGGATGAGAAGGAAGAGATTGTGAAGGCCATTGAATATTTCCTGGAGCAGGGGGCGGACTTGATTGAAGTAACCGGCGGAATGAGCGTGGATCCGGATGATATGACCCCTTCCGCCATCAAAAGCCTGGGCGGTGAGCTTGTCACCTACGGTGCGCCCGTGCTTCCTGGCGCGATGTTCCTGCTTTCTTACGTGAAGGGTGTCCCGGTTGTAGGGCTTCCCGGCTGTGTTATGTATGCCAGAAGATCCATCTTTGATCTGGTGGTTCCCCGGCTTCTGACAGGTGAACGCCTTACAAGAGAGGATTTTATTGCCCTTGCCCATGGAGGCCAGTGTGTGAACTGTGAGGTATGCACCTATCCGAATTGCGGCTTCGGCGCTTAAAAGGAGGTGTTCGGATGAAAGAATTAACCCATTTTGACCAGAGGGGAAATGCGGTCATGGTAGATGTGTCGGAGAAGGACAGCACCCAGAGGACGGCCGTTGCCAAGGGCACGATCCGGGTGAGCCGGGAGGTGTTTACGGCAATCAAGGAGGGAACCTCAAAGAAGGGGGATGTTCTGGGAGTCGCGCGGGTGGCCGGAATTATGGCGGCAAAGAAGACCTGGGAGCTGATTCCCATGTGCCATGTCCTTACCCTTGAGAAATGCAGTGTGGACTTTGAACTGAAGGAAGAGGTTCTGGAGGTGGAGGCTGCCTGCCTGGTAAAGACCACCGGCAAGACGGGAGTGGAGATGGAGGCTCTCACCGGGGTGAATATCGCTCTTCTGACGATTTATGATATGTGTAAGGCCATCGATAAGACCATGGTAATCGGCGAGGTCTATCTCTACCGGAAAACGGGAGGAAAGAGCGGGGATGTTATGAACAACAAAGGCAGCAGGGGAATTGTAAGAGCGGTGTGCATCAGTGAAGCCAGGGGCACGCAGAAGAAGAATGTGAAGGAGGCCAGGTTCCTTGCCGGGCATGGCATCGAAGGGGATGCCCATGCGGGGAACTGGCACAGACAGGTAAGCCTGCTATCCTATGAGAAGATAGAGGAGTTCAATGCCAGAGGGGCGGAGGTAGAGGACGGCGCCTTTGGAGAGAATCTGGTGGTGGAGGGCTTTGATTTTGCTGCCCTGCCCGTAGGAACCCGGCTGCAATGCGGTCAGGTCCTTCTGGAGATCACCCAGATCGGGAAGGAATGTCATAATCACTGCCAGATTTATGAGAAAATGGGCGAATGCATTATGCCGAAGCAGGGCATCTTTGCAAGGGTACTGCAGGGAGGCACCATAGGGATTGGAGATGAAATGCGGATTGTATAGAGTAGGAATTATAACGGCGAGTGATAAGGGAAGCATCGGCGAGCGTGCGGATGCCAGCGGTGAGAGGATTAAAGCCATCGTCACCGAGCACGGCTATGAAGCGGCGTATTACCGGATACTTCCCGATGATATGGAATTGCTGCAGGAGGCGATAAAGGAGCTTTGTGATGAGAACAGGGTGGATCTGATTCTGACCACAGGCGGAACGGGCTTCTCCCAGCGGGATGTGACGCCAGAGGCGACAACCGCTGTTGTAGAGCGCATGGTACCGGGGATTCCGGAGGCGATGCGGGCTTATTCCATGACCATAACAAAGCGTGCCATGCTGAGCCGGGGAGTCGCAGGCATCCGGAAGAGGACGCTGATTGTGAATCTGCCGGGAAGCCCCAAAGCAGTGGAGGAAAGCCTGACCTATATTATAGGGGAGCTGAAGCATGGCTTGGAAATCCTAAAGGGCGATGCGGGCGAATGTGCCCGCTGACGGGTGGGAAAGTGATTATCCTGAGAAGACGGGAAGGCCCTTAGGCAGAGGAAAAGAGGTGAAGGCGATGCAGGATGGCATGAAACGAAATATCGATTATATCCGAATCTCTCTGACAGATCATTGCAATCTGAGATGTTATTACTGTATGCCGGAGGCTCAGAAGTGTTTTCTGAAGGAAGAAGAGCTTATGACCCGGGAGGAAATTGCTGCCATCATGAGAGTTATGGCCAGAAACGGGATTAAGAAGATCAAGCTTACGGGAGGAGAACCTTTGATGAGAAGGGATCTGGCCGATATTGTCCGCCGGCTCCGCTCCATGGAGGGGATTGAACAAATCACACTCACGACCAACGGCGTCCTTTTGAAGGACAGGATGAAAGAGCTGGCGGAGGCGGGAATTACCTCCATCAATATCAGCCTGGATACCAGGGATTCCGGGAAATACAGGGAGATTACAAAACGGGATTGCTATAGTCAGGTAATGGAAGGGATAGAGGAGGCTCTCCTCTATCCGGAGATACCGCTTAAAATAAATTGTGTGCCCATTGACAGCAGCCGGGAGAACATTATTTCCATGGCGGAGCTGGCAAGGGAGCGCAGGCTCTCCGTACGGTTCATCGAGCTGATGCCCATCGGGAGCGGTTCCGATTATAACCCTTGCAATGAGGAGTATATAAAAGGGCTTCTGGAGGAGGTCTATGGGAGCATGTCGCCCCTACGCCGGACCATGGGTAATGGCCCGGCCAGGTACTATGAGCTGCCGGGCTTTCAAGGGAAGATTGGCTTTATCAGCGCCATTTCCCACAAGTTCTGCGGCAGCTGCAACCGAATCCGGCTGACCTCGGAAGGAATATTAAAGACCTGTCTTCAGTATGAGGGAAGGTTAAATCTCAAAGACCTGCTGCGTCAGGGAATATCGGAGGAAGAGCTGGAACGGATCATACAGGAGGAAATCCTGTGTAAACCGGCGGAGCATCATTTTCATCAGGAGAAGACAGACCGAGATGAGAAGCGGTCCATAGGCAGTATTGGCGGGTAGCAAGCAGAGGGGCAAATGGTTCCGCTGTCTACAATAAATAAAAAAATAAAGGGAGGGTTTTAAAATCATGAAAAGAAAAGTTATTGCTTTACTATTAGTGGCAGCAGTAAGTGTCAGTATGCTGGGCGGCTGCAGTTCAAAGGGAGAGAAGGTACAGATCCAGGTGTTTATCGCTGCCAGCCTCAAAACGGTTATGACGGAGATTGCTGCGGAATACAACAAGGAGCATCCCAACACGGAGATCATATTTAATGCAGATAGCTCAGGAAAGTTATTAACCCAGATTCAGGAAGGCTTTGCGTGTGATATCTTTTTTTCCGCGGCACAGAAGCAGATGGATGAGCTGGAGAAGGGCGGACAGGTGATCGAAGGAACCAGAAAGAACGTGTTGAATAACCAGCTGGTGGTAATTACACGCAAGGACAGCGGTACAGCGGTAACCGGACTCGGCGATCTGGAGAAGGCGAAGAGCATTGCTCTGGCAGACGGCAGCGTACCGGCAGGCAAATACACCAGACAGGCGCTGATTGCCCTTGGAATTCTGGGAGCCAGCGACGACTCTTCCAAGATTACCACCCAGGAAGTATCGGATGCTCTGGGCGGTGTGGAAATCAGTGAGGAAGGTAATGTAAGTAAGGTATTAACCGCTGTGGTAGAGGGTGCCAGCGAGGTAGGCACCACCTATTACTCCGACACCTTTGGCTTCGAGGATCAGCTGACCATTCTGGAGACAGTGAGCTATGACCTCACAGGCAATATCATTTATCCGGTATGCAGAGTTACCAATAAGGAAGCAAGCAAGGCTCAGACCAAAGCTGCGGATGATTTCTACCAGTTCATCATATCCGATAAGGCAAAGACGATATTGGATAAATATTATTTTGACACAAATATACAGTAAGAGAGGATAGAGGCCTGCAGGCTTTTGCAGGCGAAGTTTGAAAGAAAACCGCTTTCAAACTCTTTATTGAAGCAGTATCACAAGCAAAGCTTGTGGTATGCACGGGGCGAGGAATGAAAAAAGAATGAAGACAGGAGGGGAATGGGATGGAGGATTTGCTTCGGCTGTTTCAAAGGCTGGATTGGCGCCCTTTGATCATATCTTTGAAGACAGGAGCGGTTGCCACGGTGATCTCCTTCTTCCTGGGCATCTATGCGGCCAGAAAGGTGCTGCATGCGGGGCCCAGAATGAAGGCTGTCGCGGATGGCTTTCTGACCCTTACCATGGTTCTTCCTCCGACGGTAGTGGGCTTTTATCTGCTGCTGCTGTTCAGCCTCAGAAGACCTCTGGGCTCTTTTTTGTATAATACCCTGGATATCAAGGTGATTCAGAGCTGGCTGGGCTGTATTGTTGCGGCGACGGTAATTGCATTTCCGCTGATGTACCGGAATGCCAGGGCCGCCTTTGAGCAGGTGGATGTGAATCTGGTGTATGCGGCAAGAACCCTGGGTATGCCGGATATTATGATCTTCTGGAAGGTGGTTGTGCCGGCGGCAGGTCCCGGAATTGCTTCCGGAACCATTCTGACCTTTGCGAGAGCCATGGGAGAGTACGGAGCGACGTCCATGCTGGCCGGAAATATTCCGGGGAAGACGGCTACCATCTCCCAGAGAATCGCCATGGTAATCCAGGATGGGGACTATACAACAGCAGGCTTCTGGGTAATAGTTATCAGCGTCATTTCCTTTGTTATCATATGGGCGATGAATCTGCTGGCGGCAATGGGTATGAAAAATATAAAGCGGTGGTAGGAAGAGATGGCGTTAGAGGTTGCAATTAAGAAAAAGCTCAATGGGTTTACCCTTGAGGTGGAATTTGATAATGAGAATCAGAGGCTGGGAATCCTGGGAGCCTCCGGCTCCGGCAAGAGCATGACCCTGAAATGCATTGCGGGAATTGAACGCCCTGACGAAGGGCGTGTTGTGCTGAATCAAAGGGTGCTTTTTGACGCCGCACATAAGATCAACCTGTCCCCGCAGAAGCGTAAGGTGGGGTATCTGTTCCAGAATTACGCCCTTTTTCCCACGATGACCGTAGAAGAGAACATCGGGATTGCAATTAAGGCCTCCAAAGAGGAGAAGCGGCAGATCATTTCCGAAAAGATAGCCCAGTACCGGCTAGACGGCTTAAGGAAGCGCTATCCCTCGGAGCTGTCCGGCGGCCAGCAGCAGAGGGTTGCACTGGCCAGAATGCTGGTGAGCGATCCGGACATTATTATGCTGGATGAACCATTTTCCGCTTTGGACAGCTACTTAAGGGATATTTTACAGCAGCAGCTGCTGGAAAGCCTTGCGGATTACCATGGAGATGTTCTGATGGTCACCCACAACCGGGATGAGGTGTATCGTTTCTCGGAGAGGCTTCTGGTGATCAGCCAGGGCAGGGCGGTGGTCGCCGGGAATACGGAGGAGGTTTTTCGCCGGCCTGTCAAGGCGGAGGCGGCAAGACTTACCGGCTGCAAGAATCTGTCTCCCGCACGGCGTATTGACAGCCACACCCTGGAGGCGGTATACTGGGGAGTGCGGTTATGTCTGCGGCAGGAGATACGGCCGGAAACGGCTTATGTCGGAATCCGCGCCCACGATTTTATTCCCCGGTGGGACAAGCCGGAGGAGAACTATATCCCGTTTCAGCTGGCGGGACGAGGCTCCCTGCCCTTTGAGGAGCAGTTTTTTCTGAAGCAGGCAGCGGAGGACGCCGAAGAACCGCTGTGTTTTATCGTGCCTAAGAATCAGATGGAGGAGCTGGAGCAAAAGGGTATGCCGGGATATCTCTATCTGCCGGAGGATAAGCTTTTGCTTTTGGAATAAAGAGAAAGGACAGCCGGTATGAAGGAAATTAACAAGGTAAGTATTATTGGAATGGGAGCATTAGGAGTGTTATACGGTTCCCATATCGTAAAGCATCTGGGAATGGAAGCGGTAGACTTCATTATGGAGGAGAGCCGCCTGCAAAAGTATGGGAACCAGCCTGTCTATTGCAATGAGGAGGAATTCCGATTTCATATGACCCTGGATACCCAGGCAAAGCCTGCCGACCTGCTGATTGTTGCTGTGAAATATACCGGGCTGGAGGATGCCCTGAATAGAATTCAAAATTGCATCGGGCCGGATACTATCATTATATCCGTGCTGAACGGAATATCCAGTGAAGGGATTATCGGTGAGCGGTTCGGTACGGATAAGGTGATCCATACGGTGGCACAGGGGATGGATGCTATGAAATTCGGCAATAAGCTGACCTACACCCAGATGGGGAAGCTGCGGATCGGCATCGTCGATGAGAGGCTGAGAGAAAAGCTGGACTGTCTGGCGGCATTTCTGGATAAAATCAAGCTGCCCTATGTTGTGGAAGAGGATATTCTGTACCGGATGTGGGGAAAGTTCATGTTAAATGTAGGGGTGAATCAGGCCTGTATGGTCTATGGGACAACCTATGCCGGAGTTCTGGCGCCGGGAGAGCCGAACAGGACCATGATTGCCGCCATGAGGGAAGTGATTGCCCTTGCCAATGCAGAGGGAGCGGCTCTTTCGGAAAAGGATCTGAATCAATACATCGAGCTTACGAAGACCCTCAGTCCCACAGGGACACCTTCCACGGGACAGGACCGGATCAACAGGAAGCCTTCCGAGGTGGAATTATTTGCAGGCACTGTGATTGAGCTGGCCAAAAAACATAATATATATGTACCGGCCAACGAGTTCCTGTATCAGAGAGTACAGGAGATTGAAAGAGAATATTAGCAAATTAAAATTGCAGATAATAAAATGATAGATGGAAGAAAAAAGTTGTTGACGAATCCTCATTTTAATAGTAGACTTTATCCATTAAAAGCTTTAAAGCTTTAAAGCGAAGGAGTGCCGAAAGAAGGCAGTGCTGCAAGAAAATAGCACGGTAAAAGGTAGTACGGCACAAAATTAGAGTGTACAGATTATGAGGAGGTAGTTTTTTGAAAAAGATAGTAGCATTGATGTTAGCATTTGTTTTAGTTCTGAGCCTTGCCGCCTGCGGGACCCCGGACACCAAGACGCCCGGAAGCGGGAAACCGGCAGGAGACCAGGAGAGCAAGGAAGACGACGGTCAGAAGGATGAGAAGACGGTTTATAACGTAGGAATCCTGCAATTAGTTCAGCACGAAGCGCTGGATGCCGCTACCAAAGGATTTCGGGATGCCTTAACCGGGAAGCTGGGCAATCAGATTATATTTGATGAACAGAATGCTGCGGGAGATTCTCCCACTTGTGCCACAATCGCGAACCAGTTCGTTTCCAGTAAATATGACTTGATTATGGCCAATGCCACGGCGGCTCTCCAGGCATCCGTTTCCGCAACCAACACGATTCCCATTCTGGGAACCTCTGTTACGGATTATGCCACGGCTCTGGACATTGATAACTGGACCGGAGTAACCGGCATGAATGTGTCAGGCACCGCGGACCTCGCTCCTCTGGACAAGCAGGCGGAGATGATTAAGGAGCTGTTCCCTGATGTAAAGAAGATCGGTATTCTCTACTGCTCAGGAGAACCCAATTCAAAGTATCAGTCTGTTACCATTCAGGGATATCTGAAAGAGATGGGTTATACCTGTACGGAATATACCTTTGCAGATTCCAATGATGTGGCTTCTGTTACACAGAATGCCTGCTCCAACAGCGATATCATCTTTATTCCTACGGACAACACGGCTGCTTCCTGTGCGGAAGCCATTAATAATGTTGCGGAGCCTGCGGGAGTTCCCATTGTAACCGGTGAGGAAGGTATTTGCAGGGGCTGCGGAGTGGCCACTTTATCCATCGACTATTATGAACTGGGCTATGCAACCGGTGAGATGGCTTATGAAATCCTTGTAAACGACGCTGATGCAGCTGCAATGGAGGTTCAGTATTCCCCCAGCACTACATACAAGTATATGGCTGACCGTGCCGCGAAGCTGGGAGTTACGATTCCTGACAGCTATACCCCCATTGAGGTGAAATAATCGGCAGAAGCAATTGGAGTGGTCATAAAAGGGGTGCCCCGTGATAACCGGCACCCCTTAAAGCGATTATATGAGGAGGAGAAAAATGAATTATTTTGCAAGCCTTGATCCAATGAATTTACTCAATGCCCTTCCCGGCAGCATTGCTCAGGGTATTATTTGGGGTATTATGGCACTTGGCGTATATATCACCTTCCGGCTGCTGGACTTTGCGGATCTGACGGTGGACGGCTCCTTTGCCACAGGGGGTGCGGTCACGGTAATGCTGGTTCTGGCGGGAGTGCCGCTTCCCGTGGCTTTGCTTGCTGCCACTCTGGCGGGAGTTGCGGCCGGTCTGACTACCGGTCTGCTGCATGTTGTCCTCGGAATTCCGCCGATTCTCTCCGGTATCCTGACCCAGATTGCCCTGTACTCGGTGAATTTGCATATCATGGGTATGTCTGCTAATAAAGCCTTAAGCGCTCAGAAATATAACCTGATGGTGTCCCTTATGATCCCCGTAAGGTCAATTTTTGTGGGCGCGCTCTTTGCGGCGGCCTTGATCGCTCTGCTGTACTGGTATTTCGGCACCGAGCAGGGCAGCTCCATACGGGCAACGGGAAGCAATCCTTCCATGAGCAAGGCCAACGGCATTAATATTAATTTCACCAAGATTCTGGCACTGGCATTGTCCAACGGCCTGGTGGCGCTGTCCGGCGGGCTGCTGGTACAGTATCAGGGCTTTGCGGATATCAATATGGGCCGGGGAGCCATTGTCATCGGCCTGGCTGCCGTAATTATCGGAGAAGTACTGGGAGAAGGCCTGTTAAGAAAGCATATGAACTTTGCGATCCGTCTGATTTTTGTAATTATGGGCGGCATTATCTATTATGTTGTTGTAAATATAGTGCTCTGGTTGAAGCTGAATTCCAATGACCTTAAGCTGTTTACCGCAATTATTGTAGCCATATTCCTTGCGGTGCCCTATCTTCAGGGCAGGAGCAAGAACTCCTTCAGCCGTACGGCAAAGGCTTCCCTGACTGCTCTGAAGGCCAGAAAGGAGAAGGAGGAATAAATATGCTGAATATCATAGACATTCATAAAACCTTTAATCTGGGTACCATTAATGAAAAGGCTGCTCTGAATGGGGTGGATCTCCATCTGGAGCCGGGAGATTTCTGTACCATCATCGGAGGCAACGGCGCCGGTAAATCCACGACGTTAAATGCCGTTGCCGGTGTCTGGCCCGTGGACAGCGGGGCGATTCTTCTGGACGGACAGAATATCACCGGTCTGCCGGAGCATAAAAGGGCGGGCTTTCTGGGCCGTGTCTTCCAGGACCCGATGACGGGAACCGTCGCCAGCATGGAGATCGAGGAGAATCTTGCGCTGGCTGCCCGGCGCGGCAAGCGAAGAACCCTTGGCTGGGGAATTACCCGGCAGGAGAAGGAGAGATACCGTGAGCTGCTGAAAATACTGGATCTGGGTCTGGAAAACCGGATGACCGCAAAGGTTGGGCTCCTGTCCGGCGGCCAGCGTCAGGCGCTGACTCTGCTGATGGCGACCCTGCAGCAGCCGAAGCTTCTGCTGCTGGATGAGCATACCGCTGCCCTGGACCCCAAAACCGCGGAGAAGGTGCTCCGTGTCACGGATCAGGTCATTGGGGAGAATCGTCTGACGGCATTGATGGTTACCCATAATATGAAGGATGCCATTGCCCATGGCAACCGTTTAATCATGATGCATGACGGAAAGGTTATTTTAAATATCACAGGGGAAGAGAAGAAGAAACTCACGGTGGCGGATCTGATGCACCAGTTTGAGGCGGTATCAGGACAGGAGTTTGCAAACGACAAGGCGATTTTGGCATAAGGTATAAGACAGAAGGTTCTCAATGTAAGCTGGGGCCTTCTTTTTGCATGTGAGATAAGAACTAAGATGATTTGCTTTTCGTGTTTTTGAGGGAATGGAGTATGAATATAAAGATTCTGTACTACTGAATCACAATTACGATAGGCGATCAAGGGGAATAATCAATGAAATACGTGGTTTTTATTCTTAATGGAGTTAATTTGTGATTGTATCCATTTAAATCAGAGAATATTGTATTTTGTAAGAAAATATTGTATGATATAAGGGTCAGATGGTCATGCTGCTATGTGCTGTAACGGAGTATGGCAGTAATGGCGTAACCTGGAAGCAGTCCTGGCAAAGGGGTGGGCGCAATGTCAGATACACAGAAGAGCCGTATGTTTGGAAACGGCAGAAAAACAATAGGGGTTTTTGTAACACAGGTATATCAGGAGTTTCAAGAGACCTTAAGCAAGGGAATCAGCGAGCGTGCCAAGGAGCTGGGTTATAATGTGGCGTTCTTTACTAATTTCCTGGGATACGGAGAATTTGAATATGAGACAGGGGAACGCAGCATTACGACTTTGCCCTGTTATGAGGAGCTGGCCGGGATTATCATCGTGCCGGATACGATGTTTGCCCAGGGCTTTGACCTCAGCGTCCTGGAGCGGATATCCCAATTTGCATCCTGCCCTGTGGTCAGTGTGAGAAAGAGGATGGAAGATTATTATAATGTATTGGTTGACGATACAATGGTACTGGATGAGATCATCCGGCATTTTATCGTGGATCATGGATATAAGCGGATTCATTTTCTGACCGGCCCGAGAAGTAATCCGGCTGCGGTGCAGCGTCTGGAGTCTTTTCGAAGAATTATGGAGGAATACCAGCTGCCGGTTGGAGACGAGCAGATTTATTACGGTGATTTCTGGAAGTATACCGGATATGATGCGGTGAGATATTGGCTGGCCGACCCTCAGAAGCGTCCGGAAGCCATTATCTGTGCCAATGACTATATGGCGATAACCGTCTGCAAGGCTCTGGAAGAGCGGGGCATCCGCGTTCCGGAGGATATCGCGGTTTCCGGCTGTGACAATATACTGATGGCGGAGATTTATGCACCGTCTATCACGACGGCCGGGGTGCCGGTCTTTGGGATGGGCAAGGCGGCAGTTGATAAAATAGATATGCATCATCATAATATTCCTCAGGGCAGGGATACCATAGTGAAGACGGTAACCTGCTGGAGGGAATCCTGCGGGTGCAGACCGGTTAGCAACCAGGAGGAGGTTTCCAGACAGAGAAGCAGAATTCTCAATGAATTAGAGGCGAAGGATCTGGCGATTTCCAATAATGCTTTTATGTCCGTCGAGCTGACCAGCATCAAGACCATTGCAGAGCTGAATCGCCGGCTGGCCTCCTATACTTATATGAATGAGGATTTTTCCAGCTTCTATATGTGCCTTTATAAGGATTGGGAGCTTCGCGGAGAGGGGGAGAATGCCGGCATTGTCCAGGGGGATGAGATGGTGATGGAGGTTGGAATTCATAATGGAGAATGGCTTCAGAGGACGGAATATTCCCTGCCTGCGCTGATTCCTCCCCGGTATGTGGGAAGTGAACCTCAGATATTTTTATTCAATATGCTTCATCATCAGGAGATTTGCTTCGGTTATACGGCAATCAGCTTCCATGACGGGGAGATATATCAGTCTTCTTATCATGGGTGGCTTACGAATATATGCAATGCACTGGAGAATATCCGGATACACAATGTTTTAACCCGGCTGGTAAGCCGTCTGGAGGATATGTCCATTAAGGACGAGCTGACGGATTTATATAACCGCAGGGCGCTGGAGCAGCTGGGGAAACTTTATCTGTTTCAGTGTATTAAGAGCGAGACGAAGCTTATGGTGCTGTCAGCGGATATCGATAAATTAAAATATATTAACGATACCTTCGGACATGCCAGCGGAGATGCCGCGATACGGACTGTGGCGGAAGCGCTGCAGTATGCCGCCCGGGATGATGAGATCTGCATCCGTGTCAGCGGAGATGAATTCGTTGTAATCGGCATGGATTATGATCAGGATAAGATAGAGGAATTTGCCTGGCGTTTTGAAGAGAGGCTGAGGCAGGTCAATGAGGAAAGCAACCGGAGCTATCAGGTATATGTAAGCTATGGATGGTATCTCGTCAGGCCGGATGCGGATACGACCATCGAGGAATGCCTTCTGGTATCGGATGCCAGGCTGTACCGGATGAAGGGCCGGAAAAAGGAGATGGAACAGACACTATACCGTGCGTAGAAGGCAGGGATGCATTGATACGTATGGGAAAACGAGGAGAGAATTATTTGGCATCAGATGGATTGTATGATAAATTAATAAAGCATAGCAAGGATGGGGGTTACCCGATGCACATGCCCGGACACAAGCGTAATACGGAGCTTTGCAGAATGGACAACCCCTATTGTTTTGATATAACGGAAATTGATGGCTTTGATAACCTCCATCAGCCGGAGGGCATACTTCGGTCATTGTCAGAAAGAATCAGCCGTCTCTATGGGGCGGAAGCCTCCTATCCTCTGGTCAATGGCAGCACGGCAGGGATTTTGGCCGGAATATCCGCAGCGGTGAAGAGAGGGGATAAGGTGCTCCTTGGCCGTAACTGTCATAAAGCAGTTTATCATGGAGTTATCCTCAGAGGCTTGGTTCCGGTCTATTGTCATCCACAAAAAATTGATGGAATCCCCTCTGCCGGTGGAATTCTTCCCGAGGATTTGGAGAAGGCGTTGATAACCCACCCGGATATACGGCTGGTGATCATCACTTCCCCCACTTATGAGGGAGTGGTATCGGATATTGGGGCAATTGCAGAGCTTGTCCATAGATATGGGGCATATTTATTGGTAGATGAAGCACATGGAGCCCATTTTGGATTTTCCCGCGGCTTCCCGGAGAGTGCGGTGAGGCTGGGGGCAGATCTGGTTATACAGAGCCTGCATAAAACCCTTCCGGCGTTCACTCAGACGGCAGTGCTTCATTCCAATGCTGCGGCTTTGGATTCCAGGCTCAGACAGTATCTGGCCGTTTATCAGAGCAGCAGCCCTTCCTATGTCCTGATGGCAGGAATGGATCAGTGCATCCGTTTGCTGGAGGAGCGAGCGGAAGAGTTATTTGAAGCCTATGAGCGGAGACTTCTGGGATTCTATAAGAGAATGGAGAAATTAAAGCACCTTTCTCTGCTGAGGCCGGACATTGCCGGAAAATACGGTGTGTATGGCCTGGACCCTTCCAAAATTACTGTAATAGCGGCAGGAACGGGCTTTCAAGGGCATGAATTACATCAGCTGCTTCAGAAGCGCTATCATATGATGCTGGAGATGGAGGCGCCGGATTATATCCTGGCCATGACAAGCATCTGTGACACCGACGAGGGCTTTGAAGGGTTAGCCCGGGCGCTGCTGGAGATTGATTCGGATATAGAGAAGCGGGCTGCCGGAGATTGTTCCGGGTGTGGAGGCCAAGAGTGCTCTGGCAGAAGTCATCAATGGATGGCGGAGCTGCAGCCTGAGAGGGGGCTTCTTCCCTGGGAGGCATGGGAGAAGGAGGCTGTGAGTCTGGACTTCGAGGAGAGCGCGGGGCGGGTGTCCGCTGCCTTTCTCAGTCTGTTTCCCCCGGGAGCACCGGTTCTGGTGCCGGGAGAAATTATCTCACCCCGCCTGATTGACTATATCCTTGAGGTACAGGAACAGGGAATAACGGTGACCGGCTTAACAGGCGGGAACGGCGGCCGGATCGAAGTGGTGGAATAGTGAGCGGGACGGCAGAGCGAAGGAACAGGAAGGAATGGAATTATGTCTAGAATTTTTATTGTCATGGGTAAAAGCGCCACAGGAAAAGATACGGTGTACAAGCGTCTGCTGGAAATGAAGGAGCTGTCCCTGAGAACCTGTGTGATGTATACCACAAGACCCATAAGAAGCTCAGAGGTCCATGGAGTGGAGTATTATTTTGTGGATGAAGCTGCCCTGGCAGAGCTTCAGAAGCAGAAGAAAATTATAGAGCACAGGGCCTATGAGACCGTGCACGGCACCTGGCATTACTTTACCGTGAATGACGGACAGATTAATCTGGAGGAAGCGGATTATCTTATGATCGGCACGCTGGAGACTTATCTGCAGATCCGGGAATACTTTGGCAGGGAGTATGTGGTGCCCATCTATCTGGAGGTGGAGGACGGCATCCGGCTGACCCGGGCCCTCTGCCGGGAGCGGAAGCAGGAGCAGCCCAAATATGCGGAGATGTGCCGCCGCTATCTGGCGGATGAAGAGGACTTCTCTGAGGAGAATTTATGGAAAAGCGGTATCACAAAGCGTTATCAGAATCTGGATATGGATCACTGCCTCTGTGAGATTCGGGAGGATATAAAAAAATTGCTGTAAAGTCAACGGGATTCATGTTATAATGTCCAAGATGAGCAGATTAGTTCATGCAGTCCTTGCGTTCCTAATCTGCGGATGACAGTGTCAACAGCTATTTAATTGCAGTTTCCGGGAGGAAATGAGATGGAGATAAAGGTGAACCAAATGCAGAATATGCAGCAAATAGAGCAGAAGGCTCCGGTGCCCGAGGCAGACGGTTCTTTTAAATATACCCTGGTTTCCCATATCGAAGAACAGCAGCTGAGAGCTGCTTTAAACGGTATGCTGGAGGAAATAACCGCGGAGGGAAAGAAGCTGACAAAGCGTATGGACCTGCGGGATATGAAGCGCTATCGGGCGCTGATCAAGGATTTCATGAATGAGATCATTAACCGTTCCCATAAGTTTTCCAGGGAGAATTTCCTGGACCGGAAGGGAAGGCACCGGGTATATACCATGATTAAACTGGTGGATCAGAATCTGGATGAGCTGGCGGCGGAGCTGATTAAGGATGAGAAGGATCATCTCGCGATTTTGAACAAGATCGATGAAATCCGGGGGTTATTGCTGGATATTCTTACATGATCGGAGGTTTTTATGCAAGGGTTTGAACAGATCATAGGCCATGAAAGTATCATACAGCATCTTCAGAATGCAATCCGCTCAGGGAAGGTTTCCCATGCCTATATCTTTCACGGAGAGGCAGGAATGGGCAAGAAGCTGCTTGCCGATGCCTTTGCCTGTGCATTGCAGTGCGAAGAGGGCGGAGCAGCCTGCGGGAGATGCAAGTCCTGTATGCAGGCGGCTTCCGGGAATCACCCTGACATTATCCGTGTAACCCATGAGAAGGCAAGCATCGGGGTGGATGATATCCGCCTGCAGGTAAACGGGGATATCCAGATAAAGCCCTATAGCAGCCCCTATAAGATCTATATCATAGGGGATGGGGACAAGCTGACGGAGGCAGCGCAGAACGCACTCTTAAAGACCATGGAGGAGCCGCCGGAATATGCGGTGCTGCTTCTGCTGGTCAGCAATATTACGGTCCTTCTGCCCACCATTCTGTCAAGATGCGTACAGTTAAATCTTAAGCCGGTGGATAAGGCGGCGATTAAGGAATTTCTGATGCTGCGCCACCAGATACCGGATTATAAGGCGGAGATGGCGGCGGCATTTTCCAGCGGCAACGTGGGAAAGGCGATTAAGTATGCCGCCTCCGGAGATTTTGAAAAAATGAAGGAGGATGTGCTCCATATCCTGAAATATATAGATGAGATGGAGCTGCATGAGATTATATCGGGATTGAAGGTGCTGACAGCAAACAAGCCGGTCATTGAGGATTACATTGATCTGATGATGCTGTGGTACAGGGATGTGGTAATGTATAAGGCAACCATGGACCCGGATCTTCTGCTGTACCGGGAGGAGCGTTCCTTCATCAAGCAGCAGGCCAATGTCCGGAGCTATGATAATATAGATAAGATTATAAATGCAATGGAAAAGGCAAAAATAAGATTAAGAGCCAATGTCAACTTTGATATTGCCATCGAGCTGATGTTACTTACTATAAAGGAGAACAGTAATGGTTAATGTAATTGGAGTGAGATTCCGGAGAGCGGGAAAAGTATACTTCTTTGATCCTGCCGGTTATCATATAAAACAGGGAGACAATGTAATCGTCGAGACCGCCAGGGGAGTGGAATATGGCGTGGTGGTTCTGGGCCCCCGGGACGTGGAGGATGAGAAGGTGATCCAGCCGTTAAAGCCGGTGATCCGTCAGGCTACCGACGAGGATATAGCTACAGAAAAACGCAACCGGCAGAAGGAGAAGGATGCCTTCCAGATCTGCCTGGAGAAGATCAGAAAGCACAGTCTGGAGATGAAGCTCATTGACTGTGAGTATACCTTTGATAACAACAAGGTGCTGTTTTACTTTACTGCGGATGGACGAATTGATTTCCGGGAACTGGTGAAGGATCTGGCCAGCGTATTCAAGACCCGGATTGAGCTGAGGCAGATCGGCGTGCGGGATGAGACCAAGATTGTGGGAGGCATCGGAATCTGCGGAAGGCCTCTCTGCTGTCATACCCATTTGTCCGAATTTGCACCGGTTTCCATCAAGATGGCAAAGGAACAGAATCTGTCCCTGAATCCCACCAAGATATCGGGAGTATGCGGACGGCTCATGTGCTGTCTGAAGAACGAGGAAGAGGCCTATGAGGAGCTGAACAGCAAGCTGCCGGGAGTGGGGGATTATGTAACCACGAAGGATAATCTCAAGGGTGAGGTTCAGAGTGTCAGTGTGCTTAAGCAGCTGGTGAAGGTGATTGTAACCCTGGAGAACGACGAGAAGGAAGTACGGGAATACAAGGCGGACGAACTGCGGTTCAAGCAGAGAAAGCGCAGGGAGCGCAATACCTCTCTGGAGAATGACGAATTAAGAGCATTGGAGCTTTTGGAGAAGAAAGAGGGGAAATCCTTACTGGATGATGAATAGCAGGGAGGAAGAGTATCTGAAGCCGGATGAGCGGGCGGATGAGTTGAACAGGAATCATTATAAGATAATTCAAAATACAAAGAAGTTTTGTTTTGGCATGGACGCGGTATTGCTTTCCGGCTTCGCCAGGGTGATTCCCGGGGAAAGGGTGCTGGATCTGGGCACCGGAACGGGGATCATACCCATCCTGCTGGAGGCGAAGACGGAGGGACAGCATTTTACCGGCCTGGAGATCCAGGAGGAAAGCGCGGATATGGCGCGCCGGAGCGTTGCCATGAATGGACTGGAAGATAAAATTGATATTATTACCGGGGATATCAAGGAAGCCTCTGCTTTATTTGGATTGGCTTCCTTCGATGTTGTTACCAGCAACCCGCCCTATATGAATCACGGCCATGGCCTGGTCAACCCCGGCGATGCGAAAGCCATTGCACGGCATGAGCTTTTGTGTACTCTGGAGGATGTAATCCGGGAGACAGCCAGGCTGCTGAAGCCGGGAGGGCGTTTCTATCTGGTGCACCGTCCCTTCCGCCTGGCGGAGATTATGAACCGGCTCATGGCTTATAAGCTGGAGCCCAAGAGAATGAAGCTGGTACATCCCTATCTTGACAAGGAGCCGAACATGGTGCTTCTGGAGTGTGTCAAAGGGGGGAAATCCATGCTTAAGGTGGAGGCTCCTCTGATCGTTTATCGGGAGCAGGGGGTATATACGGAAGAAATCCATACGATCTATGGATATTAAGGATGGCGCAGCTTGTACCATCAGAGGATTGACAGGATGAGAGAAGG
Organism: Anaerotaenia torta; assembly: GCF_050433395.1. Lineage (NCBI taxonomy): Bacteria > Bacillati > Bacillota > Clostridia > Lachnospirales > Lachnospiraceae > Anaerotaenia > Anaerotaenia torta. The sequence continues at coordinate 25,152 of NZ_JBNPXH010000008.1, forward strand.
ATTGTTTGTCCAGGAAAGGATCTATTATGTCCGGTATGTTATACTTATGTGCCACGCCAATCGGGAATCTGGAGGACATTACCTACCGGGTGGTGAAAACACTGCAGGAGGCGGATCTGATTGCGGCGGAGGACACCAGGCACAGCATTAAGCTGCTGAATCATTTTGAGATAAAGACACCTATGACCAGCTATCATGAATTCAATAAGATAGAGAAGGCAAGATATCTGGTGGAGCAGATGAAGGCGGGTGTGAATATTGCACTGATTACCGATGCGGGAACCCCGGGGATCTCCGATCCGGGGGAAGAGCTGGTGAAGCAGGCTTATGAAGCGGGGATTGAAGTCACCTCCCTTCCGGGAGCGTGCGCCGCGGTAACGGCGCTAACCCTGTCGGGGCTGGCTACCAGAAGATTTTGTTTCGAGGCCTTTCTGCCAAGTGACAGGAAGGAACGGCAGAGAGTGCTGAAGGAGCTGGAGAAGGATACGAGGACGCTGATACTCTATGAAGCGCCTCACCGGCTGTCCAAGACCCTGGAGGAGCTTTTGGGGGCATTGGGGGACCGGAGGATATCCATTATTAAGGAGCTGACAAAGAGGTATGAGAGAGTGCAGCGTACCACTCTTCGGGAAGCGGTTGCCCAGCTGGAAGCGGAGGAACCGAAGGGAGAGTACGTGCTGGTAATTGAAGGAAGGTCCGGTGAGGAATTGGAAGCGGAGGAGCAGGAGCGGTGGGGCGCTGTTGCTTTGACCGAGCACATGGAGCTCTACACGAAGCAGGGCTTTGATAAGAAGGAGGCAATGAGGGCGGTTGCCAGGGACAGGGGCGTCAGCAGAAGGGATATCTACCAGATGCTGATGAAGGATGAGACATAACTGTCTTTTGGAGGTGAAATAATGTCATCAGGGATATTTCGAACAAAAGAGAGAACGGCGGTTGTTGTAATTCTGGGAATAGCAGCGATTATCTTTGGGTTTATCCTTATCAATCATGAATCAAAAAACAATCGCATTAACGAACGTGCGGTAATGGCGGAGAACTACCTGAACGCAGGCAGCTATGAGCTTGCCGTGGCGGCATATCAGGAAGCTCTGGCCATGAAGGACAGCGACAGGGAGACTCTGTCCATAGGATTGGCGGAGGCTTATGCCGGGATGAAGGACTATGATAAGGCTCTGGAGACATTGCGGGCTGCTTATCAGAAGCTTTCTACAGAAAAACTGGAAAAAAAGATGGAGGAGATCAAGTCTGCCAAGCAGGACTATGACTTTCTTCAATCTATTTCCCGTGCCGATGTTTATTTTTCCAATGGGGAATATGATAAAGCTATCTCTGTGTATGAGGAGGCCAAGCTGTTAAAAAGCAAGGATGTGACCTCCTATCAGCGCATTGTCCAGGCGTATATTGAGCAGGGCAAATATGACCTCGCCAGGGAGGAGGTGCTGGAGGGGATAGAGATAACCCAGAGTGAGGAGCTGGAGACCCTTCGGATCACGGTGGACCACTATCTGCTGAAGGAAGACTACGATGTCATAATCAGCCAGGCGGAGGAATACATTCTGCAGGAAAATTATGAGGACGGGATGGAAAAATACCGGGAGGCTGCAGAGCTGCTGCCGGACGAGCCTGCGGCTTACAAGGCGCTGGCGGGTATCTATATTCAACAAAAGGATTACAACGCCTGTATTCGTCTCTTAAACACTGCTCTGGAGCATACCGGGGATGAGGAGTTGAAGGAGCTTCTGGATATGGCAAAAGAGCAAAAGGCCGGGGAAGAGGAGCGGGAAAACATACTTTCCGAATTGTGTCAGGCTATGGAAGAACGGAATACGGACCGGATCACGGCAGCGATGGAAACGTCGCTGTTCCAAGCGGAGGCTTCGGGAGAAATGCCGGTATTTTTCAATATTGTAGGAGATATCTCCAAAGGAAGCGGTTTGATCATCTACAGCGGGGAGCAGGTCTACTACGGAGAGATTATGAACGGCGTGAAGAGGGGAACCGGAATGTACTTTATGCTCACGGGAGACCCGGAAAAACGGGGCTACTATTATTATGAGGGTGAATGGGGGAATGATCTTCCCAACGGCTCCGGCAGGGTGGCGGAGATGAAGCTTAAGGAAAAGAAGGCCGGCGAGTTATATAAGGAGGTAACCATTACAGAGGGAATCTTCTATGATGCGCTGGAGGACGGCAGCATGAAGAAGTATTTTTACGAGAATGATACGGAAACAGGAAGAATAAAATATCTTGCCCAGAACGGCATCCCCATGGAGAAGAATACCCTTAAGATATCTCCGGCCCCGGCTCCGTCAGGCAAGGCTTACAGTATTGCGGAGCTGTACCGGGGTGATACCGCAACCGGAGAAGACTATAAGGTGGAGCCGGATACTGTCTGGGGCGTCAGACCCTTCCTGCGGACAAAAAACAAGCGATAGCCTGTAATGAAAAAGAGCCTGCCGTTCTCACGGCAGGCTCTTTTAATTATGTAACTATTCGATGAGACCTGCAAGCTTTGCAAGTTCTACGATAGTATCCTTGGATATTTTCTTTCCCTGATATTCCAGCAGATTGTCCTTGTTGCCGTTAAAAATATCGGTGGGCTCGTACTTCTGAAGAATGATTCTTCCTTCCTCAACAAAAATCTCCAGTGGATCTCTCTCGCTTACATCCAATGTTCTTCTCAACTCGATGGGAAGAGTGATTCTTCCAAGCTCATCCAGTCTTCTTACAATGCCAGTACTTTTCATAAATAAACCTCCTTTTTCACTTGTATGGGGAATAATAATAGAATGCTTTACTTCATGCAAGCATACACTTGATAAGCTTACATTATTTGTAATGGCATAAATTAAGATATCATAGGATTTTTTTGATGTCAACTAAAATAATTGTCAAAACATAGCACAATTTAAACAATAAATGTAAAAGGGAACTAAAAAGTACTAAAAACATAAAAAAACTGCAGGAATTTATGCTGATAAGCGGAATATAGTTATATTGACAAACCAAAAAACGGAAAACGGTGAGGAGAATGCTAAACTACCTTTGGGGAATTATGATTGTGTTAGGGGTAACCATCGGGGTGTTAAGGGGGGAGATCGGTGAGGTCAGCAAAGCCGCGATTAACTCCTCCAAGGAAGCGGTAACACTCTGTATTACCATGCTCGGAATCATGGCTATGTGGACCGGTGTGATGCAAATTGCAAAAAAATGCGGGTTGGTGGCTTCCTTTACCAAAGCCCTGCGTCCTCTGCTCCGGTTTCTGTATCCCAGTATCCCAAGGGAGCATGTGGTAAATGAATATATTGCCTCCAACATGATTGCCAATATTCTGGGTCTGGGCTGGGCAGCCACTCCTATGGGGCTAATGGCGATGCAGGAGCTGAAGAAGCTGAATCGGAATTCGGAGGTGGCCAGCTGTGATATGTGCACCCTCCTCATTATTAATATATCTTCCCTGCAGCTAATCCCGGTGAATGTAATTGCCTACCGCAGCCAGTACGGATCTGTGAATCCTGCCGAAATTCTGGGCGCCGGGCTGGCGGCGACAATCTGCTCTACCTGTGTCGGCGTTCTCTTTTCCATTGCGGCAAGGAAGCTGTGCAGCCGCAGAAAATAGAAGAAAGGCAGGGTAATTATGAGGTTTTTGATTTATTTGTCGGATTATATCATCCCATTTATTCTATTTTATATCATAGGCTTCGGTCTTCTTATGAGGACCAATATTTTTGACGAATTCATTCAGGGGGCCAAGGACGGCTTTAAAGTCGTATTTGACATTTTACCCACCCTCATCGGTTTGATGGTCGCTATTGGGATTTTACGCGCTTCTGGAACCCTTACAATCCTATCCGGCATCTTAAAGCCGCTGACCGATCTGCTGCACTTTCCCTCCCAACTGGTTCCGGTGGCAATCATCAAGATGTTCTCCTCCTCGGCGGCCACCAGTCTGGTGCTGGATATCTTCAAGGAGTACGGGCCGGATTCCTATCTGGGGAGGCTGGTATCCGTTATGATGAGCAGCACGGAGACCATCTTCTACACCATGGCGGTATACTTTATGGCAGCAGGGGTGAAGAAGACGCGCTACACCCTCCTGGGATGCCTGCTGACCACGCTGACAGGAATTATCGCCAGTGTAATAATGACCAACCTGGTATTCTAGGGATGGCCTCCCCTCGAACAGGGACAGGTCTCTGTTTGCTGTCGTCAGCGCCGGTTATGCTTTTGTAATGAATTTACTGTAACACATAATTTTTCCTGCTGCAAGCTATTGTTTCTGATCGTAATACAGAATCTAAATCAGCAGCAACATTTCTGAGACAATATTCATGGAATTACCCGGAGAAATGTTGTATCATATGAGATATAGAATCATGACAGGGCCGGCTGTCCATACCGGCTGCAGCAGGAAGGGAGCAAGGTTAAAAGAGATGATATTTCAGCCCGAAACATTAGATTATGAATTAAGCCCTTACACGGGACTTACCAGGGAAAGCTGGCTTGAGGCAGCGGAGTACCTTTTAACCGGCATTTTTCGCAATATTAAATCAATTCATGACCCCGTGATTATGCCAAGAAAGGAAACAGAGGTCAGCTATCCTCATAAAAATGTCCCGGAGAAGCAGAGAGAAACCGAGCGGAGAGCGGAGATTTTCGAGGGGCTGGCCAGATCCTTCTTGCTGGCGGCACCGCTGCTTCATAATAAGCCGGACGCGGTCATCTGCAATTACAGACTCAGAGATTACTATAAGGAACAGGTGCTGCGGGCGTGTACCAGCAGCGATGCGAATTCTGTCGGGAGCTATGAGGAGCAGATGGAGCTATCGGGAAGCCGGGACCCCTTCAGGCCCTTCCAGCAGACGGTGGAAACCTGCGCCCTGGTACTGTGCCTGTGGAGCTGTAAGGCGGAGATCTGGGACACCTATACGAAGGAGGAAAAGGATACCATCGCCGCTTTTCTGACCGGCTATGCCCATGCCAATACGGTTCCCCAGAACTGGCGCCTGTTCAATATGCTGGATATGGCCTTCTTATACCGGGAGGGATATCCCATCGACGAGGATATTATGAGGGATCATGCCCAGGCAATTCTGAATTACTATGCAGGCGACGGATGGTACCGGGACGGGCATTCCTTTGATTATTACTCCTGCTGGGCCTTTCATGTATATGCACCCATCTGGAACCTGTGGTACGGCTATGAAAAGGAGCCTTATCTGGCACAGAGATTTGAAGAGAATTCCAATCAGTTGATGGAGACCTACGGAGACTTCTTTGACCGGGATGGGTTTACCAATATGTGGGGACGCAGTAATATTTATAGAAATGCGGCCACCTGCGCTTTTGACGCAAATATGATGCTCAGGAATTCCAAAGCGGATCCAGGACTGGCAAGGCGCATTGCATCGGGCTCGTTGATGCAGTTTTTCACCAGAGAGGACTTCCTGCATGAAGGGGTTCCTACCCTGGGCTTCTACGGACAGTTTACCCCGCTGGTGCAAGGGTATTCCTGTGCGGAATCGCCCTTCTGGCTGGGGAAAGCCTTCCTCTGCCTGCACCTGCCGGCAGAGCATCCCTTCTGGACTGCCAGGGAGAACAACGGCACCTGGCAGCGGCTTGGGGAAACAGAGGTCAAGGAGACTCTATTGAACGGCCCGGCTCTTTGCTTTACCAACCACGGAGCCAACGGGGAGACGATTCTGCGTACCGGAAAGGTGGTTCGAAACCGAGGGGATGAGCATGGCATGTGGAATTATTCCAAGCTCTGCTTCAACAGCAAATATCCGTGGGAATCCGCGCCATCAAAGGAAGTGGAAGCACAGCAGTATGTGCTGAAGGATATCACCTCCGGAGAATGCGCCAAGGCCAATGTTACCTTCTGGCATGGAAGGAAAGAAGGGATTCTATACCGGAGACAGTTTTTTGATTACGACATCTCCAAGGAGAGCACCTGGATACAGGCCGTGAATCTTGCGGATTTTCCGGTACCTTACGGAATCCTCCGGGTGGACAAGCTGCGCCTGCACCGCAGACCCATCTCCCTGACGCTGGGGGCCTACGGTTTTCCGGATAACGGGACAGAGGCGGTACGGCGGGAGAACACCTTCTTAAAACGAGGCAGCGAGCTTATGGCTCCCTGCAATGAATTGCAGTGCAAGGCAAGAGCCATAATCTTAAAGGGGCATGATTATACCGGCAGGGAGAAGCAGCTTGCCATGACGCTGTATGACGGCTGGGATGAGATTGACCTCCTGCACAGCGAAGGAACCAATCCGGATTCCGCCAAATCCATTGTGGTCTATGGAAGCCTTGCCAGAAGGAAGCAGTATGGATATGAGCCTTATGTAATGATCTCCCAGGTAATTACGAAGGAGAGCCTGGAGGACTTTACGGAGGAAGAACTCTTCCCCATCGCTTCGGTGGAATATACGGACCGGGAAGGCTGCGGAGGCTATGGACCGGTAACTCTTTTGCTGAAGAATGGAAGCAGGAGAGTAATTGAATTTGAAGGGATGGAAGGGAATTTGCAGCTGTAATTTACTATATCCAGCATAGGGCGGAAAATCTGCCGCCTGCTGTTATACTGCCCTTTGGCAGAGAAATGGAGTAATTATGAAGATTAAAGTGGATGCCGGTAAGCAGGGGGAGAGCCTGGGCGATCTGTTCGGTATCTTCTTCGAGGATCTGAATCATGCGGCGGACGGAGGTTTATACGCAGAGCTGGTTCAAAACAGATCCTTTGAGTTTGCCGAGGTGGATAACCCCAATTATCATGGGCTGACGGCCTGGGAGAAGATAGAGAAGGACGGAGAGGCCAGGCTGATTCTGGAGACGGGGAATCCGGTGAGCAATAAGAATCCTCATTATCTGGCGGTGGATGTTCTGGTTCCCGGAAGGGATGTGGGAGTGCAGAATCTGGGCTTTAGCACAGGAATACCGCTCCTTCAGGGGAACAGCTATTATTTTACCTGCTATGCCAAGAGAGAGCAGGATATGGATCAGCCGGTTGTTATCTCCCTCCGAAGTGCGGACGGAGAGGTTTATGTAAAGCAGGAGATCTTTCCGGATCGGGAGTGGAAGAAATATGAGCTGGAAATTACTGCGCCCTGTACGGATCACAGCGGGCGGCTGGCACTTACGGTTCAGGGCAGGGGAAAGGTGTATTTTGATTTTGTATCGCTGTTCCCGAAGGATACCTTTAAAGGCAGGCGCAATGGCATGAGAAGGGATATTGCGGAAAAGCTGGCCCAGCTTAAGCCGAAGTTCATGCGCTTCCCCGGAGGGTGCCTGGTGCATGACGGTTCGCTGGATTCAGAGGTGAGGGATTCCCAGTACCGCTGGAAGAACACCATCGGCCCTCTGGAGGACAGGCCCGCAAGAAGAAATAATTGGGGTTATAATCAGACTCTTGGACTTGGGTTTTATGAATATTTTCAATTCTGTGAAGATATCGGGGCAAAGCCGGTTCCGGTACTGCCTGCAGGCTATGACCCCCATCACTACAGGGCCGCGCCCCTGGATGAGCTTCAGCCCTGGATTGAGGATGCTCTGGATCTGATTGAGTTTGCCAATGGGGACAGCTCCACCCCCTGGGGCAGGAAACGGATGGAGATGGGGCATGAGGCAGCTTTTGGACTGGAGTATATAGGGATTGGCAATGAAGAGGTGGGAGAAGGTTTCTTTGAACGGTATGCCATCATCCATAAAGCGGTGAAAGAGAGATACCCGGAGATTAAGATCATCAATACCAGCGGGCCCTTTGCCGCCGGAGGGGAATATGACAGGGGCTGGAAGTCCTCCAGGGAGAATGGTTCGGATCTGGTGGACGAACACTATTATTGTGCGCCGGAATGGTTTCTGGCGAATCATCACCGGTATGACAGCTTTCTCAAGACCGATCCGAAGGTGTTCCTTGGAGAATATGCTTCCTGGGGCAATACTTATTATAATGCTTTGGTGGAAGCCTCCTATATGATCGGGCTGGAAAGGAATGCAGAAGCCGTGGCTCTGGCTTGCTATGCTCCGATGCTGTGCCATGCGGATTATGTCAATTGGAGGCCGGATCTGATCTGGTTCAATAACCATCAGGTATACGGGACGGCCAATTATTATGTACAGAAGCTGTTCATGCACCACCAGGGTGACCGGCTGCTGGAGATCCGCGGGGAGGATATGCCGGAGAATATTATGGCAGACAGGGAACCGGACAGGATAAGCGGAGACATCGTCCTGGCAGCGAACCAGTCTCATGTGGAGTACAGTGATATTCAGATCATCAATGAGGATACCGGCGAGATACAAAGCTTTGATGCCTGCTGTCTGAAGGAGAGCCAGACCCAGACTCTGACCGGTATGGGCGGCGTGAATTACACGATTAAGCTGAAAGCCAGAGAAAAGGAAGGATATAAGGGATTCCGCATTTATTTCGGCTTAAAGGATGACAGGAATAAATATACCTGGGAGCTGGGAGGATGGCAGAATCAGGATAGTATAATCACAGAGGATATCAATGGGAGGAATTCCTGTCTCAGCCAATATCTGCTCTCGGTGGAACGGGAGAGGGAATACCTTCTTGAATTAAAGATACAGGGACGCTGGATTCAGGCCTTTGTAGACGGAGTTGCCAGTCACCGGATTGAGAGCAAGCCGGTTGTCCTTGAGCCTGTATACTATTCCGCCAGCATGGAGGAAGCGGGAGATATTATCATTAAAGCGGTCAATGTTTCAGACAGAGACCGGAAAGCCGAGATAGAAATCGTCAATGCCAGTCCGGCAAGGGGCTCCGTCTGGTGCCTGGAAGGCCATGAGCTGGATGCCGTCAATGATTTTGACCGTCCTGAGGCGGTTCTCCCCAGGGAGAAGGAGCTGTCCTTGAAGGGTGAGAATTCCTTTGAATATGAATTTGCAAAGCATTCAGTAACGATTTTCAGGATATCCAACCGGGAATAATGCCGAAGATGCGGTTTTAATCACGAGATCATAAGGAAGCGGAAAAGGTGCTGTCTCTGGGACAGGCTCCTGTGATATAAAAACCGGAAGAGGGCTTCCAACAAAAAAGCATCATATCAGATATAGGGCATGATGCTTTTTTGTTGCTGGGTAGTAATATACCATAAATACAAAAATAAAATGGTATAAAATTAGAAATATCTTGTATGTGACGCAGCGTCATATATTATAATATTGACAGGAGCTATGCGGTTGCAGGAAACAGAATAGATCAACGAAGGGGGGACCGGTTCCATGCCGGCATCTACAAGGCCGTTTTGAGCGGTATCAAGGCAGCTTTATGCGGTATTAAGGCAGTTTTACGCGGCAAAAAGGGCATGGATGTAACGATGGGAAAATATAAAGCGATACCGGAAGGCTATATGACGGTTGGCGAGGTTGCAAAGAAAATGGGGGTCAGCGTCCGTACCCTGCAGTATTATGACAAAGAGGGTCTTCTTTCCCCTTCGTCAGAGAGCGAAGGCGGCCGCAGGCTTTATACAGACAAGGATGTGGTTAAACTCCATCAAATTCTGTCACTGAAGCATCTGGGGTTTTCACTGGAGGACATAAAGAACCGTCTGATCTCGCTGGATACTCCCGCGGATGTTGCGGAAGCGCTTACGGAGCAGGCCGCTGCCATACGGGAAAAGATAGAGGCCCTGTCAGAATCCCTGAAGGAGATAGAAGCATTGCAAGGGGAAGTGCTGCAGATGCAGGCGGTGGATTTCAAGAAATACGCGGATATTATCGTCAATCTGCAAATGAAAAATAAGTTCTACTGGCTCATCAAGCATCTCGATGATAAGACTCTGGATCATTTTCGGAGCCGCTTCGATAAAGACAGCGCCATGGTAATCATGGACACTTTTACGCATCTTCTCGAGGAGGCCATGAGGCTTCAGAAGGAAGGGGTGCTGCCTGAAAGTGAGAAGGGGCAGAGCTTTGCCAGAGAGTTTTGGGATATGATTATGGAATTTACGGGGGGAGACATGAATATACTGTCCCAGCTCATACAGATGGTAAGCTCCGGCGGCATGAACGATGAATGGAAACAAAAGCAAGCCATGGCCAACGCTTTTATTGAACCGGCTTTGGGCGCCTATTTCACCACATTAGACTATAATCCGCTGGGGGAGGGAGAAAAATGAGTTACGCGATACAGATTGACGGATTGGAGAAAAGCTATGGGGATCACGCTGTGTTGAAGGGCTTGAGCTTTGATGTCAGGAAGGGTGAAATCTTTGGCTTACTAGGTGTGAACGGCGCAGGCAAGACCACGGCCCTGGAATGCATCGAGGGCTTACGAAAGTATGAGGGCGGCAGCATCGAGGTGAATGGCAGGATGGGAATCCAGCTGCAATCCTCATCCCTCCCGGCTCATATTAAGCCCATGGAAGCGGTGCGGTTATTTGCAAAATGGAATAAAACGAAAATAGATCATTCCATGCTTACCGCTCTTGGGATTGACCAGCTGGCCAAAAAAATATACATGGATATGTCCACGGGGCAAAAGCGGCGTTTGCACCTTGCCCTCGCTTTAATCAGCAACCCGGACATCGTATTTCTTGACGAGCCGACGGCCGGGCTGGATGTGGAGGGCAGAATGTCGCTCCATGAACAGGTCCGGGAATTGAAAGCCCAGGGAAAGACAATTGTTTTAGCCAGTCACGATATGGCGGAGGTGGAAAGCCTGTGTGACCGCATTGCGATTTTGAATGAGGGAAGGATCGTCTTCTTGGGCACGGTTGCGGAGCTCACCTCAAAAATCAGCAAACGATATATCATTCACATCAAGACCGGGCAGGGGGATGAGACATTTGAAGCCGAAGACATTGGGGATACCATGCTGACAGTGCTGGAAGAGTTCAAGCAGCGGGGAATTGCCGTACAGGATATTAAAATAGACAGGGGAACGCTGGAGCAGCATTTTATCGAGATGGCGAGGGGGAATGGCGAATGAATGCATTTTGGTACGGAGCGGTATTACAATGGAAGCTGGATATACGGAGCAAAGCCCTGTTAATCACCTGTTATGTGGTTCCTCTTTTGTTCTTTGCTGTTATGGGGGGGATATTCACCTCTGTAAACCCCGAGGCAAAGGCTACGCTGATACAGTCCATGACGGTGCTGGGGGTATCGATGGGCGCCTTCATCGGCCTGCCGCCTTCTCTCACGGAGATATACGGAAGTGATATAAAGAAAGTGTATAAGGCCAACGGAGTGCCCTTGTATCTTGGGCTGGTTTCCATGTTTTTATCGGCATTTGTCCACCTGCTGATAATGTGCGCCATAATATACATTGTTGCCCCTATTGCGTTCGGAGCGGCGTCACCGGCAAATCCGGCGCTGTACTTCGGTTCCCTGGCGGTTCTGATTGTGGCATCCTTAAGTATCGGGAGTGTTCTGGGGCTATTGGTGAAAAACCAGGCGAAGCTCACCATGATTTCACAAATAATATTTCTGCCCTCCATGATGCTGTCGGGAATTATGTTTCCGGTTGATTTACTCCCAGGGTTCTTTAAGGGTGTGGGGAGAATGATTCCAGCGACATGGGGATATCAATTGATGACAGACGGCGGTTTTCGTTTTGACAATCTGTGGCCTTTGGCGGTTATCTTCCTGGCGGCGGTTATCCTATGCGGTTTTCTGCTGAAGAAACTGCAATCCGAATAATTACACATGACCGGAGGTTGACAGAAAAGGTTGCTGACAGATTCTTGATTGTGGAAGATAAAGTTGTAAAAGCCTTTGAAGGAGGGTGGCTTCAATGGTTTGCGTATTTTTTTATGGCGGAAAAGGTCTCATCACTGATGTGATGCTCTATTTTACATGCATCTTCGGCGGCAGTCTTCTCGTTGACACCGAGGCGGATTAAAAAATCGGTCAGCAGGGTGTGCCGCTCATATATTTTGCTGGCGATTTTGTGACCCTCTTCCGTCAAAAAGAGGAGGCCTTCTGCATCTACAGTAATATATCCGGCATTCTTCAAAAGCCCCACAGCACGGCTGACACTGGGCTTGGAATATCCCATATATTCACTGACATCGATGGAACGGACTGCGCCGCTTTTTTTCGACAATATTAAAATGGTTTCAAGATACATTTCCCCGGATTCCTGTAAATGCATGAAAATACACCTCACTTTGATCAGATTGTAGTCTTTTGTTTTTGATACTTTTTTATCAATATGTATCTATCATACTATAGAAAAAAAATAAGCACAAGCTTTTCATAATCTTCCAGCCATTCCGCTTCAAAATCATCTCCGGTTTTTCTATTCCATATTATGACGCAATCGTCCCTGCCTTGGATCATGACATAAATTTAGTCTTTGTCCCGGTAGTACTTATCCGTGATTTCCATGACAGCAATTCGGGGAAGGCGGGCCTCAATTTTTCTTGTAAGACGGGAAGGAAACCTTTCATCGCAGGGCTTCACTCCTTTATGGATAGTATATAAATAATCTTTATTACCCCGCATGATCTATTTGTATTACAATTATAGACTGTGCAATGCAAAAGCACAAGTTCTGTATCACCACTCCGACTATTTTATTTCTACGCATTTATTACTTGCATTTCATTTATGTTTTATATATAATATAATGGTTAGCGAATGCTAACTGAATGCGATTTTACTTAGAAATATTTTTTAAGAGAGATATGAAGGAGTTTGTATGATAATTGTTTATGACAGTTTAACCGGTTTGGGAAAGGAATTTGCCGAGGCATTGGGATATCCGGTGCAGCCAGTCGGGCAGGGCGTGGATGAGCCTTGCATTCTTGTCACCCGCAATGTCGGCCTGGGTAAAATCCCGGAGACCACCAGCCGTTTTTTAGACCAGCACAGGACCTATGTACTTGGTGTGGTGGTAAACGGAAGCAAAAGATTCGGCCCCTTCTATTGCAAAGCGGCAGACAAGATCAACAATCTTTATGAGATACCTATTATAAGAAAGATCAGTGGATCAGGAAGCCGGGAGGATATCGATTTTGTGAAACATTTTCTGAAAACACTTCGGATTCCTGATGACAGGAGGAAGAGCGGATATGTTGGAACGGCACTTAATTGAACATTGCGCTCCGACGCTGGCTTCGTTAAAAACAGCTAATCTCTTCAGCTTTACCTATACCGGAGAGAAAGAAATGCAGGAGGGTATAGCAGAATGGAATATGCAGCTTCGGGAGAAAGGCCTGGAGCTGATTGTATTGCGCAGACGCAACAATAAGGCGCTTATTTATGTATGCCGGAAGTCAAAGCTGGAACAGGATCTGAGAAGGCCCGGAGTGGCTTATTTTCTGGCGTCTTACGGCTACACCGGCACGGATGCGGAATATGCCCTGAAGCGGCTGAAGGGGCGCTTGTCCGAGTCGGAGGATTTCCCGCATGAAATCGGAATCTTTCTCGGATACCCCCTTGGGGATGTGATTGGCTTCATCCAGAATGCGGGACAGAACAGCAAATGCTGCGGATGCTGGAAGGTATACTGCAATGAATGTGAAGCGGTACGCATGTTTGCAAAATTCAATAAATGCAGGGATGTGTATCTGCGCCTTTGGAAACAGGGAAGATCCGTTCTGCAGCTTACTGTGGCGGCCTGATATTAGACACAGAACCGGTTTACCATGGTTCTCAATCCTTCCGAAAGTCCTTTCAGCTGATCGCATATTTCTGCAATATCCTGAACGGCTGCCGATTGCTCCTCGACGGCAGCTGCGGCCTGTTCTGTTCCGGCTGCGTTCTGCATGGCTATGGCTGACATGGAGTGCAGCATCTGACGTATCTCACTGTTAGCACTTTCCATATCCTGCTCCGAGCGGTTCAATTTCTGTACCGCTGTTTCCGATGCCTTCATTGCTTCCGAGATGCTCCGGTATCTTTCCATGGTATCGGATACGCCTCTTTGCTGATCCTGAGAGGCGGCCAGAACCTGGTTCATATTTTCTACCACCAGTTCGACGTTCTTAATCAGGCCGTTCAGTATTTTATCTATGCTTTTTGCTGACGCGGCCGATTTTTCTGCCATGATCTGAATTTCTCTTGCCACCACGGCAAAGCCGAGGCCGGCTTCCCCAGCCCTTGCCGCCTCTATAGTGGCATTCAGGGCAATGAGATTTGTCTGACTTGCCATTTCCGTAATAATACTGCTTGCCTTGCTGATCTGGGCGGAGCTTTGCTTCATGGACTGCATTCTGTCACAGGCATTTCTTGTTGCTGCATCACTTTCTCTTGTGAGTAAGGACAGCCTTTCCACATCCTCCAATCCTGCATTGACCAGACACAGCACCTGATCGGTTGAGGCGTTAAGTTCTTGCATACATTGATGATTTACTGTTATTCTGGTTTCCAGCACCTTTGCCTGTGCCATACCTTCCTCTGTGTGCTTTGCCTGATTCTGGGCTCCCATGGCGATATCGTCAACGGTCCTTGATATTTCCTCGGAGGCCAGGGAGGATTGCCGCGAAGAGGAGGCCAGATTCATGGCGGTGTCTGACACCTGATGGGAGGATCGGGTAATCTCCGTGATAATATCCCGGAGATTTGCGGTTAAGGACTGGAAGGCTCCGGATAAGGTTCCTATTTCATCCTTCTGGTTAAGATACCCCTCCGCAATATTTTCCCGGATATCCAGTTTCCCGATTTTTTCGGAATGCTTTGTCAGAGCGGCCAAAGGCCCCGTAAGCCGGACGGCCATTAGAAATACAAGACCCAGGCTGACGATGGATACAGCGATCATGGCTGCTATAATTCTGGCCAGCATAGAAGGAATGGCAGACATAATCTCCTCTTCCTTTGCAGTGACGATAAAGCGCCAGTCTGTGCCGCTTACCGGTGCAAAACCGGCATACACAATACCATCGCTCATATGGAGGGTGGCGGCTCCGGCCGTTTCCTCCAGGATCTTTTCATAAGCCTTGTCCTCACCCTCCTTCACCGGATTGTACCGTTGGGTGACCTTTTGGATATCAGGATGGGCAATTACTGTTCCGGAGCGGTTCATGATAAAGGCGTACCCGCTTTCCCCGTATCCGATGTCTTCGGTTATTCCGCACAGATAATCCGCCCCCATACGGGCAATCAATGCGGCAACTACCTCCCCGTCCTTCCATACAGGCACGGTGGCTTCTATCTCGGGCTTTATGGTAACTCTGCTGATCACCACATCCGAGATTGCCGCTCTGCCGTCCAGAGCATCTTTTACATAGGTTTTGTCACTCATCAGGCGCACAGTTCCATCAGTAAAATGGGTGTAACCGTTTGGGAGAATATAGCCGATATCTAAGAACTCTGTTTTATTCAGTTCCTCCAGAAGAATTTCGGTATCTGCCTCCCATCCCATATCCATTATCTCCGTGTTTTTGGAAATCATGGTGAGGGAAGAAATCATAGAACTGATCCGGCTCTGGGTAAGCTTTGCACTTTCGGAAGCCACTAGCTGTAAGGAATACTCCGCTTCCTCCTTAAGGGCCTTTTTCCCTGCCGAAATAGCGATTACCCCGATCAATGCCGCAATGGAAACCGCCAGTAACGCGGAAAAGAAAATCAGCTTTGCCTTAATACTGTTCATCTATCTGTCCCTCCCATAAGAACCCCCTTTATATAATCCATTGGAGTGTTGCATCGTCTCCCGGGGCGGTGTCTTTTTTGCCTTAGCTTTCGAATGGCGGAGATTAATCCCTCCGGTATATCCATGATACTTTCCGACGGCCTCTGGATATAAAAACCCTGTCCGTACTGCACGCCAAGTCCAATGAGGGTTTTCAGCTCTTCATAGGATTCGATGCCTTCTGCAATTAAATTAATCCGTGATATTTTCGACAGTTCTGCCATACCCTTGACCAGCGCGTATTTGAGCCCATCCTGATGGATGCCCCGGATAAGCTTCATATCAAGCTTAATGTAGTTGGGATTGATATCGCTGATGAGATTTAAACCGGAATAACCGGCGCCGGCATCATCGATGGCGACGGTATAGCCCTGCCCCCGGTAGTGGCTAATGGCGGACAGGAAGCCCTGCATGTCGAGAATTACATTCCGTTCTGTGATCTCAAAGACGATGTGCTGCGGTTTTATATTGAATTGTAATAAGAAATCCCTGGTAAACCCTTTTTTAAAGTTCTCATCATGCATGACATTGGGATTAACATTTAAGAATAGCATTTTATCATAAGGCGGCACCATTGATTTGTATGCGGCCTTCAGTGCAGTTGTCCTGCACAGCAGTTCCAGCTCCCAGAGCCTTCCGTGCTCACTGGCAACGGAAAACAGCATCTCGGGGCTTTTAATGGAACTGTCATATGTGATCCGGCTCAAGGCTTCGTGTCCCAGTATGCTGCCGTCCTTCAAGGATATAATGGGCTGGAATACGCTCTTAATGGCTTTGGTTTCAATAATATAGTCCAGTGTATCTGATAGTTCGGTCTTCATTCGTATCCTCTCGTATTGATTTTTTATTTAATAGTATCAATTACGGGAGGATGTATCCTGCATGAAACAGTAAAGAATATGTTAAATTTGTGTAAGTGTATTCTACCTTATTCTGCTGTTTTACATAGGTTTCACATTGTTTTAACCTTAATGTGATAGTTAGCGGATCACAGGTATTTTATAATTAGGTCATAGATAGGATGGGATAGGATTGGATTAGATCCTGGATAAAACATGATGGAGAAAGCATGAATTGAGGAGGTTGATCTTATGATGATAAATTTAATAATACTTACTCTGTTGTTGGGAGGTTTTTTGATTTTTGCATTTGCCATTCATCGCAGACGATATGGCAGGAACTATATTGCCTCTTATCATTGGTATACAAGAATTTTAAAGTAAAAGAAAAGCTGCAGCAAAGGATTGGTCCCTTGTGCTGCAGCTTATTTTATTTCTCTGTTTCGTTAATATATAATCCAAAGATGTAGAGAGGGGATTGGCCGTATAAGCCGGTCTCATCATCGGAGAAATTAGCTCCGGTAGCTGAAGTATAGAATGCATCCAGCGCGGAGGCTTCGTCTAATTGGTATCGATCCATTATTAATTGTATAATCACCGGTAAGATGGTTGCTCGTGTAGTGCTTTGATCCATAGGCTCAACTCCTTGCGATATAGCTGGTTTTGAATTTCAAAGAGCCTTTAATGACTGCCGGTTGTTTGATTTCAAGAGTTGTTCCGTGGTATACAATCATAATTTCTTTACCCCCAGGTATTGATCAAACAGTTGCATCAGATATTCCATGCCCATACCGTGCAGGTCGTCATAATCGGTATCAATAAGATCAAGTAAGCCTTTCTTTTTAAACAGGGCATAGACCTCATTGCTGGGAAGGTTAATATGTTTGCTGTAATATTCAATGCAAAACCCTTTAAAGGACAATTTACTCATGGTTTGTTCTCCAGATTTGTTATATTTAATCCTTATTAGATCATAAATCAAAATCAGGTTCATGATCTCTGGCTCTGATCACAGGGTCACGAGCAGGCCCGCATCCTGTTCACTACGTCTTTATTATATAAATATTCAATCAATAAAGCAATAGGATCATACCATGACAAATGTAAATAAATGAAATACATTCAATTCATCCATTCCGGGAAAAATCTACAACAGTCCGGCAATATTGCAATAAGATTAATAGTGTGATAAAGTTTATATATCAAACTTTATATTATTCCATGGATGTGAATAGAAATGGAAGGAGGAAACTATCGGGTGCCGCTAAGGCGCCTATAGCGATGATACCGATGCTGGTAATGTGTCTGTTTTTACAGAAGTATTTTGTAACAGGTATTATGCTTGGTGTCGCTAAAGAGTAGCCGTGAAAGGAAGGTAAAATGATATGGCAATTTTAAAGCAAGAGGGAAATCGGCTGATCATAATTAATAATAATGAAAAAGTCTGGCTGGAGGCCTGGGGGAAGAATGCTCTGCGGGTAAGATCAACAAAGCAGGCTGTAATGCCTCCGGAGGACTGGGCATTGGGGGAAAAGCAAAGCGTTCATGGGGCGATCACCCTGGGAGAAAACCATGCGGTAATAAAGAACGGGAAAATCCATGCCCATGTTACAAAAAACGGCAAGATCACATTTCGGAATGAGAAAGGGAAAGTGCTGCTGGAGGAATTCGTAAGAAACCGCAGTGATATCAATTCACCGAAATGCAGTGCCCTGGATCTGGATGCAAGAGAACACAGGCCGATTCTTGGCGGCGATTTCTCTACAACGGTCCGGTTTGAATCGGATCCGAAGGAAAAACTCTTTGGTATGGGACAGTATCAGCAGCCGATTCTTAATTTAAAGGGCTGTGAGCTGGAGCTTGCCCATAGGAATTCACAGGCCAGTGTTCCCTTTGTCCTTTCTTCCTTAGGTTATGGCTTCCTGTGGAATAACCCCGGGATTGGAAGTGTCACCTTTGGAACCAATCTCACATCATGGAGGTCGGTTTCGACAAAGATAATAGATTATTGGATCACAGCGGGGGATACACCGGCGGAGATTGAAGAAAATTATGCTGATGTAACGGGAAAGGCTCCCATGATGCCGGATTATGGAATGGGCTTCTGGCAGTGTAAGCTGAGATATCAGACACAGGAGGAGCTTTTATCTGTGGCCAGAGAGTACAAGAGAAGAAATCTCCCTATTTCCGTGATTGTCGTCGACTTCTTTCACTGGCCCTTGGAGGGTGAATGGAAATTTGATGAAGAATATTGGCCGGATCCGGAGGCCATGGTAGCCGAGCTGAAGGAAATGGGCATTGAGTTGATGGTCTCCATCTGGCCCACGGTGGATTACAACAGTGAGAACTTTAGAGAAATGAGAGAAAGGGGATTGCTCATTAACTGTGAGAGAGGCTTTCCCAATGGTCTGAGGGTATTTAATGATACGCTCCATTATGATGCGACGAATCCGGAAGCAAGGGATTTTGTGTGGTCTAAGGTAAAAGAGAATTATTATAAAAAAGGAATTAAGATTTTCTGGCTGGATGAAGCCGAGCCGGAATACAGCTTTTATGATTTTGATAACTATCGTTATCATTTGGGGCCGAATGTACAAATCGGCAATATTTATCCGAGAAGCTATGCACAGACCTTTTATGAAGGAATGGAGAAGGAAGGGCAGAAGAATATTGTGAATCTTCTCAGGTGTGCCTGGGCCGGTTCACAAAGGTACGGTGCCCTCGTTTGGTCAGGAGACATACATTCCAGCTTTGAGAGTATGAGGAATCAATTTGCGGCAGGGCTGAACATGGCGATTGCCGGTATTCCCTGGTGGACCACAGATATAGGCGGGTTCCATGGAGGAAATCCCAGCGATCCTTCCTTCCGGGAGGTGCTTGTCCGCTGGTTCCAGTATGGCACCTTCTGCCCTGTCATGAGGCTGCACGGAGACCGTGAACCCCATACCCCTCCCATGAGTAATGTAAGGGGCGGCAGATGCGGGTCCGGTGGTCCCAATGAGGTATGGTCCTATGGTGATGAGGTCTATGATATCTGCAGGAAGTATATGTTGATCCGGGAGAATCTGAAACCGTATATTTCTGATACCATGACTGCCGCACATGAAAAAGGAACACCGGTAATCAGCCCGATGTTCTACCATTTCCCCGAGGACGAGGAGTGCTGGAATAGTTCGGATGAATATATGTTTGGTGATAAAGTGCTTGTTGCTCCCGTCATGCATTCCGGATTGACCTCCAGAACAGTTTATCTTCCAAAGGGAAAGACCTGGTTCGATGTGTGGAGCAAAAAGGAGTATCAGGGCGGTCAGGTAATCGATGCTGCCTGCCCCATGGAGACCATTCCTGTTTTCACCTGTGAAGAATCAATTTGCAGGTACTTTGATGAACAGACAAAGTAAAGGAGGCATAGTTTAAGTTTCACTAAGGTTTAACGAAGCCATTATGGAGGGTAATCCTCTATCTATAGGAATACGATGCAGTTATAGGATTAATCGTAAGCGGCAAATAAAAAGATGCTTTTTATTTGCCGCTTACGGTATACCAGAATTTTGAAATAAAATAAGAGCTGCAGCAAAGGATCTTGACGCCTTTAACTGCAGCTGGTTTATTTCTCAATTCTAAAAAAGGTATCGTGGAAGCTGAATAAATCAACAAAAAAAGGTTAAATAATAAAAAGCCTTGAACAGTCAATCGTCCATGTACATGCTCAGAGAATCCCTGTTATAATGACTTTCATTGACAAACCTTTCAAGTTTTTCATACTCACGAGCTTCTATAAGTTTATAGACAATTTTAATCCAAAGATCAGTAAGCATATTATTATCTGTAACATCGATATTCAGCGGGAAATCGCTTACACGTTTTTCAACAACAATAAGCGCAGCGAAAACGAACGCAAATCCTATTCCGTTACCCACAAATGCCGCGATATCTGTATTACTGCCAAAAATTAATATAAGAATGTCGGCAAATACGGACAATATTAATGATACAAATCCAAATTTGACAGTTATGCAGTAACCGATAATCTGCGCATACAACCATTTTTCTAATGATTTTTTTGCGGCAGGGACCGAAATGCCGTTAGAGCCTATCTCCACTTTTATATGGTTTTTCAAATAGAACCCTGTCACAATTAATGTAAAAGGAACCACCAGTGACAACACAACATTTAAGGTTACAGTAAGGACATTCATTATTTCCTCCTTTAATTAGACCGTTTCTATTTTTATTATCACATCCTCATCACCTATCAATGATGGATCATGCAGGCGCCATTTATGGTAACAGTTGCATCAAGTTTATTAGGCTCTTCATATACATTTCCTACAAACGTATTCATTTTTCCTCCTTACTGAAGGCCATGCGGTTTTTCACATAATAAGCATATCTTCGGATTGTTTCCAGTTTCGCAAATAAACTTTTTTGTTCAAGGTAAGTGAATTTTCATAAACACTCCCGAAAAAAATAATCATATTTTTCAAAAGTATTAATGATTATACATGAAAAATATAGAGGTTTTTTGCATCAGTATTATAAAAATTATCCAAAAATAAGCCTGATTAAATCTTCCAATAATCCGCATGTTGATACAAATTTATCCATAATATTCACCTTCTCATCTACACTCTAGCACGTGAATATTATGGATATCAAGTATTACTCCTTTAACGGTCAGATAACTCCCTTAACGGTTAGGCCTCTATACCGAACTTAGCAGATACATTCTTTCATAGGCAATATAATTAAGACATTAAACTCCCCAGGCTGAATATCAAGCTGGAATAATCCATTATTTTTTTCTACTAATCTTTTAACATTTTTCAACCCAATTCCATGATTTTTATTGTCCGGCTTTTTTGTATACGGCAATCCATTAATCATAATATTATCTTCCGGATCAAAGCTATTTTGGATTTCCAGTTGAAAATTATTCGGAGTGGAATGCATATGAATATTCAAATACTTTCTTCCCTCTTGCTGGCGGATCAGTGCCTCAACCGCATTTTGTAACGGATTTGATAAAATGGAACATAATTCAACGTTGCTGACATCTAATATGCCATTGCAGAAGCCGGCTATATGAATATTTACACCATCTCCTAACCGATAAATATTATAGCTTAGAATGGCATCAAGGATTTCATTACCTGTGATATAGCTCTTCTTCTGTATTTCCGATAATGCGGTTTGCATTTGCTCTATGTAACGAGTTGCTTCTGTCAAATTACCGGTTTTCGTTATCTCACCGAGGCACATGATATGGTTACTAATATCATGACGGAAACTTCTGGTTTCTTCTTCTTTTGCAAGCATGATTTCATAGTGGCTTTTTTGCAAATGTCTTAACAGATACTCTGTTTTCAAAGATCCATGGCGGTGCCTGACACCCGGTGGGAGGAGTGAGTGATCTCCGTGATGATATCCCGGAGATTTAACGTCAGGGACTGGAAGGCTCCCGATAAGGTGCCGATCTCGTCCTTCTGGCTGAGGTATTTCTCCTCAATATTCTCCCGGATATCCAATCCGCCGATTTTTTCGGAATGCTTTGTCAGCGCAATCAGGGGGCCTGTAAGCCGGGCGGCCATTAGGAATACAAGGATCAGGCTGACCAGGGATACGGCGATCATGGCAGCTGTAATTCTGGCCAGCATAGAAGGAATGGCGGACATTATCTCTTCTTCCTTTGCGGTGACGACAAACCGCCAGTCTGTGCCGCCCACCGGTGCAAAACCGGCATATACGATACCGTCTGTCATATGGAGGGTGACGGCTCCGGCCCCTTCCTCCAGAATTTTATCATAAGCCTTGTCCTCACTTTCCTTCACCGGGTTGTAACGCTGGGGGTGACCTTTTGAATATCGGGATGGGCGATTACTGTTCCGGAGCGGTTCATGATGAAAGCGTACCCGCTGTCTCCGTATCCGATATCTTCGGTTATTCCGCACAGGTAATCCGCCCCCATGCGGGCAATCAATGCGGCGGCCACCTTCCCGTCCTTCCATACTGGTACGGTGGCCTCAATCTCCGGCTTTATGGTAACTCTGCTGATCACCACCTCCGAGATTGCAGCTTCGCCGTTTAAAGCGTCCTTTACATAGGCTTTATCGCTCATCAGGCGCACGGTTCCGTCTGTGAAATGGGTATATCCATGATTTTTTCTGATGGCCTTTGGATATAAAAGCCTTGCCCGTACTGCACGCCAAGTTCAATGAGGGTTTTCAGCTCTTCATAGGATTCGATGCCTTCCGCGATTAAATTAATCCGTGATATTTTGGACGGCTCGGCCATACCCTTGACCAAGGCATATTTAAGCCCATCCTGGTGGATGCCGCGGATCAGCTTCATATCCAGCTTAATGTAGTTGGGATTGATATCGCTGATGAGATTTAGGCCGAGTATCCGGCGCCGGCATCATCGATGGCGACGGTATAGCCCTGCCCCCGGTAGTGGCAGATAGCGGACAGGAAGCACTGCATGTCGAGAATGACATTCTGCTCTGTGATTTCAAAGACGATATGCTGCGGTTTTATATTGAATTGCAGCAAGAAATCCCGGGTAAAGCCTTTTTTGAAGTTCTCATCATGCATGACGTTGGGGTTGACATTTAGGAACAGCATTTTATCATAAGGCGGCACTATTGATTTATAGGCGGCCTTCAGTGCGGTGGTTCTGCACAGCAGCTCCAGCTCCCAAAGCCTTCCGTGCTCACTGGCGACGGAAAACAGCATCTCCGGGTTTGTGATGGCGCTCTCGTATATAATCCGGCTTAAGACTTCGTGTCCCAGTATGCTGCCATCCTTTAAGGATATGATGGGCTGGAATACGCTTTTAATGGTTTTGTTTTCAATGATGTAGTTCAGCGTGTCTGATAGTTAGGTTCTCATCCGTATTCCTCTCGTATTGATCTTGTTTGATTTCATCCATGCTTATATTATCAATTACCGGAGGATGTATCCTGCATGAAACAGTAAAGGTTATGTTAAATTTGTGTAAGTGTACTCTTTTGCTATGAGGAGGGGGATTTGGTTTTATTTTGCTGTTTTACATAGGTTTCACAATGTTTTAACCTTAGTGTGATAGTTGGCATATCGCAGGTATTTTATAATTAGCCATAGATAAGATTAGAATAGAGACTGGATAAAACAGGATGGATAAAGCATGAATTGAGGAGGTTGTTTTTATGATGATAAATTTAATAATACTTACTCTGTTGTTCGGTGGTTTTTGGATATTTGCATTTTCCATGCATCATAGACGGTATGGCAGGAATTATATTGCCTCTTATCATTGGTATATCAGAATTTTGAAGTAAAATATTTTAAAATAAGTTCCAGAATTCTTCGCTGAATTCTGGAACTTATTTTTTGAATATATCCCTAATTATGCATTTGTACTAAAATATGGATTGTATTATTTAATGAAGTCTTTAAACTTTAATGAAGTTTATAATAGTGTCTCTTACCCTATGTATCCGGGATAATCAAAGAATCTAGGGGCGTACTGAAAAGTTTGATTGAAACCGCGAATGGTGAATGTTCCCAATCTATCAATTTTATGAAAATTAGGATTATTGGACTTTGCATCAACATAGGCCTCTACATAGTTATACCATATTCCACCAGAACGCGATGACCAAGATATGGGTCCGTTGGTAGAGTGAACAAGTTTGCCATTAACACTTCCTGCAAAAAAGTCGGTTTTCATAAAAGCTACCGTGGATGACGTACCAACTAATTTCCATGAAGGACTGTTATAAAAGTAGTGGTATACCATTTCTGTTTTAGAACTGCAGAATATTCTATAGAGAGCTTCTGAACTACTAGCTATAACATTGCTGGCATTAGAAACACCATCAAGCACACTAAATATGTTGCCTAAAGTCCAGTCAATAAGGAAACCATAAGGAATTGTACCTAAAACAGAAATCCTTTTTTCATAAAATCCTCCTTTTTGAATTTAGTGAATGGGTAGTGGTTTTATAACTTTATTAATGTAATCATTAACATATATTCTGTTATTCACTTAATTTTGATAATATCTTATTCGCCTCTTCTATAGTTTCAGCGGGACCATAATATGTAGTTAAGTCACCATCTTGTATTACTGCCATGCAAACTAGATCAAAATTTTTATTAAAGTATAAGAGTTGAATATTATCTTGATGAAGATCTGAAATATTATTCGTAGAAAATATAAAATACGGTGTTCGCTTATAATCAGATAATTTTTTTGCTAAATTATCTAGAAATCCTTCCCGTTCGAATTCTAAATTAGTATACATCTTTCCATTAAATGTTAAGGTTCCTCTTAATTCATCTGGTTGAAAAACAAATTTATTCCAGCTAATATCAAATATAACGTTTGTCTTTTTGCCCTCAAGAGAACATAGAGATAGGCATACATATTTCCTAACAGGTGCTTGATACCATATGAATATAGTTAATATAAGTAAAATAATAAAGGTTAAAACTAATGTTTTCTTATTACATCCTTTCATTAATCCTCCTCATATTTACAGGCTACTATGCTTGAATTATATATTTGTGCCATTATTGGCGGGATTATCCAAAAAAGAATTTCCATAGTTCGTCAAATAAATTGTATGTATCAATATTCATAATAATCTCCATTCTGTCGCCAAGCTGGTGGCGTAAATAATAATGAAAGCGTTTGTGCTAATAGAATTAGATCACTTCGCTTCTTTGCAAATAATATAGCACATGAATATTATGGGTATCTACTATTTCTTGTTTAACGGTTTAATAACTCATTTAGCGGTAATTTTTAACCTAAATAATAAGATTTCGCTATGGGCAACACAAGTGTGATTTTAAATTCTCCTGGTTCAATATCAATTTTGAATTCGCCATTATTTTTTTTTACTAATTTTTGTACATTTTTCAATCCGATACCATGATTTTTTTTATCCGAATTTTTTGTCCATGGTAATCCATGAATTAAGGTTATACTGTCTGCATCATGGCTGTTACGGATCTCCATTCGAAAATTATCTTGTGCAGAATGCATTTGAATATACAGATACTTTTTTCCCTGCTTCTGATGACGTATTGCTTCGATGGCATTTTGTAATGGATTGGATACGATGGAGCATAATTCAACGTTGTTGATGGCTAACTTAACATTACATAATCCAGTTATATAAATCTTAACATCATCCTCGAGCACTTGAGTATAATAGTTAAGAATGGCGTCTATGATTTCATTACCTACAGTATAACTTTTCTTTTGTATCTCAAGTAATATAGTTTGCATCTGGCTTATATAGAGATAAGCTTCGTTTGTGCTGGAATTCTTAACCATTTCTTTTAGGCACATAATATGGTTACTTATATCATGGCGGAATGCTCTGGTCTCCTCTCCTTTGCAAGCATCATTTCATAATGATTCTTTTGTAAGCTCCTTAATAAAGCTTCTGTTTCCAGCAGGTGTTTATAATTAGTATTTGCATTTCTGGTATAAATAATAAACATTCCTAAGATCACGATACTAAGGTATGAGAATATTATCAAAATGTTGCTAGCCATTGAGAAGGTCTTATTATTCACGTACGGAGCAGCATAACGAAGGCCTGAAATTATACCAATTAATGATGTTGCCATAAGGATCATGAAAATTATTAAAATGGAATAAGTAAGTTCTTTTTTTGTGATAAACTCTTTTTCTTTTATTGAGTTAATCAAAAGAAAGACTATAATTAAAAAAATATTGGATACCAGAAAGATATGCATTGGAGTCAGCGGCTTTTTTATAAGGTGTAAGAATATCGTTTCAAGAATAGTTTCAATTATTCCTATGCTACAAGAGATGATAAAGATACCTTTTATCATAGTCCAGAACTTACAGCTTAGAGTATCTTCTAATAACACACCCCAAATTACAATTGTACTTATGTTAATATACAATAAATCACTAATTGGTAGGATTGACACATAACATCCCACCATGGACAGAATAAACAGAAAAATACCAAGCAAAATGCATCGTATTTTTTTGTTAAATAATACATAGGTACCAATACAATAGACTAATATATGTAGAAAAAACGTAATAAAAACCATTAGGATATTCAATCATATCACCCCTTGTAATTGACATTAAAGCAAATATATTTTTGTTCAAACTCCTTCTGTTTCCGGCGAGATATGGGAAGGAACTCGCCATTAATTTCTACTATAATGTTTTTATAGTTGTTAATATGTTGCATATTCACGATATATTGTTTATGAATACGGATGAATAATCGGGGGTCTAGTAATTTTTCTACCTCATTTAATGATAAATCTCTGCGGAAAAAAAGATTTTGAACTTTCGCTTCGCAGTATCCGTTGAAGGCCCTAAAATATTTAATGTTTTTTTGCAATATGTCATGAGGGATGTAATTTAAGTATAGCAAGAAATTTTCTTCACCCGCTTTTACTTTTAATAATGAATCTATTGCCTCTTCAATCTCTGCAAAATCAAAAGGCTTTGTAATAAAGCGGAACGCATTTATCTTGAAGGAATCTTTATATCTTTGCGGATTACCGGACGCCATAATGATCTTACAGGAGGGCTTCTCCTTATTGATCGCTCTGCCAACTTCAAAGCCATCCATCCCTGGCATATCAATGTCCAGAAAAACTGCATCAAGTGCTTCTATTCTGTCAAGCAGGCAGAAGCCAGATAGAAAGGGCAGCACTTCTACATTTACCTTTTTCTGATCCAAAGTCTGATTTACTAATTGAGTAAGTATTTTTACTACCAAAGGTTCGTCATCACATATTCCTATTATCATTCTTATGTCCATGCCTTGTACTATACAAATCGCTATAAGAATGCCGGCATGGCCCCGATCCTCCTTTATTGATATATTTTATTTCTTTCAACACGTAGCGTCATCCTTATGCATATTTTATATGTCTAAATTTGTACTGGGGATAATACCAATATGAGTTTCTGTGATCAGAAGTGAAAATTTCACAACCTGTGCATCTAAAGCCCCAATTTTAGAGGAAATTACAGAATATTATTTCCAAGTAATTTACTATATGGATATTTTAACCTAAACAAGTCTGGAAATCAACATTATTTGACATAGAATTAATTGTTTAACATGGTAAGAAGGTAAATAAACTGAAGCACAGAACTGTCCCAGTAGGTTTGTCAACAAGGACAGATAAAGTCTCTTTCTATCTTTCGTAAAAAAGGATATAATTAAGATATAGAAAAAATTAGCTTCATATAATTGTTTCATAATTGTAAATGCGATAAATTAAAATCAATATAACCAAGAAAGAGGTGGTTCTATGTCATTGGTTGGTGCTTTCATCGTACCTCATCCGCCGCTGATTATACCTGAGGTGGGACGGGGTGAGGAAAGGAAGATCAGTAAGACTGTTGATTGCTATCGTGAGATTGCCAGGCGTATCGCCGGACTGAGGCCGGACACAATCATTATTACCTCGCCGCATTCCATCATGTACTCCGATTATTTTCACATATCACCCGGAAAAAGGGCCAGGGGCAGCTTCCGCAAATACGGTGCGGGAGGGGTACAATTGCAGGCCGATTATGATGAGGAATTTGTCCGGGCGCTGGAGTCCTGTGCGGAACGGGACGGCATTGAAGCAGGAACCCTGGGAGAGAAGGACGCGGAGCTGGACCACGGAACCATGGTTCCCCTGTATTTTATCAACCAGTACTACAAAGATTACCGTCTGGTACGGGTGGGGCTCTCCGGGCTATCCCTGCCGCTGCATTACCGCCTGGGACAATGCATGGAGAAGACCGCCCAAAAGCTGGACCGCAGGATTGTCATTGTAGCCAGCGGAGACTTGTCCCATAAGCTGAAGGAGGACGGGCCTTATGGCTTTGCCCAGGAGGGAGTGGAGTTTGACCGGCAGATTACCCAGGCCATAAAGGAGGGAGATTTTCTCAAGCTTCTGGAGTTCTCCCCGGACTTTTGTGAATCGGCGGCGGAGTGCGGACTGAGATCCTTTATTATTATGGCAGGAGCCCTCAGCGGGAAGTCTGTAGAGCCGGATTTTCTCTCCTATGAAGGAACCTTTGGTGTGGGATATGGCATCTGCGCCTACAAGATCACCGGCGAAGCGCCGGACCGGGATTTTGCCGCAATCTTTACACGTAAGCAGAAGGAACTGGCCAGGGAGCTTCAGAAAAAGGAAGACCCCTATGTGCATTTGGCAAGACATTCCCTGGAGACCCATGTTATGACAGGGAAGGAAGCCGGACTTTCTGACGGGCTCCCTGAGGAGATGTTAAAGAAGCGGGCAGGCGTATTTGTTTCCTTGAAAAAGCATGGAAGTCTCAGGGGCTGTATTGGCACCATAGCGCCGGTAACAGATTGTATCGCCAGGGAAATTCTTCGCAATGCCGTAAGCGCCGGTGAGGAGGATCCCAGGTTTCCTCCGGTGACGGAAGAGGAGCTGGAGGAGTTGGTTTACAGTGTGGACGTGCTGGCTCCGGCGGAGCCCATTGCCTCCATGGAAGAGCTGGATGTAAAGCGTTATGGGGTGATTGTGACCTCCGGCAGAAAACGGGGACTTCTGCTTCCGAACCTGGAGGGGATTGATACCGTGGAGCAGCAGGTGGCCATTGCCAGGAAAAAGGCAGGAATCTATGATAATGAGAAGATTTCTCTGGAGCGCTTTGAGGTGGTGAGACATCAATGAGGGCAGAATGTGGAATTTGTCCCCATCATTGCAAAATCGAAGAAGGACATGCCGGACTATGCAGGGCAAGGATAAACCGCGGCGGAGAGATTGTCAGCGGGAATTATGGGAAGCTGACAGCCCTTGCTTTAGACCCTATTGAGAAAAAACCGCTGTATCATTTCTATCCTGGCAGCAGAATTCTGTCTGTGGGCAGCTATGGCTGTAACTTGAGCTGCCCCTTTTGCCAGAACTGCGATATCTCCATGGTGGGAGAAGAGGAGATCGAGATCCAGGAGATTACCTGTGAAGAGCTGGTACGCAAGGCATTGACACTCCGCTCCAGAGGAAATATCGGGATTGCCTACACCTATAATGAGCCTCTGATCGGATATGAGTTTCTCCGTGATTGCGCCTGGGAAGCCAAAAAGCATGATCTTAAGAATGTGGCAGTGACCAATGGCTACATCTGTGAGGAACCCTTAAAGGAGCTGCTTCCTTGTATAGACGCCTTTAATATTGACTTGAAGGGCTTTACCGAGGAGTTTTACCATAGGCTGGGAGGGGATCTGGCCACCGTGAAACGTACGATTTTGCTGGCAGCAGAGCAGTGCCATGTGGAGGTAACGACCCTCATCATTCCAGAGGAAAATGACAGAGAAGAAGAGATGCTGGAGCTATCCTGCTGGCTGGCAGGAATAGACCCGAATATTCCCCTCCATATCTCGCGCTTCTTCCCGCGGTGGAAGATGCAGGACAGAGAGGCCACCCCGGTGGAGAAAATATACCGCCTTGCCAGGATTGCACGTCAGAAACTGAAATTTGTGTATGAAGGGAATTGTTGAGGGAGAGTATGGGTGTCAGCGAGTATGGGTGTCAGGCACCACAGGAATGGTGCCTGACACCCATTTAATAAATTAAGAAAAATGACGCATACTAACAGTAGGAATAAAACAAAAATAAAGAGGTGCCTGACACCGTGGCGTAGAAGGAGGAGCGGCAGAGTGAAACAGCAGGAGAAGCATCAGCAGAAGAAGGAACAGGAGAAGTTCAACAGTGTCACCGGCTCTGTAAAACCGGAGAATCAGAACCAGAGCAATAATGTGAAAAAAGAAGGGATCGGCAGACAAAATAATAAATATTAAGCCGGAGAGGGATGAGGCACCAAATAGAGGGATCATCCCTCTTTTTTTGCTATTAAATACCGGCATTGACAACTTACCCTTCAGATGATAACATGTACGCATCACATATATCACCTTCTGATCCCGCTGAGGGGAATATGCATTGTAAGACGGTCTGCAGTAACGATGCCGTTTGCAGTTATCCCGGAGGAAGCTTGGGCAAAGAAAGTGAGTGCCAGCCAGGAAACAGGAACAAAAAGGAGGGTTAATGTATACAATGAGGTAGGAGTAGATTCGCGAATCGCTTCGCCTGCAGCAATAAATCTGGAAGCAGGATTGTGATACCGGTACCCGTTCACAGGATCAACCCAGGATCTGATTTGCAGAAATGCATTTTATTAGCGCCATGCACCTCCATTGGGGAAAGTAACTTGGAGGTTAACGAGGAAGAGGGCTTATCGAACTATTCGGCGGATGCTCTCTCGTGCTGCCGGGCACGTAATATGACTGTCAAAAGCGTCGGTAACGACAGAACAAAGCAGCATAACCGGTAAGGTGAATTAGGTGCAACACTGACTTTGTATAAGAGGACAAAGCTTTATTGTGCTGTGAATTCATATTGTTTTAGATTTTATTCAGCGGTCTTGAGCAGTATAGTTAAAAATGCATATTCTCTTAGGAACGTAAGACAAGTGGCTTACGGCTTGTTGTTTTGAGCGTTTTTTACGGAAGAGCTTTGTAATACCGCTTTTTGGTACCGCGATCAGGTGAATTTAAGCGAATGATTGATAAACTGGAACCGTCGGTCAGGCCAAAAAAATTGGCCGGTACAGAGCCGGTCTGGTGCTCTGTGCTCAATTTGAGAACTACCCGGGAGTTATGCCGGGGCAAAAGGAGAACTTGCTATGTGTGGAATTATAGGATATACAGGAAGCCATGAGGCGAAAGATATATTATTAGACGGTCTTGCCGCGTTGGAATACCGGGGCTACGACAGCGCCGGCATTGCACTCTGCCATGAGGGCAGGGTGAATACCATAAAAACGGTGGGTAAGGTGTCCGATCTTGCCGCTAAAACAGAATCCGGCCCGGAGGTCAGCGGAACCTGCGGCATTGGCCATACCCGCTGGGCCACCCATGGAGGGGTAACGGATGTGAACGCACATCCCCACACTCATGGAAGAGTGACCCTGCTTCACAACGGAATTATCGAGAATTATCACGCGCTGGAGCTGGAGCTTGCCAAAACCGGGAGAATTCCGGTATCCCAGACGGATACGGAAATCGTTGCAATGCTCCTTGACAGCCTGTATGAGAAGGATGCTATTGCGGCAATTGTGAGGGCTGCCGAGAAGATTGAAGGAGCCTATGCCTTTTGCATTCTCTTTGAAGAGGAGCCGGAGGTGATTTATTCTCTGCGCAATGCCAGTCCGTTGGTTGCCTGCCATGTAAAGGACGGCTCCTTTGTCGCTTCCGATCTGGTGGCATTAATGGACTATTCCAAGGATTACTTTGTGCTGCCGGAGCGCCATGTCGCCAAACTGACGAAGGAAGCAGTTACTATATATGATTTTGACCGGAACGAAGTAGAACCGGCTATGCTCCATGTCAGCTGGGATATTACCGCCGCACAGAAGAACGGCTATCCTCATTTCATGCTGAAGGAAATCTATGAGCAGCCGGATTCCGTCCGTTCAACCATTACGCCAAGAATATCCCCGGAGAACCTGCCGGATTTTACAGTGGATCAAATTCCCGGCGAGGTCTTTGAGAAGGTAAGCCGTGTTATTATTGCAGCCTGCGGAACAGCCATGCATGCGGGGCTGGTGGGGAAGACGATGATGGAGAAATTAGTCCGGCTTCCCGTGGAGGTAGAGATCGCCTCTGAATTCCGCTATAAGGACCCGATCATAGACCGGGATACGCTGGTGATCTTGATCTCTCAGTCCGGGGAAACCGCAGATACCCTTGCCGCCCTCCGGCTTGCAAAGAAGGCGGGAGCTACTACCCTTTCCATTGTCAACGTGAAGGGATCCACCATTGACCGGGAAAGCGATTATGTATTCTATACCCATGCCGGCCCGGAGATCGCAGTTGCAAGCACCAAGGCCTATACGGCGCAGCTTTCCTGCCTGTATCTGCTGGCATTTCAGTTTGCCCTCATCCGAAAAGCGATTACCCCGGAGGAATGTGCGTGCTATATAAAGGAGTTAAAAGAAGTCATTCCTGCCATAGAGAAAGCCCTGTCCTTTGATGAGACAGTGGGGGATATCTGCAGGCATCTTGTGGATAAAGAGGATCTTTTTTTCATTGGCCGTGGATTAGATTACGCCCTGTGCTGGGAAGGGTCCATCAAGCTGAAGGAAATAAGCTATATCCATTCCGAGGCCTACGCCGCCGGAGAGCTGAAGCACGGCACCCTGTCCCTGGTTACCGAGGGAGTTCCTGTGATTGCGCTGGCAACCCAGGCAAGAGTATTTTCCAAAATGGTATCCAATGTTCGGGAGGTTCGGGCAAGAGGAGCCTTTGTGGTGATGATCACCAATGGCAAGGCGGAGGTAGAAGAGTCTGCTTATGATTACCATATTGAGCTGCCGAAGACGTCGGATTACTTTACCCCCTTTACCTCCGCAGTGGTGCTCCAATTGCTGGCATACTACTCCTGCGTACACCGCGGCTATAATGTAGATCAGCCGAGGAATCTGGCCAAGTCCGTGACCGTGGAATAGAGAAACGGTATTCCGGGGGGATGATGGGCCGGCTTAAAGAAATGATATAAAAAGTGTTATGGGCAAGGCCGTGTGATAGTGGTTCTTGCCCGTATTTATTGACGTTATGTATGATTAATGGTATAACAGAATTGTAAGCCCAAGACCCCTCCTGGGCTTTCTTGCTACAGATCTAAAACCAGCTTTCTTATGAACAGAGGAAGAGGGGTTTAAACAGAACAGGGATGCGGATGAGAGGGAAGGAAGCATATGGATAAGGAATAAAATCAAAACAGGATTGCGAAAACTATAGTTTTGATCTATTCTATAAGTTGGAATGATTAATTACGGAAGGAACCATGAAAGATTATGATATTTGAAACACACGCGCATTATGAAGACGAAGCATTTGACATAGACAGGGAGGAATTGCTGGACAGGCTGCCCAAGGAGGGAATTGAATATGTGGTAGATATCTGTTCCACCATGGACAGCGTCGACAGGGTGCTGGCATTGGCTGAGCAATACCCGTATATCTACACTGCGGTGGGCATTCATCCGGAATCCGCCGGAGAGCTTAACGAGGAGAACTTCGCATGGCTGAAAGGGAAAGCGGCACATCCCAGGAATCTGGCAATCGGAGAGATTGGCCTGGATTATTACTGGGACACCTCGGAGCCTGCTGTGCAGAAGATCTGGTTTGAGAGACAGATCGAACTGGGCCGGGAGCTTGGCTTGCCCCTGGTCATTCATAGCCGGGATGCCGCCAATGATACCTATGAAATGTTGAAATCGGCAAAGGCAGGCGAGCTGGGAGCAATTATCCACTGCTTTTCCTACGGCGTGGAGCAAGCACGCCAATATCTGAATATGGGCTTTTTCCTGGGAATCGGCGGGGTGCTGACCTTTACCAATGGCAGGAAGCTAAAGGAAGTTGTAGCTTATGCTCCTCTGGAGCAGCTGGTTCTGGAGACGGACTGTCCTTACCTGGCACCGGTGCCCTATCGGGGAAAGCGCAATGACTCAACCTATCTGACCTATGTTGCCGGAGAAATTGCAAACATTAAGCAGGTGGACTATGATACGGTTGTGAAAGTAACATCTGAGAACGCAAAGCGCTTCTATCGGATCAAGGAATAAACCACCTGACCCGAAGGGTTGAAGAATAAGGAAGAATGGAGAGATTTATGGCGCAGCTGGGCAATCCCAAAAATACAATAGAGATTTTGAATAAATATAAATTCGTATTCCAGAAGAAATTCGGACAGAACTTTTTGATTGATACCCATGTCCTGGATAAGATAATCCGGGCAGCGGATATTACAAAGGAGGATTTTGTCCTGGAGGTGGGTCCGGGAATCGGTACGTTGACGCAATACCTGTGTGAACATGCCAAAGAGGTGGTAGCGGTGGAAATTGACCGGATGCTGATCCCCATCTTAGAGGATACCCTGTCGGAATATGATAATGTCACCGTCATCAATGAGGATATTCTGAAGCTGGATTTAAATGAGCTGGTAAAGGAAAGAAATCAGAACCGCCCTATCAAAGTGGTTGCAAATCTTCCTTATTATATAACGACACCCATTATCATGGATCTGCTGGAGCGCCGCCTTCCGTTGAAGAATATCACGGTGATGGTGCAGAAGGAAGTGGCGGACCGGATGCAGGCGGTTCCCGGCAGTAAGGATTACGGCGCCCTGTCTCTGGCAGTGCAGTACTATGCAAGGCCCTACATTGCTGCCAACGTCCCGCCTAATTGTTTTATGCCCAGGCCTAATGTGGGGTCGGCCGTCATTAATCTGACGCTGCATACCGAACCTCCGGTTGTGGTAAAGGATGAGAGGCTGTTGTTTCGCATGATCCGTGCATCCTTCAACCAGAGGCGCAAGACCCTGGTCAATGGCCTGAATAATTCATCGGAGCTGTCCTTTTCTAAGGAAGAGATTCTACAGGCGCTTTCCGCAATCGGTGTCTCGGGGAATATCCGCGGAGAAGCGCTGACGCTGGAACAATTTGCTGCTCTGGCGGATCAGTTGGATGCGGTGCGAGTATGATTTGATTTATATGCAGGGAGTATTATGTAAAGATCGGCAGTATAGCTTTTACATAACACTCCCTATATTTATCGGTATGATTCCTTGCCGATTTATCTGATTTATGTTTTAAATATACAACATCATTTTTAATTAATAATTATACAAGGGGCCAATAATCCTTAATTATGTCGGGCTTATGGACACTTTGAAGAATTGTGAGAAGTGTGAAAATATAAAAGTATAGAATAATTAAAAATTTTATTGCATAATTATAAGCTGTATGTTATTATATATACATGAGCAGGAACTAAGGTTAAGAGATAAGTAATGCTTATGAATAGGGATGTAAAATTTAATAAGTTCTCCGGTTGCATAATGATTAGTAATCGATTATGATATATAACAATAAAGAGGGCAGCTGGAGGACCCATGCATTGAAACAACTCAAAGCTATGAAAAGACAAAAAGAAAATGACAAATTTTTTTTGCCCATTTTTAGTAAACGACGGAAAAGCTTTTCCAAACCAATCGAGAGGGGATTTTTATGAAGAAGAGAGAAGACATTCACAAAGTACTGATTATTGGCTCCGGCCCGATTATTATCGGGCAGGCATGTGAATTCGATTATTCCGGCACCCAGGCCTGCAAGGCGTTGAAGCAGCTGGGGTATGAAATCGTATTGGTGAACTCCAATCCTGCAACGATTATGACAGATCCGGGGACGGCAGATGTAACCTATATTGAGCCACTGAATGTGGAGAGGTTGACACAAATCATCGAAAAGGAAAGACCCGACGGTCTGCTCCCGAATCTGGGCGGACAATCAGGTCTAAATCTTTGCTCTGAATTAGCCGCGGCCGGTGTTCTGGAGAAATACAATGTCAAAGTGATCGGTGTTCAGGTGGATGCCATCGAGCGGGGGGAAGACCGGATTGAGTTTAAGAAGACGATGAACGCTCTCGGTATTGAAATGGCCCGCAGCGAGGTAGCCTACACCGTGGAGGAAGCGCTGGCTATCGCGGAAGACCTGGGCTATCCGGTAGTTATCCGTCCGGCCTATACCATGGGCGGCGCCGGCGGCGGCCTGGTTTATAATGTGGAAGAATTGAAGACCGTAGTGGCAAGAGGCTTACAGGCCAGCCTGGTGGGTCAGGTTCTGGTGGAGGAATCCATACTGGGCTGGGAAGAGCTGGAGCTTGAGGTGGTGCGGGATGCCACCGGTAAGATGATTACGGTATGCTTCATTGAGAATATCGATCCCCTGGGCGTACATACGGGAGATTCCTTCTGCTCGGCACCGATGCTGACCATTTCCAAGGAAGTCCAGGAGGAATTGCAAAGACAGGCTTATAAGATTGTAGATGAGATCCAGGTGATCGGCGGCACCAATGTACAGTTTGCTCACGATCCTGAGAGCGGAAGAATCGTGGTCATTGAGATTAATCCCAGAACCTCCCGTTCCTCCGCCCTTGCCTCCAAGGCCACCGGCTTTCCTATCGCGCTGGTATCGGCAATGCTGGCTTGCGGCCTGGATCTGTCGGATATCCCCTGCGGCAAATACGGAACCCTGGATAACTATGTACCGGACGGCGATTATGTGGTAATTAAATTTGCCCGCTGGGCCTTTGAGAAATTCAAGGGTGCCGAGGATAAGCTGGGAACCCAGATGAAAGCAGTGGGTGAGGTAATGAGCATTGGCAAGACCTATAAGGAGGCCTTCCAGAAGGCGATCCGAAGCCTGGAGACCGGCCGTTACGGTCTGGGCTATGCCAAGGATTTCGCCTCCAAGTCGAAGCAGGAGCTGCTGAACATGCTTCATATCCCCACCAGCGAGCGTCAGTTCATCATGTATGAGGCCTTGAGAAAAGGTGCAACGGTCAATGAACTCCATGAACTGACGAAAATAAAGCACTACTTTATTGAGCAGATGGAAGAGCTGGTATTAGAGGAAGAGGCATTAAAATCCTGGCATGGCAATGTGCCTCCCGTCGCAGCCCTTAGAAGCGCCAAGCTGAACGGCTTTTCTGACAGATATCTTGCCGGTCTGCTGGGGATTGCCGAGGAAAGTATCCGGAATGCCCGTTATGAGGCCGGTATCAAGGAGGCCTGGGAGGGGATTCATGTAAGCGGTACAAAGGACGCGGCCTACTATTACTCCACCTATCATTTAAAGGCGGATAAATCCCCCTGCTCTGATAAACCGAAGGTCATGATCCTGGGCGGCGGGCCGAACCGAATCGGCCAGGGTATCGAATTTGACTATTGCTGCGTCCACGCTGCTTTTGCCTTAAAGGAGCTGGGCTTTGAGACCATCATTGTCAATTGTAATCCGGAGACGGTTTCCACGGACTATGACACCTCGGATAAGCTGTATTTTGAACCGCTGACACTGGAGGATGTTCTCAGCATTTACCAAAAGGAGAAGCCTCTGGGGGTAATTGCCCAGTTCGGAGGCCAGACTCCGCTGAATCTGGCGGCGGAATTAAAGAAATACGGAGTGAACATTCTTGGCACTTCGCCTGAGACCATCGATCTGGCCGAGGACCGGGATCTGTTCCGGGAGATGATGGAGAAACTGGACATCCCCATGCCGGAATCGGGAATGGCAGTCAATGGAAAGGAGGCTCTGGAGATTGCAGGAAGAATAGGCTATCCCGTTATGGTTCGTCCCTCCTATGTGCTGGGCGGACGGGGAATGGAGATCGTACACGACGATGAAAGCCTGGAAATCTACATGAAGGCGGCAGTCGGGGTAACGCCGGACCGTCCGATCCTCATTGACCGTTTCCTGAATAATGCCCTGGAATGCGAGGCGGATGCCATCAGTGACGGAGCCAATGCTTTTGTGCCTGCGATTATGGAGCATATCGAGCTGGCGGGAATTCATTCGGGAGACTCGGCCTGTGTAATCCCCTCCCTGCATATCAGTGACGAGAACCGCAATACCATCCGTGAATATACCATGAAGATCGCCAAGGAAATGAAGGTATGCGGACTGATGAATATGCAGTATGCCATCGAGGATGGAACCGTCTATGTTCTGGAGGCCAATCCCAGAGCATCCCGTACCGTGCCGCTGGTATCCAAGGTATGCAATATCCAGATGGTAAAGCTGGCGACACAGATCATTACCGGCACGCTGACCGGCAAAGTCTCTCCCGTTCCGGGACTGAAGGAAAGTAAGTTCACCCATTACGGGGTAAAGGAAGCGGTATTCCCCTTTAATATGTTTCCTGAGGTAGATCCGCTGCTGGGGCCGGAGATGCGCTCCACCGGCGAGGTGCTGGGTATGGCGGAGACCTTTGGAGAAGCATTTTATAAATCCCAGGAGGCGACCAAGGCGAAGCTGCCCCAGAGCGGAACCGTATTAATCAGTGTTAATGACAGGGACAAGGCGGAGCTGGTAGAGGTTGCAAAAGGCTTTGCAGAATGCGGCTTTCAGATACTGGCCACCGGAGGCACCTATGACATGATCACGGCCAATCAAATCCCGGCAAGGAAGATCTTTAAGCTGCAGCAGGGAAGGCCCAATATCCTGGATGCCATAACCAATGGCGAGATTGATATTATAATCAATACCCCTGATGATAAGAAGGGGGCCTTTGATGACAGCTATATCCGCAAAGCGGCCATCAAAGGGAGAATCAGCTACGTCACCACTATGGCGGCCGCCAAGGCAACTGTCGCGGGCATTAAGGCCGTAAGAAACAATGCGGTGGGAGTGAAGTCCCTGCAGGAATTCCATGGGGAAATCAGTGAGATGTGATTAAAAGGATAGAATTATGCCTGGTGCGAAAGCCTGGTGTAATCAGCAAAAGCTATAACAGCCAAAGAGGGAGATTCGGAGATTACCGGGTCGACCTCTTTTTATGATCAGGTTTCTGTAAAAAAGCGTGTATTGGCTTCTCGTTGGAATATTGGCCGACGGCCGGGAATATATTTAATAGAATTGTGAAACAAGCCAATGGGAAAAGTTTACCCTGCGGAGCGGAAATATTCATGGAAAGCGGGAAAGTGAGGGAATGCTTGTGACTGATTATAAAAGAATGGTATCCTACATGTATCAATACGAGAACGGAGAGAAGAAAAAGAATATCGGCTTTGCGCGGGTGGAAACAAGGGACGGGCAATGTAAAATCACTTTACATATGCAGCTGATCGGCCAGTTGGACAGCATTTTTCCCACCTATCTGATCCGCAGGGATAATAAGAGTATGGACTTAATCTATGTGGGAGATGCGGTGCTGAAGAATCAGGTTATGGACAGCAAGCTGACGGTGAATGCCGCCAACATTATGGATTCCGGGCATTCTCTTTCAGAGGTGGGAGGGCTTCTTCTCTTTCTGAAAGATAGTGTGTTTTTTGCTACGGAATGGGATGACAGGCCGGTTGAGGCGGAGAAGGTATTGGCAGCCTTAAGACCCAGAAATAAGCAGCAGGTCTGGGCGCCGGAGGAGGATTTTTCGCGTCCCAGATACCGGCTGCCGGGCGGCTATAAAACAGTAGAGCGTTTACAGGGTGCCGCCTCCAGCCTGTCAGGAGGCGGCAGTGTCTTCGGGCAGGCGGTGAAGACTTTGACGCATGGTACAGATAACAGGGAGCGGCAGGAAGCTGTACTCACGGCCGGCGCAGAAGGACTTCCTTCGGAAACGCAGAAGGCGGAGGCCTGGACCCAGGAGGTCGATGCGGTGCAGACGGAAGAAACGGGAAGACGGCCGGAGGAGAAGGAAGAGGAGGCGGAACCCGGAATTGTGGCAAAGATCTTCGAGAAGCATCCAAGAATCTATCCCTTTGAAGATAATGAGATCCTGCTCTGTGCGAAAATAGAGCCGGAAGACCTGGGACTGTTTCCGAAAGAGCTATGGGCCCTGAGCAGCAACAGCTTTCTGGTGCATGGATATTACTGCTACCACCATTTGATTTTTGCAAAAATGAAGGATCGGTACGGCTCCCGTTATATCCTGGGGGTACCGGGGATCTACCACAACAGGGAACGGTTTATGGCAAAAATGTTCGGTTTTGAAAACTTTAAATCCATCCGTAAAAGGGAACTCCGCCAAGGAGATTTTGGTTATTGGTATGTGCCGGTCGCCCTTTAATAAACAGGATTCACCAGCGCATAATGCTCATGGTCGGTCCATATTCCGTTAATCCGGGCAAAGGCCTGGCAGGTTCCTTCGTAGTGGAAGGAAAGACGTTTGATTAATTGCAGGGAGGGCGTGTTCTCCTGCATAATAAAAGCATTAATCCGGTGCAGATGATACTCGGAGAACATCAGCTCGATGGATCTCCGGATGCACTCCAGTGCATAGCCCTGGTGCTGATATTTTCCTCCGAATTTGTACCCGATGCTGCAGCTGTGATAGGGCTCCTTCAAAATGTTCTGAAAGCAGACAGAACCCGCAATTTCATCCGGCTTGTTTTTTAGAAATGCCCAGTAACGAAGGAGCTTTCCCTCAGCAGATTGGTTGTATTCTGCGGTGAGAAAAGCCTTCTGGTAAGAGAGGGTGTAGAAATTAGGACTGCGCTTAGGCTCCCAGGGTTCAAACTGATCCCGGTTCTCCAGGTAGAAGGCCAGAACCATAGGAGCGGCCTCTTTCCCTAACTGCCTCAGGATAAGGCGTTCTGTTTCATAGTAATTGATCATCCGCAGCCCCCTTGTCAATCCACACCCCGAAGGGATACGGCAGGAATAAAGGGCACCAGAAGCCGGACATACTCCTTCAGAGTTTCGGCAGAAGGGCTGCTGAGCCCCGGAGACAGGATGTCACCGGAATCCTTGTAGGCCTGAAGAAAATAGGCTCTTGCACCGGACAGCCAGCGGCCGATCTCCAGCATATCCTGGGCCGTGTGCAATTCCTTTACCACGGTGGTCCGGAACTCATAGTCCAGAGGCGAGGACAGCAGAAAATCAACACTCTCCATGACCGGCTTAAGGAGAGGCAGATTAACGCCGGCAGTAAGGGCATATTTCTCCGGCGAATTCTTGATATCCATAGCGACGTAATCGATCAGCCCCCGGCTGACCAGATCTTTCAGCATCGCGGGATTCGTTCCGTTGGTGTCCAGCTTGACCCGGTACCCCAGCTCCTTCACCCGGGTGATTAATCCGGGAAGATCCGGATGTAGCGTAGGTTCGCCGCCGGTGATGCATACGCCCTCCAGGATATTGGTCCGTTTTGCCAGATAGGAGAGAATCTCCTGCTCTGGCAGGACAGGCTGTGAGGCGGTTCCGGTTACCAGGGAAGCATTATGGCAGAAGGGGCAGCGCATATTGCAGCCGCCGATAAAAATAGTTGCCGCCAGATGCCTGGGATAATCCAGCAGTGTTGTCTTATTGAAACCATGGATCAGCATGGTGTCACCTCCTTGAGTTTCTAATCTGCGAATGTTATAATATAAGTTATCAGAACGACTATATCTAAATCGTACACCACGATTACAGGAACACGCATTTGTTCCTGTAATATACTATATCAAAAGAGGACAAACTAGTCCATATGCAAAGGAATAAAAAAATGAGTAAAGCAGATTACAAAGAAAGCAGAGAGCAGAAACAAAATAAAGGCAGTGATGAGGATAAAGATAAAAAATACATGCGGGAAGCCTTGAAGCAGGCAAGAAAGGCCATCCGCCTGGGTGAGGTTCCGATCGGCTGTATTATCGTGTATCAGGACAAGATCATTGGAAGAGGGTATAATAAACGCAATACCAGGAAAACAACCCTTGCCCATGCGGAGCTGATTGCCATTGAGAAGGCAAGTAAGGTCATGGGTGACTGGAGGCTGGAGGATTGCGTGATGTATGTGACCCTGGAGCCCTGCCAGATGTGTTCGGGAGCCATTGTCCAGTCCAGGATGAAGAGAGTGGTGGTAGGAACCATGAATCCTAAGGCGGGCTGCGCCGGTTCCATTCTGAACCTGCTCCAGCGGGAGGAGTTCAACCATCAGGTAGAGCTGGAGACCGGTGTATTGGAGAAAGAATGTGCGGGGGTGCTCCAGGAGTTTTTCCAGGACCTGAGAATTCGCAACAAGCTGGAAAAGCAGGAAAAAAAGCAGGAAAATTCACATGACGGCTTATGATAAATCAGGGATTAAAAAGGCAATGATAAAAAGATGATGATAAAAAAGGGATGCCCTTGGTGCACAGAACGAATTCCTTCTGTGTATCAGGGGCATCTTCTTATTCCTCTTATTGCTTTAATTTAGAAAGTAACTTCCGTATCGTAATAGCAGCAATGCAATAATTTCTCCATTTCCGCGGGGGTAATGGATCTGGGATTAGAGCCGGTGCAGGCATCGCCTACCGCCAGTTCAGCCACCAAGGGAAGCTTCTCAAGAAATTCCGCTTCATCAATGATGCCGCCCTCATAGTCCCTGATGCAGGACGGAATATCAAGTGCTTTGTTTAAGTCGTTGATATGCTTGATCAGAGCGTCCGTATTGGGCTCCAGTCCGAGGAACGCCGCAATCTCAGCGTATCTTTGTGCAGCGGCTTCCTCTTTGGAATTATATTTAATTACCTTGGGAAGATACATGGCATTGGCACAGCCATGTACAATATGCCCGCCGCTGTAGGCCGCACCGGTCTTGTGAGCCATGGAGTGCACAATACCAAGCAGCGCATTGGAAAATGCCATTCCGGCCAGACACTGGGCATTATGCATCCTGGCCCGGGCTTCCATATCCCCCTGATAGGATTTTACCAGGTTCTCACTTACCATCTTGATTGCATGAAGGGCAAGGGGATCGGTGTAATCGCAATGCAGGGTTGATACATAAGCCTCTACCGCATGGGTCATGGCATCCATACCGGTATGCGCAGTGAGCTTCGCCGGCATGGTCTCTGCCAGATCCGGATCCACAATTGCAACATCCGGTGTTATATTAAAGTCAGCCAGAGGGTACTTGATCCCCTTGGCATAATCGGTAATTACAGAAAAAGCCGTCACCTCGGTAGCCGTGCCGGAGGTGGAAGGAATGGCGCAGAACTTTGCCTTGGTACGCAGAGCCGGGAAATTAAAAGGAACGCAAAGGTCTTCAAAGGACGTATCCGGATATTCGTAAAACGTCCACATTGCCTTGGCAGCATCAATAGGTGATCCGCCGCCGATGGATACGATCCAATCCGGCTCAAATTCCCGCATTGCCGCGGCGCCCTTCATAACAGTCTCAACGGAAGGGTCGGGTTCCACCCCTTCAAATAAGCGGACCTCCATTCCGGCTTCCTTCAGATATGCTTCAACCTTATCCAGGAATCCGAAACGTTTCATGCTTCCTCCGCCGACAACTACAATTGCTTTCCGGCCTTTTAATGTTTTCAATGCATCCAGGCAGCCTTTGCCATGATAAAGATCTCTTGGAAGTGTAAATCTTGCCATTGTTCTAATCTCCTTTGCTTATGATATAATTTAAAGTCTCACTTCTGTTTGTCTATACTTTAACAATCTTTTTCTGGATTGTGAAATTCAAAAAAAGGATATCGATATTCCAATACTGATATATCAGAAACATCGAAATATCATAAATATGGAAATGCTTAAGGCTTGACAATCCTTTTGGGATGCTTTATACTTGGCATACAGCTTTTTTGGCTGTTCAATTTTGTCATAAAATTTCCGTGCAGCCGGGGAGATAGCGGTGCCCTGTACCTGCAATCCGCTACAGCAGGGGTGATGCTCTGCCTAGGGTGACTTACTGTAGGGCCGCCCCTTATAAGTGATGTTGACGTCTGGGTCTTACGCAACAGGAATTTGTGAACCGTGTCAGGTCAGGAATGAAGCAGCACTAAGCAAAAGCTCTTGTGTGCCGTAGGGTCGCCTGGGCCGAGTCAACTGTAAGGGTAACGCCTATGGTAAGCATTCGAAGCAGAGCGCACGGATTAAATTAAATAGAACCAAGAATGGCGGTATCTTTCCTTTTATACGGGAGATACCGTTATTTATACCCGTTATACCGACATTTACTGAGCATTTCGTACTAAATAATCCTTTTCGGCGACATTTTTCTTTTTGATTCTCCGGAATTGGTATATAATAGAGGTGCTGTTATTAAATGTATTGATTAGGCGGTGCTAACATGGAGTGGAAAATGAATCCCAATGCGGTCAACCAATTTCCGAAAGGAAGCATTATTTATACGGAAGGGGAACCGGTAGACAGCGTTGGAATGATTATCAAGGGTCGGGTAATGCTGCATAACCAAGGGGCGAGAATAATTCTGGGTTCGGGCTCCTTTCTTGGAATTCATGATTTATACAAAGGAAAACATCAGAGTACCTACACGGCGATAGATGACTTAATACTCTTTGCTTATCCCATCAGCAGGGTGGAGGAGCTGGACACGATATTAAGTGTGAATAAGGATTACCATGGTTTTATGGTGGCTTCTTATTATAAGATAATCTATGAGCTGGATCAGATTTATCACGGGCTACTTCGAGGCAGTTCCGCTCTTTATAATTTCTTGAAGGAATATGAGCAAAAATATTTGAATTTGGCGGCACGCCAGGGAATTAGGGATAAGGCGGTGGAGCGGATAGCCGGACTGAAGATGAGGGACAGCGATATGGAGTTGCTGCCGGACCGGATTCAGTATTATATCGAGTGCAGAAATCTGCCTTTG
The DNA here is from genome assembly GCF_050433395.1 of Anaerotaenia torta. NCBI lineage: Bacteria > Bacillati > Bacillota > Clostridia > Lachnospirales > Lachnospiraceae > Anaerotaenia > Anaerotaenia torta. The sequence goes on from NZ_JBNPXH010000008.1 coordinate 69,766, forward strand.
GATGCGGTGAAAACATTCTATTCCTATGGGAATCTGGTCACTCTGTACCAGGTGGAGGATCAGGTGAATATCGTCAACCAGCAGATCGAGCTTCTTGGAGAGATGGCGCAGGACTATGTGGCCATGGCTTACTGTCTCATAGATGAGACGGATACCTGTCTGTTTCGGCTGGTTGCCGAACTGTCCATATCCATGGATAACCGAAACGGTACCAGCAATGAAATAATGGAGATGATGGATAGTATCATTGAACAGGTGAATCAGGCGGAGACTCTGGTGGAGAGGATGCTAGGAATCCAGTTCAATGTGAATCGCAAGAGAATGGAGGAGATTTATCACCTGCTGCTTTCCTCGAATCAAGAGGAGAGGGTAGATTCTGAGCTTCTTTTGAAGTATTCCCAGGAGGATACGGCCAATGCCCTGGAGGAAATGAAGGATTCTTTCTCCAAGATATTGGCTTATGGAAGGCTTCAGGGAGAGAAGGCAGAGGAGATGCAGGCTGCCATGCAGGATTTTGTCTATATGAAGGACAAGTTCTCCACAGAGGATACCGCCCGCCGGTTGAGAAGGAAGCTTGCGGAGCATCATTATGAGATCTATCTCCCGGTATTTATCAGGGCTTACAAGGAGAAGAAGATTCCACGTATTATTGACATGTTCTTAAGATATGGCTTTGCGGATGAGAGGCTGCTTACACAGGATCAGCTGCTGGCGCTCTATTTCCTCAAGGAAGAGGAGCGGGAAGCGAAAATTTGCAAGATATATGATATTAAGGAATGGCTGACGCTGATTTACGAAGGAAAGAAGGAACCCTCCAAAAATGAATTTGATATGGAGTATCCGGAATATCTGGCAGGCCTGCGCAAACAGAACAGGCTGAAAGAAGCAGATATGGCAAAGGAACTGACGAGTAACGCGGGCAAGCTTCATTATGAGATACAGAATATGTTCCGCTGCAATAATCGTATTACCAACGGACAGATCAGCAGCTTTGTGCCATTTTTACATAAGGATCAGTGGTCCAACACGGTGGAGAAGCTTCTGGTAAAGACGGAGAAGGTAACTGAGACGCTTGCGTCAATCCTGCGGATTGATTATTCTGTTTTTGACCGTGAGGTGATCTATTTCAGCCAGGAGAAAAATATTACGAAGGAATATGTGATCCGACGGATATTCCCGGATATCATTCTGATGCCCACGGTGGGGACAAACGGAATCATGTGGCAGGAGATTTCGGGTAAACGGCGGGATACACCGGGGCGCTTCCTTCTGCCCATCTTTTCCGATATGAATCTGGGAGTGCTGTTAATCCGTATTCTGGGACGTTTCCGATGGGAGTTGTGCCGTACTATCGAGGGAATCGCATGGAACGATATTCAAAATAGGTCCCTCACCTCAGAGTATAGTGATTATCTCCAGTTCTACCGCAAGAACAGGGAGTTGTCGGAGGAGAAGAAGGAGAAGATCAAGAACCAGATACAGAAGGGACGCAATAACAGCCGGGAAATATTTGTGATGGATTATGAACAGTGGATCGGATATGAGTCCACGGGAGCAATCAAGCTCAATAAGCCGGTCAGGGAGATAATGGCTACCTATTGTCCCTTCAGCAAGGAAATCCGGGAACAGATCCGGCAGCAGCCCCTGTTCGAGGAGGCTATGGCCCGTTATAACCGTGAGAAGCAAAGGAAAGTCCGTGAGATAGAAGGACGGCATCGGTTGCTGCAGAAGGAGAATATAGAAATTCCCAAAGAATTAGTGGATACGTTGAATTATTACCGCGATCTGTGATGAGAGCGGGAAGATCCAGTGTTTTATGCCCATTGACAGGGTTTCTGAACTTTTATTCAGAAACCCTGTTTTTTGCGAATATGTAGAGGAGTATTCTGTGAGGCTATAGAAGAAATAGACAAAATGAAACTGTAAATTTATGTACATGCTGCATTTTTTAGAACTTAAGAAATTTTATAAAGACATAGATTTTGACATTAATAATCCGTTGCATCGTTGGTTAATGTTTTTTAACCGAAACCTTAGTGAAGATCGATTAAAGGAGATGATTCGCATGGATGGAGCAATCTTAATATCAACTGAGTTATCATATAATTCCAGCTCTTTGCACTTGTCTAAATAGGTGACAAATGGTAGTATTATAGAAAAAGAGAACAAGCCTTGGGCAGTGATAGGGAAGGACATACATTGCAAACAATAGATACCTTGTTTACAATGTACGAAAATACGAAGGAGGTTGCAGCATGGGAAGCTATGAGAACATTGTAAAAATAGAAGAGATGAGAAAAAGACTTGAAGAAGGCGACGCGGCATCTGCTCAGAAGGTTCTTGATACAATGGATATTAAGAAAATAAAAAACATGTCGGACCTAAGCCTGATTGCGGAGGTTAATGCAGAAAACGAAAGATATGAGGAGGCAGCCCGGCTGTTTCTTAAAATATATGAGAAAACCAGATCAAGAAAATCTCTGTTCTATCTGGTGGAACTTTCAATAAAGATGGGGAAGATCGAAGATGCCCGGTATTACTTGGAAGAGTATCAGAAGCTGGCACCCAGGGATTTTTACAAGTATATATTTCGTTACCGGATTGAGCTCCTGAGTAATGAACCCTTCGAAACGTTAATCGAAACGCTGGAGACACTGAAGAAAACCGAATACATGGAGCAGTGGGCTTATGAGCTGGCTAAGACCTATTATAGAGCAGGAATGGAGAAGGAATGCATCCGGGAATGCTCTGATATTATACTGTGGTTTGGGGAAGGGGTTTATGTAGAAAAAGCAAAAATTCTGCGGTCTTATTTTTCCGACGGAGCAGATAAGCAAAAGATTATTGAGAATTTGAAGCGTCGTGCCCAGGAGGAAGCGGGGCAGGATGACAGACATGGCAAGAGCGATACGGAAGGGCACGCCGCTGATATTCATAAGACAGAAGAGAATGCGGCAGCAGAAGAAATGTCGTTTTTTGAGACAACAGAGGAGGAGCCTGCTTCCCAACAGGAAAGGGAGCAGCAGAATGAAACCGATGTACCGGATGAAACGCTTTGGCAGGATTCTGCGGGGTTGGAAGATGTCCTGAGAAGGGATATCCAAAGCATGATGTCGGAAGAGGATTATCTTGGCGAGGAACCAGAATTGTCCGGAGAGAATTACCTTAGCGAGGAATCAGAACGGGAAGAAGGGGGATATTCCGGAGAAAAAGCAGAACTGTCCGAAAAGGAATACTCCGGTGGGGAATCAGAGTTGCCCGAAGAGGAAACACCTGCAAGGGAATCGAACTTGACCCAAGGCGAGGACTTTGCGGGAGAAACGGAGCTGATAGGAGAGGCATACTTTGACGAGGAAACAGAGCTGGCAGAAGAGACATATCTTGACGAAGAAACAGAGCTGACAGAAGAGGCAGCATATTTTAGCGGGAAGTCATACATTGCGGGAGAAGCGGAATTGGCCGGAAGCTCGGAGCTGGACACGGAACAGGAACTCAGAGAAGAGGATGAGTGGAACGAGGAAGCTGCACCGGAGGAATCGAACGAAGAGGAAGACGATAAAAAGTTGAATCAGCTTTCTCAATCGCTGGGTTTTGATCTTGGGGAGATATTTTATGATTTTTTGCATGTAAAATCAATTAAGAGGCAGCTGGTCAAGAGCCTGGAAGACATCCTTAATTCCCGTGCAAAGACCGTGCAAATGATTATTACCGGAACTGCGGGCACAGGTAAGACCGCTTTGGCGAAGGAGATTACCATGTTCCTGTACAGGGCGGGGAAGCTGAAGTCCTCCAGAATTGCGAAGATAGATGCGGGTAAACTAAATACCATAGACCTTCGTTCCAAAAAAGAGACGTTAAGGGATTGCTGTCTGGTGATCGAGAATGCAAGCGAATTGAAGCGGGAGACCATTGACGGTATACTTGAACTGTGCCGTATTCTGCGAGGGAATATAGCGGTAGTACTAGAAGAAAATAAGAGTAATATCAACAAGCTGTTCCGGGTATACCCCAAGCTTATGGATTTGTTCAAGAACCGGATCCATCTTCCCGGATACACTCCAAAGGACTGGATGGGCTTTGCCGGGATTGCCCTTGAGCGGCAGGGATATCGGTTGAGTGAGAAAGCGGAAGCCCTGTTGTATCATAAAATAAACCAGATTGCCGGACAGCCCGAAGCGACCCTGAATCTGACACAGATTCAGAAGCTGATGCAGACGGCGACGCATGCGGCGGATGTCAGAGCCGAGAGGCCGTCAGATGCTCCCACAGCCCGGAATGCATCGGGTGAAATGGAGATGCTGACAATACTGCCGGAAGATTTTATCGGTAATGCCTAAAAAGCTGTACCCTGGCAGGCAACTCCGGGTGGTGCCGCCTGCAGCCCGCCTGGCAGTGCTGCTGCCGCGCAGCGTTAGGATCAGACTTTGAACTGGATGGTAATATTATTGGGAAGCTTCTGCCCTTTTTTAGATGCTACATTGGTTGTCACATGAAGCAGATAGGATTCATTTTTGTTATAGGGGGCCAAAGGCTCGATCTCGATGCAGTTTTCGACGGAATTATATCGGATATTTGTCTGCAGGGGATTCTGGTTCATGGAAGTTACATATAGATTACGGTTATTTACAGTAGCGGGATTGAGCGGAGCTGTAAACTTGATCTTCCAAACAAAGCTGTTGGTTTTAAATTTTAAATTCTGTTTTACTCTATGAGCAGGACTCCCCACAATTGATTCGATGGTTATAAAATTGCTGGGCATACTTTATTCATCTCCCTTTGCTAATATCTAATTCACTTGTATTATAGCATATATTATGAAAACTTCAACCAAGAAGAGTGATTTTACGGCAGTCGGGAAGAGTAAGTTGAAAATGGAAATAAAAAAAAGGAATAAAATAGCGGTTACTACTTAAAATATAACTAGCTATTTTTTTAGTTGATTTCCACACCCAAGGAAGGGGAGGGACATCCGGCGCGTCAGTTTTTTTAAAAAACAATTTACAAAACACCACATTGTGGTATAATCAAATTGGCAATAAAAATTTAACAAAATCTTAAGGCATTTTATATGCAATATTAACAAACTGAAGTTCGATAAATTATGAGGTGCACAATGGAGCAATATATTATTAAAGGCGGCAGACCGCTTTTTGGAGAGGTGACAATCAGTGGTTATAAGAACGCGGCCCTTGGAATTATCGCCGCAGCAATTATGACCGATGAAACTGTTAAAATAGAGAATGTACCACACATCAGAGATATTGACGTTCTGTTACAGGTGATTGAAGATATTGGAGCAAAGGTGGAACGGGTTGGCAGGAATACCATTACCATCAGCGGAAGTAAGATTAATACAGTAGATGTTGATTTTGATTATGTCAGGAAAATTCGTGCCTCCTATTATCTGGTAGGAGCTTTGCTTGGTAAATATAAATGTGCCAAGGTGGCTTTGCCCGGCGGCTGCAATATCGGCAGCAGACCCATTGAGCAGCACATCAAGGGCTTTGAGGCTTTGGAGGCAAAGGTTAAGATAGAGCACGGTATGATTTGTGCCGAGACGGAGGAATTAAAGGGAGCCCATATTTATTTTGACTGCTCCAGTGTTGGTGCTACCATTAATGTAATGCTGGCCGCCTGTATGGCGGACGGTCTTACGATTCTGGAGAATTCGGCCAAAGAGCCCCATGTAGTTGATGTGGCTAACTTTTTAAACAGTATGGGCGCCAATATCAAGGGCGCAGGTACGGATGTGATCCGTATCAAGGGCGTGCAGAAGCTCCATGGAAGTGAGTATTCTATTATTCCCGACCAGATTGAAGCGGGGACCTTTATGTTTGCGGCGGCAGCAACGAAGGGTAATATCCTGATTAAGAATGTAATTCCGAAGCATCTGGAGGCTTTTACAGCAAAGCTTCTGGAAATCGGAGCGCAGGTGGAGGAGTTTGATGATATGGTGCGTGTAAGAGCGGATCGTAAATTAGGCAACTCCCATGTAAAGACCCTGGTGTATCCGGGTTTTTTAACGGATATGCAGCCTCAGATGACCACCCTGCTGGCAATATCCAAGGGAACCAGTATCGTAACAGAGAGTATTTTTGAAAACCGCTTTAAATACGTGGATGAGCTGACCCGTATGGGGGCATCCATTAAAGTGGAAGGCAATACCGCTATTATCGAGGGAGTGGAGCGCCTTACCGGTGCCAGCGTATGCGCGCCTGATCTCAGAGGAGGCGTTGCCCTGGTGATGGCAGGCTTGATGGCGGAAGGATATACCATTGTGGAGAATATCGAATTTATCGAGCGCGGCTATGAAAAGTTTGAGAAAAAGATGCAGCAGCTGGGCGCCGCCATGGTGAAGGTGGATTCTGCCGATATGAAAGCGATTCGGAAGTTCAAGCTGAAGGTTGGATGATTAAGGCAGGCTGAGACGAGCATAAGATTGAGATAAAGATGGCGAATAAAAATATTACTTGACGAATTCAGTCATTCGTTATATTCTATTGTTACCAGACAGCATAATTAAATATTTTAATATTTCTCTTATTCAGAGTGACGGAGAGTAAGGCTCTATGAAGTCACGGCAACCCCAGAAATGGAAGGTGCCAACCTGAGCGAGTAATCGAACAATAAGAGGATTTGACCGACAAGGGTATCAAGTCCGCATATTGCGGACTTATTTTTTTGACTAGTTGAAGTGTACAAGGCGAGACGATTTTTACTTGCCGTTGTGAACATAAGGCAAGATGATCTTTACTTGCCGTTGTTTAATCCCGCGGAATGCGGCAGAATGGAGGAAATATGCAAAAGAGATTATTTACATCAGAATCAGTGACAGAAGGGCATCCCGACAAAATATGTGATCAGATTTCAGACGCGGTTCTGGATGCATTGTTAGAGCAGGACCCTATGAGCAGGGTTGCTTGTGAGACAGCCATTACCACCGGCCTGGTGCTGGTAATGGGCGAGATTACCACCTCCGGATATGTGGATATCCAGAAAATCGCACGTGATACCATCCGTGAAATCGGCTATGACCGTTCGGAGTACGGCTTTGACGCCAATACCTGCGGAGTCATCGTAGCATTGGACGAGCAGTCCAAGGACATTGCGCTGGGAGTGGATACGGCCTTTGAAGTGAAGGAACACCTTGCGGAGGACGAAGAGCTGTCCAAGATCGGTGCCGGAGACCAGGGCATGATGTTTGGCTATGCGACTAATGAGACAGAGGAGTATATGCCCTATCCCATTTCTCTTGCTCATAAGCTGACCAGACAGCTGACGAAGGTAAGGAAGGATAAGACCCTGCCCTACCTCAGACCGGACGGCAAGTCCCAGGTGACAGTGGAATATGATGAGAACGGAAAACCGATCCATCTCAATGCGGTGGTATTGTCCACGCAGCACGATGAGGAGATCAGCATTGAGCAGCTGAGAAAGGATATCAGAAAATATGTCCTGGATGAAATCCTTCCTCAAGAATTGATTGATGAGAAAACCAAATTCTATATTAATCCTACAGGGCGCTTTGTTATTGGCGGACCCAACGGAGACAGCGGCCTGACCGGAAGGAAGATTATCGTAGACACCTACGGCGGTTATGCAAGACACGGCGGCGGAGCATTTTCCGGCAAGGACTGCACCAAGGTAGACCGTTCGGCTTCCTATGCAGCCCGCTATGTCGCTAAGAATCTTGTGGCATCCGGCCTGGCGGACCGCTGTGAGATTCAGCTATCCTATGCCATCGGAGTGGCAGAACCTACTTCCATCATGCTGGATACCTTCGGAACCGGAAGGCTGCCGGAGGAGGAGCTGGTAACTATTGTACGCAGACATTTCGATCTTCGCCCCGCGGGCATCATTAAGATGCTGGACCTTCGCAGGCCGATTTATAAGCAGACCGCTGCTTACGGACATTTCGGAAGACTGGAGCTGGAGATTCCCTGGGAGAGTCTGGACAAGGCAGAGGAGCTGAAGCAGTATCTGAACGGGAAATGAAGTAGGAGCAGTAATTAAAGTAATATAACCCTCAGGCCATGGGAAGGATGTTTCCTATGGCCTTTCTCTTTACCGGGAAGGCCTGTCTTGGTTTCCGTATTTCATGGAAACTTTAGAAAGGTTAGAGTATTTTTCTGTGCATATAGTAAAAATAAATGCTATAATGGAAGTAATATTTACGAAAGGATGCAGGTGAAGGCTTTGAAACTGAAGGACAGGTTGATAACAGCTTTCTTTATAATGATAGCGATGCCCATCATGCTGCTTTCCATAGCCGCAGGAACCATCATCAGCTTCCAGACGAATTCCATTCAGGAATCCTATGATGTGGAGACGGATACGCTGAAAGTGATAGCGAATCCCATTCAGATTCTTAACCGGCTGACCAGGGGAATCTATAACGAGATAAAGCTGACCGCTCTTAAGGAACCGCAGAAGCTGGAGGATGAGGCCTTCATCAAACATCTCGGCGACGAGCTGATGAGCCGGTATTCCTTCATAGCGGTGAGAAAGGGTCATGAATTCGTCTACGCTGGCAATGAGCAGCTGCTGGACAGTATCAAGGATTCCCTGCAGAAGTTTGGTGAGTACAGCGCGGATGTGGACGGCGGTATGTATGTCAACGGCAGGAAGCCCTTTCTGGTAAAATCCCAGGATTTTTATTTTTCCGACGGCTCGGAAGGGACGATTTTCATCATTACGGATCTGGATACCCTGTTCCCCCAGATCAAGGCGCTGATCAGGCAGACGCTGATCTCTTTTCTGTTTGTGCTGTTATTTACCGCAATGATGCTCATGATCTGGATTTACCGGGGAATCCTCCGGCCGCTGAATATACTGAGAATAGGCATGAGCCAGATCAGGGACGGGGATTTGGATTATTCGGTGCAGTCAGAGACGGAGGATGAGATCGGACAGCTCTGCGAGGACTTTGAGGAAATGCGAATCCGGCTGAAGGAGCTGATTGATAACCGTCTGAAATATGAAGAGGATATTAAGGAGCTGATCAGCAACATTTCCCATGATCTGAAGACCCCGCTGACAGCGATCCAGGGCTATGCGGAGGGTCTTATTGACGGAGTGGCCGGTTCGCCGGAGAAGCAGGAAAAGTATCTGCAGACCATATTAAGCAAGGCGAATGATATGGCAATTCTGGTGGATGAACTGGGGTTTTATGCGAAGATAGACTGCAACACCATCCCTTACTCTTTTAAGGAGATTAAGATCGGGGAGTATTTTGATGATTGTATGGAAGAAATCGGCCTGGATCTGGAGGTCAGAAATATCGAGGTCCAGTACTATAATGAAATAAGCCCCCAGACAAGGGTCGTGGCTGATGCGGAGCAGCTGAAGCGTGTGGTTAATAATATTATAGGGAATGCGGTAAAATATCTGGATAAACCCAAGGGCATTCTGCAAATCAGATTACATGATGCAGGCCCCTATATCCAGGTGGAGATAGAGGATAATGGCGCGGGGATCCCTAAGGCGGATATTCCTTATATCTTTGAACGCTTTTACCGGGCGGACGCCTCAAGAAATTCCAAAAAAGGAGGCAGCGGTCTGGGATTAGCCATATCGAAGAAGATCATCGAGGATCATGGAGGCAGGATCTGGGCCTCCAGTGAGCAGGGAGTGGGAACCACCGTCCTGTTTACACTGCGGAAGGCGGAAAGCGGCATGAAATGAGAAGGATTGTGAAAGGAGTGTAATGATGAGCAGGCTATTAATTATCGAGGATGAAGTGGCAATCGCGGAGCTTGAGAAGGATTATCTGGAGCTCAGCGGATTTGAGGTAGAGGTGGAGACCACCGGGGATGTGGGGCTGAATAGAGCGCTTTCAGAGGAATTTGATATGATTATTCTGGATCTGATGCTTCCAGGCGTGGACGGCTTTGAGATTTGTAAAAAGATTCGGGAAATTAAAAACATTCCGGTTATCATGGTGTCCGCAAAGCGGGATGATATCGATAAGATCCGCGGCCTGGGTCTGGGGGCGGATGACTATATGACGAAGCCCTTCAGCCCCAGCGAGCTGGTGGCCAGGGTAAAGGCCCATCTTGCCAGATATGAAAGGCTCATCGGCTCCGGAGTAAAGGAGAATGAGATCATTGAAATCCGCGGACTTAAGATAGATAAGACAGCAAGACGGGTATTTCTCAACGGGGAAGAGAAGATCTTTACCACGAAGGAATTTGATCTTCTGACCTTTCTTGCCCAGAATCCCAATCATGTCTATACGAAGGATGAGCTGTTCCGGGAGATCTGGGATATGGAATCCGTGGGGGATATTGCCACGGTGACGGTTCATATCAAGAAGATCCGGGAGAAGATCGAATACAATACCTCAAAGCCCCAGTATATCGAAACAATATGGGGTGTTGGTTATCGTTTTAAAGTATAAGAGTTCACCGCAGCTTGGCATATCAGACGGCCATAGGTCATGCTGCAATGAATTCCTGGCAGCGAGCCAGGGAAAGTCTTGACAAATTATTAACGAAATGCTACTATTATCCTTGCCAATTCAAAAGGGTTTCCTGATGAAAAGGCATAGGAATTATATGAGCAAATCGTTCTGACGGCAGGTATATCCGGGCAAGAAGACGAGGAAGACAGGTATGCACATGTTCCCTATGCTATTATGGCATAGGGATTTTTGTCGTATACGGCAAAATGCTACGCAGGATGCACATGCCGCGCAAAATGTACATTCTGTGCATGGGCAGATGTTGCCCGAAGGCAACCGCGGCAGCGCAAGAGTCGGCAAGCAGACTCTTTATTCAAAAATATCCGAATTGGGAGGAAATCGGGATGGAGACAAGAATTGCATTAATCGGCATTATTGTGGAGGATATGGATGCCGTAGAACGTCTTAACGGGCTGCTCCACGAGTATGGCCAGTATATTATCGGCAGAATGGGAATTCCCTATCGTGAGAAGAATATTAATATCATTAGTGTCGTGGTCAACGCGGATTCAGATACCATAAGCACCCTGGCGGGAAAGCTGGGAATGATTAAGGGTGTAAATGTGAAGACCGTGTATTCAAAAAAATAGCAGAGATAAGAAAAGGAGACGGATAGATATGAAAAAATTAAGCCTGATAGTATCAATGTTTTTATGTGTGCTGATTCTGGCCGCATGTGGTGAAAAGACCGGAGAGCCGGCAGGGAAGGAGCCTTCACCGGAGGTTACCGCAACGCCGGAGGAGACGGTGCCTGACACCGTAAGTATCCGCGTCGGGGCCTTGAAGGGACCGACGGCCATCGGCATGATTAAGATAATGGAGGATGCGTCTAACGGCACCGCCGCCAATGAGTACAGCTTTACCCTGGCAGGTGCGGCGGATGAGATCAGTACCGGATTGGCAAAGGGAGAGCTGGATGTTGCCGCCATTCCCTGCAATCTTGCCTCCGTACTGTATAACAAGACCCAGGGACAGATTAAGCTGGCAGGAATTAATACTCTGGGAGTTCTTTATATTGTGGAAACAGGGAACCAGATTCAGAAGGTGGAGGACTTGAGAGGCAAGACCATCTATTCTACCGGCTTGGGAACAACGCCCCAGTATACCTTGAATTACCTTCTTGCCGCTTACGGAATTGATCCGGAGAAGGATGTTACCATTGAATATAAGACAGAAGCCACAGAGGTTGCGGCAATTCTCAGCGAGACGGAGAATGCGGTTGCCATGCTGCCCCAGCCCTATGTGACCACGGTGTTAATGAATAACGATAAGGTGAGGATTGCTCTTGATATAGCAAAGGAATGGGAAGCGGTAAGTGAGGATAATAGCTCCGTAGTGACCGGCGTGGTTGTGGTACGCAGTGATTTTCTGGAGAAGAATAAGGCGGCTTTTGATGCCTTTCTGGAGGAATATGCTGCTTCCGTTTCCTTTGTAAATGAGAATGTGGAGGAAGCCTCCGCTTTGGTGGAAAAGTTCGATATCTTTAAAGCTGCCGTGATAAAACAAGCCATACCCTATTGCAATATCACTCTGATTCAGGGAGATGAAATGAAGGAGAAGGCGGGGGGTTATCTTAAGGTGCTTCACGGTCAGAACCCCCAATCTGTGGGCGGTGAGCTTCCGGCAGAGAATTTCTATTATATGAAATAGGAGCAAAGGAGGAAGGCTGATGAAAGCTCCGATGTCATTCCGGGAATCGGCCAGGGGAATCGGTCGAAAGTTATTTGTGCTTTGCTTCTGGCTGCTGGTCTGGGAACTGATAAGCAGACGGATTGGAAATGAGATTTTGCTTGCAGCTCCGGCAGCAGTATTTACCACCTTGCTGGAGCTGATCCGGGGACTTGATTTCTGGCGGAGCATTCTTTCTTCCTCCCTTCGTATTATTGCCGGTTTTTCCATGGCCCTTGCTGCCGGAACTTTGCTTGCGGTGGTGTCCTATCGCTGCCGCCTTCTGGAGGATCTGGTCTCCCCTTTGATGAGGATAATCAAGGCAATGCCCGTGGCATCCTTTATTATCCTTGCCCTGGTCTGGATTAAATCCAGAAATTTATCCGTACTGATCTCATTTATGATGGTAGTGCCGATGATTTATTCCAGTGTGCTGCAAGGCCTGCGCAATGCGGATGAGAAGCTTCTGCAGATGGCCCGGGTCTTCCGGCTGGGGCTTGTGAAAAAGGCGGCGGCAATTTATATCCCTTCAGTAAAGCCGTTTTTTATGACCGCGATTACAGTGGGGCTTGGTTTTTGCTGGAAGGCGGGCATTGCGGCTGAGGTGATTGGGATTCCTTCCGGCTCCATCGGCAAGAAGCTCTATGAAGCGAAGCTGTATCTGATGACGAAGGAACTGCTGGCCTGGACCGTTGTGATTATTCTGATCAGTATTATTTTTGAAAAAGCGGTGGTCCTTCTGTTCCGCTCCGAAAGGAGGCAGTAATGGGGATACAATTATTGCATGTAGCCAAAAGCTTTGGAGACCAACGGCTGTTCACGGATCTGAACCTTACCTTCCGGGAGGGCTGTGTCAGCTGTCTTATGGGAGCCTCCGGCAGCGGGAAAACCACGCTTGTATCCATGCTGATGGGATTGGAGAAGCCGGATTCCGGAGAGATTCGGGGCGTGGAGGGAAAACGGATTGCAGCAGTATTCCAGGAGGACCGTCTGATCGAGCACTGGGATGCCGTAAGGAATGTGAAGCTGGCTTGTGCCAGAGCCGTGACGAGGCAGGAGATAGAAGAAGGGCTGAAAAAGGTAGGGATTGACGAAGGCCGGAAAAAAGCGGTCAGGCAGTTCAGCGGCGGTATGAGAAGAAGGGTTGCCATTGTGCGGGCATTGCTGGCGGAAAGTGATATTCTGATCCTGGACGAGCCCTTTAAGGGCCTGGATGAGGAGACGAAAAAGCAGGTGATGGCCTATGTTAAGGAGAACACCAGGGGAAAGACTGTCCTTCTGGTGACCCATGACAGGGGAGAAGCAGAGGAATTTGGGGCAGAACCGGTCGTTATTTCATGAGCTTGATCTACCTCTTTCCGGAAAAAAACAAGGTTTACAAAAACATCCATACGAAAATCTACGAAACAGAGGCTTGTTATGGTTGTTTTTTTAATTGTTTTCCGCTATAATACTGTATTATTCATAAAGTGCACCATTTTACAAAGTGTATAATTTAGGGAAGGCTTCGGCAAGAATCAATAAGGGATGCGAAGAAAAGAGGGTAAATTCATGCATATTACGATTACAGGTAACCTGGGCAGCGGGAAGTCAACCGTATGCAGGCTGTTAAGCGACCAATATCAATATGAAATCTATTCCACGGGAAAGGTTCAAAGAGAGCTGGCCCGCCAGATGAACATGACGACATTGGAATTAAACAAGCTGATGTGTTCTGACCGGAAATACGACAAGATGATTGATGATGAGACTGCCAGAATATCCAGGGAAAACAGGGATAAAAATATTATTTTTGATTCCCGGTTGGCATGGCATTTTGTGGAGCATTCTTTTAAGGTGTTTGTATCCGTAAGCCTTGAGGTGGCGGCGGAGCGTGTCATGAAGGATCAGCGGGGAGCGGAGGAGAAATACAGTTCCCTGGAGGAAGCCAAGAAGCTGCTGGCGGAACGTGCGGCTACGGAGAATGTGCGGTATAAGGATATTTACAATTTAAAATACATGGAATATTCCAATTACAACCTGATTATCGACAGCACCTACGGCACACCGGATCAGATCGCGGAGATTATTCTGAAGGAAGCGGAGATCTATGAGGAGCAGTATCAGAGAGAGGGGACGGAGAGCTTTAAAATACTGCTGTCACCCCGGCGTTTGATTCAAGAAAGCGAGATTTCCGGGGAGGACAGACAGGAGCTGAAAGCGCTGGCGAAGGAGTATGAAGGAGCCTATGCGGCCCGGCAGACGGTACGGGTATCCAAGCAAGGTGAGGACTATCTGGTACAGGAAGGACTCTCTTATGTGAAAGCAGCTTATATTGCGCAGGTGCCCTACGTTTCAGTTATGATGCAGTGAAATATATTATAATTAAAGCGTCAAAAGCACCCATGGTACGCAGCACCCTTTGATTTTATAATCAATTTATGAGCTTATATTTCCATGGTTGAAACTTTTATATTTTGATAATTTTAGCTTTATTTTTACAAGTATTCACCGAGGATATTAATATCTCTTTGGCAGACAATAATCACAGGAGAATTCATCTTAAAATGAATTCTCTTTTTGATTCCAAAGTTAGGGGGTGAACCGCTTGAAATCGATATGGGATAAATTATTGAGAATAAAAGGCCCTATTTTGTTGGTACTTATTACTGTCACAGTGTATCTGGGATTTAAGTATTTTCTTGGATTAGTTCTGCCGTTTCTGGCAGCTTATTTTCTGGCATGGCTGATTCGTCCGGTGACAGACACTTTATACCGGCGGTTCAAGGTGCCGCGCCTGCTGGGAGGAACGGCGGCGCTGCTTCTGCTGTTTGGAGTCTTTGGAGTCAGCCTCATTCTGCTGATCAATATTTTATTTAAACAGGCCGTCGCCTTTCTTCGTAATCTTCCCATCTATCTCAGTCTGATCGCTAACAGGCTGGACCATATCTGCAAGGGCTGCGACGATCTCTTTGGGCTGGACGGAGGAACGCTCCGGGCTATGGTTGACGAGAATCTGAAGCTTCTGCTGGAGAGGGTGAAGAACAATCTGATGCCGGAGATTACAGAGCATACCATATCCTTTACCATAGGAACAGTGGCATTTATCGGAATTCTGCTGATCGTCTTTGTGTCGGCGGTGCTCATTACCAAGGAGCTGCCCCTGTTTCAGGAGAAATACAGCGAGCACCCCTTATACAAAGATTTTCATAAGATTACGTCCAAGCTGTCCGAAGCCGGAATAGCCTACCTGCGTTCCCAGGCAATCATTATGCTGATTGTGGCGGTGATCTGTGTGCTGGGGCTTACACTGCTTCGCAATGAATATGCCGCGCTGGCGGGAATAGGAATTGCCATTATGGATGCGCTGCCCTTTATCGGAAGCGGTATGGTATTCATACCCTGGGCGATTATTATACTGATGAACGGCAACCTCTACTCAGCGGCAATACTAATCACGATTTATCTCCTGTGTCAGATTATCCGTGAGGTATTGGAACCGAAGCTGATCGGAAGCCGGATTGGAATAAAGCCGCTGTATACGCTGATATCCATGTATATCGGAGTAAAGCTCTTCTCCATTGCAGGGTTTATCCTGGGGCCGGTAGGACTGGTGATTATTATCACTGTGTATAAGGTGATCAACGAAAAGGCACAGGAGGCTGCTGACCGACAGGAGATTAACGGCTGTGAAGAAGAATAACCGCTTGACAAAGCGGTTATTCTGGCATACAATTAGCCTATTAGTCAGATCTGATGTGTGCGAAGAAGAGGAAGAGTAGGTTGTTGCCGTTGTTCCAGAGAGAGAAGCAGTGGTGGAAGCTTCTTATAGCGATTCAGCCGAACCGGCCTTGGAGCATTGTATGAAAGGAGCTTTGACTCCCCGAAATGCAACGTATTCCGGCGTTAACGGAGATAAGAGAACTGTCCCCGCGGCAGTTAATTAGGGTGGTACCGCCGAGTCTTTCGGTCCCTTGCGGATAGAAGGGCTTTTTTGTTGTATAAAAACAGGAAAAGCCCATGAGTATTCTTGCTGCCGGTGAATGGAATGCAAGAGGTAAGGAATAGTGAAAACAAGAAAAAGGAGAGAATATTATGGCACAGGATAAGAAGCTGGTTGAGGCCATTACCTCAATGGATGTGGATTTTGCCCAATGGTACACGGATGTTGTAAAAAAAGCGGAGTTGATTGAGTACTCTAGCATAAGAGGCTGTATGATACTTCGCCCTCTCGGCTATGCGATCTGGGAGAACATCCAGAAGCAGCTGGATGCGGATTTTAAAGCAACCGGGGTGGAGAATGTATATATGCCCATGTTTATTCCGGAGAGTCTGTTACAGAAGGAGAAGGATCATGTGGAGGGATTTGCTCCGGAGGTAGCCTGGGTTACCCATGGAGGAGGAGAGGCTCTTCAGGAGAGAATGTGCGTAAGGCCTACTTCGGAGACCCTGTTCTGTGATTTTTATTCCAAGATCATTCAATCTCATCGGGATCTCCCTAAGCTGTATAATCAGTGGTGCTCCGTTGTACGCTGGGAGAAGACCACCAGACCCTTCCTCCGCTCCATGGAATTTCTGTGGCAGGAAGGACATACGGCTCATGCTACGGCAGAAGAGGCGGAGGAAAGAACGATTCAGATGCTCAATGTTTATGCTGATTTTTGCGAAAGAGTTCTTGCGATCCCTATGATTAAGGGGCGGAAATCAGAGAAGGAGAAGTTTGCGGGTGCTCATGCAACCTATACCATCGAGGCTCTGATGCATGACGGCAAGGCTTTGCAGTCGGGAACCAGCCATAATTTCGGCGACGGGTTTGCCCGTGCCTTTGACATTCAATATACGGATAAGAATAACACCCTGCAGTACGTGCACCAGACCTCCTGGGGCGTGTCCACCCGAATTATCGGAGCCATCATTATGGTTCACGGGGATGACAGCGGCTTGGTACTGCCTCCCAGAATTGCACCTACCCAGATTATGATCATACCCATCAGCCAGAATAAGGAGGGTGTCCTGGATAAGGCATACGAGCTGAAGCAGAGGCTGGGCGGCTTCCGGGTTAAGGTGGATGATTCCGACAAGAGTCCCGGATGGAAGTTCAGCGAGCAGGAGATGCGAGGTGTTCCCATCCGTGTGGAGATCGGCCCCAAGGATATAGAAGCCAATCAGGCGGTAATCGTCCGCAGGGATACCAGAGAGAAGACGGTGGTATCTCTGGATGAGATTGAGGCTAAGGCCGGCGAGATCTTAGAGAGAATGCAGTCCGAGATGCTGGAAAGAGCAAGAAAGCACCGTGACACTCATACCTATACCGCCGTCGATATGGAAGAGCTGGAGAAGACGGTTGCAGAAAAGCCCGGCTTTGTCAAGGCAATGTGGTGTGAGGACGAGGCCTGTGAGAAGGAGATCAAGGACCGGACCGGTGCAACCTCCCGTTGTATGCCCTTTGAGCAGGAGCAGATTTCCGAGGTTTGCGTATGCTGCGGAAAGCCTGCTAAGGTAATGGCTTATTGGGGAAAAGCGTACTAGGAAAAGAGATAGGAAGGGCTTTGTGTGCCGTGAGCGAAATTACGCTCCGGCATACAAAGCCCTTATTCTGTCTTTTATTATAAAAGCACCAGATAGCCTATTAAAGCAAGCAGCAGAAAAAGAATGACAGTTGCCGATATCAGCAGGCTTCGCCTGCGGAAATACCGGATGGCCTTCTCCTCATTGAGATAATACCGGTTTTTAATCTGAAGGATGACACCGGTGGTCATAAGGTGATGAAACATCCCATCAGGAGACAGCTCCAATTCTCCCAAAGATTTTGCATTGGATTCACATAATGCATTCATGCTGATGAATCTATTATAAATGTCATTTCGATACCGGTAATGCTTACCTGCCGGATACATATGGCAGTCTCCCCCTCCCCTATGTAAAATTACTTTAAAATTCCAACTCATGTAATTATAGCGTTACCAAGGCAATAATACAACTTAAGAATTTCTTAAAGTCTTCTTAAGAAATGCTTCGCGGACGCCTTATGGGTTTTTCTTGAAATCGTAAAGGGGCTTTGCTATAATCGGTATAGATTTTAATCTGTGAGACGAATGTGAGGAGGGCGCTTATGAGGTTTTGTATTCCCGATAAAGTGAATGAGATCATTAAAGAGCTGAAGGCCCACGGCTACGAGGCCTACGCCGTAGGCGGCTGTGTCAGGGATATGCTACTTGGCAGGGAGCCGGAGGACTGGGATATCACTACCTCAGCAACGCCCTATGAGGTGAAAAAAATATTTCGCAGGACGGTAGATACGGGAATTGCACATGGTACGGTGACGGTATTGCTGGATAAAGAGCATTATGAGGTGACCACCTACCGGCTGGACGGTGAGTATGAGGATAACCGCCATCCCAAACAGGTGGAGTTTACTTCCAGTCTGGCAGAGGATTTAAAGCGAAGGGATTTTACTATCAATGCCATGGCTTATAATGAGGCGGAGGGATTGGTTGATTTATTCGGAGGAAGAGAGGACCTGGAGCGGGGGATCATCCGGTGTGTCGGAAGCGCTGCGGAACGCTTTGGAGAGGACGCCCTCCGAATTCTGCGGGCTGTCCGCTTTTCCGCCCAGCTGGGGTTTGGAATTGAGGAGCATACCCTGCAGGCGGTCACAGATAAGGCGGTAAAGCTGCAAAATATCAGTGCGGAGCGGATTAGGACCGAATTGACCAAGCTTTTATTATCTGATTCGCCGGACCGGCTGCGGCTGCTTTATGAGACGGGAATTACAAGGATCATTCTTCCGGAATTTGACGCCATGATGAAGACGGAGCAGAAGAATATACATCATATCTACAGCGTGGGGGAACATACCATCCATGCGGTCTCGGAGGTAGCGGGAAGCCTTAAGGAGCAGCGTTTTTCTCTTCGGGAGAGAACGATACTGCGCTGGACCATGCTGCTCCACGATGTGGAAAAACCGGGCACGGCCGCCATAGGGAAGGACGGCCAGAGCCATTTCTACGGTCATCAGGAAAAAGGAGCAGTAACGGCCAGAGCCATATTAAGACGTCTTAAGTTTGACAATGATACCATCGATTCCGTGGTGCATCTGATCCGCTGGCATGATTACCATTATGGCCTGACACCGGCAGGAATGCGCAGGGCGGCAGCGCAAATCGGAAAAGAATACATGGAACTGCTGTTTGAGGTGAACCGGGCAGATATCTCCGCCAAAAATCCACAGCATACCGATGAAAAGTTCCGGCGGCTGGCCAAGGGCCGGCAGCTGTATCGGGAAATTATAGAGAGGGAGGAATGTGTCAGCCAGAAGGAGCTGAAGATAAACGGGAAGGATCTGATCGCTCTTGGCATGAAGCCGGGCAGGGAATTGGGGGAGCTGCTGGAATATCTGCTGTCCAGGGTTCTGGAGAGGCCGGAGCTGAACCGGCGGGAGACTCTGCTGGAGCTGGCAAAAGAAAAACAATCAATGCACTGACGTTTTCATACAAAACTTTTCCAAAAGCAATGGTATAAGTTATCATGAATTAGAGAGACACAACATAATATTAGTAAGACGGGTTTATCCCCATGAAGCTTCAAAACTTCATCTTCGGCTGGATCCGTTATACGCATTGCTATGCTATGAAGTTTTGTAAGGAGGATGGGCTGTGGAGGACAGAAGTCAGGAGGCACTGAAAAAATATCGTCTTAAGGTTTACAACATATACCGGGCCAGAGGGGCATTTTTGCTGGAAACGGATTGCGGACTGAAGCTTTTCAAATGCTTTGAGGGCTCCAGAAACCGGGCTATGTTTGAAAACAAGGTAAAGGAGCATCTGCTGCTTCACGGCTATTCCAATACGGACCTCTTTGTTAAAACCATGGAGGAGGATATTGTGTCCGAGGATGGGGGAGGCTGCCAGTATATCATGAAGAACTGGTTCTGGGGGGAAGAATGCAATCTGAAGGAGCTGTCCCAGATTGAGCTGGCTTCCGCGAACCTGGCAAGACTTCATAATATGCTGCAGGAGGTGGATCTTGCCGGAGAGCAGATGGAGCATAATATTGCGCCGGATCTGGCGGAGACCTTCGACAAGCGCAACAGGGAGCTGAAGCGGGTCAGGGCATATATCAGGGAGAAGAAGCAGAAAAACGAATTTGAATTGTTATATCTGAATTATTATGAAGCCTTCTATGAGCAGGGGCTCATGGCGGCAGAACGGCTTTCCAGGTCTGCCTACCGTACTCTGATGGAGAGGGCGGTCAAGGAACGCAGTGTGTGTCACGGTAATTATACCTATCATAATATTATTATGTTGAAAAATAAGGCGGAGGCAATGAACAAGGCACAGATCCCCCCTGGCTGGGTAAACCGGCAGCCGTTGTCCGCTACGGAGCTTGGGGGGCCGGGAAGCCAGATTGCAACCACTAATTTTGAAAAATCCTATATCGGGCTTCAGATCTTTGATCTCTACCAGTTTATTCGGAAGGTGATGGAGAAGAACGACTGGGATATTCTTTACGGAAGCAATATGATTGAAGCCTATGATCAGATCAGGCCCATTAGCCGGGAGGAGCTTCAGGTGCTGTATGTGCTGCTTCTCTATCCGGAGAAGTTCTGGAAGATCACTAATTTCTATTACAACGGAAAGAAATCCTGGATATCCGGGCGGAACACCCAGAAGCTGACCATGATCGGGGAACAGAACGAGAAAAAAGAGATGTTTCTTGAGAAGCTGGAGAGAATCTTGTAAGGGTGCGTGCGCAGGGATTGCAACGGTTGGATGTTGTGGTATAATATCGGTAGGCACTATATCCACGTATATATGCGTGTGGTGCGCCGGAGCGAAGCCAAGTGCGCATAATGACGCATACCATAGGAGCCTGTGACTATGGTATAATGTCGGCAGACATTATACTCACGCATTTATTCGTGTGCGCCGGAGCGGAGCGTAGTGCGCATCCTAGCACGGAGTGCCATACCATAGGAGCTTGCGACTATGGTATAATGTCAGTAAAATAAAGCAGCAGTCATAAGCAGAGGAACAACAAATGAGAGATTGGAAAAAACAACCGGACTATAAATGGGGGAACAGAACACCCTACAGGCTGGATAAACAGCAGGGAGCAAAACCGTCCAAAAAGAAAAGATTTCGGATCAGCGGCAATGTAATTATGAATTTGATCACAGGACTCGGACTTTTGTCTGTCATCCTTCTCATAACCATGTTCTCATCTGCCCCGGCGAATCGAAACAGGAACAAACCGGTGGGAGATGCGAAGCAGCAGGAGCAGGGAGGGGCTTCGGTGCAGCTTGTTGAGGTGCTGGGTGTGGTTACGGATATCAATGAAGAAGCCAAGGAAATCACGCTGTATGACATAGCGAAAAAGGAAAGTACCGTCTACCCTTACAGCGGATCAACAGATATTACGGATAAATACAGCCAAACCATAGCAATCCTGCAGATTCCCGTGGGGACCATGGTGGAGGCGATCCATCCTAAGACAGAGACAAAGCTGACCCAGTTGAAGATATCCACGAAAGCATGGGAATACATAGGAGTGAACAATCTCAGTATTGACCGCAGCAACCGGGTTATGAAGATTGGATCCACCAAATACAAATATACGGATGACTTGATTATTTTGGACGGTGCGGATTTTGTGACAGTATATGATCTGGCGCCGATGGATGAGCTGACGGTGCGGGGCTACGAGGAAACCATCTGGTCTATCACGATTACCAGGGGCCACGGCACGGTCAAGCTGACGGATTACGAGGGCTTTATCGGAGATTATGTCACCATCGGTTATGAAGCCATTCAACAGATTGCCAAGGATATGGTCATCATGGTGAGGGAAGGAAGCTTCAACCTTACCGTGGAGAGTGCAAAATATACGGCAACGAAGAATATTACAGTTCGGCGTAATCAGGAGACGGTGGTGAGCCTTGGGGATCTGGGGCCCAATGGTGCAAAGCAGGGTCTGGTTACCTTCACCATATCTCCCTTTGGAGCTGATCTGTTTGTGGACGGTAAGCTGACAAGCTATGCCGATTCATTGGAAATGAATTACGGAAAGCATGATATTGTAGTGTCCCTGGATGGATATGTCACTTATGAAGGAAGCCTTACGTTAAATACGGCAGGGAAGAATCTGCGCATTGATCTGCCAAGGGAAAGCAGTAACCGGTCGGTCATCGTAACAGAGACGGATACGCCGGGAACCGGTCCCGACGTGGCTTCCAATAGCGGTTCGGGTTCTGGGGCGAATGCCGGCATTGGTAACAATACTGGCATGAATAACAATGCCGGAGGGAATGGTGACACGGGTATGGATAGCAATACCGGCACAGATTCTGAGGAGGATGTGAACTTGGATTCTGGCGAGAGTGATGGCATAGGGGATGATCCTGATATGGAGGGAGATGAAAATCCGGATGCGGATGCCGACGGAGAGGATTCCGGGAACCTGGCGGAAGAGGATTATATAGTGGATAGGAATCACTTGATCTACATACAGAGCCCTCTGGGGGCTTCGGTATATCTCAACGGGGAGTTCCAGGGGATATCACCCATAAGCTTTACAAAGATAATCGGAAACCATGTGGTGACTTTTATTAAGGAGGGCTATGAGACCATAAGTTATTCTGTTGAGGTGGCGAATGACCGCCTGGACACCTATTTCAATATGCCGGACATGGTGAAGAAACAATAAATCTTCCTGCCTGTGGTTTTTCATCGAAACAAAGCAAAATAAATCATAATATAAAAACATAAGTAAAATAATGTAAATCGATTTGTAATCCTCTCTCTTTTCAAAATAGCTGTTGTAAGCTATAATTAATGTTAATATATGGAAAAGAGAGGGGATTTTTATGATTCAATTCTTATTTGAGCAAAATATCATTATTTACGCCTTTGCAGGACTCTGCGGACTGGGATTGCTGGTTCGTCTGATTGTAAACCAGGTGTTTAAGAATCTGGTTAAGGCGTCGGAAAATCCGGCAGAGGCAAAAAATAAGCTGGTAAAGCTTATAAAAATGAGATTTGAGGCGTGCTATAAGGCAAAAATTGGTGTGAATAATGTGGATACATTTGTGGATAAGAATGTATTAAAATATCGATTTTGTGGAATTTTATTATCCACCTGGGACAATTTCGGTGGACAAATTCTTTTCCTTAATCTCTTAACCGTGCCTGTCAGTGTGGTTTTCGGAGTAACCTTCCGTTGTGGACAAGATAAGATATTACTGACTGGATCTGTGGGAATCTTATCAAGTGCAATTTTAATTCTTGTGGATAAAAGCATCAATTTATCAGCGAAGAGGAGAATGCTCCACCTGAACCTTCTGGATTATCTGGATAATTTCTGCAAGATACGATTGGAGCAGGAGACGTTCTATCCGGAGCTGTATGAGCAGATGCGCCGGGAGTATGCCCAGGTAACGGAAGCCAAGAAACAGGTGGGCACATCTGCCGAAAGGACGGAGAGTAAGAAGGAGAGAGCGGAACGCAGGCGGGAGGCAAAGCAAAAGAAGGAAGAGGAGAAGAAGCTTCAGGCTCAGAGGAAAGAAGAGGAGCGCCGGAGACTGGAGGAGGCCCGCAGAGAGGAAGAGAGACGAAGGCAGGAGGAGCGCAGGCAGGCAGCCGCCAAGCGAAGGGAAGAGGAATTGAGGAAGATAGAAGAGGAGCGTAAGGCTCTGGAGGCGCGGCAGGCTGAGCTGAAGAAGCTGTCCATGGAAAGCCAGGGGGATAATCAGGCGGAAGAAACCATGGAGAAGCCAGCTGAAAAGCCGGGTAAGAGATATGCGGGGAAGTCATCCGGCAAAGGGGCAGAGGCAGTGACGGAGAAGAAGCAGTCAGGGAAGGCATCAGGGGTTGAGGAACCGGTGATATCGTCTATGGATAGGGAGCGGTCCATGGAGAAGGAGATATCCATGAAGAAGGAGGTATCCGCAGAGAAGGAGGCCTCTGTGCCAAAAGAGCTTTTCGCAGATGATTCAGCGGAATTTCCGGCAGAAGGCCTTCGGGAAGAGTTGGAGACCAGGGAGAATATTCTACATAGTATGGAACACGATTTAAAGCCCAGCCAGGAAAGAATGGATCTGAATAAAGTGCTGCAGGGGCTGGATGAGATTGCCGCAAGCAAGGAGCGGGACCAGCAGGAGAAGAAGCTTCTGGAAAAGGCAGAGAAGAAAGCAGCCGCGGCTGCCAAAGGAAGCGGAAAGAGCCGGAGCCTGCAGAACAGCCAGGAGGATAAGGTAATAGAAGAGGTTTTAAAAGAATTCTTTGCTTAAATAAATCAGAAAGAAAAATGATTGAATAATCAGGGCGATTTTGTTAGAATAGAAGAAAAAATGAAAGGAAGGTATCCTATGGCTAACAAAGTTACCTTTGACTATTCGGTTGCGAAAAAGTTTGTTGCAGATTCTGAAGTAGATATGATTAAGAATGCCACTGTAGCAGCGAAAGACCAACTTATTAATAAGACAGGCGCGGGCAATGACTATCTGGGATGGATTGATCTCCCCATCAATTATGACAAGGAGGAATTCGCAAGGATTCAGAAGGCTGCGGCAAAGATCCAGCAGGATTCGGAGGTTCTGCTGGTAATCGGTATCGGCGGCTCCTACCTTGGCGCCAGAGCTGCCATTGAAGCTTTGAGACACAGTTTTTATAACAGTGTTTCCAGGGAGATCAGAAAAACACCGGAGATCTATTTCTGCGGAAATAATATCAGCAGCAATTACATGAATCATCTGATCCAGGTCATCGGGGAGAGAGATTTCTCCATCAATATCATTAGTAAATCCGGCACTACAACAGAGCCGGCAATCGCGTTCCGCGTATTTAAAAAGCTTCTGAACGAGAGATACGGCAGACAGGAGGCGGCAAAGAGAATCTATGCCACCACGGACAAAGCCCGGGGAGCTCTGAAGAAGCTGGCTACAGAAGAGGGCTATGAAAGCTTTGTGGTGCCCGATGATGTTGGCGGACGTTATTCCGTGCTTACGGCGGTGGGCCTTCTTCCGATCGCTGTCAGCGGTGCGGATATTGTTCAGCTGATGGAAGGCGCAGCCAGTATGAGAGAGGCTTGTCTCAACCTGCCCTTTGAAGAGAATGATGCTTTAAAATATGCGGCAGTGCGCAATGTTCTGCTTAGAAAAGGCAAGGGAATAGAGATTCTGGTAAATTATGAACCCTCCCTGCACTTTGTTTCCGAGTGGTGGAAGCAGCTCTACGGAGAGAGCGAGGGCAAGGATCAGAAGGGAATCTATCCGGCATCCGTTGATTTTACCACCGATCTGCATTCCATGGGCCAGTTCATCCAGGATGGACAGAGGACCCTGTTTGAAACCGTAATCAATGTGGAGAAATCAGCGACCGAGATTATTCTGGAGGAAGAGGAAGTTGATCTGGACGGCTTGAATTATCTTGCAGGCAAGAGTGTGGATTTTGTTAATAAGAGTGCCATGAAGGGGACGCTTCTGGCGCATACCGACGGCAATGTCCCTAACTTGAGTGTAACCATGCCGGAGCAGAACGAGTTCTATCTGGGCGAGCTGTTCTATTTCTTTGAGTTTGCCTGCGGTGTCAGCGGATACCTTCTGGGAGTGAATCCTTTTGACCAGCCGGGAGTGGAAAGTTATAAGAAGAATATGTTTGCTTTGCTGGGAAAGCCCGGCTTTGAGGCACAGAGAGAAGAGCTGCTGAAGAGACTGTAAGCGGGAAAGCTGGAACGCTCCTATGAATTTGAGCTTCCAGCTTTCTTTTATCGGCCTTATGGAGAACAGTCACAATTCATAATTTGCAGAGTATAATAATGTATAGATGCCGTATCGGTGCCAGAATAGAAGAGGTGAAAAGGATCGCTAGTGGAGGCCAGATAATGACTGATCCGGAACAGTGATGTGGAATGGGGATACATATCTTTGAGAATTCGCAACCGAATCCTTATACCTCATCAAGAGCACGAAGCATTGCTGTTCTGATAACTTACCCGAACATTCGGCTGCTTAACATAGATATGACTGGGCTGCCTGCCGCATTTCTTTCCTGATATAGGGAGGGAATGCGGCAGGCAGCCCGGTTTTTTGCCTGTATGTCCGATTGTAGTGTACCAAGCCTCTGCGAAATACCCGGCAAGTCTAACGGCATAAGGTTGAGGGGTTCGGTTAAGGCATAACGGCGATATAGTTGTACATCAGGATGAAGTGGCAGATGCTTCCGCCCATAACAAAGAGATGGAAGATCTCATGGGAGCCGAAGTATTTATGCCGGTTGTTGAAGATGGGAAGCTTCAGGGCGTAGATGATCCCACCGACGGTATAAATAATTCCGCCGGCCAGCAGCCATACAAAAGCAGCGACAGGCAGAGCGTTAATAATCTGGGTAAAGGCAAGCACACAGGTCCAGCCCATGGCAATATATATCACAGAAGAGAACCATTTGGGACAATGCACCCAGAAGCCGGTTACAATAATCCCGATGAGAGCAATACTCCAGATCAGTACGAGCATAGCCAGACCGGTGCGGCCTCCCAGTGCAATGAGACAGATGGGAGTATAGGTTCCTGCAATCAGAACATAAATCATCATGTGATCAAATTTCTTGAGCCGGACATGGATCTTTGCAGTCTTTCCAAAGGTATGGTACACTGTACTTGCAACATACAGCAGGATCATGCTGAGTACAAAGATACCAAGGGAAAGAAGATGGATCGGGCCGGGATGGTGTGCCGCTTTGATAAGAAGCGGAGTTGCAGCAAAGGCAGTCATCAGAGTGCCGATCAGATGGGTAATGGCGCTGCCGGGATCTTTTGCTTTTACTTTTTTGACGGTCATAAAATCAACTCCTTGTAATTAATTATGTTGTGGTTATTAGTATTGTCAAATTCAACAGTATAAATGCATGACATAGAATTGCTGATTTGGCATGTAGTTATAAAAACTACGTAATCTATGTTTACATACTACAACAACGCATTGTAAAATGCAAGAAAAAATTTTGTTTTTATTAATTAATGTATTATGATATAATGAATGCGTAGTGAACATGATACGAGCTTGCTCGTAATCATGTGATCGGAGCCGGAGATCATGAACATGTTCTTTGTTCATGATATAATGGAAGCGGAAATGTAAGTCTGCTTGCAATTTTTGCTTGGAGCAAACAACGCCGGGCTGCGAGCTGCTTGTCTTATGTCAGCCGGATCATGAACCTGGTTGCCAATAACAGAAGGAGCGTGTCTCCGGTGGAAAGGCTGGGGTGTATTATGGATTTAAATCTCGGGGATATTGTAAGGTTGAAAAAACCGCATCCCTGCGGAAGTTTTGAATGGGAGATTCTCCGGGTGGGGATGGATTTTCGTTTGAAATGTCTGGGCTGCGGGCATCAGGTAATGCTGCCGCGCAAGCTGGTTGAAAAGAATATGAAACAGGTAAGGAAACCGACGGCTGATGGAACAGAATGAAATGAGAAGATGTAAGCGCTGTCTTCTGCAGGATATCGCACCGGAGGAATATCTGGAGCATATGAAAATTTATCTGAACGGGCTGAACGAGGATACGAAAGCGGAGGAGCCTCTCTATCTTGAGCGGCTGTCCAGATGCCGGGAATGTGAGAATCTGAGAGAGGGAATCTGCCGAATCTGCGGCTGCTTTGTGGAATTTCGGGCAGCGGTAAAAAGCAAGGCCTGTCCGGCAATTCATCCCCTATGGTAAAGAAAAGAACGGATACGGCAAGACTGTGATCCGGCGATATTTTGGAGGTACAGATGAAATATGTATTACTGGATCTGGATGGAACGATCACAGATCCCGGAGTTGGAATTACGAAGTCGGTTCAATGTGCTCTAAGATCAAAGGGAATATTTGTCCGGGAGCTGGAAAGCCTTTACCGGCATATTGGGCCGCCTCTTAAGACCTCTTTTATGGAGTTTTATAATTTTAACGAGGAGGAAGCAGAGGAACTGGTGTCGAAGTACCGGGAGTATTTTAAGGATACCGGTATCTATGAGAATCAGGTATACGAAGGGATGGAGGAGCTTTTGAAAAAGCTGCGGGCCGCAGGGAAGAAGCTGATTACCGCGACCTCCAAGCCTGAGGTTTTTGCAAAAAAGATACTGGAGCACTTTCATCTGGAGCGATACTTTGATGATATCTGCGGTGCTACCCTGGATGAAAGCCGTATTGCCAAGGCGGACGTAATCCGCTATGCTCTGGCGAAGAACGGAATTGAGAACCTCTCCCAGGTAGTGATGGTGGGAGACCGGGAGCATGATGTGGAAGGAGCCCGGAAGGTTGGAATTGCTGCCATCGGAGTGCTCTATGGCTATGGAAGCAGACAGGAGCTGGAGCAGGCCGGAGCAATGCGGCTGGCAGGAACGGTGGAAGAGCTGTATGATGTGATTATGGATATGGAATGTTCAGAAAGGAACTAAGGATTATGAAGCTGGTATCATGGAATGTCAATGGATTACGATCCTGTATTGGGAAAGGCTTTGAGGAGTTTTTTAAACAGGCAGATGCAGATATGTTCTGCCTTCAGGAGACGAAGCTGCAGCCGGAGCAGGTAGAAGTGGCTTTTGAGGGCTATCATCAGTATTTTAACTCGGCAGTGAAAAAAGGATATTCAGGAACTGCCCTTTTTTCAAAGAAGAAACCCATCGGTGTGACCTTTGACATGGGGATTGAAAAGCATGACGCGGAAGGCAGGATTATTACTGCGGAATATGAGGATTTTTATCTGGTCACCGTATATACGCCCAATTCCCAGAGGGAGCTGGCCAGACTGGATTACCGGATGGAATGGGAAGAGGATTTCAGGGAGTTCCTGCTTGCTCTGGATCAGAAGAAGCCGGTGGTGGTCTGCGGAGATATGAACGTGGCACATAAGGAAATCGACTTGAAGAATCCGAAGTCGAATAAAAGGAATGCAGGCTTTACCATTGAGGAACGGGATAAGATGACGGCGCTGCTGGACAGCGGCTTCCTTGATACCTTCCGCTATAAATATCCGGACGCGGCGGATGCCTACACCTGGTGGTCCTATATGTTTCATGCCAGAGAGAAGAATGTGGGTTGGCGTATTGACTATTTTCTGGCGTCGGAGCGTCTGAAGGACCGGATTGAAGACAGCCTGATCTTCAAGGATACCATGGGCAGCGATCATTGTCCCGTGGGGCTTGTTTTGAAAGATGGAAAGGAATAGAGAATGAAGCTTTATGATATCACGCAGGAGCTGTTTCATGGGAAGGTATATCCCGGAGATCTGGCACCCTCCTATGACAGAGTATCGGATATGACCAGGGGGGCTTCCTATAATCTGACGAATTTGTCCATGGGAGCCCATAATGCCACTCATATTGATGCTCCCTTTCATTTCTATAAGGATGGGAAGACCATGGAGCAGCTTGAGCTGACCCGCTGCATCGGACCTTGTTCGGTAATCGAGTTAAGGAGCAGGGAAGAGGCGGAATGGGAGCAGAAGCTGCTGACCAGCCAAAAGAGGCTGCTGATCAAGGGCAATACCGAGATCACCCCGGGGATGGCAAGACTGCTGAATGAATATGGAATTCTTCTGGTTGGTGTGGAGACTCAGAGTGTGGGCTCAGAGGACGACACCATGCCGGTGCATCTGGAGCTGTTGGGGCAGGAAGTAGTGCTGCTGGAGGGTATCTGCCTGGAAGGGGTTGCTCCGGGAGATTATTTTCTCTTTGCCCCGCCGCTGAAGCTGGGAGGATGTGAAGGAGCGCCCTGCAGGGCGATATTGATGGAGATGGGGCACCGAGAGACCGGAACCGGACCGGATTGGGGAGCATAGTTTCGAACTACAAAAGAATGGAAGGTGGAGTGCAATGGAAGCGATAAGAATAAGAACGGATCAGGCTGAAGCTGGGATGAAGGCGGCTTCGGACGTGTATAACCCCCAGGGGCAGCTGATAATTCCGAAGGGAACCGTGTTGGACGGACGAACAATTAACCGGCTGCGGTATTATCATATTTATGGGCTTGTGGTTTATCCCAATGAAGTAACAGTAGAGCCGGTATCTTATATGGAAATGCTTCGCAGTACACCGGAATTTAAGAAATTCAACCGTACTTATGTAGGCTCCATTCAGAATGTGGAGAATAACTTTGGCGGCCTTCTGGAGGGCGGTCAGGAATTTGATCCCGGTAAGCTGCTGGCAGAGACAGAGCGTATCTTGTCAGAGGGAAGAAACGGGGCCCATATTCTGGAGATGCTCCACGGCATTCGCAATTATGATGATTTAACCTATGTACATGGTCTGAATGTGTCTCTGATCTGCAATGTCTTCGGCAACTGGCTGAAGCTTCCCAAGGAAGACATCCGGATTCTGACCATTGCCGGCCTGCTGCATGACATCGGCAAGATGCTGATACCCTCGGAGATCATATCAAAGGCGGGTAAGCTGACACCGGAAGAATATAAGATTGTCAAGACTCATGCCATGAAGGGCTTTCAGGTACTGAAGGATTTCCCTGTGGACATGAGGGTAAAATATGCGGCTCTGATGCATCATGAGAGATGTGACGGAAGCGGCTATCCCAACGGCTTTGTGGCGGAGCAAATCGATGAATTTGCAAAAATTATTGCAATTGCCGATGTCTACGATGCCATGACCTCAAGCCGCCGCTACCGCAATGCCATCAGTCCCTTTGATGTAATTGAGGAATTTGAGAAGGATGGCTTCCTGAAATTTGATCCGGGATACCTGATGGTCTTCCTGGAGAGGATGGTAGAGTCCTACATCCACAATATGGTACGTCTCAGTGATGGGCGGGAAGGCGAGGTTATCATGATTAACCGTCTCTCCCTGTCCCGTCCGGTGGTAAAGGTGGGAGAGGTTTATGTGGATTTATCCAAGGAGAGAAAGCTCTCCATCAAAGAAGTAATTTAAGGTCTATACGAATACATATTGAACCAGTACCATGTAGATAAGAGCACCCCCTCCGATGCTGAGCAGGGTGTTCTTTTTCCATAAGTGCAGCAGGACAATGGCCAGAATACTGATGGCCTCCGGGAGCGCATAGGGAGACTTGAGGAGGGAGATATCCTTAAGGCAGTAGATTACCAGCATTCCGATGATGGTAAAGGGAAGGATATCCGCCAGATATTTCATATATTTTGGGATGGGTTTATTCTCGGGGAACAGAAGAAAGGGCAGGGCCCGGGTAAGCAAGGTTCCCAGGGATACAATTATAAAAAAGATGATTAACTGCGGTGTGGTATAGTTCATTGCTTCCTCTCCTGTTCCATAGGTTTCTTCAGAATTGTGACGCATAGCAGGATGCAGATCATCGATGGAATAATAAAATCCGAGGCTCCGAACAGAAGCCGGCACACTATGGCGCTGAGAATGCCGATGAGGGCGGGCAGGTGGTTGGAGGTCTGCCTCCATTGATTGATCAGGATCACGACAAAGAGTGCGGTCAGCACAAAATCAATTCCCCTGGTATTAATGGTCAGCAGGCTTCCCAGGACACCGCCCAGGATGGAGCCGAGGACCCAGTAGATGTGATCCAGAAGGGATACGAACAGATAAAACCATCGCTTCTCCACTCCCTCCGGGATATTGGCGGAGCACAGGATAGAAAAGCTCTCATCCGTCAGGGAGAAGATGAGATAGGGCTTCATTCTGCCGGTTCCCCGGTAGGCGTTGAGCATGGAGATGCCATAGAAGATATGTCTTGCATTGACGGCGATGGTCATCAGAAAAGCGCCGAGAGGATCGAAACCGACAGCCAGAAGGGCAACGGTCACAAACTGCATGGAACCGGCATAGACAAAGACACTGGCCAGAACGATCCAAAAGAGGGAGAAGCCCTTGTCATTCATGAGAATGCCGTAGGCTGTTCCAAGGACAAGGTATCCGGTAAGAACAGGGATGGTATGCGGAAAAGCAGCCTTAAGGGCTGCTGAGTGCTGCTTCATAATGTATGCTCCTTAGACGTGTAAAGTAGCGGCCAGGCGGTAATGGCGGCCTCATTATCTTTTTGAGCTTCCGGCATAAACGGGCGTAAAGTCTTCGCTGTCGGCGCAGACAAAGCCGGAGAATTCAGCGGTAAGCTGCTCAAAATACGGGATAGTCAGGGACAGATCCGCCTCGCACAGGGTGATGGCAAAAATGGTTTGTATCCCTCTGTTCTTCACAAAAGCGGCGTCGGAGGGGCTCTGAAAATCAACCTCCATAGCCTCCAGGTCCACTGAATTGCCGTTTGGAAGAACAAGCTCCATCACATCCATGTCAGTCCATAGCTCTACCGTCAGGCCTTTGGTATTGTGAAAAAGTCTGCCGATATCAGCCGCCGATACCTTGGCCGGCGTCATGTAAAATAAATCAATGAATTGCTTTGGTGGTTCCTTAGTGGAATTCTTCTTATTTGCCATAAAAGACCTCTCTGATATTTATTTCATAATCCTGCTTGTTGTGCACTTACGCTTCATTATATTATAATAAATCGAAAATGGCAAGAAAGCGGAGTTATTTTCTCATGGCCTCGTAGAATTGCCTTGGGGTCATGCCGTATTCATTTTTGAAAGCGCGAAAAAAGTTGGAATAATCGCCGAAGCCGCACCGCTCACAGACCTGGATTATGGGAAGGCCCTTAAGGATCAATTCTTTGGCGGCGATCAGCTTCTTCTGAAGAATGTAGCGGTGAAGCGTGGTGCCGGTATGTTTTTTGAATTCCCTGGAGAGATGGAATTTGCTCAGGTAGGAATGTTTGGCCAGAGTATCCAGGGCTATCTCCTCCTCAAGATGGGAGTTGATATACTCAAGGATGCTGTCGATCAAGCGGCTCTTTTTAACATCCACATCAAACAGAACCTGATCATTGAAGGTCAGATTATTCAGATATACCATCAGCTCGGTGATATAGGCCCGGTACAGGAGGGATCTGCCGATTCCCCGGAAATGCTCCAGAGAAATCAGCTTATTCATCAGCGCCCGGATGCTTTGCTGCCACTCCACATTGACCCGGAGCACGTTTTTTCTTCCGGGATTTTCAAAGCACCGGGTGAGATCTGTATTGTCGGCTGACAGATGGCGTAAAAAGGCTGGGCTGATCCAGAGCACAAACCGTTCATAAGCCGTTTCCCTGGAATTGACGTATGCCTGGTGCAATTCCCTGGAATTGATCAGAATGATATCCCCGGGCTTAAGGGAATAGGCTTTGCCTTCGATCAAATAGGTGACATCCCCGGACAGGAAGAGGTAGCATTCGTAGAAATCGTGATGGTGGAGGCTTACTCCGGTCAGATCGGTATTAGAATAATGAAATATCTCATAATCCCGGGGCAGCATGTACTGACGGGTCAGATATTCATGTGTTTTTTCGTTCATAGACGCTCCTTTTAAACTAAGCAATTTTTGCAAGTCTATAAGCAAGAATAACATAGAATTTAAGGAATTGTCCAGATATAATGAAAGAAATATGTTACAATGCACGCATATTTGCTGTATTGCGACGGGAAATCTTGGTAAGATTGGTTTGGAGTTGCAAAACGTGCTCCGCGGAAGACGAATTAGTGAAGAATAGGGAAAAGATGAAATTGGAAAGGAGCGATTATACGATGAAGCTTTCGTTCAGATGGTACGGAGAAGAGGATGCGGTTAAGCTGGAATATATCAGGCAGATTCCCAGTATGCACAGTATTGTTACGGCGGTGTATGATGTGCCGGTAGGTGAGGTTTGGAGCAGGGAGAGTATCCGTAAGCTAAAAAAGGCGGTAGAGGAAGCGGGACTGCATTTTGAAGTAATTGAAAGTGTGCCGGTGCATGAGGATATTAAGCTGGGGCTTCCGGCAAGGGAGAGGTATATTGAGAATTACAAGGAGAATATCCGCAGGCTGGCTGAGGCAGGGATCCGGGTGATCTGTTATAATTTTATGCCTGTGTTTGACTGGACCAGAACCCAGCTGGACAAGGTGCTGGAGGATGGCTCTACAGCGCTGGTATATTACAGGGAGCAGTTGGAGAGGATGGACCCGCTGACAGGGGAGCTCTCCCTGCCGGGCTGGGATGCCAGCTATACCAAGGAAGGTCTGGCTCAGGTCTTTGCCCAGTATAAGAACGTGGGCGAGGAAGAACTGTGGGCCAATCTGGAGTATTTCCTGAAGCAGATTATTCCGGTGGCGGAGGAATGTGACGTGAAGATGGCAATTCATCCCGACGATCCGCCCTACAGCATCTTCGGACTTCCTCGAATCATTACGAAGGAAGAGAATCTGGATCGTTTCCTGAAGCTGGCGGATAATAAATACAACGGGCTTACCTTCTGCACAGGCTCTCTGGGTTCGGCGGATTTCAACCATATCGTGAGCATGGTGGATAAATACAGCGCCCAGGGCAGAATCCATTTCATGCATATGCGCAATGTGAAGCTGCTGGAGGATGGAAGCTTTGAGGAGAGTGCTCATTATTCCCCCTGCGGTTCCATGGATATGGTGGAAATTATGAAGGTTCTCCATAAGAACGGTTTCGACGGTTACGTGCGCCCCGATCACGGAAGAATGATCTGGGGTGAGACGGGGAGGCCGGGATACGGCTTATATGACCGGGCACTTGGAGCCATGTATCTTACGGGAATATGGGAGACACTGGAGAAGAGCGGAAAGAAGGAAGGATAGACCTGTTTTGGCAAGGAAGTAGGAACATGAAGAATAGTATATTGAAATCACTTCTTTGGGATATTAACTGGCGCTGAGGTGATTGACACACGGAGCAAAATGTATTATGATAACAACTGTTGTATAAGAAAAAACCATCTCTTTGCCACCGGGTAAAGAGTACAGGGTGTTCTGAAATATTCCGTCAGGTCTTAGAAGGGATATGGAAGGGACACCCTTTTTATTGTATAGGAAGGGCCGTAAGCGGACCCGTTATTCAAGGAGGAAAGCAGAATGGAACAATCTGTCTTAAAAAATTATGTAAAGTATGTGAGTCTGAATATTCTTGGGATGATCGGGCTCTCCTGCTATATCCTGGCGGATACCTTTTTTGTATCAAAGGCATTGGGGGCCGCCGGTTTAGCGGCGCTGAACTTTTCCATCTCCATCTACAGTCTGATTCACGGAACCGGGCTGATGATCGGTATCGGAGGAGCTACCCGCTATAGCATCCTAAAATACCAGAGGGAAGAGGAGCAGAAGAATATTGCTTTCACATCCAGCTTAAAGCTGGGGATTTTGGCCGGGGCGGTATTTGCCGCAATAGGGATATTGTGGACCGTGCCTCTGGCCGTGTTGCTGGGAGCGGATGAGGTGACTCTGCCCCTGACAAGGGATTATCTGCGGACGATTCTATGTTTCGCACCGTTTTTTATTCTGAATAATATCGTGCTGGCCTTTGTCCGCAATGATAACAACCCCAGATTATCCATGATCGCTATGCTGACAGGGAGCTTCTCCAATATTATTTTGGATTATGTGTTTATGTTCCCCCTGGGAATGGGTATGTTCGGTGCCGCATTCGCTACCGGATTGGCTCCTGTGATCAGCCTTGGTATCTTATCGTTTCACTTTATATTTGGAAAGTGTAATTTGCATTGGATGCGGGTCAGAAGCCGGCTGAGGATGATCCGCGATATTCTGAGCCTGGGGCTGGCGGCATTTATTACGGAGGTGTCCTCCGCCATTGTTCTGATCACCTTCAACTGGATTATACTGAAGCTGGAGGGGAATGTGGGGGTTGCCTCCTATGGGATTGTTGCAAATCTGGCACTGGTGGGGATCTCGGTATTCACCGGAATCGCCCAGGGAATTCAGCCCCTGGTGAGCAAGGCTTATGGTTTGAGGGAGAAGCCGGTGATCAGGAAGCTGCTCCGTTATGCCGTGGTTAGTTCCCTGGTTATTGCATCCGCGATCTATCTCCTGGTATACTTCGGCTCCGGTTGGCTGACCGGGATCTTCAACAGCGGACAGAATGCGTCCATTGCGCTTCTTGCCGAGCCGGGGCTGAAGATTTATTTTATCGGTTTCTTCTTTGCAGGAGTTAATATTATAGTATGTATGTATCTGAGTGCTGCCGAGAATGCTATGAAGGCTTTTCTTATTTCAGTAGCCAGGGGATGTGTCATCCTTGTTCCCATGGCATTCCTGTTAAGCGCTGTCTGGGGAATGACCGGAGTGTGGATGGCGTTTGTGGCGACGGAAGGGCTGGTGAGCATCCTGGCTGTCCTTATGATATTTGTTAAAAAAACCTCTTGACATTTGTGTCTCATATGTTATAGTTGATATAGAACACATGCGAACATAAACATAGTAACCAGATTGCTATGTTTGGAAACCTGTTGGGAAGGGAGGAACGGAGGATAACCGGAAGGCTATCCCTCCTAAATAAAACGATGAATATCAGTAAATTTACGCAGAATTCAATCCAATCCGTTGAGAATTGTGAAAAGCTGGCCTATGAATACGGGCACCAGGAGATTGCTGTGGAGCATCTGCTTTACAGCCTGCTCCAGCTGGAGGACAGCTTGATTAAGAAGCTTCTGGAGAAGATGGATGTTAATACGGAGGTATTCCTGGCCCAGGTGAAGGGACTGCTGAACAAGCGCCCGAAGGTATCGGGAGGACAGATCTACATCGGGAATGATCTGAACAAGGTTCTGATCTACGCGGAGAACGAGGCAAAGCAGATGGGAGATTCCTATGTATCGGTGGAGCATCTGTTTCTGAGCATGCTGCGCCAGCCGGGAAGGGAAGTCAAGACACTGTTTCAGGACTTCCGCATCACCCGTGAGGAGTTTTTGAAGGCTTTACAGACGGTTCGGGGCAATCAGAAGGTGGTCAGTGATAATCCGGAAGCAACCTATGATACGCTGGAGAAATACGGCTACGATCTGGTAGACAGAGCCAGGGAACAGAAGCTGGATCCGGTCATCGGCAGGGACAGTGAGATTCGGAACGTGATCCGTATCCTATCCCGCAAGACGAAGAATAACCCGGTTCTCATCGGTGAGCCGGGAGTTGGTAAGACGGCGGTGGTGGAAGGGCTGGCCCAGAGAATTGTCCGGGGAGATGTTCCCCAGTCCCTGCAGGACAAGAAGCTCTTCGCCCTGGATATGGGGGCACTGGTAGCCGGTGCGAAGTACCGGGGAGAATTCGAGGAGAGGCTGAAGGCTGTCCTGGAGGAAGTGAAGAAGAGCGAGGGACAGATTATCCTCTTCATCGACGAGCTTCATACCATTGTGGGAGCAGGTAAGGCAGAGGGCTCCATGGATGCCGGGAATATGCTCAAGCCCATGCTGGCCAGAGGCGAGCTTCACTGTATCGGTGCCACTACCCTGAACGAATACCGTCAGCATGTGGAGAAGGATGCCGCCCTGGAGCGGAGGTTCCAGCCGGTTATGGTAGAGGAGCCTACGGTGGAGGATACCATTTCCATCCTCAGAGGGTTAAAGGAACGCTATGAGGTATTCCATGGGGTTAAGATTACGGACAGTGCGCTGGTGAGCGCGGCAATCCTGTCAAACCGGTATATCTCGGAACGGTTTCTGCCGGATAAGGCCATCGATCTGGTGGATGAAGCCTGCGCGCTGATTAAAACGGAACTGGATTCCATGCCTACCGAGCTGGATGATATGCAGAGGCGGATCATGCAGATGGAGATTGAGGAAGCGGCTTTGAAGAAAGAGAACGACCGGCTCAGCGCCGACCGTCTGGCGGAGCTGCAGCAGGAGCTGGCAGAGCTGCGGGACAGCTTTGCTTCCATGAAAGCAAAATGGGATAACGAGAAGGCTTCTGTGGAAAAGGTGAATAAACTCAAGGAAGCACTGGAAGAGCTCAATAATGAAATTGAAGTAGCGCAGCGGGGCTATGATCTGAATAAAGCGGCAGAGCTGAAATACGGCAGACTCCCGGAACTCTTAAAGCAGCTGGAGCAGGAAGAGGAGCGGCTGAAGAAGGAAGAAAAGGTACTGGTGCATGAGAATGTCAGTGAGGAGGAAATCGCCAGGATTGTGTCCCGGTGGACAGGAATTCCGGTTACCAGGCTGACAGAAGGGGAACGGACTAAGACGCTGAATCTCAGCACCGAGCTTCATCGCCGGGTTGTGGGGCAGGATGAAGGCGTGGATAAGGTGGCGGATGCCATACTGCGTTCCAAGGCAGGAATTAAGGACCCCAGGAAGCCCATTGGTTCCTTCCTGTTCCTTGGGCCTACCGGTGTTGGTAAGACGGAGCTGGCAAAGGCCCTGGCGGAAAGCCTCTTTGACAATGAGCATAATATGGTGCGCATTGATATGAGTGAATATATGGAGAAGCATTCGGTAGCCAGGCTGATCGGTGCGCCTCCCGGATATGTGGGTTATGAGGAGGGCGGACAGCTGACGGAAGCAATCCGCCGTAAGCCCTATGCGGTCATTCTTTTCGATGAGGTGGAGAAGGCCCATCCCGATGTATTCAATGTGCTGCTTCAGGTTCTGGATGACGGACGGATAACGGATTCCCAGGGACGGACGGTTGATTTTAAGAATACCATTCTGATCCTGACCTCCAACATCGGCTCCCGTTATCTGCTGGAGGGGATTGATGAGTCCGGTGAGATCAGCATCCGGTGCGAAGAGCTGGTAATGGATGAATTAAAGGGCTGCTTCCGCCCGGAATTCCTGAACCGCCTGGATGAAATAGTGCTGTTTAAGCCCTTGACCAGGAAGAACATCCATAGTATTGTGGATCTGATGATCGCGGATCTGAATAAGCGCCTTGCAGACCGGGAGATTTCCATTCATCTGACCGAAGCAGCAAAGGACTTTATTGTGGAGCAGAGCTATGATCCGGTCTATGGAGCAAGGCCCTTGAGGCGTTATCTGCAGAAGAATGTGGAGACCTTAAGCGCAAGGCTTATATTAAGCGGCCAGGTAGAGCCGGAGGATACGATTACCATTGATGCAGACGGCAGCTCCTTGATCGCAAAGGTTCAAACGATATAATAATCAGGAGGCCTATATACAACCGGAAACCGATGAAAAAGAGCCGTCGCAAAATGAATCGATGATAGCAGTTTATACAAAATAATCCTATTAATAGCACAAAAATGCGCCTTGAAATAGCTTTTGAAGCTTAGTCAAGGCGCATTTTTTATGCAATATTTTCAGCAAGTCTATTTTGCGACAGCCCCTTTTGGGGTGTTATTAGTCTAAAATGCCGTGAATCGGATTGTTTTTCATCGGCATAGCCCGTTCATACCGGGTTTCAAGGGGAAGATAGCGGCCCTCGGCGCTGCTTTTCTCAAAGCTGGTCAGAATCTCCAGCACATGCTGGGTCAGAGGGTAGCCAGCCCGGTAGTCCCTGCCCGTCTGCAGGGCTTTTGCCATATCCGCCAGGCCAAGACCCCGTGAATTCTCCCTGTAATCATACATGAGAGGCATCTCCCGGTATTCTCCGTCTTCTGGACGAAGGAGCTTGATGGGGCCGCCGAAGGTATTGGGGTCGGGAACCAGCAGGGTTCCTTTTGTTCCGTAGATTTCCAGCCGGGCCTGCTGGTTATAATGCACATCAAAGGTAGTAAAGATAGTTCCTACCGCACCGTTGTCAAAGCTCAGGATACCGGTAACATAAGTGGGAACCTCCACATCCACGATGGTTCCGCTCTTTGGCTGGCTGGTGATGGTTCTCTGAGGGAAGCTGGTCTTGGTCACACCTGTGACACCCTTTACGCCGCCTATGAGATTCACCAGGGCGGTGACATAGTAGGGACCCATATCCATCATCGGGCCTCCGCCGTATTTATAATAGAACTCCGGATCCGGATGCCAGGTCTCATGACCGTGGCAGATCATGAATGCCGCGGCACCGATGGGTTCCCCGATGAAGCCGTCGTCGATGAGGCGTCTGCAGGTCTGAATACCGGCACCCAGGAAGGTGTCCGGTGCTCCGCCCAGCATCCGGTTCTTCTCCCGGGCGAGAGCAACTAATTTAGCGCCCTCCTCATAGCTTGCGCCCAAGGGCTTTTCACTGTATACATGCTTTCCAGCCAGCAGGGCTGCACTGGTTACTTCATAGTGCTCATAAGGCCTGGTGAGATTGAGCACAATATCGACTTCCGGGTCGGCAAAGGCTTCGTGCATGGTTTCATATAATTTCTGAATCCCGTACTTCTCCCGGGCTTGCTCCGCCCTTTCCCGAATCAGGTCACAGACGCCGACTAATTCCAGTTCTGTAAAGACCTTTGTGAGATTCTCAAGATAAATGCCGCTGATGGCGCCGACACCGATCATTGCTGCTTTTACTTTAGCATTATTCATATTATCTCCTTTCATCCGAGGTATTGGACCATACCGCGGATGCTTCTCTCCTTTCCGGGGTTAATATCTGTTAATACATCTTGGCTGTATTTTCAAAGCGTTCGGTAGTAAGCTTGTGCTCAAGAGCATAAGCCTTTCCCCGGGCAGCCCATAGAAGGCCCCTTTCCATGATGATCTGGGCATTGGGGGATTTGTCAAACACATCGTCGTGGTGACCCAGAGAGGTATAGAATACCCTGCCGTTGCCCCAGAACTTGGTCCAGGCGACCGGCATATCAACCGGCTTGTTGGAGATGTGGTAATAATTCACCGAAGGGAAGCGGGTGGTGGCCAGCACCTCAATTGCCGGATCGATATGAAGATAATAGTGCTCGCTGCATACCGTGAAATCCTCCAGCCCCTCGGTAATCGGACTGGAACCGTGATTGATATTGACCGTATACTCGATGCCGTCACCGCCCGGATGGCTGACCCACTGGCCTCCGGTCATGAACTGCCATTCCGTATTGTCGCGGAAGGAATCGCACATACCTCCATGACAGCCTGCCAGGCCGACACCGGAGCCGACTGCTTTGGAAAGATTGATAACATATTGGTTGTCGATCTTGTCCATAGTCCAGCAGGCAACCACCAGATCCAGATCCGTCAGCATATCGGCATCCGCAAGGACATCCAATGTATCGGAGATCGTGCAGGTATATCCGTGTTTTTCCAGAAGTCCTGCAAAACGCTTGGAGGTGAGCTTCGGCTCGTGACCGTCCCAGCCTCCCTGTAAGATTAATACTTTCTTGTTTGTAGACATAGAGTAACCTCCTTTATAATACGGTTAATGGTAAGTGATAAGAACAGACCCATATATGCCCTGGCAGCAGAAACACGTGCTATGTTCCCGGGTACTGCATCCGCAGCATCAGATTCTGCAGGACACGGGCTTGCCATCCCTGGCTGCAAGGAAGATAGCATCAATCAATGTCATAACACGCA
This sequence comes from Anaerotaenia torta, assembly GCF_050433395.1. Lineage (NCBI taxonomy): Bacteria > Bacillati > Bacillota > Clostridia > Lachnospirales > Lachnospiraceae > Anaerotaenia > Anaerotaenia torta. Next base: position 111,120 of record NZ_JBNPXH010000008.1, read on the forward strand.
GTGCCTGCTCCGGTTTTACGATTAACTCGGCTTTGCCGTCCAGGACATTGACAATATTATTGTAAAACTCGCTCCAGGAGGTCTCCACCTGAGGAAGGGGAGAGAATTTCTTCGTTTCATCCGGCCGGGGAGCCATGGTTCTTGTGGGCCCGGCGGCGGTGTAGACGATATCATTCTCCCATTTCAGAGCATCCTTGTTGGCCAGGCTGACCACTTCGCCGTTGCATTCCCAATCCTTGATGACAACCGTTCCCTCGCTTCCGCACATATGCCATCTGGGCTGGTTAATAAAGCAGTTGGTAGCAACCTCTACCAAGGCGGAGATTCCGTTTTCAAAGGTAAGAAGCACTTTGAAATTATCATCCACCTCATGATTGAACAGATAAACCAGATGGGGAGCAATGGAGACCACAGGGCTGTCAATGAGATTCAGAAGCTGGTCAAAAAGATGTACCCCCCAGTCATAGACCATGCCGCCTCCATTTACCTTATGTCCTCGCCAGCCGTGGAGCATCTGGCCGGAACCCTGCACCCGGCTTTCAATAAAATAGGGCTTGCCTATGGTTCCGTCCTGGTACAGCTGCTTAATGATCCGGTAATCCCTGTCCCACCTGCGGTTCTGGTGAATCGTGAACAATTTGCCGGTTTCCTTTGCAACAGCCATAATCTCCTTTAACTCTTCTGCGTTCATGGTAACGGGCTTCTCGCAGACAACATTCTTGCCGCCCCGCAGACAGGCAATGGAATAGTCCTTATGAAAATCATTGGGTACCGCAATAGTCACCAGATCGATCTCCGGATCCCGGACTAATTCCTCCAGGCTTTGATACACATGAAGTCCGTTTTCCTCCGCCTTGCGGCAGGCCTCCTCACGGATATCCAGAATTCCCTTTACCGTTGCGCTGTCGATGGAATCGGTTACGCTGCGATAATGCCAGTCACCCATGCCGCCGTAGCCGATGATTGCTAACTTATGTCCCATAACTGTAAACCTCTTTTCTTAATTGGTATTTTGTGATATTCTTGGAATATCAGCATTGTCTGATAATGCTATTATAACATCTATTGGACGGGATGAGGGACAATAAACCTAAATAATCAGCCAAATATTGCTGTATGGACTTAAATTATGAGGAGAAAGGTTTGAAAAAAGGTCACTTTCAAACTATTTATTAGGGCCTATTCACTTTTTGAACAGGCCATCAAAAAGTGAAAGGCACGGGTATAGCTATGCAAGCATTCTATGAAAATATAAAGGACGAAATAAGGGTGTTTTATTCGGATGATCTTCAATTTCCCGATCACCTTCACGGTCAGATTGAATTGCTGTATGTGGAGAGCGGAGCAATCGAGGTAGAAGCGTCCGGTCATTCCCGCATATTAGAATCGGGTGATTTTGCTGTCATCTTTCCCAATACCGTTCATAGCTATGGAAAAATGGAGGGAAGACTGCCCGGACGGAGCATTGTCGTCATCTGCAGTCTGGAGCTTACGGGAGAATTCTTCAAAAGGCTGACCAGCTATTCCCCGGAGAAGCCCTTTCTGACGGCTGACCAGCTGCACCCCAATGTGAGCCTTGCGATGCTGGAGCTGGAGAAGGAGTGCCGGGAGGGCAGGAATTTGAATGCCTGCCGCGCCCTTGTACTGCTAATACTCTCCCGGATTCTTCCGGTGATCACTCTGATGAAAAACCGGGATATCAGCAATTATGACCTCACTTATCATATTGTCAGCTATGTGGCGGAGCATTTCCAGGAGCCTCTGACGCTGACGAAGCTGGCAAAGCATCTGAATGTGAGCAAATTCTACCTGTCCCGTGTGTTTTCCGCAAAGCTGAAGACTAATTTCAACCAGTATCTGAACCATATACGGGCAAACTATGCCCAGGCACTGATTCAATCCACCAACTATACATTGACCCGAATCAGTGTGGATTCCGGCTTTGAGAGCCAGCGGACCTTCAACCGGGTGTTCAAGGAGATCTTCGGTGTCTCCCCCAGCGAATACCGCCGGGGAATCAGTAACGGTTCTTAAAAGCATCGTCTATGCGAAAAATCCTCATTATTTTGCCGATGGAAACATAGAATTCTATAAGGAAAAATCTATGGAGGTCAAGATGAGAAGATCCAGAATATTATTTCTGCTTCTTACCATAATGATGACAATTCTGGGAATTACGGGCTGTAAACAGGAGGGAACGGAGGCTAAGAAAATAAAGGATCTGGAGTTTACCGTGGTGGAGGATGCGGATCTGCCCGGAGAGCTGAAGGAAATCATCGATGAGAAGATGGAGGAGCCCTTCCGGCTGTCCTATAGAAATAAGGACAATCTCTATATTGTGAGGGGCTATGGCAAACAGAACAGCGGGGGCTACAGCATCTCAGTGGATGAGTTGTATCTGACCAGCGATGCCGTCCATATTAAGACCACGCTCATCGGTCCGTCCCAGGAGGATGTGGTATCCCAGGGAGTCACCTATCCTTATGTGGTGGTTAAGCTGGAGCTCCGGGAGGAAAAAATCGAGTTCCAATGATATTTTGATGGCCAAAACAGTAAAAGTATGGATGCGAATAGGCCGGAGCTACAATATTTTGTTGACTAATTATTTCCAAGGTCAACATATTGTGGTTTTGTAAAATTTGGCGAAATGTTGAGTTTTTGATGCTGCAAAGTGCGGGAATTGTGCAAAACTCCAGTATATAATGGTTCAAATGGACTAGGTATGTGAAATTATTCCATGAATTTAACTAAAAAGTTAAAACTTTAATGTGCAAATTTATGTGCACAACTACCGCTGTAGACTATGAATTGTCTGAAAATTCATTGACGGAAAATGCAATTTATGTTATAATGCATGCGAAGCATGTAGTTTGTTACAGATTTATTTGGAAAATGTGAACAGATCCTATGGGAACCCCAGCCAAGGTGAGTGGACATTGATAAGGAGAAAATAATGATGAAGCAAAATGATGTAAATTGTGTACGGAATGCAGTGATGAATCAGACAGGAAAGAGGGTCAAGATTCGGATCAACAGGGGACGCCATAAGGTCGATATTACAGAAGGTATTATTTCCGAGACCTATCCCAGCATTTTCTTAATTAAAATACAAGAGAACGAAGGGATGCCGGTTAGAACAGTTTCTTATAGCTACACCGATGTCCTTACGAAGGATGTGGAACTGATTCTTTGCAGTTAAGATAAAACAATGGCAAGGGGAGAACCCTTGCCATTTGTTGGATAATGAAGCTAAAGCCTGCCCGGTTTTAGCTTTTTTTAAGCTCTTTATTTTTCAAATCCATATCATAAATCCTTTGCAAAGCGAATAAGATATGACAGAGGCATTCCGTCGTATGTCCAAATCTAAGGAGGGATTACCAGTGGATTTGATTAAAAAAAATATTCACATGAATAAATTGAAATGTAAGAGCACCCTGCAGCTTACATTGGACGATGATTTTAATGTTCCCGACATTAAACCGGATATTGACCGGATAATCACTGGGCAGGGTGAAGTAAAGATCAATGAAATCAAGGCAATGAACGGAAAACTGCTGGTGAAGGGAGTCCTCCGGTTTAATGTAATCTATCTCTGTGAGGGAGATCCGAGGCCGGTTCATAACATTGCGGGGGACATTCCCTTTGATGAAGTGATCAACATGGATGTTAACTGTTCCGATGATGAGCCCATTGTGAAATGGGAGTTGGAGGATCTGTCCACGGGTCTGATCAATTCCCGGAAGCTCAGTGTCAAATCTGTTGTCCGGATGTATGTGGCTGTGGAAGAGCTGTATGATGAAGAAACAGCGGTCATGGTGGAGGACTCCGAGGATGTACAGTACATAAATAAGAAGATAGAGATTACAAACGTAGCAATTAATAAAAAGGACACCTTCCGCATTAAGGATGAGATCATGCTTCCGGGCAATAAAGGAAATATCGGAACCCTTTTATTTACCGATGTCAACCTGAGCAATGTGGAGGTAAGGCTCCTGGAAGATAAATTTACAATCAAAGGCGAGCTGCCGGTCTTTATTCTTTACACCACGGAGGATGAAGAGAATCCGATGGAATACTACGAGTCGGAGCTTCCCTTCAGCGGAACCGTAGACTGCAATGGCTGTACCGAGGAAATGATTGAAGATATTACCTGCAGTATCGGAAGTAAGAGCCTGGAGGTGAGGCCGGATCCGGACGGAGAGGAACGGGTTCTCGACCTGGAGGTTATTCTGGAGCTGGGCATTAAGGTATATGAAACAGTGGAACCGGAGATTCTCTGTGACATTTACAGTCCAAAGAAGGAAATCACACCCATCATCCGAAATGCGGATTATGAGAATCTGGTAATCAAGAACAACAGCAAGTACCGGATTTCTGACCGGATCCGGGTTCCGGATGACCAGCCCAGGATCTTGCAGGTGTGCCATGCCAGCGGGGAGATCCGGATCGATGATGTTCTGGCGGAGAGTACGGAGCTGACCGTGGAGGGTGTGATTGAAGTAAGCATCCTGTATATCTCGGAGGAGGACCGGAGGCCGATGAACTCTCTGAAGGCCATGATCCCCTTCTCCCAGATAATTGAACTGAAGGGCATGAAGCCCGGCAGCAATTATGAGGTGAAGCCCTGCCTTGACCAGCTCAGTGTCATGATGCTGGATGGGGAAGAGATAGAGGTTAAGGCAGTAATCAATCTGAATACCATCGTATTCGATGTGATCACAGAGCCTGTCATCACGGATGTGGTTGTGAACCCTCTGGATATGGAAAAACTTCAGGCAATGCCCGGGATAATCGGTTATGTGGTGAAAAGGGATGACACTCTGTGGAATATTGCAAAGAAATATTACACTACGGTGGATAACATTATGGCATTGAATGAGATGGAAGAGGGCAAGGTAAAGGAAGGCGACAGACTGATTATTATGAAAGAAGTAGTTTAATGGTATGAGATAGAAGGAAAAACAGCCGCTCTGCAAGCAGTCCTTATAGATGGATTCCTGCAGGGGGCTGTTTTTTCTGTATAAAATTTTTGCAGTCTTTTATAATCTTTGATTTGCTGGTATTCTATAGATAGGATTTATATTGCAGGAACATAATCGGTGTTCCTGTAATCGGAGTATATTATGTAGAACAGACCGGTGCAGTACCGGTAAAACAATAGAAGGGAAGGAAAATACCATGGATCAGTTGATGCTTTATCACCCGTCCGGTGCCCGGACTGCCACAAGCCTTGCACTGGTGTGGGACAAGGTACCGGGGGCGGAGTGCTATCAGGTGCTGTTAAACGGCAGGATGGAGGGAATTGCTGCTTGTACAGACTACACTGCCGAGCAGTTGAGGCCGGAGACTTCCTATATCTGTGAGGTTCGTGCTGTTGCCCGGGATGGCAAGCTGCTGGCACAGAGCAATACCCTTGCAGCTTCTACGAAGAGACAGGGTGAGTTATTTGATATCAGGGACTTTGGTGCGAAGGGAGACGGAATTACCCTCAATACGGAAGCAATTCAGGCGGCAATCAATGCCTGCAGTGAGGAGGGTATCGTCTATATACCGGAAGGAGTCTTTCTAACCGGAGCTTTGCATTTGAAAAGCAATATGACGCTCTTTATAGAAAAGCTGGGAAGATTGCTGGGAAGCGCCGACCCGGCGGATTATCCCCTGACAGAATACCTGTGGGAGGGCAGAAAGCATCTATGCTATACCAGTCTGCTCAATGCCCATGAAAAGGAACAGCGGTATTGCAACATTACCATAGCAGGGGAAGGCACAATCGATGCCAATGGAATGCGCCTGTTTCATGCAGAGATGGAGGAACAGGCAGGAAAGCGGGGCAGAGCCCTCTATGCCAGCCATGTGGACGGCCTGTATCTTAAGGATATCACAGTCCGCCAGTCACCGTCCTGGTGCATTCATCCCGTCCTGTGTACGGATGTCAGCATGAATCACATCAAGGTGTACACCAGGGAAGACGAATTTGGAAACCGTTATAAGGACATATTCAATGGGGACGGAATTGACCCGGAGAGCTGCAGGGATGTAGTTATCTTCCACTCGCTGATCGCCAGCCAGGATGACTGCATTGCCGTGAAATCCGGCAGGGACGAAGACGGGCGCAAACGGGGTGTACCCAGCGAAAATATTCGAATCACCAATTGCACCTTCCTCAGCGGCTTCGGCGTTGCCATGGGAAGCGAGATGTCGGGAGGAATCCGCAATGTGCTGGTACAGGACTGTGTATTTGAGGATGCATACAGTGTCGGTTCGGTGAAGGCACCCTTGTACCGGGGCGGTGTCATTGAAAATATTACCTATGCCGACTGCCGCATCTCCAACTATGGAGAGCATAGGGATACCCGCTGGTTCCGGGGGGCAATCTATGTGGACCAGTACTACCATCTGGAGACCTTTGATCCCGATGAAAGCCATCCGGTTACGGAGGGAACTCCGGTGATCCGCAATATCACCTTCCGCAATATTGTACTGGATACCGCGACCGGCAATGCCATCTTCCTCGCCGGTCTGCCGGAGGCTCCCCTGGAAAATATCACGCTGGAGAATGTGACGGCATTGGGGAAGACGGGAATGAAAGCCTATAATATTGACGGTCTTCATCTGAAAAATGTGTCCGTCAGTGCAAGAGAAGGAGAGGCGGTCATGCTGCATAATGTGAATGAAGAATAAGCCGCGGATATTCAATATGAGATAAACTTTCGGATGATACTTCTTTAATTGCAAAAAATGACATTATCAAGAGCGGTTATTTGATAATGTCATTTTTATATATTGTCAGGCATATCTGCCGCTATTCCAATTCAGAAGCAAGATTTTTGCTGATATTCGGAATTTCTGTTAAAAGACAATAAGATTCGACCAGTAATGATAAGTTTGAATATAGCATTCTGACGGAGATTTGTTATAATCCTTTGATAAAAGAATTAATTTTTACCAGAGTAAAAGAGAAAAGAATTACAAATTTATGCATAATGTTAAAAAGTTACAGTTGCCGTTATTATCTGTATGCTGGTTTAGGCAATGGAAATGATAGCTGATAAGAGATTGGGGAAAGGCATGAAGCGAAAAATAAAGTATACCAATTTTAAAAAGAAATTCCTGCTTCAGACCGCGGGTCCGATTATAATTCTCGCCGCAGTTCTAATTATAATCCTTCTCTTAAGGCCGAAAGATACAGAAGGTTTCAAAAAAGAATCGAGGGAATTGTCAGAGAATGAAATCGCCTCGGTCAATGGATGGGTCATAACCTCGGAAGAATTTCTTTTATATACCCAGGCCTACTCCGTCAATGTGCAGGATGAAACCCTGCGGAAGGAAGCCCTTCAGAAAATACTGCTGAATAAATTAATCCAGGCAGAAGCCTATCACAAAGGATTGACAGACATCATATCCTATGAAGACTTGATGGCAAAACTGGAAGAAGAAAATGAAATCCGCAAAAAAAAAGTGGCGGACAATCAGGTGATCTATGGAATTCAAACCTATAGTCCGCCGATTTATTATACCTATTTCATCAGTAACATCAAAAATAATCTGGAAAATGAGTTAGAGAAGGAAGGAAAGCTGGGCATTGATCCAAAAGAATTATACAGGTTTTATGAAGAGACAAAGGATCAATATGCCCGAAAAGATGACGCAAAGGAGGTGTATATGCTGCGTTTTACTGCCACGGAGGAGGGGATGGAGGAAGTTGATAAAATATTTGGTGAACTTGACACATCCGGTCATTTTACAGACCTGTACCATCGTTATGAGGATCCCGAAGGGGCACCCGGATACCTGATTGAGGCCAAGCGTATGAGAGTGGATGAAGACAAGGCGTATTATTTGAAAAAATATGACAACAGCTTATATGATGCCATTTATTCCTTGAATGATCAGGAAACCTGCTTTGTAGCAGATGATCTTTCCGGAGGATTGCTGATTCTTCACTGTGCTGTGACTGAAACATCAGGTTACTATGATTATGAAGAGGTAAAAGACGAAATTGAAATCAGGTATAAGGAGATAATTTATGAAAAATATCTGGAAGAGCTTTATGGCAAGGCAAGAATAGAGTTCAATGATAAGGCGGTCAATAAGTCAATCCTGCTTTTCCGCCAGGGTAACAAATGAAACTATGGAGGATTTCATTATGAAAAAATTAATCAGTAAATGGTTAAGCGTATTTTTTATCATTGCATTTTGCATGATTGCAGTGATTATGACTCCCGTATCAACAGCTTATGCTGCCGGTATAATCACGAATGCCGGTTTTGAAAATATGACGTCATTTTCTACGGCTGGTGATGAGAGTTTGAACTGGATTGGGGCAGCAAGCAATTATGCAGCACCTGTAATTGTCAGCAGCGGTGATGCAAGACATGGAAATGCTCATGAAGGAACGAAATTTGCAGCCATTCCTGCCGGGACCAGTACCTATGCCAGTATCCGGCAGACCATTACCGGATTGTCACCATCTACCTATTATGTGATTTCCGGTTACATAAAAAATGAGGCCGGCAGTTCGGCCTTTTCTGTAGGGGTCAGGTATTTTGACCCAGAGCATGCCAATGTAACAAGCGAATATAAGGTGATTTCCAATAGCCAGGCCTGGACATATTTTAAGATTACCTTTATGACAGGACCAACGAATACGCAGGCAGGGATTTTAGCGGTCAACAATTCCGCTGCCGGATTTGGCTATATAGACGATCTGTCAATTACTGCGGTAACACAGTCCTTTGCCGATCTGTCCGCAGCAGTGGGACAGGCAAAGACTCTGGCAGAAAGAGATTATACAGAAGCTACCTGGAGTGTTTTTGCTGCAGCTCTTGCACAGGCGGAGGCGAAGTTAAGTGATCCTGCCGCATCCGACAGCGAACTGGAAAGCGCTCTAAATCAGCTTCAGGCTTCCATAACCGGCTTGCAGGAAGCGATACCTCCGGAGAGCTTTACTTCTCCCGGAAACATCACCTATTATGTTTCAAGCTCGCAAGGAAGTGACAATAATGACGGGCTGTCACCGGAACGCCCGTGGAAGACAGTCGATAAGGTGAATGCAGGTACCTATGCAGCGGGTGACAATATTTTGTTCAGGTCAGGCGATAGCTGGACCGGAACCATACTGCATCCTCTGGGAAGCGGTGTGCCGGGCAATCCCATCGTGTTGGGAAGATACGGTGTTGCTGCCGAAAAGCCGTATTTTAACGCGGAAGATGCTTCCATCACCATGAACATCAATAACTTTACCAAGGTAGAGAACAGCCAACGGACACCGGGCACACAGACCTTCTATGCCACCGTATATCTTTATAATCAGGAATATTGGACCATTGAGGATATCGAAGTGAGTAACCGTTCGGCAGGTTACACCAACGCCGGCGGAGATGGAAAACTGCGAAACGGTATTATGATAATGAATGACGGAGCAGGCACACTTCATGATATTGCAGTGAAGAACACTTATGTCCATGATGTTCTGGGAGATAAATCAAGTAAAGCATACTGGGGAGGAGCCGGTATCAATTATACCGTTATGCTTAAGGGGGAGGAAGCCCATGGCTCCAATTATGAAGGTATTCTAATCGAAGGAAATTATGTACGCAATACTAACAGACAGGGTATTGTGACAAACTCCCGCCAGAATTTGAGAGAAGACATGGATCATACCGGTGAGCTTCAAGGCGCAATCAGCAAAGGAATATCTCCCTGGTACCCAAGTACTGATGTACAGGTGCGTAATAACTATGTAAAGGATATTGCCGGAGATGGCATCCTGGTTCAGGTATGTACGGATGCGATTGTAGAGTATAACACGGTTGACGGTTTTAACCAAAGAAGCGGCGGAGCCAGCTGCGGAATCTGGGCCTGGAATGCAGATGATACGGTATTTCAATATAATGAGGCATTCGGAGGCAAAACGACGCAGGACGGACAGGGATATGACATAGATTACGGTCAGACCGGAACCATCTATCAGTATAATTATTCCCACGATAATGACGGCGGATTTATTCTCGTATGCTCCCCCGGACAGGGAAATGATGTAAATGCACCCGGATACGGAGTCAAATGTCAGAATGGTATCATCCGGTACAATATCAGCCAGAATGACCGGAACAGAATCTTTATGTTCAGCGGCTATTCCGACGGAACCGTGATTTATAATAATACCTTGTATCAGGGAAGAGGAATTAATGCAAGCCCCATTAATTTCTGGGCATGGAATACGACATATCCCACTTCTGTAAGCTTTTATAATAATATCTTTTATCTGGCAAGCGCCGGCAGCTGGAATTACTCCTCTTCCGGTGTATCCATGCAGGGGATGGTGTTTGACTATAATACGATATACGGAATTCATTCCAGCGGGGAACCTCAAGACGCTCATAAATTAACGGATAATCCGCTGCTGGCTGATCCGGGAACCGGAACCACCAATACAGCAGTTGGCGGAGCGTATGCGGCACCGGGGCTGGACGGCTATAAACTGATGGAGGGCTCTCCGGCAATCGGATCAGGCAAAATAATTGAAACGGCTTCGGGACGTACCTTCAATGGATTGACCGCCAACGGGGGACAGGATTATTACGGCAATGCGGTGCCGGCGGGACAGGCTCCAAACCGTGGTGCCTACAATGGTCCGGCGGTAGAATTTGATCCCGATAAGGTGGAACAGATAGGGGAAACAGGGGGTGGCACAGCTTCGCAGCTGCTTCCAAACGGAGGTTTTGAATCGGGAGATCTGACAAGCTGGAGCCAGTGGCCCAGCAATACCGTGGTATATAATAAGGAAAGCGGTTATGGAACCGCATATGAGGGAAATTATTTTGCAGCCTTTAAAGCAGGAAGTAATCTGAACCAGACGGTAGCAGGATTGACCAGCGGGAAGCATTATATCGTTCTGGGGAATATGAGAAACGATCCGGGTGTGACAAAATTCTATGTGGGTTTGCGTTACTTTGACTCCAATCACGACTCGGTAATAGAAAATGAAAAGGTATATTCCTCCAGTACGGATTGGACCCGTTTCTCCATCATTTTCAAAATGGGAAGTGATAAATCCTCAGTAGGCATCCTGGCACAGAATATGGATCCATCAGGAGACGGGAAAGGATACCTGGATAATGTTCAGCTGTATGAGCTTTCAGACGCCCGAAGAAGTATTCTTGCTTCCCTGGAAGCTGCAAATTCACTTGCTGAAGGTAATTACGCCCAGGAGACCTGGAATCTGTTGCAGAGCACGCTTCTTGATGCTGACCGTATCTTCTGGGATTTTACCGCCGACAGTAATGAAGTGGAAGAGACGGCCCAAAGTCTGATTGATTTGATGAACAATACAAAGCCCTCCGACTGCCCGGCTTCCTATTACGGGTACCAGATCAGAACCAGGGAAGGGAACACCTATGACCTGCGTCTCCTCGGAGTAATTAATACCCTTGAGGCGGATGAGGTTGGATATGTATACTCCTATATTCAGACCAATCCGGTTATAGAGAACTCTAATAAGGTATCTTCTAACATTGTGTACAGGTCTATCATGGCAGACAGTACGGCATACACGGCACAGGAGCTGGGAGGAGAGTATATCATTGCATGTACTGTTTCCGGTTTATCGGATGAGACGAAGGCGGCACCGCTTTATGTAAGAGTATATGTTACAAAAGACGGTACAACCACTTATACGGAGATTAAGACAATTACCGTGAATTAAGCGGATGGGAGCAACAGAGACCAAGATGCGCGGTATGGCGCAGGAATGAGGTGAATTATGAAGGAAGTATATGAAACGCCTACGATAGAGATCATTAATTTTCAAACCGAAGATATTATGACAGCAAGCGGCTTCGGACTGTCCGTATTTGATGGAACAGGAGATGAGGATGGCTGGGGAGGAATATTCCGATAACATTTTAAGGCAGGAGGAACGGGATTCCTCCTGCCTGATATCATTTAAGCAGATCATTGCAGGAAAGTGAGCAGATATGGAACGATACCGATTGGCGGATATCATTGCGGAAATAGAGTGCCGGTATGATTATTCCCGAAGGCTGCTTCGAGATTATCGGCATGAGGGGGAACAGGAGCCGGATCTTAAAATAAATGTTACGAAAGAAGATGTAATAAAAGAGAGGGAGAAAGCGATTACAAAACAGCCGGAGGAATATCTGGAGAGCATTGCATTATACCGGAAGTTTTGTGAAAAAGTTCTGGATTTTAAAATCATGCTGTTTCATGCATCAGCAATCTCCTTTGATAATAAAGCCTATCTTTTTACCGGACCCAGCGGTATGGGAAAATCGACCCACGCTGGATTGTGGAAGGAACGGTTTGGTGATTCGGTAAAGGTGATCAATGATGATAAGCCTTTGCTGCGAATCCTGGAGGATGGAATTTATGCGTATGGGACACCCTGGGACGGAAAACACCGGATCAGTACCAATATGAGAGCCAGGGTTGCGGCAATCTGCGTATTGCAGCAATCGCAAACGAATGAGATTGTACCCATGAAATCAAGGGATGCTTATCAGGTCATACTAAATCAGACCTACAGACCCGGCGGAAGAAAGCAGATGGAACAGATACTGGGGATGGCGGATACCTTAATAAAACAAATTCCGGTCTATTATATGCGATGTAATCTAAGTACTGAAGCAGCCCGTATCGCATATGAGGGCATGAACGGCAAACGTGGTTGATTTTATTATTTATAAGGAGGCGTTCTATATGAAATTAAAGGAAGGTTTTATATTGCACCAGGCAGGTAAGGAGAGGGTTGCAGTTGCAGCAGGAGAAGCCGGAAAGTCATTTCACGGCCTGATGTATTATAACAATACGGCATCGTTTTTATTTGAGAAGCTGATTAATGAGACAACGGAAGAGGAAATGGTTCAGGCCGTTCTGGACCGGTATGAGGTTGATAAAGACTGTGCGATGAAGGATGTAAGAGAATTCATTGCTAAATTATCAGGAGCTGGTGTACTTGAATAAAGAATTTAAGTTATCCGATTATGAAGGCTTTGTACGAAGGGTTCTTGAGGAGAAGGGTGAATTTTGTATCTATCCGGGAGGAAGCAGTATGCTGCCTTTCCTTCGTCCAGGCATGGATTCAGTAATTCTCGCAAAACCGCTATCTCTTCATAAATACGATATCATTTTATATAAGAGAGCAAATGGAAGGTATGTCCTGCACCGCATTCTGGATATAAAAAAGGATGGATTTGTTCTTTGCGGAGATAATCAGTACATCAAAGAATACGGCGTTCTTGAACGGGATGTCATTGCGGTGGTGAAAGAAATCAGACGGGGAGCGATGATTTTATCAAACAATAGCCTGAGATACCGGATATACCTGTTTTGCTGCTGCCGGTTGTTTTACCCGCGGGCAGGTGTATTATGGATCAGAAGCAAAATTTTTGCGGCTGGAAAAAGTTGTTTTACTGGAATGGGTAAAAGAATATGAACAATAAAACCAGAAGTAAGGATACTGCCGTAATCAGCTGGCTGAGAGAAGTATCCCGCAAAGAAAAAAGCTATCTCTTTTGTCTGGTATTTCTTAATGCTATCATTGCAGTCTGCTCCGTCGGTGCAGCGCTGCTCCTTCGCGGGCTGATTAATGATGCGGTGGGAGGAAGGCAAAATGGATTTATACAAAATGCAGCTATCCTCCTGGCAATTGTAACGGGCCAGCTTGTTTTGCGCGCCAGCTTTCGTTATTGGGAAGAGTATGCAAAGGCAGAGTTGGAAAAGGTGCTGCGGGGGCGGATGCTGCATACCATTTTGAAAAGGGAATATGCCTGCCTGTCCCGGTATCATTCCGGAGATCTGATGCTTCGTATTACAAGTGATATATCTGTGGTCTGCGACGGCATGATTGCTCTGCTCCCCGCTCTGGTGCTGATGATTGCAAGATTGCTGGGAGCCTTGGTCTGCATGCTTTATATTGATTGGCATTTAACGGTTCTGTTTGCAGTGTACGGAGGCGTGGCAGCGGCAGCAGGATATTACTTTCGTGATCGCATGAAAAATTTGCACAGAGCCGTGCAGGAGAAGGACGGGATTGTGCGCTCCTTCCTGCAGGAAGTGATGGAAAGCCTGCTGATTATCAAATGCTTTCAGGCAGAAAGTATCATAGACAGTAAGGCGGCAGGTTTTATGGAAGATCATAGAAAAACCAGAATAAAACGAAGCTGCATGGCTGTTTTATCCCAATTGGGCGGTGGACTTGGGATAAACCTGGGATATTTTTTAGGTATGATATGGTGTGGCTGGCAAATTCTTATGGGAGTCTTAAATCTTGGAACACTGGTGGCAGTACAGCAATTGATTGGTCAGATACAGCAGCCGTTTACGAATATGCCAGGTGCTTTATCAAGATATTATGGGTTAATTGCATCAGCCGAGCGCTTGATGGAACTGGAAGAAATACCGGCGGAAGGATTGGCAATTGAGGAGGATGAAATAAATAAACTATGCCGGGGATTTTATAGAATCCGCATGGATGATATTACTTTTTCCTATGAAACGGAGGGGGGAAATATTCTGGAGCATACCTCCTTTGGTATAGAACGTGGGGATTATATTGCCATTGCGGGTGATTCCGGTATTGGAAAGAGTACCTTGCTAAAACTCCTTTTGTCAGTCTATGAGAATTATACGGGAGAAATTCTGATTGATTCCTGCGGCTGCCTTCCGGTCAGAATGAATGCAGGTTACCGTAAATTATTTGCCTATGTCCCCCAGGGAAGCAGATTGATGTCAGGCACTATCGCAGAGGCAGTGTCCTTTATGGAAATGAAAGGGACTGACACCTCCGGAAAGTGGGGCGAAAGGTACGAAGGGTATCGGATGGGCCGGATAAAAGAAGCCTGTAAGCTTGCCTGTGCGGACACCTTTATCAATGAATTGCAGGATGGATATGATACGGTTCTGGGGGAAAGGGGCATCGGATTGTCGGAGGGTCAGCTTCAAAGGCTTGCCATAGCCAGGGCAATTTATAGCGGTGCTCCGGTTTTACTCATGGATGAAGCGACTTCCGCTTTGGATGAAGTGACAGAGGAAAGACTGCTGAGAAACCTAAGGTGTCTCAAAGACAGAACAGTAATAATCATAACACACAGAAAATCGGTTTTTTCCATATGTAATAAAATCGTATGGCTGGAGAATAAGAAACTAAGATGCGAAGAAATCGGTGCGAAGCGGGGTGACAAAAGAATCCTATGAAAGCGGAACAGTATTTTATATCCTTGGTCGGGTGTTCGCTAAATGGCGAAGAACCGAAGGAAATTCCGGAAGAGGTGGAATGGAAGGATGTTTATGCCCTCTCCAGATACCATAGCATGGCAAATCTATCCTTTCACAGCATGGACAAGCTCAAGAAGAAACCGGACCGGGACCTGTATGCCAGATGGCAGGAAATGAGCAGAAAATCAGTAGCGAAGGAACTGAGGTTTCATTCAGAACTGCAGAAGATTCTCTCTGTATTTGAGCGGGAAGGAATTCCCTATTTGCCGCTGAAGGGAATCATTTTAAAAAATGATTATCCGTCTGCCGGAATGCGGCAGATGGCAGACATGGATATCCTGATTCAATGTTCTGATCAAAGGTTATTGAAGAATAGGATGGAGGAAATTGGTTATGCCTATAACGGTGAGCATGGGCATCATCATGTTTTTATGAAAAGTCCCGATTACAATATAGAACTGCACACCGGTCTGCTTCCGGAGGAAGATTCGAGTGCCGGGTATTATAATAAAATATGGGAAATGGCGGAGAAGGCAGAAGGAAGTCTTTGCGGTTACCGTATGAGCCGGGATGATTTTTATATTTATTTGCTGGCACATATGAATAAGCATTATCGCGGAGGAGGATGCGGCCTGCGTTCCTTAACGGATATTTATGTATACTTAACAAAGAATTCTCCGGATATGGAATACGTGACAAAGGAATTGGCTTTACTGGGGCTGAGGGAGTTTGAACAAAGATTATCTTCCCTTGCATTTTCTTTATTTACGGGAGAAGAAAATGCTGTCTTGTATGAAAAAGAATTGAATTATCTTCTTCAAAGCGGCACATATGGAACACAGGAGAACAGTATCAGAAATAAATTGACGGGTTACCGTAACCTGCAGGGAACCTTATGGAATGCAAAAGTCCAATATTTAACGGCCAGGCTGCTTCTAAGCCCGGCAAAGTTAAAAGAGAGCCGTCCGATTCTAAAAAAATATCCGTTCCTTTATCCGGTAATAAGTGCCGGACGAATCTTTTCAGGGATCAGAAAGGTAAAGAGGATAGGAAAAGAGATATCCACTGTTATTTTTATGAAAGATAGATCTTAAAATCAAGACAGGAACATCATAAGAATACACCAGAGAGCAGAAGCTTGAACATTGAATTAAATTCCTAATCTGGCTAAAATACAAGCATAACATATAAAATGATGCTTAAGAGAAGGATTTGATTATGCTGGATAAAAAAGTTTTAGATGAGAAAAGACGACAAGCAAACAGGCGGATGATAAAAAAGAATAAAGAGCTGTATGTGTTCTTAATACCGGGAATTCTATTCATCATCGCCTTTCGATACATTCCCATGTATGGTATTATAACAGCTTTTCAGGATTACAATATTTTTCAGGGGCTCCTGAAAAGTCCGTGGATAGGATTTAAGCATTTTGAAGCACTGATGCTGTCTCCGGCTTTCTATAAGGTGTTGAAGAATACCTTGATCATTAGTTTTAGCAAATTGACTTTCATCTTTCCGATGTCTATATTAATCGCAATCATGATTAATGAAATCAGTCATCCCATGTTTAAAAAAATATCCCAGACAATTTTATATATGCCCCATTTCCTGTCATGGGTCATCGTAACTGGTCTTGTCGTCATGGCCTGCTCCCCGTCAACGGGTATCATTAATACCGCCGTCACAGCTCTCGGAGGTAAGCCAATAAGCTTTTTGATGGACAACAGCTGGTTTCGGACAGCAGTGGTAGGATCGGAGGCTTGGAAGGAGATTGGTTACAGTGCAATCGTATTTATTGCGGCGATTACCGGAATTAATCCTGAATTATACGAAGCTGCCAAGGTGGATGGAGCAGGAAAGATCAGGCAGATCCTGCATATTACCCTTCCCGGAATGACTTCCATCATTCTGCTGATGTTTATCCTTCAGCTGGGCGGTATCTTGAATGCCAATACGGAACAGATTCTGCTGATGTATAATCCCACGGTCTACAAGACAGGGGATGTATTGGGTACCTACATATACCGGACTGGTGTCTCACAGATGAATTACAGTTATGCGACAGCAATCGGACTATTTGAATCCCTGGTAGGACTGGTTCTGGTATTAGTGGGAAATTTAACCAGTAAAAAAGCAACAGGAAGGAGCATCTGGTAATGGTTCAGAAAAAAAACAGCAGCGGGATGATACCGACAAAAATCCGTAGGGATACGGAGGAAACGATTGTAGTTTCCATCTCTTATCTGTTCATCGGACTGCTTGTATTAATCGTATTATTCCCTCTGATGCATGTGGTATCCAAAGCGTTCAGCGCAGAATGGGCAATCAGCTCGGGTGCTGTTAATATATTTCCTGTCGGATTTCAGACGAATGCAATGAAAAGTATTCTGGAATCAAAGCAGTTTCTGATTGCATTTGGGAATTCACTTTTCATTACTGTCGCAGGTACTTTATGCACGCTGGCATTGACAGCTGTTACCGCTTATCCGCTTTCCGTAAGGCATCTTCCCCATATGAAAGGAATTCTGCTGTTCTTTGTATTGACCATGTATTTCAGCGGAGGAATCATTCCGACCTATCTTTTATACAATATGTATGGAATTCTGGATACAAGGGCATCACTGATCTTACCAGGATTAATTAATGTATTTCACTTACTCATTATCAAAAATTTTTATGAGGATATTCCGGAAAGTATCATTGAGTCGGCAAAAGTGGATGGGGCCAATAATTTCAAAGTATTCCTGAAATTCATTGTTCCGCTTAGCAAACCGGTTTATGCAACCATCACCGTATTTACTTCCGTTCTTTTGTGGAATAATTATTTCAATGCAATGATGTATGTAACAAATTCTAATTTACAGACCTTGCCTCTGTATTTGAGGGATATGATTGCAAAAACCCAGGACATTCAGGCAAAAGCGTCGCTGCTGGTTGATATATCGCCGGAGAGTATCACATCTGCCGCCATTGTTGCGGCTACGGTTCCCATATTACTGGTATATCCATTTATGCAGCGGTATTTCATCAAGGGTATGACAATCGGTTCAACAAAGGGATAATAACCGATGAAGCAATATACCAAAAATTACAAGGAGGAAAATGAAGTGAAAAAAATCAAAAAAGTTGTAACAGTCCTATTAACACTGAGTTTGTTGGTATCTATGCTGGCAGGGTGTAAAAAGGATACCAATGAAACCGGGAATAAAGCTCCGGATACGCAGACAACCGGTGACAGCAGCACAAGCAAGGATAGTAAGGACACAGAGAAAAAGCAGACCATTACACTGAAAGCGCTTGTTCCCAACAACGGGGGAATGGCCTGGAATGACGGTGAAGCCAACCCGGTACTGAAGTGGCTGACAGATATCACCGGTTACAAAGTAGAATATGACATTCTGCCCGCTGATAATCCAAATGACAAATTAAACGCCATCATGGCAGCAGGCGCTGATTATGATTTTATTATCATCAATGATAAAAGCCGCTATGCGGAATATGCAAGCCAGGGTGCCCTTATGGATATGAAGCCATTGGTGGAGCAATATGCGCCCAACGTGGCATCCAGCTTAAACCAGACCTTAATTGATATCTGTACTGTCGGTGATACCTATTATGCAATACCGAATGCAGGACCCAGCGGGCGTGAAAACAGTGCTAATGTAAATCTCGGTATTATCATCCGTACAGACCTTCTGAATAAAATCGGTTTAAGCATGCCTGCTACACTGGATGATTTTACTTCAATGCTTCAAGCCTTCAAGGATAAGGATCCTCAGGGAAAAGGCAGTGCCAATGTACCTTTCTCCTTAACCATTGGCGATTTGGACGGACTTCGTACCAGTGCCGTGGGAGGTGCTTTTGGTATTGATACCGACTGGAAGGATGTAAATGGAGAATTGGTTCCCTATCAGTTACAGGATGGATTTTATGATTATCTGGTATACCTGAATGAATTATATTCCAAGGGCTTGATGGATCCGGAGATGCCAACCAATCAGTCAGCAACTGTTTTGGAGAAATTTACGACAGATCTTGCGTTATGCCGTGTGGACGGATATTGGTCAGTTCCTTCCCTGGTTGACACTTTCAAAAATACTAACCCGGACGGAAAAGTTGAATTCATTCAGCCTCTGGAGAAAGACGGGCAGGCCGGCACTGGTACAAACTCAAAAAACCAGATCGATACCTATGTAGTAATTCCTAAAAATGCGAAAAACGTCGAAGCTACCATGGACTACATAAATCAGAAACTGGATCCTGAGGTATTCAAAGAAATGGTAATCGGTACGGAGGGTACGGATTATACGGTGGATGAAAACGGAGAATATGTTCCGGTATTACCGACCTTCTTCAACAACCGCGGCAACGCGCAGAACTATCTGACAGGTACCAACGATGATTACGGTAATTACTGGCTTTGCCGAGCACGTAAAGATGCGAACCAATTTGCGGCTTATTCCCAGCTCAATTATACCTATGGGGATTTTGTGCATGTAAATCCCGCAAGTGATATTCCATGTTCTGTCTATACTGAAATTTCAACCGATATCACAAATTCGAAGAGTCTGACAGAAGAATTTGTCGTAAATGCCATCGTATTTGGTGTAACACAGGATGATTTTGGCACATTCCAAAGCAATTGGAAATCCCAGTGCGGTGAGAAATTAATCGCTGCATATAACAATTGGTATCAGTCAAAATAATTAATTCAAACTAAGTCAAGCGGGAGAGGTGTGGCATGCGTGCAGGCATCCCTCCCCTTCTCTCATGCATGAAGAATACACAGATATTATGGAGTAAGGATGATGGATAAAATAAAGACAGGTTATTTTAATGACGGGACAAAGGAATATATCATACAGGATATGTATCCGGGAAGACTGCTTTATAATTTTATATGGAATGAAGCTGTTTTGGCACGTGTAAACCAATTTTGCTGCGGGGACAGTTTTTACCGGGACAGCGGAGGAATACGCCGGACCCTGTGCAGAACGGGAGACAGCCGGCTGATATTTGTAAAGGAGAAAGAAACGGTCTGGTGTACGAACAGAAATTTTGATCAGTTGGATCATGAAACATTTTATACAAGAGTAGGTCAGGGAAGGTCTGCAGTGACTTCAAAGTATCGTGATCTGGAAACTGTCTTTGAGGTTTTTGTGCCGCCGATTCATGCTGCGGAATGCTGGCGCTTACAGATAAAAAATACAGGATCAGAGGAGAAATCCTTTGATTTATTTGCATACGCCGATATAATGGCGGATATATCAGGGCATACGGCATACAGCCATGGGGAATATAAGGAGGAATTATTCGGTATCGCCTTATATCATCAGGGGTTTCAGCTGGAAACGGAGATGCAGGGAGTGTTTTTTGCTGCGAAGGAGAAACCAGATTATTATGAAACCAGCAACCGGAGGTTTCAAGGAGTATATGGCCGGATATCCCACCCGGATGCTATAAAAGAAGGGAATTTATCCTGTCAGGCAAGCAGTTTTGACTCTGCCATGATGGCCGCGCTGCAATATAGAATTACCCTTGCCCCCGGAGAAAGCAGGGAACTGCGGTTTGTCTTAGGCCCGATACTTGAGGGAACGGATGAAGTTGAGATTGCAGGAGATCTGCTCAAGGAGGGAGGTTTTGAAAAGGAACTGGATCAGATTTGTAAACGAAATGAGCAGATATATGCCAGAATGCAGATAGAAACACCGGATGAGAATCTAAACCGACTGGCCAACCTATGGCTGAAACATCAAATGAATTTTGGGAAAACATGGGGAAGGGTTTATGCCAAAGGCTTCCGTGATATTATGCAGGACAGTGCAGGGCTGATGCCGCTGAATTATGAGGCCGGAGCAGAGAAAATAAAGCTGTGCCTGGCACATCAATATCCGGATGGAAATACGCTGAGACAGTGGGAAGGGAATGATTACCACCCCTATCGTGACGGTGCGGCATGGATTCTGCCTGCAGTAACCAGGTATTTAAAAGAAAGCGGAGATTTTTCCCTGCTGACAAACGAGGTGCCCTATTTTGAAAGCAAAGAAGCCGGAACCGTACTGGACCATTGCACCAGAGGAATGGAGTTTCTCTTTACCGGTCTTGGGGAACATGGCCTTTGCCTGTGGGGCGGCGGTGACTGGAATGATTCCATTAATAATACGGGGCTTCAAGGGATAGGAGAAAGTGTATGGTTATCCGAGGCAGCCATATGCTCCGCGGAAGAATATGCAGAACTCCTTGTTCAGCTGGGACAGACCCGGGAAGCACAGGGGTGGAAAAAGAAGGCAGAGATGATGAGGGAAAATCTTCGCAGGTATGCCTGGGATTCGGATCATTTTATCTGCGGCTATAATGACTGGAATGAAAAAGTCGGGGCTTATGAAAATGAAGAAGGAAAGATTTTTCTTAATATGCAGTCCTGGGCGGTTTTATCTGAGACTCTCAAAGCAGATGAGGCGGATCGGCTGATGGATCTGGTGGAAGAAGAGTTGTCCTGCTCTTTTGGGTATGTGCTGATGAAACCGAGCTATACGAAGCCAGATGACCATATCGGCCGTGTTACCTATATGCAGCCGGGAAGTTATGAAAACGGTTCGGTTTATAATCACGGGGTTGCTTTTAAAATCGCGGCGGACTGCAAATTGGGGCGGGCTGATAATGCATGGAAGACATTGCAGAAAATACTCCCCTTAACCCGGAACAGTCCGGCTTCTGATTCCGGTGCGGAGCCTTATGCCATAACAAATATGTATCTTGGTCCGGAGAACAGCCTGCGCGCGGGTGAATCACTGATGGCCTGGATCACCGGAGCAGCAGGTTGGATATACCGGTGTATTACAGAGATGATCGTGGGAATCAAAGCAGAATATAACGGATTAAGCATTGAACCATGCTTTCCGAAGGAATGGGAAAAAATTAGTGCAACACGCCATTACAGGGGGGCCGTTTATCATTTTAACTTCGATCATACAAATGCGGACGGTTCCGGTGAGTTTTCTGTGATCGTTGACGGAAAGATACTGGACGGAAAGCTGGTTCCTGCTTTTCATGACGGGAAAGAACATATGGTTCAAATCAATTTTAGAAGCCGCGGGGAGGCATTCGGTATGGGAAGTGAAAAATATGATTTATAAGAATGTGGAGTTATATAACATCGAAGAGACAGTACCGGCACAAAACGGAAATGGCGTGCGGCTTTGCAGGATCCCGGATGGCCTGTTCGGGAAATTAAACGAAGGAGCCCAAAAGGCCGCCTATTTTTGTTGCGGCTGTGAAATCCGTTTTGTTTTAAAGGGGGATGAGGCAGTCATACGGCTTCGGCGGGAAAGCGTTGATTTGCTCAGCAAAACAGGTGTGGCAGAAGTTTATTATGGTGATTTTCAGGCCCATTATAAGATCACCCCATGTTACATCGGGGAAGATACTACGGAAATAGCCGTTCCAAAAGCGGAAAATCTGGAACTGTTAAAGGAAATTGCTTATAAACAGGGGATGCGCTTCAATCCGGAGGTAGTTCGTATCATTCTGCCCTATGATGCGGGTAATGTATTGGAAGGGGTGGAAGGAGACGTTGCACCGCCGCCAGATCTTTATGTTCCGGTCAGAAGATATCTGGCTTACGGCTCCTCTATTACTCATGGCGGAAGCACTGTACGTCCGGCAGGGTCTTACGCGATGCAGGCGGCAGGACTGCTGGGGGCGGATCTGATTAATTTTGGATTTGCAGGCAGTGCTCATATGGAACCGGATGCTGCCGATTATATTGCCCAAAGGAAGGACTGGGACTTTGCTACCCTGGAGATGGGAGTAAATGTTCTTGGAAGATGGACTCCCGAACAGTTTCAGAAGCGTATTGATTATTTTATTGAAAGGATTGCAGCCGCCAATCCGGACAAATGGATTTTCTGCATCGATCTGTTTTTAAACGATGCCTATTGGAAAGAGGATATGAAACTTTATGAATTTAAACGGATCATCAAAGCTAAGGTTCAGGATTTAAAGCTGCCTAGACTAAAATATATCCCGGGAGAAGAACTCCTGACACAATGGCAGGGATTAAGTTCTGATTTGGTTCATCCCAGTGAAGCAGGCTTTTATGAGATCAGCCGTAACCTGACGGACAAAATCCGACAATATATTGGAATAGGAGGGCGATTCGATGTATAATAAAGAAGAAAAACCAAGTATTCGTTTTACAAAAGAAATTATATTAAATCAGGATTATGAAGTGATTGTAGTTGGCGGCGGGCCGGCAGGATGCGCCGCGGCGATTGCCGCGGCCAGACAGGGCGCCAAGGTACTCCTCCTTGAGGAAAGCGGTTCTCTGGGCGGCATGGGAACCATTGGTCTGGTACCCGCCTGGTGTCCGTTCTCTGATCGGCAGGATATCATATACCGGGGAATTGCCCAGGAAGTTCTTGAAAGGGCCAAAGCCGGCATGAGACATGTGAAAAAGGAAGATGCGGACTGGGTTCCGATTGATTCTGAGGCACTGAAAAGAGTTTATGACCGTATGGTTTATGAAGCGGGAGTCAGTGTGCTTTTTCATACCCAGGTAATATCGGTCAGTTTCAGTAACCGCAGGATTGACCATGTAGTTGCGGTTGGCAGGGGAGGGATTTTTGCTTTTCAGGGAAAGAATTATATAGACTGTACCGGCGATGCGGATATGTCTGCCATGGCGGATTTACCTTATGAATTCGGAGATGAATTAACCCATGAAGTTCAGCCGGCAACCCATTGTTTTGTTCTGTCCAATGTGGACGAATACCATTATATGAATTCATCCCTGTTACATATGAGCAATCCGGACTGTGCTGCCTATACCTTAGCCAGATCGGAGGAATATCCCCTGATAACGGATGCCCATATCTGCCATTCTTTGATCGGTCCGAGGACTGTGGGATTTAATGCAGGACATTTGTGGGATATCGATCCCTTTGATCCTTTCAGTGAATCCCAGGCTTTGATGAAGGGACGGCTTCTTGCCGATCAGTATCACAGAGGGCTTAAGGAATTACTTCCGGATGCCTATGGATCATCATTTTTAACTGCGACGGCATCCGTACTGGGGACAAGAGAGACAAGAAGAATTGTGGGGGACTATAAGCTTACTATCCAGGATTATATGAAACGGCAGAGTTTTCCTGATGAGGTAGGAAGAAACTGTTATTTTCTTGATGTGCACCAGACAAAGGAAGAGCGGGATAAAATCATGAATGGTGAAAATAACGGCGAAGAGGGCTGGGAATCATATTCTGCGGGAGAATCTCACGGAATTCCTTACAGGAGCCTCATTGTAAACCATGCGGATAATCTTCTTGCGGCCGGCCGGATTATATCCTGTGATCACCGCGTCCAGGGAAGCGTCAGGGTAATGCCGGTATGTCTGGTAACGGGACAGGCTGCTGGAACAGCAGCAGCACTGGCCCTTCATTACCCGGATGTCAGGAGTATAGATATCATGGAATTAAGAAATAAGCTTCGTGAAAGCGGAGCATACTTTAAATAGAGTCAGGGTGTTGCCGGAGGAGCTGATGGGATGTATAAATTATTGATCGCAGATGATGAAAAACAAACAAGGGAAGGTATTGCATACTTCTTTCAAAATAATCCCTGCGGATTTGAGGTTGTCGGTGTTGCTGACGGAGGGCTGACGGCATTGTCCATGGCAAGCGAGCGAACACCGGACCTTGTGCTGACGGACATCAGAATGCCTGATATGGATGGATTTGCCTTGTGCGAGCGCCTTGCCATGCTCTCAAGGAACCCCTCTATTATCATTATGAGTGCTTATGATGACGTAGAATATTTCAAATCGGCCTTCAGGGTAAATGCCCTTGATTATATATTAAAACCAATCGACACAGCGGAACTGAAGGCTGTGGTTCATAAAGTAAAAGAACGTCTGGATGCGGAAAATGAGGAACGGCTGAAAAGAGAAAGAACCCAGAAACAGATGAAAAAAGATCTGTCTTTTTTAAAAACCAGGTTTTTTATAGATCTTGTGGATGGAACACCTCAGGATACCCCTGATTTTGAAGAAAAGCTGCAATTCTTAGCCATTGCACTGCCCAAAGAATGCCGTTATAATACCTTAATTGTAAGCGTGGACAATAAGCAGGAAGCTTATGGCGGGATGAACCGAAGCGCGGAAAAGGTACTGGATTTTGGAATGCAGTATCTTATGGAGGAACTGATCGAGATACATTCCAATGGCTATGCTTTTGAATATGACAAAGGGGATTTTGTGTTAATTCTTTATGATGACAGCAAGGAAGAATCTTTTAACCCGGAATTGTTTGAGGCCCAGGTGAACGGATTGTCGGATGCAATCCAGAGTATTCTGCGAAAGGGATCCAATATCAGAGCAACCATAGGGATAGGCAGTTACGTGGATCAACTGTCACAACTGCCAAAATCCTTCGAGAAGGCAAGTGAAAATGTATACAAACGGCTGATCCTGGGCAGTGACAGGGTCATTCAAAGACATGAGAAGGAGCAGGGAAATAAGGATCTGCTTTTCAAGTCCCTGGATGAGGTGCGATCCGCAATTTCAGTTGCCGATCCCCAGATACTTTACCGGGCAATTGAAAATTTTTATTTTAATCTTACCGCGGCGCCTGACCTTGACGTGGTTTATGGAATTCAATGCTCCGGGATGCTTGTGACGGCTGCATACGAGGCCTTTTCTGCTTTACACAGCGAACTTAAGCTGGATGAAAATGAAATTATGAACAGTTATGAAAAACTTCGTAAGATGGAAACCATACCTGATATGAAACGGACCGTACTGGAATTTTGTATGAGGTTAAACCAGGTGATTCGTGAGAAGGTTACGGATAATAATTCTGAGATCATCAAGAGGATAAAAGAGATTATTGAAAGGGAATATAGTGAAAATATCAGCATTCAATCCATAGCGGATCGGATTTTTCTCAGTCCCACCTATTTATGTGCAGTTTTTAAGCAAGAAACAGGGCAGACGATCAATCAATATATCACTCATATAAGGATTGAGGCAGCTAAAAGAATGCTGGAGGATTCCTCTGTCAGGCTGGCGGATATCGGCTGCCTGGTCGGTTATATCGAACCAAGTTATTTCAGTAAAATATTTAAAAAATATACGGCTCTTACGCCGAAAGAATACCGGCAGATGCTGATCGGTCTGCGCAGAACGAAATAGCATAAAATCTTGAAGATATTGCCTCTGAGTCTGATGAAAAGAAGGGATCCATATGAAGAAAAAGCTGGTTGTCATATTCATACTCATGGTATTATTGCCTACCATTGGACTGGGTTACAGCAATTATCAGCAGGTAACCAGATCGGCTCATCTAAATATCAACCAGTCCACCCTGCAAACCCTGATACAGATCCGATATATTATAGAAAACACATTACAAATCGTGAAACAGTCATCGGATACACTTTTTTTCAGCAGTGAAGTAAAGGCATTTATCGAAACGGAAAACAATGATGATTTATCTTTGCAGCTTAAACAGCTAAAAAAATTACGAAACCAGATTTATACCATGGAAATGGACAGCAGAATTTTTAAGATAAGATTTTTTGTCGACGGGAGAAAGATGGCGGCATCGGAACATGTGAACTTCTTTCCTATAGAGAGAATTAATGATCAGGAATGGTATGCGGATATTGCAGACCAATATGGTGCGGTTGTCTGGTCGGAAGCCTATCCTGTAACAGATATTGCAGGAGAACCGGATACCTGGGTTGTTTCATGCCGGAGAATTTTAAAGCACAGTGACAATTTTTTTGACAACGACGGAATGCTTTCTGTGGATGTAGCAGAAACAACCCTATATTCCCTTTTTAAGGATATTCATTTGAGAAAAAGCGAGCGTGTATTTATCATTGATAAAAATGGGTATCTGATCTCATGTCTGGATAAAACACAGATAGGTCAGCCGGGTATACCAAAAGATATTCTGGAAAGGATGAAGGAAGCAGACCAGGGTATTATAAAGAATAGTATTTCGGATGGAAATGAATATTTTATCTATACAACGATGGAAGAAACCGGGTGGAAAATTATAGACAGTATTCCGGAAGAATTCCTGCTTGAGAATTATTCTTATTGGGGAGATTTAAGCTATATTATATTCTCCATTTTAATACTTCTCCTGTTTGTAGCGGCCTCCTTTATCATCATCAATAATATTACCCATGAATTTAGTCTAAGGATGAATCGAATTGCAGAAAGAATTGAGAAGGAAGGGATTTGGCTGGAGAATGAGTCCGGTGAACATGAAGCAAAGATCAAAAATCACCTGGCAAAAGTGGAAGATCAAGTGTATCATATTATACAGCGCAGCAATGAATTGGTTAAGGAGAACTATAATACCCGGCTGGAGGAGAGAAAGGCGCAGCTTATGGCGCTTCAGGCGCAGATTAATCCTCATTTTCTTTATAATACATTGGAATGTATTAATTGGATGGCAATTCGCAGAGATGCATCTGATATCAGCAGTATCATCACTACCCTGGCAAGATATTTCCGTCTGACATTAAATAAGGGGAAGATTATCGTCAGTATCGAAGATGAGATAGAATTAGCGAAAACCTATCTCAGTATTCAAAATGTACGTTTTGATAACGCCATCCGGCTAAAAATCAACAAATCTCCTGAGATCGCAAAGTATTGTATGCCCAAACTCACCCTGCAGCCGGTAATAGAGAATGCTGTTATTCATGGAATTATGAAAAAGCCGGAAAAGGCGGGAAATATTACGATAGAAGCAATCATTCTGGAGAGTGAAATTCATATCACAATTCAGGATGATGGTATTGGAATGGATCAGGATAAAGTTGCCAGGCTGCTGGAACACCAATCAGAACATTACGGACTGTTTAATATTCAGGAACGTATTAAACTCTATTATGGTGACAACAGCAGAATTTGCATTACTTCGGCGCCGAATGCCGGGACAACGGTTACCATAATTATCGGAAAGATGGAAATGGCCGGCAAATAAAAAATGAGTGTACCGCAAAATCACTAAAATAGGGTGACAGAGTGATACACTCTTCTATTTTCTTTTGGATTACTTTTCAGTTATAGGGTTCTTGATAGAATTTTTTAGCTTCTTGAATTTAATATAATTTCTTATGACACAAACAATACATACAATGAAAAATACGATACCCAATACGGACGGAGAAGAAAATATCCAATAAGCTGATAAGACGCACAGGCACAGCAAGGTTGCCGTTTGAACATTCTGCCCCCTTTTAATCATGTCAAGCTTAGAGCTTGCATCACTGAAGATACTGATATCTTCAGTGGGACATTTTTTTATCTTCCTAAAATAATACCATGCATTGTATTTTGTTACATACTCCCACCCGTAGTCCTTAAACATGAGCAAATAGGCTTCTTCATCCTTGATAGCCGGAATAACGTCCATTTGATAAATAAAATCTTCGGCTTCTGCTTGTTCAAAGATATATTTATTCGTTCCTTTCAATTCTACAAACTTCCAGCCTAAACGATGCTGTTTCTGTAAAAATTTCTGTTCCTCTAAAAAGTCGGATAAGAAAAAGTGTTTACGAATAATTTTCTTTTTCATCCAGCTGACCTCCCCTTATGTTTTCATACACCCTTTTAATACGTTTTATCTCAATATCTAAAATTTCTTTTCCCAATGGGGTAATTTGATATGATTTTCGTTTTCCTTCCTCTCGGATAAAGCGTATCAGGTTATCCTGTTCCATTTTGGATAAACTTCCATACATGGTTCCGGCGCTGATTATGACTTCTCCGCCTGTCATTTCTTTCACCCTCTGTGTGATGCTGTATCCATGCATCTCTTCCTGCAGACAGAACAAAATATAAAAACCGGTTTCTGTCATCGGCAAGTAAATCCTTTTAATACGTTCTTTCATAGCCCCACCTCCTATCGAGACACGATATATCGCACCTCTATATAAACACTATATCGCAGTACGATATATTTGTCAATTAGATTCGTTTCTATGATTGGCTAAAGAATTATGCTATACTGGTCATTAATTGATAAGGTGTAGGTTTGATGGAACGCTTAGATCCCGATTATTTAGATAATCCTGATTTTCTGTGTGTTTTTATAACGAATTTATGATTTCCTTCTTGACCTTAACGTCGCGTCAACTTGTATACTCTTACTTGAAAGGGAGGTTAGTCATGGAACTGCAAACAATCAGTCAAGTATCTAAATATTTTTCAATCTCAACCCGAACCCTTAGATATTACGAACAAATCGGGTTGATAACATCTGTGAAAAAGGAGGATTTCTCTTATCGTACCTATGACATCGAAGCAATCACACGTCTGCGTCAGATTATTGTTCTGCGTAAGCTGAGGATACCGCTTAAACAGATTGCCGGGATACTGCAAAGGGCGGATGCCCGTGTAGCAATCGAAGCCTTTGAGCGCAACCTTACTGAAATTGAGGACGAAATTACCGCCCTGTCTACCATTCGCAGCGTTATTAAAGCCTTTATCGAGCATCTGAACCTTGGAAGCGCGGTATTCGCTCTCCCGGATGATGAAGGCTTATTAGAAATTGTGGATTCCCTGACTGTCTCTAAAATTAATTTCAAGGAGGAAAAGTCAATGGAACAGCTTAATCAGGCAAGTGAGAAACTAAGTAAGATGGAAGACAAAGATGTGAGGATTGTTTACCTTCCGCCCATGACGGTGGCAGCTGGCTACGCATCGGGAGAAGACTGCGAAGGCAAGACCTTTGATATGATAAATCGCTTCGTAAAAGACAGCGGATTATTAAAAATCAAACCGGATGCCCGGAGCTTTGGGTTTGATTGCTCTATAGGAGCAACAGGAATCGGAGAACCCTCCCGCACCTATGAAATGTGGGTATCTGTTCCCGATGACATGGAAATACCCGCACCTTTAGTAAAGCGAACCTTTAACGGGGGGCTATATGCGGCGCATGTATTGAGGACATGGGACTTTGAGGATTGGCGTTTATTAAAGGAATGGGTCAATGCCAGCGATAAGTACGATAACGACTGGGATTCTCCGCGATGGATATCGCCGGAAACCAGTGCGGGACAGGGCTTTGAAGAAACATTAAATTTTTATAACTATACCCAAAACGGTAAAATGGAGGATTTACAGCTGGATTTATTATTCCCTATTAAGGAAAAGGAGAAGGTGAATGGAGAAAATTAATATTGGAGGGGTAATATCCTTCGGCGGTTATAACTGGCGTGTTCTCGATGTAAAAAACAATGCTGCTCTGATTATAACCGAGAACATTATAGAACATCGCGCTTACCATGATGCTTATAAAGATATAACATGGGCGGATTGCTCCTTGCGAAACTATCTAAACGGTGAATTCTATGACAAATTTAACGCAGCGGATAAATCCAGAATACTTCCGGTGATAAATAAAAATCCTGACAATCAGTGGTATGGTTCAAAAGGCGGAGCAGATACA
Organism: Anaerotaenia torta; assembly: GCF_050433395.1. Lineage (NCBI taxonomy): Bacteria > Bacillati > Bacillota > Clostridia > Lachnospirales > Lachnospiraceae > Anaerotaenia > Anaerotaenia torta. Next base: position 141,827 of record NZ_JBNPXH010000008.1, read on the forward strand.
AGGGACAGCATATTTTTATTAAGCATTGAGGAAGTAGTCTGCCAGTATTTCGGTGATAGTAGCTCAAAGCTGCAAAACCGGGGAAAGAATCAAAGATATTGGTTTCAAAGAAAAGATGAGAACAACAGTAAGCGAATAGCAAGAATTGAGGGTAAAGGCGGTATTTGGTGGTGGTGGCTTCGGTCGCCCGGCCGCTTTAATGTAAAAGCCGTATATATTCATGGTGACGGTAATATAGGGATCCAGGGCAACAATATTTTAAAAGGCAATATCAGTGATGGCAGATGTACAGGAGGTGTCCGTCCCGCTTTATGGTTGAAGATATAATCTGAATTATGCCAGCTTGCGAAAGAGATCTATATGGATATGGCTAAACAAGCGGAAAGCTATGGTTTAAAAGACCCATGGGGAGCGGTTATGGCTTCCCATGGGTCTGCCATTTAAATATTTTTTCCTGTTTCTGCAATCATATCACCGCTGATGATTCCATAAGGAATCGGTTTATCGTATCGGTTGGAGATACTGCCGGTTACCTTGATCTCGATCTCATTTCTGCCCGGCTTCAGCAGGGATGCGGAGAAAAAGCGGTGCCTGTTCCAAAAGCTTACACCGGAAAAACGACCGTTGATCCAGCACTCCGCCATTTCCTCCGCTTCAAGACAAAGTACTTCGTCACCGGAAGGGTCGTGGAGGGTGAGCTGTGTGCGGTAGGTTTTACAAAGCTGTGTATCATCATGGTCCACCTCTGTCAGCCGCTCCTGAAGATCAATTTCCTTCCAATCCGGCAGAGGGGGTGCTGCAACGCGGCCGGTTTCGTCTAACATCAGCGCCGCACTTTCAAAAGGATGCAGCTTCAGCCGGAAGTTCTCGTTATTGCCGACGGCATATATGGTATCCCTCCACAGGTCATAATGGATCACGGTGCCGCAGACAGGCACGCTGGCCAAAAGATCAATGGCTTCCAGCCCCTCGTTGACACAGAGATAGATATGTATATTGTCCCGGACGATATGTGACACACGCAGGGACTTGCAGGGTATGGCGGTCTTGAGATCCCTTGGAAGGTCTTCCGCTTTTGCCGTATCAGCCCGGAGCAGGGGCAGTTCTGTGCCATGACAGGGGATATAATGGGTATAGCTATAGTCCCTTATATTCAAGGTCTTATCCTTTATAACTGCTTCCTCAAGCAGTGAAACAGGCATATAGTTGAATTCAATCTGGTTCTCATACAGTTCGGCTGCCTCTTCCCAGGGCATATTGCCGCTCTCACAGAGAACGGCGATCTGCGCGCAATTCCTGCTGTCGGTCATGAGATAGGAGAGACGTTTGATATAATCTGAAAACAGCCGGTAATACTTCCACCAGATATTATTCGGTCCCACATCCGGCGGACGTTCCTCCTTACGGGCATCCCGCAGGCTGTAGTAGAAGGCATGGGGAATAAATAAATTCACACCCCGCACACCAAGCCAGTCAATCATCCACTTCGTGTCGCAAGCGGGGAGGTGCCAGGCACCGTGACCGCAGACACCGAAGCACTCATTGGAATTGCGGCGCTTGCCGGTATGCCGTGCGGCATCTGCCGAGCATTTGGCCTGCACGCTGTCCATTCCCGTAATACCGCCGTTCTCCGGTGCAACCCGGCGCAGAATCAGATCCTGTCCGGGAATGTGGAAATAGGTCTCCTCGTCGATATCATTGCTTTTCTCCGGATGCCCCATAAGGGCAATTCCATGGGCCTCGCACCAGTCGCTGAGCTGCTGGTAATAGGCGGTACACAGGCGCTTTGTTACTACCTGCCTGTAAATGCGGGTCGTTGCATTCTCCTTTTTCTCAAACAGGGCGCGCAGCTCCTGCAAATCGCCTCCGGCGGCAAGAATCTCTGCTTCCAGCCCATCGGTCCATTCCGCATATCCCTGAGCATTCCGCCCTAAGACACCGGGCTCGTCGGTAAAAAATCCAATAACAGTATTGCCGAAATATTCTTTCAGATGTTCATAATATTGATCATGGGTGAGCCGGATAAATAGCCGGACTGCTTCCGGATTCAGGATGTCGGCTGAGGGAGGAGCATTAGGCTCGCCGTCATCTTCGCCAAAATGAATGCCCCGGATTGTGCCGCCGCAATGTTTTTGTACCAGCATACTGCCGTCAGAAAAATGTGCAATCACCTTATGATTGTCTGTGCTGCCAGCCGTACTGCGGCAAGCCATGATTTTATCGGCCGCATCCTTGCCGACTACGTTCTTGTCAGCTGGATTCTGGTAGATTAAATTACAGCCCGCTGCTGTATCTCTATCCATCAGACAAAGGCCGATGGATGCGAAGGCAGGATTGGCATTCACAACTTCACCGTGTGCCGTGCCGGAGGGATACATGGCCTCATCGTACAGCACAATTTTCATATTCAGACTGGCGGCAGTCTCTACAATATGATGTATAAAATCAAAATAAATATCGGATAAATAAGGAATGCTTTTCGGGATACCGATGCGGGGGTGTACCACTACGCCATTTACACCCTTTTCTTTAAAATCTGTCAGCTGACGTGTAAGCTCTTCCTTATGGAGTTCGTCATTAATAAACCAGAAGGGAATGGGAGAGAACTCCTCCGGGGGCTCCTGTAATGTATGCAATAATGAGGTTAATCCTGTGTTCATTGTCCGGTCCTTTCCATGGTACTGCCGCCGATTGTCTGGGATACCTGCGGTACGGCGTACTATTATTGCTATTATACTGGGAAATCCATAGATCGGCAAGATGGCAAAAATATTGCCCTAATGTGTAGGTGATGCACCTTAACCTATTACAGTAAGCCCAGTCTTCTGGCCCGGGAAGTCACGCGCATTCCGGGGGGAAGCCTTTGCTATGATGATTATAAGTTAAATGATAAATTAAATCAGAATAGTAAAAACCTTTATGAAATCTATGGCTTTCGCAGCTGGCCCACATATCGGAGGGGCTGGAGGGTTGTAATTCCTTTTGCCACAGAGAAAACAATCGAACAGTATCGGAACGGTGAAATGGTAACGCCCTATTATATTAAAACAAGGGATCTGTACCGGGCATTTACAGATTATTTTAATGAAGGGACAAAAGCAGCCTATTATGTGAGGCCGGAGGTCTCCGCAGGAGATACGGAGAAAGACGCCCAGGCCCTTGAGGGGGCCTTTTATGAAAAGGATAAGCTGCTCTATCAGGAAGGATATTTTAACTCCCCCGATTTTTATCATGCCATCTGGGATAGATGGAATTTTTTACTGGTCACAGCGATTTTCCTCCTTCTACTCTACGGATTTCAAGGATTCCGCCATGGGAATCCGGTCGATTTTCCCGATCAGGATTAAGCTGACTAATCCGGTTAGGCCAAGGGTTATAACCAGCGCATAGAGATAGCTGGCAGGGAATATCTGAATATTAAAGGAGATGGCTTCAATTTTAATCTGTTCCATAACAAAGCGGTGAAGCAGAATACCCGCAGGCAGACCAAGGGCCGTGCTGAGGAGGGTGATCACGATATTCTCCCGGAAGACATAGCTGTAGGTCTCCGTGGGGAAGAAGCCCAGCACCTTAATGGTTGCGATCTCCCGGTTACGCTCCGTAATATTGATATTGCTCAGATTATACATAACCACAAAGGAAAGGGCGCAGGCACAGGCAATGACCAGCCAGACGATATAATTAAGGCTGTTCATCATATCGGTTACCCGGTTTCTTGTGTCCTCCGTAACAAAGACATTAGCTACGCCGTGATCGTTCATGAGCCTGGCGGAAATATCATAGAGCTGACCGGCGCCGGCGGTGGCATAGGCTGTCTTATAGGTGCAGTCTGCGCCGAAGACCTTCTGGTAGGTGGCGGCGCTCATATACATATAATGAAAGGCATAATTTTTAAACACGCCCCCGATCTGAACCGTGTAATACTCCGCATTATTGAGATTGATGGTCATGGTATCCCCGATTCCCACTCCCGCGGCCTTAGCCAGCTGGTCGCTGACGGCAACATAGCCGTAATCCGGATAGGGCACGGCTTGGCCATTCAGATGCAGGCCGATGACCTTGGTGATATCCGGGTCATCGCTGGCGATAATATTGATCTTCTGGCTCCCCTTTTTATCCGAGAACTCATAGGTATCGGTACAGATAAACACGCACTCGGAGAGCAGGCCGGAGGTATCCTCGTCAAAAGCCTTCCTCTCCTCTTCGGTTAAAGGGTCGGAAAAGGTGAGGGTGTAGTCATACATCATAATAGAGCCAAACTGGTCGTCGGCAATATTGCTGATGGAATCCTTTAAGCCCAGGCCGGCCAGCAGCAGTGCACTGCAGCCGCCGGTGCCCAGAAGCATCATAAAGAGACGCTTTTTATACCGTAAGATATTGCGGATGGATACCTTGTGAAGGAAGTTGATCTTCCTCCACAGGAAGGGAAGCCGTTCCAGGAAAATGCGTTTTCCCGCCTTGGGAGCCTTGGGGCGCATAAGCTGGGCCGGCATCTGTGACAGCTCCGTCCGGCAGGCCGCATAGGTGGCCCCCACAGAGCAGAGCAGGGATACCAGCAGGGTAAGGAGTGCCAGGTAGCCGCTGAATACATATTTGATTTCGGAAAAACCATAAAGCATCTTGTAAGCCTGCCAGATGGCAAAGGGAAACAGCCTGGTGCCTGCAAAGTATCCCAGAATACAGCCGAGAACGGCGGCGCTTCCCGAGTAGGAGACATATTTCCGGGCGATGGAGCGGTTGCTGTAGCCCAACGCCTTTAAAGTGCCGATTTGAGTCCTTTGCTCATCCACCATCCTTGTCATGGTAGTACTGCAGACCAGAGCGGCCACCAGAAAGAAGAAGATAGGGAATATCTTGGCGATGCCCTCCACCACGGAGGAGTCATTTTCAAAGCTGGTATAGCCGATATTGGTGCTCCGATCCAGCACATAGCAGGACGGTTGATCCATCCGGGCCACCTCTTCCCTGGCGGAACGGATTTGCTCCAGCACATCCTTCAGCTTCTTATCGGCATCGGCTAAGGAGGTATCCGTTTCCTCCTTGGCGGTATTATATTTCTCTAAGCCCTCGCTGTACTGCTCTTTTGCCTCTGCCAGCGCTTTCCCGCCGTCGGTAAGCTGTGTTTTATAATCCTCTATGATCTCTTTGGCTGTGTCCAACTGTGCTTTCGCCGAAGTCAGCTGCTTCGCTGCGGCGGTGAGCTCGGTATTGGCCGTTTTCCTGGACGCATCCAGCTGGGTCTGCCCTGCGTTGACCTGGGTCAGAGAAGCCGTCAGTGCCTGATATTGCTCCACTGCTCCTGCCGCCTCGATCTGTGCCAACCCCTGCTTTACCTGCTCCAATTGTGCGAGAGCGGTCTGATACTCCGGGCTGTTTTGGTCCGTGAGGAGGGTAAGGGCTTCCTCCAGTGCGGCTTTCAATTGCTGTAAGTCCTTGTATTGGTCAAGAACACCGCTTTTCTCGATCTGCTCCATGCCGGCAGTTATCTGAGAACGGCTGGTATCCAGTTCTGCCTGCTTTGCGTCAAGAGCGGCAAGGGTTTCTTCCTTTTTCGCCTCATATTTCTTTCTGGAATTGTTGTACTCTGACAGGGAGGTTTGGTATTGCTCCTCTTTCTCCTCCAGCTGCTGTCTGCCGTCTGCCAGCAGCGTTTCCTTATGACTGATTTCAGCCTTTGCATCCTCCAGCTCCTGCCATGCAGCTTCCAGTTCTTTTTCTGCATCCGTCTTTTGAGATAAATACTCCGTATAGGAGGAATGATAGTCCTCTTCTGCATCGGCAATCTCCTGATTGGCTTTTTCTATAATATCCTGGTAACGCAGCTGGGCCCGGAGGTTTCCCGCATCGGTGAGAGACTGCTTCATGGCGGATATGGCATCCTCATAGTCCTCGCTGAAGATTTTGAAACGGGGAATGTCCAGACTGAGATAGAGCTCCGTATAATAATCAACGGAAAAGCCGCCCTCCGGGAGATAGAGGAAGGCGTTGACCGAACCTCCCGCAAGCTTGGTGGTGCCCCGGTCACTGCGGTACAGGTAGCTGACAGAATTGCATAACCCTACGATGGTATATTCCTGATAGGAAAAGGAACGGAGTGTGTCTTCCTCATTGCTGTCGGAAAGCAGGATTGTCTTACCGATGGCTTCCTCCGTAAAGCTGAGAGCGTCCGCCAGGCATTCGTTATCTGCGCTGGGGCTCCGGCCTGCGATGATACTGAGCTGATTCACGTTCTGGGTTATGGAATGTGCTTTAAGAATAATATCTTTGTGGTCATTGAACTCGGCGATAAAATCAGCAAAGACGGCTCCTTCCGCAGCGCTGATACCGTCCAGGCCGTTGAAATACTCAATATCCTCATCCGTAAACCCTAAAGTGGACAGCAGGCGGTAGTCGTACATGGTGCTTTCGGAAATATAGGAATCCCCTGTCTGTATCATGGCTTCTTTGGTGATCTTAAGCCCGGAGAAAAAGCCGACACCGAGAGCTATAATCATAAGAATTGCAAAATAGCGTCCCAGGGTGTGCATAATCTCACGCCGGTTATTCTTGTTCCATGCAGAATTCATTATTACCGCCCCATTTCCCTGCTCTGAAATAATATCTTGCTTTAAAATGAACTAAGATAAAGTTTAATACAATGTAATAAAAATTTCAACCGTTCATCAATAGAAGTAAAAAGCCATTAGGATATAAAAATATAAAAATTTATAAACTGCCTCATTGCATAAGGAGACAAAATAATTTATGCTCTACTCAAGGAGGTGCATTGAGATGGCAAATGAACAGAAAAAGGATTTTAACGCAATGCTGCGCAATAATAAGGACATGCCTAAGGTGCAGATCATTACCGATGAGAAAAGCATTGAGAAATACGGCGGTGAACGGATGTATTTTGCCCCGCCCATGGATTACGACAATGTGATGAAGAGGGTCCCTTATGGCAAAGTCATTACAGTGGGGCAGATCCGGGATTATTTTGCCATAGAAAATCAGGCTGATTTTACAGATCCCATTACAGCCGGAATCTTTGTCTCCATAGCAGCCTGGGCCAGTGAACAAAGGGAGGAAGAAAAGACACCGTATTGGAGAACACTGAAAGCGGAAGGCGAATTGAATCCCAAATATCCCGGAGGGGCAGAGGCTCAGAAGAAAAAGCTGGAGGAGGAAGGGCATACTGTTATTCGGCGCGGAAGAAGCAACGTCCGATATTATGTACAGAATTATCAGGACAGCTTATATCAGCTGGTGTGAAAAGCAAAGGGCAGGAAACAGAAAGAGATAAAAGAGAAATGGAAAATAAGAAATAAAGGAAAAGATAAAAAAAGAAAGATATAGGGATAGAAAGAAAGTCATAGGAGAAGGATAATATGAAAAAAGAAGAGAAACGAGATTACAGGCCAAAAGTGCATTTTACACCGCCTGCGATGTGGATCAATGATCCCAATGGAATGGTATATGTGGATGGAGTTTATCATCTGTTCTATCAGCACTACCCGGAGGACACCGTCTGGGGACCCATGCATTGGGGACACGCAATCTCCGGAGATCTGCTGCACTGGGACCATCTGCCCATCGCCTTGTACCCGGATGAACTGGGTTATATTTTTTCCGGAAGCTGTGTCTATGATTATCAGAATACCTCGGGCCTCGGAGCGGAAGGGAAGGCTCCGCTGGTGGCCCTGTATACCAGCCATGACGGTACAACGCAGACCGAACACCAAAGCATGGCTTACAGTACGGATTATGTTCATTTTGAAAAATACCGCAAAAATCCGGTTATCTCCAACCCTGGCATAAAGGACTTCAGAGATCCCAAGGTATTCCGGAACTCCGAATTGGATTGCTGGAGCATGGTATTGGCGGCAACGGACCGTGTTAATTTTTATTGCTCCAGGGATCTGAAAAGCTGGGAGAAGACAGGGGAATTCCTTATCGGGCACAATGGAATCAAAGGCATCTGTGAATGCCCCGACTGCTTTCCGGTAAAAACGGAGGAAGGCATCAAATGGATTCTGATCATCAGTATGATCATTGAGACAGAGAATAAGATGGCTAATGTACATAAGACCCAGTATTTCATAGGCACCTTTGACGGAAGAACCTTTATTGAAGCGGAAAAAGCCGAAGGCCCGCTGTGGCTGAATTACGGCCCGGATCATTATGCCGGAGTCACCTTTCAGAATATGGACAGACCGGTGTTAATGGGATGGGCGAATAATTGGGCCTATGGGGGAGCTGTTCCCACAGAAGGCTACCGGGGACAGATGAGCCTTGCCAGTGAAATAAGCTTGAAAAAGACGCCCCTGGGATACCGGGCGGCATTCCGGCCTCTGGGGCTGGAGCAATTGAGGGGCAAAGGGGTTTTGGCAGCAGACCGGACGGAGCTTGCAACCCAGTCCTTTGGCCTGGAGGCGGAAGGCAGCGGACAGGGAAGGATAATTTTATCCAATGCCATAGATGAAGAGCTGATTATCGAGATTACCGGCGAAGAGATCATTGTTGACCGCACGAAGGCCGGGAGGAAGGACTTCCATGAAAAGTACGGGCTGCCGGAGTTTTGCAGGGTCAGCGCGGCAAGATATCAGAAGGGCGATTACCGCCTGGAGCTGATCTTTGATGTCTCCCTGCTGGAGCTGTTCGCCGAGGATGGCTTAATTCCCGTCACAATGTCCGTATATCCGGAAAGGCCATATGAAACGCTTCATATCGAGGGAGAGATGAAGGCTTACATATATCCCCTGTAATGCCCTGTAATGTGCATAAAAAATGCGTCTTGACTAAGCTTCAAAAGCTGTTTCAAGGCGCATTTTTGTGCTATTAATAGGATTATTTTGTATAAATTACTATCACCAATTCATTTTGCGGCAGCCCTTATATCTGTCCGGAATATAGAAGCTCCCCGGGATGAACATGATGCCTGCCCTTGGGAACAATAAAGGGAGAGCCGGATACCGGATCCTTGATTACGGCGCAATCGAGCCCAAACACCTGCTTGATCAAATCCTCGGTAACAACCTCTGGGGGAGTTCCCTCACGGATGAGCCTGCCCTTGTGAAGAGCAAAGATATAATCGGCGTATCTGGCGGACAGATTAATGTCGTGGAGCACCATAACAATGGTGGTGCCGCGTTTCTTATTCAGGTCCGTAAGCAGATCCAGAATCTCAACCTGATATGTGATATCAAGGAAGGTGGTAGGCTCATCCAGCAGCAGGATATCGGTCTGCTGCGCCAGGGCCATCGCAATCCATACCCGCTGGCGCTGCCCGCCGGACAGCTCGTCAATATTGCGGTTTGCCAGCTCTGAGATGCCCATAATCTCCAGAGCTTCTTCCACCGCTTCATAATCCTTCTTACCCCAGCCCTTAAAGAAGCTTTGATAGGGAAATCGCCCCCGGCCTACCAGATCGGCAACGGCGATTCCCTCCGGCACCACAGGAGACTGGGGAAGCAGCCCCAGGACACGGGCCAGCTGCTTAGGCGGAATCTCATTAAGCTTCTTCTCCCCCAGGAGGATATCCCCGGAGGAGGGCTTGATCAGACGGGCCAGGGTTTTAAGCAGGGTGGATTTTCCGCAGGCATTTGCACCGATGATTACGCTGATCCTATGATCGGGAATGACCAGATCAATTCCGTGAAGAATGACTTTATTATCATATCCCGCAACAATATTATTTGCTTTTAGCTGCTGTGCTGTTTTCATGATGACCCTCCGGTTCGATTCATTCGAATAAGTAAAAACAGGAGATAGGGAGCGCCCAGAATACCGGTGATGATTCCTACCGGGAAACGGATATCAAAGGCAAACTGCCCGATGAGATCCGCACCGAGTACCAGTATGGCGCCTACCAGTCCCGATGGCAGTTCATTGGAAGCTCCGGTTCCCACCAGCCGGGTGGCGATGGGTCCTGCCAGAAAGGCTGTAAAGGCAATGGGACCGGTGACCGATGTAGCAGAGGCGATCAAAAAAACGGAGCTTAGAACCAGAAGGATTCTGGAGCGGTCGGCCCGCAAGCCCAGGGTAATAGCGGACTGTTCCCCCAATTCCAGGATTTTCAAATGCCTTCCCAGCAGGAGGATAACCAGACCGAAGAAAATCACAACAAGAAAAAGGCCCGGAACATCCCCCATCTGCATTCCGTTTAAGCTGCCGCTGAGCCACCGGAGTGCGCCGGGAACATCGTATTGGGATGCCCTAAGCAGCAAGAAGGATACGACTGCATTGAGCATAGCCTGGATGCCGATGCCGATCAATATCAACCGCCCCCCGGAGAAGCTTCCGCCCCGGGAGAGAAGGTAAATAAGTGCGGCTGCACAAAGGCCTGCGATTATAGAGGCGACCGATACAAAAGTCCCGCTTACCCGAAGGATAAGGATGCAGAAAACCGCCGCTGCGCTGGAGCCGGAGCTTATTCCGATGATATCCGGGCTGGCCAGAGGATTGCGGAGCATGGTCTGAAAGGTGCTGCCCGCCATACCAAAGGCGATCCCGGCAAGGAGGCCGGAGAGCATCCGGGGAAGCCGCAGAACGCCCACCGCGAAGGAGGCACCCTGGATCTGTTCACCCAGAAGCACCCGGATAACGACCTCCGGAGAATACAGGGTGTTGCCGAGAAGCAGCATGCCGGCGCACAGCAGAAAAGTAAGGGCTGCCAGGGAGACCGTCACAAGAGACCATCGAAGCCTCCTGGATCGGCAGCCTGACTGAACATAAGACAGACGGCCGGCTCTTTGGGGCGGTTGGGCGGAGCTGCCGGCAGGGCCTGATGTTCGTTGTTTAAGAGTATCAAAAGGATTTATAGTCATAATGATCGCACCTTCGTTCTCATGGCAATAATAATCAGGATGGGAGCGCCCAGAAAAGCGGTAACAATTCCGGATTCCAGTTCACTGGGTCTTCCGATCAGTCTTCCTGCAACATCTGCCAGGGTCAATACAATTGCTCCGCCGACTGCCGACATGGGGATAATCAGACGGAGATTTGGGCCGCAGAGGAGGCGGACCGTATGGGGAACCATAAGGCCTACAAAGCCGATGGGCCCGGCCAGTGCCGTCGTCGCTCCGCAAAGAAGCACACCCGCCAGTGCGCCGGCGATTCGCACCACCCCCGTACGCACGCCCAAGCCGGTGGCTACATCATCTCCCAGGGCGAGGGCATTCAGGGCCGGAGAGGCGAGAATTCCGATGATCAATCCAAGAATCAGAAAGGGGAGCACCGAAACAATTCCCTTCCAGGTTGCGCCGCTGATGCTGCCCACCTGCCAGAAACGGAACGCGTTCATGACATCGGTGCGGGGCAGAATAATAGCGCTGACCAGGGAAGAGAGGGCGGCGCTGGTGGCAGCGCCGGCCAAAGCAAGCTTAATGGGTGTCGCTCCGCCCTGTCCCATGGAGCCAACTCCATAGACAAATACGGCTGTGACGGCAGCGCCGGCCAAGGCAAACCATATGTATTGGCCGGCGGTATTAATCTGGAAGAATGCAATGCCGCTCACTACGAACAGAGAAGCACCGGTATTTACGCCCAGAATGCTGGGATCTGCTATGGGATTGCGGGTGATGGACTGCATAAGAACCCCGGATACCCCAAGGGAGGCCCCCGCGATCAGACCAAAAACCGTCCTTGGAATACGCTCCCGAACCACAAGGTGGCTTATGGAAGCCGGATCAAAATGCAGTAACGCATCCGTTACTTCGGAAAAACGGACATAACGGGCACCGAAGGCCAGAGAGGCAATCACGCATAGGATAAGACAGACCAGGCTGCCGAAGGACAGCACGGTTATTTTTACCTGTTTCATTGTACCTTATCAGCTGCCTCTCCGAATAAACTCAGATATTCATCGATGGTTGCGGGGATGGAAAGAGCACTGGGGGTTCCGGAGGCGGCAAGCGGTGTGCCGTCTTCAATCATGACTACGGAGCCCCTTTGAATTGCAGGGATGGTTCCTACAAGAGGGTCTGCCTGAAGGGCTTCCAATAAAGCCGGATCGCCGTAAGCAACAGCAATATCGATATCTGCCAGCTGATCGGCATTTTCAGCGCTCAGTTCAATGGAAAAGCTTTCGGAAGCCTGGGCCATGGCGGCTACGCTTTCCGGTATTTCCATTCCCAGATCCGTCAGATATGCCGCGCGTGGATCCGTGGGAAGGTATATGTAGAATTTGCCTAAATCAGAGGGGACAAAATAAAAGAAGGCGGCGCTTTTTCCTTTGATCTGGGGATACTGCGCTGTTTTCTCTGCAATCAGCACCTCTAATTGACGGACCAGATCTTCTCCTTCTGCCTGTCTTCCCATTCCTGCCGCATCAAAGATAATCTGATCACGCCATAAGGTCTGCCAGGCAAGAGCAGGATAGGCCACGACCGGAGCGATCTGGCTTAAAAGCGCATATTCCTCCTGGGTGATGCCGGAGTAAGCAGCCAGAATGACATCCGGCTGAACATCATTGATTGCTTCGTAGTTCAGACCGTCGGTGTCGTTAAAGAGGACCGGATTCTCAACACCCAGCTCTTTGAATTTTGCCGCTGTCCAGGGCAGAAGGCCGCTGCCGTCGGTAACGCCGTAGTTTGCTTCGGACACACCCACGGGAACCACACCCAGGGCCAGGGGAACATCCTGGTTACCCCAGGAGATCGTAGCAATGCGCTCCGGCTTACTGGTCAGCACGGTTTCTCCGAAGGCATGTTTTATGGTAACCGGGTAGCCGGAAGAAGTATCGGAAGAATTGTCTTCCGGAACGGTTGTTGTCTCTGCGGGTGCTGTATCTGTGGGTGCGGCTGCATCGGTAGGATTGTCGGAAGTGCCTTTTGTGGAATTGGAGCAGCCTGCGATTGACAGAACAAGGGCAAGTGCCAGTATCCCTTTTGCGTAGAAGTGGAAGTTTTTAAGTCTCATGATGATATCCTTTCTTTTCAGATAGTGAATAATATATTGTCCCTGTTAGCTAATGCTAACTTAAGATATCCTATCGAAATTCTAGGTTTTTGTCAAGACCTAAATTGAGAAAATCTAATTCTATTTTCTTCCAGAGGAGAAGGGATTATTCTCCCCAGCGTAAAAATCCCGGCACCGAAATGTGAAACCGGTCTAACAGCTTGCCGATGATCTGCAGATTCATATCCTCCAGATTGTAGGGATTGCTGTAATAGGGCGGAACCGGGGGCATGATGAAGGCGCCTGCTTCTGCAAGGGTCAGCATATTCCTAAGATGAATGGTGCTTAAGGGGCTTTCTCTCGGAACCAGAACCAGAGTCCGCCGTTCCTTCAGGGTGACATCGGCAGCCCGAAGAAGCAGGTTATCGCTGTAGCCGCAGGCGATTCCCGCCATAGTCTTCATGCTGCAGGGAAGAAGGAGCATTCCCTCGGTCTGGTAGGTGCCGCTGGCAATCTTTGCGCCGTAGTCCTGCAGATCATAGCTTACATTTGCCATGGCTCTCACTTGGTCGGGAGTATAGTCTGTTTCCTGGGTGATGGTCATCTCAGCGCCCTTTGATATGACCAGATGAGTCTCCCAATCGGGGCAGGATGCCATTAATTCAAGAAGCTGAATGGTCAGGGCGGCGCCGCTGGCACCGCTCATGCCGATGACCAGCCGTTTTTTATTATTCGAGAGGTTTTGTTCCATGAGACGAATCTCCTTTCTTAATGCCGCAGAAAACAGCGGGTGGCGGGGGGCTTTGCGGTGCCTGACACCAAGTAATGTTAACGGTGCCTGACACCGTTACAAAATGGCTTCCGGGGTATGGTTCCATTTGCCGATGTGACCGGCGAGGGCGTCGATGGCGGCAAACAGGAAAAAGCCCACCACAGCGATGGTTATGATCCCGATATACATTTCCACATAGTTGATTCTTGACCAGGCATCCAGAATATAATAGCCCATTCCGTAAGAGGTGCCGTAGCCTTCTACGAAGAAGAGGATGGACATGGCGGCGCCCAGGGAGACCCGGAGGCTGGTGAAGAGCTGGGGCAGGATGGCGGGCAGGGTCACGTGGCGGAGGATGGCCGCTCTTCCGGCCCCTAGGCTTTTAAGCACCTGGTAGGTGGAAGGGTCGATGGCCCGGATGCTGTCGCGGACCGATACGATGACCTGGAATACGATGACCAGCACCATGATTACGATTTTCGAACCGTCCCTCATGCCAAGGAGCAGCATCGCGATGGGGAGCAGGGCTGTCTTGGGAATGGGGTAGCTGAAATAAATCAGAGGATACAAAAGGCGGTTCATCCGCTGGGAGTAAGCAAGGAGGATGCCCATGGGAATGCCGATCAGCAGGGAGAGAACCAGACCGGCTCCGACTCTGCGCAGGCTGTATATAATATGGATCAGCATATGATCCTTCAGGACGAGGGAAAAGCTTTGGTATACCTTCAGCGGACTGGCAATGACAGGGGTATCCGTCAGAAGGTAGGCAATCAGCCAGATCAGATTGATTGACAGAAAGCCGCGGATAAACATAAGGCAATGCTTCCATAATCGCTTCAATTGTGTCCTTCACTTCCTTCCGGTTCCTTTTCATTTGCGGTCAGGCGGCTGCGCAGCTGTTGTCTGGCTGCAAAATAATCCCCATCCTGGGGATTGGATATCCCGAAGTATGGATTAGGGCTTTGATAGCGGATGCCTCCGCCCTGAGCTTCCATAACCAGCAGATCCGTTCCCAGATAAAGAGCCTCTTCGATGCTGTGGGTTACCAGGAGGGTAGTGGGGCGCTGCTGCTTCCACAGGGACAGGAACAAGGCTCTGGCTTCCTCCCGGATGATTTCATCCAGGGCGGAGAAGGGCTCATCCATCAGAAGGAGGTCCGGCTGCTGAAGGAAGGCTCTGGCGATAGCGGCACGCTGCAATTCTCCCCCGCTGAGCTCTCTTGGATATTTCTCCAGAAGGGAGGAGATGTTCAGAGCCTCACATAGCTGATGCAAATCTGTGGAATGCTTCTCACTCCGGTACTCCCTGCGAAGCTTCAGAGGCAGCAGACAGTTCTCCCGCACGGTTTTCCAGGGAAGCAGACCGCAATTCTGAGGGATCAGACCAATCCGGTGTCTCTTCGGGCTTAGAGGCAGCCGCCCATCCTCCGTTATAAATTCTGCCGTTCCCCCTGCAATGGGGAGGGAGCCGGAGAGGGCATGAATCAAGGTGGATTTGCCGCAGCCGGACGGGCCCAGAACCGCCAGCGCCCTGCCTGCCTCCAACTGGAAGGAAAGGCGGTCAATGACAGGGTAAACCGCTTGTCTGGTTTTATAACGAAGAGATAAATCATTTATGATAAGCATATGAATAACCATGCCTTTCTTACAGCTTGCAAATCAATGGATTTGTGAAACACAAGGTTTGCGATGGGGTGAAGCAGTTTTTATAAAAGAGCCTCCCCGCCGTTTTCATGTAACAGTATTAATAATAATTTGTATAACGGTTTATTTGGAATATGCATCATAGGTCATCTGCTCATAGGTTAGGTCCGGACTGCACAGCTCCTTATTGCTTGCCCATGCGACAGCCTTCTCCACATCCTCTCTGGGAGGAAGCTTGCTTTCCCGGAAGGGTTCTATGGTGATCTGCCCCTTCATCTCCGCGGGATAGCCTACGGCTTGAATCACAACATCCTCATAGCTGGAAATATCGGTCTGGTTGAGGTAAGCAACCGCCTCATTGTACGCCTGATACAGCTTCTTCACCGCCTCGGAGTTCTGCTCCAGGAAGGCGCCGGTAAAGGCAGAAACGGCAGGATACAGGCCGATGTCATTGGCGCTGCCCAGATACACGGCGCCGTCATTCAGCACGATGGAGGCAAAGGGCTCCGGCATAAGGCCGAGATCGATTTTATCATTGCGGAGCAATTCCACCCGGTCGGGGATGCGGGGAATAAATTCCTTCACCACGGCATCCGAGGCAAGGGAGTTTTCTGCCAGAATTTGATCCAGCGTATAGTCAATCAGCGTATTTTCGGAAATGGCGATGCTTTTCCCGGATATCTGTGCGATGGAGGTAATGCCGGTATTCTTTCCGGCCGCCAGCACATAGTCGCCGTCGGTGATCCCGGTGATTTTCACATCAAAGCCGGCATTCTGGTAAATGCATACTCCGATATAATCCGTCAATACCCCGTCCAGCTCTCCTGCCATCAGGGCGGCATCCCGATCCTTAGCGGAGGTGAAGACCTCCAGCTGCAAATCCAGATTATACTTCTGGGCCAGCTTCTGCTCGTTCATCATAACATAGGGAATGACATCGTAGGAGGACATCATACCGATGCGGATTACAGTGCTTTCCCCGGAAGAATTCTCTGGGGTAGTTTTAGAAGAGTTGTCGGATTTACATCCGGTAAAAAACAGCAATGTCATGCAAAAAATAAGCAGTAAGGATAAAGTTTTTTTCATAATAATATCTTCCTTTTGATGGTTTGATTTTTATAAAAACAGGGCGTCCAGCACACCGCTGATTAACAGGACGATGCTGACCAGCTGGTTGACGCTGTAGGAGGCGATGTTGACATTGGTCAGATTGGCGGGGGATACCAGCCGGTATTCCACAAGGAATAAAATAATGATGACTGCCAGTCCGAGGAAATAGATAATACCCAGCTGCGGAGCCAGAAGTCCGATTATCACAAGACAGATTACCGTGATCACGTGAAAGAGCAGGGAAATCCGCAGGGCGTTCTTTATTCCGAATTTTACAGGAATGGAATGAAGTCCGTTGGCTTTGTCAAATTCATAATCCTGGGAGCCGTAGATAATATCAAAACCGGCAACCCACAGGGTATTGGCTGCTCCCATAAACAGAGGAATTAGGCTCAGCCTGCCGGTGACGGCAAGCCAGGCGCCCACCGGGGCACAGGCACAGGTGACGCCCAGAACCAGATGGCAGAGGTAGGTAAACCGCTTGCAGTAAGAGTAAATAATCAGTAAAAACAGTGCGGCAGGAGACAGCAGAAAGCAGACCAGATTTAGCTTCCAGGCTCCGACCAGCATGACTAGGAAGCAAAGGGAGGTGAAGAGAACCACCTCTTTTTTCTTGATCTCTCCTTGGGGAAGCTGCCGGCCGGCGGTTCTGGGATTCCTGGCATCGATTTCCGCGTCGATGACCCGGTTGATGGCATTTGCCCCGGTCCGGGCGCCGAGAAAGCATACCAGAATCCAGAACAGGGTCTGCAGCTTAGGGAGGCCGCCTGCGGCAAGAAGCATGGCTACCAGGGCGAAGCTGAGGGAGAATATGGTATGGGAGAACATCACCAGCTTACCGTAAGCCTTAATTTTTTGCAGGATTTTCTTCAAAACCATAATGTATCCACCTTTCCTCTACCAACTGCTTTATTTCCGGTGACATTTCAATGTCATCCGGCCAGGGCCTGGTCAGACCTTCTTCTTTCCATTTCTTTGTAGCGTCGATGCCCAGCTTACCATCATAGATGACAAGATCCCGTTTGGCATCAATATTGTTAAATACCTTCCACATCACGGTGGATAGGTCCTTTGGCGATACGTCGGCATCTACTGCGATGACGAATTTGTCACGGTGCTGTTCCATGTATTCAGCCAGGGCTTTCCTGGCCTGCCCAGGAAATTTCTTTTGGACGGTTAGGATATGGTAAGAGGGGGAGGGCTGGGAGCTGTTATCTGACGGATTGGTTGATACACCGGCTGATACATTCTCTGTTTTAATCTCTGGAGTGTTCAATGATCTGATTTGCGGTGTATCCGTGGTGTCGAACGACTTGTTCCCTGCTTGATTCCCCTGTATATTCTCTGCTCTGATTTCTAGTGCATCCGTTGTTCCGATCACTGATGTGTTTTGTGTTCCGGCCTGGAGTGTATCATTTGTTCCGGCCTCTGACGTGTTCTGTGTTCCAGCCTGGGGTGTATTATTTGCTCCGCTCTCTGATGTGTTCTGTGCCCCAGTCTTCGGCATCTCATCCCTGCCAGCCAGCCGAATATTCCTTCCAGTTGCATCAATGCCGAGGCGGTTGCCGTAGAGGGCCTGATTCGAGGAATGATCCAAAGCATCCAGGGGGCCTTCTGAGATAATCAGATCCCGGTTCACATCCGTATTCCCCAAAACGGCATCCCGCACCTGGGCCAGATCCTGCACATCCACAGAATGATCCACAACAATAATCATTTTTGTGTACATCATCTGCCCCATTCCCCATACACTGTTCATAACCTTGCCGGCGGCGCCGGGATAAGCAGCTTTAATGGATAAAATAGCGCAATTATGAAAGACTCCCTCCAGAGGCAGGTTGACATCCACCAGCTCCGGGATCATCATCCGCAGCATGGGAAGGAAAATCCGCTCCGTAGCCTTCGCCATATAGCAGTCCTCCATAGGGGGCTTTCCTACCACCGTAGCCGGATAGATTGCATTCCTCCGGTGGGTGATGCAGGTGACATGGAAGCGGGGATAGTAATCCGCAAGAGAATAATAGCCGGTATGGTCGCCAAAGGGACCCTCCAGAACGAGCTCTTCCGTCGGGTCCACATACCCCTCCAGAACAAATTCCGCATTGGCAGGGACATAGATATCATTGGTAATGCATTTTACCAGCCTCACCCTGGAGCGGCGGAGCCAGCCCGCCAGCATCATTTCATCCAGCATGGAGGGCAGGGGGGCGGTTGCCGCATAGGTGACAGCCGGGTCACAGCCCAGAGCCACAGAGACAGGCATCCGCTGCCCGCTCTTCTTATAGCTCTGAAAAATCTCGGAGCCGTCCTTGTGCTTGTGCCAGTGCATGCCCGTGCTGGTTTTATCCAGAATCTGCAAACGGTACATGCCCACATTCTGCCGTTTGGAATCAAGAGCCTTTGTAAAGACCAGGGGCAAAGTCATGAACTTACCCGCATCCCCGGGCCAGCATTTTAACACCGGCAGGGTATCCAGGTCCACCTCCCGCTCTATGACCTCCTGGCACCTGCCCCGTCTCCGGGACCGGGCAGGCAGGGCATGGAGAAGCCTCAGCAGACGGGGAATGCTGCGAAACAGCTTTTTCACCGACAGGTAATTCCCCAGCTCCAGGTACTGCGCAATCAGCTTCCCCAGCTCATCCAGCTCACCAACCCCCAGGCCCAGGCTCATCCGGCGGTAGCTTCCCATGGCGTTGATCAGCAGGGGATAGGCGGAGCCCTCCACCTTCTCAAACAGCAGGGCAGGCCCGTGGGCCTTGGACACCCGGTCTGCAATCTCTGTGATCTCTAAGTCGGAGGATACCGGAACAGGAATTCTCTTCAATTCCTGCCGGTCCTCCAGCTGCTTTATAAACGTATGCAAATCCTGATAGGACATAACTTTATTCTTCCTCCGCTACCGTCATACTCAGGCGAAAAGCCTCTTCATCAAAAGGAGCTCTCATGGAAATTCGGATTTCCTCTATTTCCATTCCGCTCTGGGCAAAATACAGCTGAAGATAGGCGTTTTGCAGGAATATCCTTCCCAGATCCCGTGTCTCCTCCACCCATTTGCCGCCGGTTCCGTTGATGGTAATGGTAGCAAGGAGGTTTCTGTTCAGGAAAAGGGTCACGGGTATTTGTGCCAGCTCACCGGCATTGCATTTCATTTTCAAGGTGATATCGTAATGACCCCGCTCCGCAAAGGACAGGGCAAACAGCGCGGAAGTCCCCTTGTCCGTTTTCAGGCCGGATAAATCCAGGGTGGAATTCTTTCCTATAACCTGGTAAGGCAGATCAAAGGCAAGATGATCTTCCTGCTGCGCTTTCTCTGAGGCGGCCTTCTCGTCCTCGCTCATCCGTCCCAGGGAACGGTCCATGACGGGGAGATTCATCAATGCATTGCAGATATTGGCGGCATTCCGGGCCAGCTCACCGCGGCTGATGATCCCTTTTCTCAAGCCCTCCTCTGTCAGATCTCCGGAAGAATTGGACTGGGAATCCACCACCACCATGTAGATGTCGTTCTGGGCCCGTACCATATAGTGGGTGTTGGCGGTGGAGGGGACTTTCTCGCCGTCCTCATTTATCGCGGCCCACCAGTCCGTCATGACAATTCCTTTATAGCCCCATTCCCGCCTTAAAACCGTAGTCATCAGATCGTAATTTCCTGCGGCCCAGATTCCATTGATAGAACCGTAGGCGGACATGATGGAGCGGGCATTTCCTTCCTTCACCAGGATTTCAAAGCCCTTCAGATAGATTTCACGCAGCGCCCGTTCCGAAACAACGCTGTCGCTGGTGTGTCTGCCCAGCTCCTGGTTGTTGGCGGCAAAATGCTTTGCGGTTCCCGTCACCCCGTATTCGTGCATTCCAAGAAGACAGGCTGCGCCCATCTTGCCCGTCAGAAGGGGATCTTCGGAGAAATATTCAAAATTACGGCCGTTTAAGGGATTCCGGTGAATATTCACTCCCGGCCCGAGTAAGGTGTCAATGCGGTTCTTTCTTAATTCCAGACCTTCTATGACATACAGCTCCTTCACCAGCTCCGTGTTGAAGGAGGAGGCCAGACAGGTGCCGTTTGGCAGACTGAAGGCATAGGAGCCGCAGTCCATACGAATTCCGGAAGGGCCGTCGGCACAGCAGCCTACGGGAATGCCGTAATGAAGCAGACGGTCCGTCAGCCCGCCGAAGGCGCCGGCAGTGCCGGGAGTTACCTTGGGGGAACACATGCCCTCACCCCTGGTCATATGGATGAAATCTTCATCGGAAAGCTGTGCCAGAAAGTCTTCCATGGAAACCTTCCCGTCATATACATCTCCGAGCCGGTAGCCCATATCTCCCGTGAAGGGAAGCTCCGTGGGACGGCGTTCCCTGATTCGGGCCTGCAGATTGACGGAACGAAGGGGAGTATCTTCCTCTCCAAGAGTCAAGGCTCCATTCTGATCCACTGCACGGAATCTACGGAAGGCTCTCACCGGGGCCAGGGCTTCTTCCAGCTGTTCTGTCACAAGAAGGCTGTCCACGGCCAGGGCGCCTGCCTGTACCGCTGTTCTGACGTCCGATCCGGCATAGAATACATAGCTGCCGGCCTCCAGGACATAACAGGATTTGCGGCCGGTGATACCGCTGTCATCATAGGAAGCCAGACTTTCCACAGGAACGGTCAAAGTCAGAAGCTCGCTTTCGCCGGGCATCAGTTCTGAGGTTTTGGCAAAGGCTTTCAGCTCGCGGGCAGGCTTTCCCAGCTTCCCCTGGGGGGCGCTGACATAGACCTGAACCACTTCCTTTCCTTTGACGCTGCCGGTGTTTCGCACCTTAACTGATATTTCAACGGATTTCCCGGTAAGATCAGCGGTGTCCGGTATATGGAATGCGGTGGTCTCCAGCTGGAAGGAGGTGTAGGAAAGGCCGAAGCCGAAGGGATACATCACTTTATCCCGGGCAAAGGTTTCAAAAAACCGGTAGCCTACATAAATATCTTCTGTATACACATTGCGGGTCTTGCTGCCGAAGTTGGCGCTGGAGGGATAATCCGCGATATCAAAGGCAATGGTATCCGTAAGCTTGCCGCAGGGAGTTACTTCGCCGGTCAGAACATCAACGACGGCATTGCCGCCCTCCTGCCCGCCGTGCCATACATAAAGAACAGCGGAGGGCTGATAGACGTTCATCCATTTCATATCGATAATATTACCGGTGTTGAGGACAACTGCAACCCGCTTAAAATAGCGGCAAACCTTCTGAAGCATGTCTTCTTCCGGATCGCTGAGAAGATAGCTTCCCTTTTCGGCCATATTATCCCGATCCTCCCCGGCGGTGCGCCCGATGATTACCAGCGCAAGGTCGGAGCGTGCGGCAGCTTCCGATACCAGGCTGTCGCTTAGGGGCATTTCCTCCTGGGACCAGGGTTCCCCGGCCCAGCCGGCTCCTGTCTGGAAGGGATGCTCCTTCGTCCAGGCTTCGTATACGGACAGCAGCTCCTGATCCAGAGTGATACCCGGATGTGATTTCAAGGCATCCAGAATACCTGCCACATATCGGGTATTTACCAGACCGCCGGAGCCGGTGCCGCTTTTATAATAATCAAGTTGAATTCTGCCAAAGACCGACACGGCTTCGCCCTTGCGAATGGGCAGAGCCTGTCCCTCATTTTTCAGCAATACTGCGCCTTCTGCGGCCGCCTGCCTGGAAATGCGGGCGAACCGGTCCCAATCCATCGTAAATTTATTCATGTTAGAAAACCTCCGTCAAAAATAATCGAACTTTAACATTACTACAATACTATAACATGGGAAGAAAAGCTATCATTTTTTGGACGGAAGGACTGGATTCAGACTTTTTCATTGTTTTTTTGAAGGCGGCTTATGATAAGAATGGCAGGGATAATCATAATCAGGCAAAGAATGGAACAGCACCCTTTCTCAGCGTTTATTCCGGATTTCCCATGACCCACTCATTGTTGAGCCATTTTACCGTTACATGTAGATTGTTACCTCTGTCATTGGGATTTAACAGCGGAACGCGCAGCGCTTTTAGATTACTTCCTTCTGTATCCACGATTTCGACTCCGGAGGTAAGCAGGTGATCTGTGGATTTTGTCGCAGGTGACGGCTCAGAAGAGAATTCATCGGTTAAAAATAAGCTTTCGTGTAAATCATCCTTATATGCCGGTATAACCTCTAAGAAATGGACCTGCGTACCCAGATAGTTGCTGCCACGATATAAGAGTTCGAGAACAATGGTATCCCTGCTGTTCGATTGTAAAGGACCTGTTAATATAGAAGGAAAGTAATAACCCTCGTATAGTTTCGAGAAAATCTCTCCTGTGCCAAGCTTTACACTTACCCTGGTAACTTCACATTGAGAGCCCCATCGAAGGGTACTGGTAAAAATAGTATCATCTGCTTCGCCGACACCGTCCAGATTCAAGTGTTCATAAAGGATGCCATATTTTTCAGTGGCTTTTGCCCAGGAGGGGTTTTCCTGGTCCTTATAATTTGAATCAGAGCTTGTGTCTTGGGAGTTCTCTGCCCGAGCTATATTATCCTGTACAACATGCCATTGTGTACCCCATTTATCGATATGAACCTCTTCTTCGGGCACTTTTTCTTTTAAAGTGAGGAGTTCTGCCGTCCCCATCAAAGCAAAAGCTTCTGTATAAAGGGGAGCGGGGCCGGAATAGTCAATGTCCAGCATAGCGGTCAGATACAACTCCTTTCCATCCAGCCAGAGTTTTTTTAAAGTATACACCTCATCGCCTTTCCAATGCTCATAGATATCTCCGTTATCATAGACAGGGGCTGGTAAATCGTCAAAATACTCCACAAGGACAAATTCCTTCTGTCCGGAATTATAGACATAACAAGCAGCGTGCTTTGTCTCTTCGTAGCTGCCCAGGTCAAGGATAAGAGCGGGAACAGGAGCCTTTCCGTTAATTTGATTGATATTAACGGCCCGAGCTTCATTTTCTACCGTCTCAAGCTTAAAATCGTCCCGAAGGGGATAGGAAATCTGTTGCAGCAGTTCGTTTGAAGCATCATCATAGAAGGTCAGATCAATGACATATTTGAGGTCTTCCTGCTGTCTTGTGATAACATCATATACAATGAAACCATCCTCTGTAGAGATTTTTCCGTTATTGTGTGAAAGAATAGAAGGGTCCTCCTGCGGTGCGGAGACAGAATCTGATTTAGGAGTATTTCTTTGGTCTTCATCTGCTGCGCTGTCAGGAATTGCGGGACTTATTTTCCCGGCTGTCTGTGTTGTGGTTTTATCTGAACATCCGGCCAGCCAAAGGACACACATTGCTACCAGCAGTACGTTCCCAAAGGATCTCTTTTTATAGATTGTTCCATTGCTCCCGGTAATAAAGCATAAATACTGTTTCATAAATAGTAAAACCTCCATGATGATGATTTTTTTGTATCGTTTTATACCCTTACTAATAAAGACAATCATGGAAGAGTTATGCAACAAAGAATTTCATAATCTTTATTTGTTCTTATTTGCCAAACTAAATTCTTGTGATTACCGGACGTTACTCTGGCAAATCCCTTTCTTTAATTTACTATATATAATTCATTTTCTATGCTATAATTGGATCATAAAATTTGACTGATTATGGAAGAACATGGACATATAAAACAATCGATACAAAAGAAAGGAGAGAATGGATTGCTGGCTTTTTATCTTACTCGGCTGGACGATGATGACAGAACCTTCATACTTCGTTTGTATAAAAATTATTATAATATGGCGAGAAAAAATATTTACAAAATAACGCATAGCAACAATGACATAGAAGATTTAATTGACGAGGTTTTTATAAAATTGATAGAGAAAACAAGCCTGCTTCGCACCTTTGATGAGGGAAGAATTACTGCCTACATTTTCTATACAATCAAAAGTGTGGCAATTAATTACATAAAACATAAGCAGGTTGAAAATAAATATGTGTGCTATAGTGAAGCTATGGATACAAAGGAGGACTTGTCCTATTCTGATGCGGAGATGAATGAGAAATTAGTTCAGCAGGAGGAGTTAAAGGCGTTGTGCAATGCCATTTCCCAATTACCGCAAAATCAAAAGGATCTGCTCTATTATAAATATATGCTTGCAATGAGTGACCGTGAGATTGCAGGGATATTTGGGATTTCCTCGGACAGTGTCCGCCAGTATTTAACCAGGGCCAGACGTAACGCCAAAAAACTCATGGAAAAGGAGCAGGGGACGGATGCAGGGTTATGATAGTATAAGTAAACTAAATGAGATGTACGAGGATGCTCTTTTCCGTATCGCCATGAGCGAAGCGGCAAAGGACGAGGGAGAAATAATAAAGCTGGAAAATGAACAAGGGAAAAGAGAGATGCCCGGTTTGCCTTCCTCAGAAAATATAAAAAGATTTTCAAAACTCTTAGATGCAGAAATAAAAAAGAAAGGCAAGAAGCTTCCTTTTCTTTCGAGGAATTTACATCGTGCCTCCGTTGTAATATTATTTTTGGTAATTGCATTTTCAGCTACGATGGTTACGGCACGGGCGTTTCGGAGACAAGTGTTAAATTTTCTGATTAGCGTGGAACCCCAATATACTTCATTCCAATTAAATGACAATAGTACAGAGGATGCGGATGGCAAGCTGATCATAAATTGGACCAATGCCTATGTACCAGCCTACGTTCCGAAAGGGTATGGTGTGGATAGTATATCCTATTCGAATGCGGTAAAAAAGATTGTCTTTACAAATCAGACAGGGGACTCCGCCATTATTTATTCACAATATGAAGCGAGCATGGACGTTTTGATCGATACAGAAAATGCATCCCTTGCGGAGACGATTGAAATCAACGGTTATGAAGGGATATTAATTGTAAAAGATCCTGTGGCAACTATAGTTTTAGAGAGGGAAAATCATATCTTTACTGTTCAGGGAGAGATTGAACGCAGTGAAATTATTAAAATGGCAGAAGGGATTGAGTTCGTAAAATGATTTGATTTTATAATGAACCCCAAAGCATTGAAGCACACCGTGGAACGCTTCGGCATCATCATGATGATAAAACGATTATAATAGTATCCGGCATATCAACTCCCGGCATTATTTGTTATAATCAGATGATTAAAATATATGAGGGTCCTGTCATAATTGCCGCAGATAAAATAAGCAGGGCAGCTATGGGTAGCCCTCCGAAGGACTAAGGAGGATCAAATATATGCCCTTGCAAATCAGACCGCTGTGTATGGATGACCTGGATACTATTGTTGAAATCGCTTTGGAAAACTTTCATCTGGAACGGCAATCCTGCAATGCTTTACCCGACAGTCCCGATATGGATTATATCCGCCGTCAGCTGCACACAATCATTGAAACGGGAACCGGCAGAATAGCAATAGAAAAGGGACGGATAACCGGATTTTTAGCTTTTGAAAAGGCCTTTCCCGTCAAGGAAGGTGTTTACGGCGCCACATCCCCGTTGTTCGGATACGGTGTCAGGCACGGGTGCGGCGGATGCGAAAACCGGGAGGTTATTATAGGGAGATTGTTTCAGGACACTGCCGCAGAGCTGTGCAGAAATTATACTCAGAGCATTCGTGTCAATGTGTATGCCCATGATGCCAAGGTTTTGTGGATGTATATCATGACTTCTTTTGCCATGGATGTAACAGAGGTTGTAAAAGACACTGACATGCCGATGGTTTCCTCATCTGCTCACGGCTTTACTTACCGTGAGGTATCAAAGAAGGAACTCTTAAAATACAAATCAGACATTATAGAATTATATCGGGATCTGGTAAACCATTTGCGTGTCAGCCCTGTGTTTTATCATTGCAGATACTTTCTTCCCGTGGAAGACCGGTTTGATGATTTTCTCTCGGAAGATCTGCGGCTGTTTGCTGCGTTTGAGGGGGATAAGCTGGTCGGAATGATTGATTCAGAGCCGGTGGACATTGCCATGTTTAGTAATGCTTCAAAAGCCTTGTGCATGGGGGATGTGTTTGTTAAGCCGGATTACCGGGGCGCCGGTGTGGCTGCTGAGCTTCTGCGCTTTGCCAACGATGAATTAAAGAAAGACGGTATCCGGCGTCTGTTTGTAACGCATGGCACGATAAATCCCAATGCACGCGGCTTCTGGGATAAGTATTTCACGAACTACTCTTATACCATGACACGAAAAATTGATGCGGATATGTTGGGGGAAATCCAGCGTATTTAGGTGGTAAATAAGGAACATAACAGAAAGGGATACGATGAGAACAAAACGTTTGTTAATAAGAAGGTTTTTACCGGATGACTGGCAGGATTTATTCGAATATTTATCCCAGGAAGAGGTCGTAAAATACGAGCCGTATGAAGTGTTTACCGAAGAGCAGTCCCGGCAGGAAGCAATCCGCCGTTCAGAAAGACCGGACTTTTGGGCAGTGTGCTTGCAGGATACGGGCAGATTAATCGGCAATGTTTATTTGGCAAAGCAGGAGTTCGGCACATGGGAATTAGGCTATGTATTTAATAAGAACTACCAGGGAAATGGCTATGCAACGGAAGCCGCCAAAGCTTTAATCGAAGATTCATTTGAAAATCATGACGCTCACCGGGTTGTTGCAATGTGCAATCCCCTCAATACGGCATCCTGGAAGCTTCTTGAACGTTTAGGACTGCGCAGGGAAGGATATCTTAAGAAGAATATATGGTTTTTTAAAGATGAAAATGATAGTCCAATATGGCAGGATACCTATGAATATGCTGTTTTAAAAGAGGAATGGCA
Organism: Anaerotaenia torta; assembly: GCF_050433395.1. Taxonomy (NCBI): domain Bacteria; kingdom Bacillati; phylum Bacillota; class Clostridia; order Lachnospirales; family Lachnospiraceae; genus Anaerotaenia; species Anaerotaenia torta. The sequence continues at coordinate 168,970 of NZ_JBNPXH010000008.1, forward strand.
GCGGCAGAGAACTGGATGGGACGGGAATGCCTGCGATTTACTGCAAAATTTAGATAAGCTGCATACAACAAAGCTGGGCGCGGAGCGAATCAAAAGCAATCTCAGATTAAATACGGAGGATGTAGTGAAGGTTTGCCGTGATAAAATACAGGAAGCATCTGCTGTTATTAACAGAAGGGGAAAGAACTGGTACGTGGATATAGACGGATGTAAGATCACGGTAAATGCTCACAGCTACACCATTATTACAGCTCATCGAGAAGCGGGAGAAGCGGTGTCAGACACCCGTTAAAACACTGACCGGTGGATTGATTTCCACCAGTCAGAAGCACGGTGTTAAGCGCGTGAGTTTTATCTCGCGCGCTGTGGTGTCAGGCACGCAAGTTTTATCAGTCAAACAGCTTCCCGTAATCGGCAAGTATGGATTCAAACCGAACTCCCATGCGAGGGCCTGTGCCGTCAGCCGCTGTCAGCCGGATCGCCTCACAAGTGTAATCAACAGCGATTCTTGCCGCATCGGACAAGCTTCGCCCGCGCAACAGCGCGCCCAGGAGGAAGGAGCCGAACACATCTCCGGTTCCGTGATACATGCCTTCGATTCGTTTACTCATAATGTAATCAATCTGTCCGGTTTTCGCGTCATAGCAAGCGGCACCCAGATCATCGTCCCCGAAATATACACCGGTCAGCACCACCTGCTTCGCTCCCAGTCCGGCCAATGCACAGAGAAGATCCTTCACCTCTTCCTTTGTCATGGGGCCGTCCTTGTATTCCCGCCCTAACATAAAGGCGGCTTCCGTGCAGTTCGGGATAATGACGTCGGCATGCCCGCAGAGCTTTGCCATGCCCTTCACATGGTCTAAGGTAAAGAGGCTGTACAGCTTGCCGTGATCCGCCATGACCGGATCAACCATAATCAGGGTTTCCGGCGTCCGGAACATCTCGAAAATATCCCTCACTATATCGATCTGGTCAAGAGAACCAAGATAGCCGCTGTAGAAGGAATCAAACTTAATGTTCTCTTTTTTCCAGTGTTCTGCAATCGGCCGCATATCATCGGTCAGATCACGGAAGGTAAAGCCTTCAAAGCCGCCGGTATGTGTGGATAAAACCGCTGTAGGCATAGCCGAGCACTCCACCCCTGCGGCAGAAATGATGGGCAAAGCTACTGTGAGGGAGCATTTGCCTACTCCCGAGATATCGTGTATCGCTGCGACTCTTTTTAAATGTGCCATGTTCTGCATCTCCTTATTGAGTTTTGTCTATATTTTCATTCATACTGCCTGTGCGGTATCCCAGTAAATCTAAAGCAATATAGGTAAACCCGATTTGCTTGAATTCAGTATAAATCTTTTTGCGCAAGATGTCATCCTCTAATAACCGAAATCCATCCGGATCCGTTTCGATGCGGGCTAAATCTTTGTGATAGCGCACTCGCACCTGTCGGAAACCGGAATCCAGAAGCAATTGTTCCGCCTTGTCAATCATGGAAAGCCGTTCGGCGGTGATGCTTTCTCCATAAGGAAACCGTGACGAGAGGCAGGCGAAAGATTGCTTATTCCATGTGGACAATCCGATCTCTCGGGAAAGCTCCCGTATTTCCTGTTTGTTCAGCTCCGCATGGCGCAGAGGGCTTTTAACGCTTTGCTCCCGCACGGCGATCAGTCCCGGACGGTAATCTCCGTTGTCGTCCATGTTGGAACCCTCTGCCACATGGTCGATGCCCTGTTCATGCGCCACTGCCCATATCTTTTCAAACAATTCGTTTTTGCATAAGTAACATCGGTTGAGAGGATTCTGCGAGAAGCCCTCAATGTCCAATTCCTCTGAATCGCAGATAAAGTGGCGTATCCCTTCTTTTGTACAGAAGTCAGCCGCCTCCTTCAGCTCCCGTTCGGGAAAGGAACAGGAACGGGCGGTCACGGCGATGACACGATCGCCTAAAATATCATGAGCTGTTTTAAGCAGAAAGGTTGAATCAACTCCGCTGGAAAAGGCGATGGCGATGCTGCCAAGTTCGCGCAAATATTGTTTTAACCGTTCGTATTTAGTTTGGATTGTCATAGAGAAGTGTCCCCTTTTCGATTTCATTCATATAATCCCTTGTAATACATATAGGTCATATATGTATTATAAGGGATTATGATATCATTTCTTTTCTCAAAAGTCAACACATAAAGATTCGGTGTCAGGCACCCGGGTTTGAAACTATTCCCAATTTATAGCGGGCGCATATTTTGACTTTTTTTTGACATCCTTAAAAATCGGACTTTTTTTGTATTGATCCGCATCATATCCGTCCGTAAGCCTGGTCAAAAGCTGAACAAACTCAGCTCTTGTCATGGGGTCATTGGGTTTAAACTTGTTTGCTTCCGCACCCTTCATATATCCGCTTTCTACAGCGGATTTGACGTGATTGTAGTACCATGCACCGGGCTTTACATCGGTGAAGCGGTCGGCAGCGTGGACTGTTGAGGAAAACAGCAGACCTAGAAGTATCAAAATAACTGCCATGGGGATTTTTTTAACCTTCATTTACATCTCCTTTTACATATATACGAGTCATGGGACTGCCTCGATTGTAATCGTTCCCTCTAGCAACGAAATCTGATCGCTGCCGGATACCGCCTGCCCCAGCTCGTACAAGCTGCCATTAGGGCTATAGCTCCCGAAGAACATGACAACATCGGCCCAGGGCGCATAATATGCCAGGGTTCCTATCTCACCTCCGGCCTTTGGTGTATCGCTGATATCCAGTGCTTTCGGAGGGTAGAAAATCTTTTCATTGTTACTGTAATCTTCAACCGCAAGGGACAGGGGAAGCTGATCGTAAAGCTCCTTTGCCGCAGTTGAATCATTCAGCTGAAAGGAAATGACATGTTTCCCATCACTGATCTGAATAACGGAAGCTTCCACGGTATCTTCGCCGGGGGAGGAGGCTTCCTCAGAGGGAGGCAAAGACGGAACCGCTGTGTTGTCCGGCGCGGTATCCGGAACGGATGGTACTGAGGACGGCCCTGCGGATGGAACATCTTCCGATGGAATAGTGGGGCCGGACGCTTTGCCGCAACCGGCCATGGCAATCAAAAGAAATACAAGCAACAGAGTTGCAATTCGTTTTTTCATTTCTATCCTCCTTGTGCTACCAGGATTGTTGTGCCATCAGAATATTTTATCGATAAGCCCGTTCAAAAATAGTGATACAATCCTCATGGGTCATTTCACAAGGGTTGGCTGCAAACAGGCCGCCCATAGTCTCCCGGGCATTATGGGCCAACGTGGGGAGCTCTTCACGGGTGATTCCGTAATCGCTCATTTTTAGGCCGCCTACACCGCAGTCCTCCTGCAGCTTCAGCAGGGCGGTGATGAAATCCTCCGGTTTATCGGCATCCTTCATTCCTAACAACCGGGCCATTTCCACAAAACGGTCATCGCAGGCATGCTTTTCAATAAAGAATTCGCTGAATGCTTTGGAGAGCATGATCAAGCCTGCACCATGGGGAAGTTCCTGATGAAAGGCGCTCATGGCATGCTCCATGGAATGCTGTGCCGTGGTTACGCTGACTACCATCGCCCAGCCGGAGAGAGTGTTGGCGTAGGCCATACCGGTGCGGGCATCCATATCATTACCGTCCTTGACGGCACGGCTCAGATATTTGCCCACATTCTCAATGGCTTCCTTTGCAAATAAGTCACCCATGAGGTTTCGGAAGCTGCTGATATACACTTCGGTGGAATGGAAGAGTGCATCAAAGCCCTGGTAGGCGGTAAACTCAGGCGGCACGGTGGTCATCAGTTCCGGGTCCACGATTGCCAGAACAGGAAAGAGCCGGTCATCCCCGCCGAAGCCGATCTTTTCATTGGTCTCATCGTTGGTGATGACGCCCCAGGCATCCACCTCGGAGCCGGTGCCCGCCGTGGTGGTAATGGCGATGATGGGCAGGGGGTCAGCTGTCAGCGGCTTGCCCTTACCGGTGCCTCCGCTGATATAGTCCCATACATCCCCCTCGTTGGTTGCCAGGGCCGCCATTGCTTTGGAGGCATCCATGACACTGCCGCCGCCCAGCGCGATAATGAAATCACAGCCGTTCTCTTTGGCAAAAGCTGCACCCGCCATAACGGTGGATTTGAGAGGATTGGCTTCTACTTTGTCAAAGACGGCGGTTTCAATACCGGCTTGTTTTAACTGGGCCAGCGTACGGTCAAGGGAACCGTTGGTCCTGGTAGATTTACCGTTGGAAATGAGCACCATAGCCTTTTTACCTGGAAGGGCCTGTGCATGAAGCTCGTTAAGCTTGCCCGCTCCGAATTGTACGCGGGTTGGGATATAGGAATGGAAATTATGATACATAGTTATCACCTTTCTTCAATTAAAAAAATATTGTGTTTTAGAAGCACGCAGCTTCCGGCGCTGCAGGAGAATTACCAGGCATAAGCCTGCGGCGCTTCTCCCCCCGGTCCGGGCCAGATGTTATCAAGTTCACGGAGAGTCTCATCAGAGAGCTGGACCTCCAATGCATGAAGATCCTGTTTCAACTGGTCTGCCGTCTCAGGTCCTATAATAGGGGCGGTCACAGTAGGATTGTGGAGTAACCAGGCAAGGGCAACCGCTGCCGGAGACTCTCCCAGTCTTTCACATAAAGCCTCATATTTTTCGAGCTGGGGTCTGATTTTTTCAGCTGCATCTTTTAGGGCTGAGCGGCGTGTGTCAAGCCCGCCCTTCAGCATTCCGCCCAAGAGGCCCCCGGCTAACGGGCTCCACGGGAGTATTCCCAAGCCATAATAGCGGCAGGCAGGAATGACTTCCAGTTCAATGCTGCGAACAGACAGATTGTACAAGCTTTGTTCCGAAATAAGGCCCAGGAAGTGGCGGGAATTTGCAGCACCTTGTGCGGTGGCAATATCCCATCCGGCAAAGTTGCTGCTGCCGACATAAAGAATTTTTCCCTGTTGGACCAAAAGCTCCATGGCCTGCCAGATTTCCTCCCATGGAGTGAAGCGGTCGATGTGATGCATTTGATACAAATCGATATGGTCGGTCTTCAAGCGGCGAAGGCTGTCTTCACATGCCTTTCTGATATGATACGCAGACAAGCGCCTGTCATTTGGCCCCAATCCCATGGGTTGATAACATTTTGTTGCAATTACCAGATCATCGTGCCTGCCGCTTTTTTCCATCCAGCGGCCGATAATTTCTTCAGAAATTCCAAAGCCCTTTTCCATATCCGGTTTTTGCGGTCCGCCGTATACATCGGCGCTGTCAAAGAAATTGATTCCCTGTGCGGCCGCTTCATCCATAATCTTGAACGCTTCCTGTTCGTCTGTCACATAGCCAAAGTTCATGGTTCCAAGACAGAGGCGGCTGACTTTCAGTCCGGATCTTCCTAAATTCACATATTGCATTTTGTTTACCTCCTTCTGCTTTAAATTACAATACCGCAGGGATGCTTGGCGGCAAGCTCTTCATACCGCTGTATCCCTAGTCTCAGTTTTTCCAGGCCATCCAACACCCGGCTTTGCTGGGTGCCCAGGTTCATCCGGAGAAAGGATTGCCCATTCTGTCCGTAAGCCGAGCCGGATGACAGATACAGTCCGGTTTCATCCCGGATTATTTCGCACAACCGGCTTGTGTCACAGGTGATTTGGCAGCAGTCCATCCACAGGAGATAGGTTGCTTCGGACGGGATAACCTGTATCTGGGGGATATGCCGGCCAATGTATTCTGCTGCGATATTCTTGTTCTCCTTAATATACCCTCGCAATTCATCCAGCCATGCATCCCCTTGAGTAAAGGCGGTAATAGCGGCTTCCATGGCAAAGGCGTTTGGCTCCGCCACTTCATCGGTGTTCAGTCCCCGGTTGACCTTATGACGAATATGGGGATCGGGAATAACGACGCTGGCAGTCTGTAATCCCGCCAGATTAAATGCCTTTGTCGGAGCGGTACAGGTGATGCTGTTCCCGGCGCACAGGTCTGATACGGAGGCGAATGGGGTATATGCTGTTCCGGGGTCGGTAAGATCACAATGGATTTCATCAGAAAGCACCAGCACCCGGTACTTTGCACACAGCTCACCGATTCTGGCGAGGGTATCTCTGTCCCATACCTTGCCGATTGGGTTATGGGGATTGCATAAAATCATCAGTGTAGTCTGCGGGTCGGCCAGCTTGCGCTCCAGGTCATGAAAATCAATGCTGTATTGGCCGTCTCGGTAAATCAGCTTGTTTTCCAGCAGGTTCCGCCCGTTATTCCGTATGGAGTTATAGAAAATATTATAAACCGGGGGCTGGATCAGCACATTCTCACCCACATCGGTCATCTTTCTGACGATGGACGAGATGGCGGGCACCACACCGGTTGCAAAGAGAATCCAGTCCGGTTCCATGGGAAACTGATGCCGCCTGGCCCACCAGCCGCTTACCGCCTGACGGTATTCCTCCGGCACGATAGTATAACCGAATATTCCTCTATCTACCTTCCGCCGAAGGGCATCCAGCACAGCAGGTGCGGTTTCAAAATCCATGTCGGCCACCCACATGGGCAGCTCGTTTTCTCCCACATCCCACTTCATGGAAAAGGAATCCCGGCGATCTGTTACTTTGTCAAAAGCAAACGGCATTTTTCACACCTCCTAAGGTAATACAGGTATTCTCCGGGTCAATCTGCGGATCATCAAAGATAATTTCACCGATCCCTGCTGCGTTGATAACGCCGCTGATAGGGTTTTTAATGCTGTCAATGGTGGTAGTGACGTCCGCCGAGATATTTTTGCAGTACTCAAAGGCCAGATTTGTTTTCAGCAAACGGCAATTTTCCAGAGTCAATCCGTCGATGTAACAGAAGCCCTGCAGGCTCTCAATGGTGCAATTTACGAATGTTAAGTTGCGGGAATTCCACCCGATATATTCCCCGGTGAGGAAGGAATCCGAAACAACCACATTTTCGCAATTCCAGAACGCGTCCTTAGACAGAAGCTTAGATCCGGTAATCTCAATATTTTTACAGCCGTCAAAGGAGTAGTTTCCGGCAAGACGGAGGTTTTTTCCTTTGATATTGGAAGAATTCATGGCGAAATAGTCACCCTTTGCGCTTACATCGCTGAGAGATATGCCGTCGCACATCCAAAAGGTCTCGCTGGCATTTGGCATATCTACATGGTCCAGACTGATGTTGGCGGAACGGCGAAAGGTCTTGGGGGCCTCGATTGCGGTATGGCTGATGCGGACCTGATCGGTGTACCAGATACCGGCCCGTGCGCCGTCCAGCAGGATACTGTCCTGAACATTGGCGTTTTTGCTGTACCAAAAGGGATATTTCCATCTGAAAATACTTTGATCCACCCGAATATTCCGGGATTCCTTGAGGGGAGATTCACCGTCCTCAAAAATGGAATGATTGATTGCAAGCTCCCGCCCATGAAAAAGGGCACGCTCACCTGTAAAAACCTGTTCCTTTATAGACTTCATTCTATCAATTTCCTCCTATTCTGCTATATCTGAATCTGTGATTTGCTCCTTTATGCAAATGAATCAACTTATCCTTTGTTATCTCTTATGGAATAAATCAAATAATCCAGACAGTCCAATTGTTTTTGGTGTTCATGGATTTTATCCAGAAGGGAGCATCTGTGGCATGAGAGCAGCCGCAGCTTCTTCTGTTTGTCTTCAAGCTCGAAGAAATCCTCTGCGAAGCCCCGGCTGCATCCGGCATCCAGCAGATTTCTAAATGTTTTTTCACTCTTGTCATGTTCCGTCATATTGTCACCTTCTTGCTGAAAATAAATTTATATTAAAGGAACAGACCCATCTGATCTGTTATACCGTTTCTTATGGCGGCCAATCTATTTCTTATGGATCTCATTTCCTTTTCCATCTTTGTGTTCCTATTATAGCTCATAGCCATAAACATATAAAATACTTATATTTAATATTTAATCATGCTTGAAAGGTATAATTATTTGTGATACGATAGAACCATGAACCCACGATGGATTTACGATAGAACCTGCAATAGAGAGGAGGAAATTCCCATAGATATAAGAGTACTGCGTTATTTTCTGGCTGTGGCCAGAGAGGAAAACATCTCAAACGCTGCGAAAATCCTTCACGTAACACAGCCGACACTTTCGCGTCAGCTTATGGAATTGGAGTCGGATTTGGGCACAAAGCTATTTCTGCGCAGCAGCGGGAATCGGACCATCACATTGACAGAAGAAGGAATGCTGCTTCGTAAACGGGCGGAAGAAATATTGGATTTGGTAGAAAAAACAGAATTAGAGCTTGTGACGCCAAGAGATAACATCAGCGGGAACATATACATTGGCAGCGGGGAAACCCATGTAATCAGCCTGTTGTCCAAAGAAATCAAAGAAATCCGGGAGGAATACCCCGATATACACTTTCACTTTTTCAGCGGCAATGCGGATCATGTAACGGAACGGCTGGATAACGGCCTGATTGATTTTGGGGTTTTGGCCGAGCCCTCCAACATTTCAAAATATAACGCAATTTCTTTGCCTGCTGCGGATACCTGGGGACTTCTCATGCGCAGGGATCATCCTCTGGCCGGGAAAGCTTCCATCGAGGCAAGTGATTTATGGGGGCTTCCTCTGATCAGCTCAAGCCAGCGGCTGACCAGCAATGCATTTTCAAAATGGCTGAAGGATGATTATGAAAAACTGGATCTGGTGGCTACTTATACGCTTCTCTATAATGCGTCGCTTTTGGTGAAGGATAATATCGGCTGTGCATTATGTCTTGATAAAATCATCAGCACCTCGGAGGACAGCGGGCTCTGTTTCCGGCCTTTGAAGCCTAAGCTGGAAGCCCGATGGCATATTGTCTGGAAAAAGTATCAGGTATTTCCCAAGGCGGCAGAGGTTTTCTTAAATAGACTGCAAGAAAAATTCATTAGATAAACAGCAAGCATTACCATGAGCATTAAGCACCCCTTAATACCAGTCATGCTTTTCTCCGCGGTCAAGGCTGTTAATCTGCTTCATTTCATCCTCGGTTAATTCAAAATCGAACAGGGAGATATTCTCCAGGATATGGTCCGGATTGCTGGAGCCGGGAATGACCACCACGCCCTTTTGCAAATTCCACCGAAGGATGACCTGCGCTGCTGATTTGCCGTGGGCCTGTGCAATGGCTGCAATGGTTTCATCGCTCAGCAGTTCCTTTGTATACCCCCTGCCGCCCAGCGGATACCAGCCCTCCATTACGATACCCTTTTCATGCATGTATGGGATTACATCGTTTTCCTGATAGTAGGGATGGATTTCATTCTGTACAAGAGCCGGTACAATGGAGATCTGGGGTAAAAATTCTTCCATCTCTTCAATATACCAGTTGGACAAACCGATGGAACGGATTTTACCGTCCTGAACGGCTTGCTCCATAGCCTTGTACGCCTCGGCATCTCTCTCTCCAGGATGATGCAGCAGCATTAGATCAATGTATCCCACATCCAGCTTTTCCAACGCTTCATCAATAGCCTCTGCAGCATGATCAAACTGATTAGGATATAGCTTCGTGGTTACAAAGATTTCCTCCCTCGGAACATCGGACTGCCGGATCGCTTTGCCGACTTCTGCCTCATTGTGATACATATAGGCGGTGTCGATCAATCGAACACCGCTTTCCAGTGCCGCTGCAATGGACTTCACACATTCATCCCCCGTCAGACTGTAGGTGCCGATCCCGGCAACAGGCATCTCGTATCCGCTATTGAGCAGGACTGTGGGAGCCTTTCCGTTTTTACCGGTACCCAAGTCAAAGGAACTGGCGGAAGCATTGGATGATGCTTTGATTACCAGGTCCAGACTGTTCAGCCATTCTGTCAGCTCCTCTTTGGATGTCCCTGCTGCAAAGCGTTTACCGTCCTTCCAATTTGTACTGTCAGGACATAGTGGATGCAGGCGGGTTGCACTGGAGCCGATGCCGCTGCCGCCTGAGGTACAGAAAGGCACAATGGTCTTCCCGGAAAAATCATAGCTCTCCAGGAATGTGGAGACGATCCTCGGCGCTTGTCCCGACCAAATGGGATAGGCCAAGATCACGGTATCATATTGTCCCATGTTTTCCGCTTGGCTGGCTATTGCAGGTCTTGCAGAAGAATCCTTTTGCTCCTTTATTGATCTGGAGGAAGAGTCATTGTAGTTCAGGTCTTCTTTGGTATAAGGTACTTCCGCCTCGATCTCATATAGGTCTGCATTCAAAATATCCGCCGCATACTCTGCCAAAGCGGCAGTATTTCCGGTGCAGGAAAAATAGGCCACCAGCATATTTGCATTCAATTTCTCTGAATTTGCTTCATCTGTTGAGCCGGATTTTTCTAACCCGGGGGAGGCCGTCGGCTCAGCCCCTTCTGCAGCAGGTGTTTGCTCTGAAGGCGCAATGGATGTACTGCTGCCCGGATTCGCTTCTTCTGTACCGCAGGCAGTCAGTGCCAGAACCAGCACAAATCCTATAATAAATATAAAAACTCGTCTCATGTTTCGCTTCTTTCTTCCTTGCCCTGCTAAAAACTCAATCCATGGGATGTTCCCAAGATCCTCTTGTATCTACCCCTGTCTGAGCTGCCAGATGCTCCAGCTCAGACGTCTCATCCTCTGTCAGCGTAATGGAGGCCGCATTTGCTGATAGGCTATTCCTTTTCAATCTTCATGCACTTACCGATTACCTCTCCGGTGCGCAGATACTCATAGGTGGGCATTTCAAACAGGACAGGCTTTAGCCTGCGATAGTCCAGTTTGCCTTCTTGGTTCAGCACGCCATCCTCCGCATAGGTGTTCTCGATTTTCAAAATAAAATTATCAAAGCCATTGGTGTCATAGACATGCTCTACGGTGCACTCCATGGAAACCGGTGCGGCTTTGATGATGGGCGCACCCGCAGCACCCACTTCGTAATCAAAGACTTGGGACTTATCTGTGTCGCTGCCGCTGACGGAGCCAACATAGTCAACCTTCGGCAGCAGAGCCTCGTCCGCAATATTTACCGAAACGGCCCCCGTGGCTTTGATTCCCTGATTTGTGTAGTGTGGTTTCGCACAGCTAATCATAATACGGTCGTGGCTCATAATTCCCACATGGGCTACCAATAGCCAGTTTGGTTTTCCGTTCACCATGGCACCTACCACGGTAACGGGCGTAGGGTATAAGGCAATAACAGATCCAATATTCTTCTTCATGATGTTTTCCTCCTGATTATTTATAGAAACTCTAACTTTTACATATGATTTCTTCTTTTTTATTATATGGAACCTGTATTAATATGTAAAATGCTTATATTTGATATTTCACTATGCTCAAAAGGTATAATTGTTTGTGATATGATTAATCTACGATAGAACCATGAATCTGCGATAGAACATGCTATAGAGAGGAGGAAAACCCATGGATAATGAAAGAATACAGCGTGTTCCGGTCATTGGAACACGCTGTACTTATATAGAATAGCATCATTATTTATACAAGGAAAGACGAGCGTATCCGGTCCATTGTTTCTGTCTGGATGCCAATCCCCTTTTCAATATACGCCATGAAGGAGCCGTACAACTCTTCGGCTTTGTTAAAGGAGGTCTCAAGCCAATGCGGTCTCACACTCAGATAGATCGACATTGCATGGATTTCTTCCTCCGTTTTTCCGCTCTTGCGTGCCTCTTTCATCAGCCGCTTATTTTCTTCCTTCCTGCTCTCGATTGTAAGCAGATAATCGGTCAATATATCCTCCCTGGAGGCACCCAGGATGGTGAGAATAATTGCCAGTATAATGCCGGTTCGGTCTTTCCCGGCATGACAGTGAATGTAAGCTCCGCCCTCTGTCCGAGTGGAGAGGAGCTCTACAATATCATGAAAGCATTTATTAGCATACTTGTTCGTGATAAATCCTGCATAAATTTTACCCATGTAGTCATCCGTACCCTCCGCGTGTTGATACCACATGGGATTCATTTGGGACTGCTCCTTCATATCCTGCATGACCTCAAAGATATGCTGGCTCACACCGGGAATCTCCCCGTCGGGCTCCGTATCACAGGCGGTCTTGTTTCGCAGATCAATAATGGTATCAATATGATAGGTACTGCAGAATTCCTTTTTTTCCAGGTCGGACATTTCGTAAAGCTGCCCGCCCCGATACAGCCGGTTCGGCTTTACCCTTTTTCCGGCATACCCGGTCATACCGCCAAGATCACGAAAATTCACAGGTGTAGCTTTTGTAACTGCCATACTGTTCTTTCCCCCCCTATATTTTACTTCGTTGCACAGCTGCCGTCCGTCTGAACTGCTTTCCTGTGTAAGAAAATTACTTGTTGATAATACATCTTTAATGCTTGGAACAAAGCTCTATAAAACTAAGTATACAGGTTAATAGTCCGTGGATCAAATAATATACGTTTTAGGCATCAGATAATATTTATTATAAGTATTTTACATACTAATAAATATTTTCTATAATTTAGAATATGGAAAATAGCAGCTTGCTCTTATCCAATATTGAAAAGTGAGGATCGATAACGTGGAATTAAAAGATTTTTTAGATCATCTAAATAACGGGCGCCCAGTGATTGGAGGGTCCGAAGTCCATCTCTTTATGCATAAAGTGAGCCAGGAAGCGCTGCAGATCACAGCACAGCTGAACAATACCTATCACACACCGGAAGAAATCCGCAGCTTAATGTCAAAGCTGACGGGAAAGCCCATTGACGAATCCTTTGCCCTGTTCCCGCCCTTTTACACAGACTGCGGCAAGAATATCACCATAGGAAAAAATGTGTTCCTCAATGCAGGCTGTAAGTTCCAGGACCAGGGCGGTATTACCATCGGTGACGGCTCCCTGATCGGGCATAACGTGGTCATGGCTACCCTTAATCATGACCTTGCACCGGAAAACCGGAGCACCATGCACCCGGCATCCATTGCGGTCGGGAAGAATGTGTGGATCGGCTCCAATGCCACCATTCTTGCCGGAGTCACCATTGGGGACGGAGCCATCGTCGCCGCCGGTGCGGTAGTGACGAAGGATGTTCCGGCAAACACCATCGTGGGAGGTGTCCCAGCTAAATTCATCAAAAAAGCAGCTCCTTCCAAGGAAGAAGAAAAGCAGGAGTAACTGACAAATAACAACGATATGAAAGCGAGGAAAGCAAAATGCAAAAAGCTTCAAAAACAAATCTGGAAAATAACCCGGTTGTTTACATGACCACCGATATATCGCCGGAGGGAATGATGGCGGCCTATAAAGCGCTGGAATGGCAGCCCGCCGGCAAGGTGGCGGTAAAGCTCAGCACCGGCGAGGCTGGGAACACCCATTATCTGTCTCCTGTCCTCATCAAGGAGCTGGTACAGCAGGTAAAAGGCACGATTGTGGAGTGCAACACAGCCTACGGCGGTTCCCGGGCCGGTACGGCGATGCATTTGCAGGTGGCAAAAGACCATGGCTTTACCGACATTGCCGATGTGGATATTATGGATGCTGACGGCTCCCTGTCGCTGCCCGTAGCAGACGGAGCCCGTCTGAAGGAAAACCTTGTGGGAGCAAACTTCGCAAATTATGAGTCCTGCCTTGTGCTGTCCCATTTCAAAGGTCATGCCATGGCCGGTTTCGGCGGCGCAATCAAAAATATCGCTATCGGAATTGCCTCATCCGAGGGAAAAGCGTGGATTCACACCGGAGGAACCAGCCGAATCATTCGGTGGGATGCCGATCAGGACTCATTTCTGGAAGCTATGGCCGAGGCGGGTAAGTCTATATCCGATTATCTCGGCCATGGAGAGCGCATCGTTTATATTAACGTGATGAACCATTTATCCGTTGACTGCGATTGTGACGGTAATCCGGCTAAACCGGATATGCGCGACATCGGCATTCTTGCCTCCCTTGACCCGGTGGCCCTGGATCAGGCTTGTGTGGATCTGGTATATGCCGCCAGGGATGGAAAGTCACTCATTGAACGCATGGAATCCAGAAATGGAATTCATACCCTGGAGCATGCGGAGCGTATCGGCTTTGGAAGCAGAGCATATACGCTGGTAAGCCTTGACCGCTGAAGACTTGCCGCGGCATCAAAGCAATCTTAATAATACGTTGTCGGCTTTAATAAATCGAAATTTTTAATAATGAATCGGCGGGACATATTCAGGTACTGTATCATAGGCCGGAGCCAGTCCGCTTGCCACTGCGTAGATGCCGCTGTGGCAGGCCTTCATCGCTTCGGCCAGTTCCTTATATTCCTGCATGGCCACATCCACCGCGCCGATCTGGTAATTCTCGCCGTCAAAGCGTCCCAGGCAGCTCTGGTCGTTCAGCTGGAAATAATGGGCTCCGAGAAAATAAGGGCTGAGGGCGCCTTGCTCCACATAGTACCGGTAAGCCCTGCCCCGCTGGGTCTGGTCGGACACGCCCTTAATACCATGTGCGGTTAATCCCATATCCAGAGCGCCGTGGTGGAATTCACCGATCATCACCGGCATATCCAATAATTTGCCGATGCTCTCCACCTCGTTATAGGGGGAATGCTGGTAGCTGTTGATGGAAAAGACATCAAAGTTCTGGTGTCCGCTGAGAAGGGTGGTATCTGTAATATAGGCATACCGCATACCCAGATTAAGATGATTCGGATCTGTTTTGCGGCAGGCCTTTGCAGGAAGCTCCACATACCGGGTAATCATAGCAACGGAGAATTCACCGAGGTCCTTTGCTGCCGCTTCGGATAAGGAGCAGGCATGATCAATGGGCCTGTTTAACTCATGGAATCCGGCAAGCTCCAGTTTCCAGGCTTCGTTAAAGGCAGTGATATCCCGGTATTTTGAGGCCATCCTGGATATAAATTCTTCTTTGGAGGCGGTGGCTTCAGGGTTGGCCAGCATCTCCTCGGCAATATTCAGATTGTGGACAAAAGCCCAGGCAGGCTCATTGCGCATAAAATATCCGATGAGATAAGGATCATCCCGGAAGGGCAGCAGGGCGTCGGCATATTCCTCAGAGCGTGTCGCGTACTCCTCGGAATAAACATCGGGGAAATCCCGGAAAAGCTTCACGTCTGTAGAGGGATAACCGCGCTTGCTGTAGGAATCCAGGGGCAGCACATAGGGCATCCCTGCGTAACGGATAAAATTCAGATCAGACCAGTTGCCGATGGTGTTAATCCCCCATCGGAAGAGATACATTTTAAGGATTCGTGCCCATTCTGCCCACCAGTCATCCGGTCCGAAGGCGGTGATCAGGTTGGCGATGCCGTAGTTAAGGAACTCCATGCCGGGCCCCGGGTGGCGCTCCCCGGTATAAGCGGCTTGATAGATGCCATTTTTATCAGGAAGGAAGCTGCACCATTGCCGGACAACATCAATGCGGGTCTCCTCTCCGGTCCGCAGGCAGTCAATGCCGGTGGAAAGAAAGGCATTGCCCTCCGGGTCTACCAGCCACCAGCGTTTTCCGTCGTGCTGGGTGCGGAACCAGCCGGTTGCGTCGAAGGCTTTCCCGGTCCATCCTCCATACTGGTCCCAGTCCGGGTAGCTGTAAGAATAGTCATAGGTCTTTGCCGCATCGGACAGCTGCTGAAGGTGTCTGCTGCACTGTTCCCGGCTGTCAAGCTTATTCTCCCAGCGCTTCGGAAGCCATTGGCCCAGCTCATCCATGAGCTTCCTGTCCTCCAACTGTATCTCAGGCACGTCTGCCGATAGATAAAGCTTGCGAAGCAGTACCCGGTGTTCCTTAAGGTAGGGCATGGTGGTCAGATGAATCTCCTGAACCTCCGATTTTTTGATCGGCTTTCCAAAGACCGTCATCTTAAGGCGGCCCGGCGTCCTGGGCGGGAAGATGGACTGGCTGTCCAACAGATTAAGATCGACGGGAACCGTCAGGTCAATCTGGGGCAGAAGGCCGAAGATCATCCGCAGATCGGCTTCCCGGAATAGCTGACGGGAGGCTGTGCCGTCCTGCGGATGATATTCAGAATCCGGTTCCGGGGTATTCCGGTAGACATTCACCTGAAAACACATGGAGGCATCCTCCAGCACCCTGGCTTCCATTACGATATACTTTAATTGCTCCAACGCATCGGCGCCGGACAGATTGCTGCCCTTCCTGTAGATGCACAGATCAAGTCCCTCTGCCGGGCAGGTGAAGACCACATCTCCATTCTCCGTAAGCTGTTCGCTTCCCCGGACGATTTCATACCTTCTCCTGGTTGAACTCATGATAATACCTCCATTCTGTTAATAAAATGAAACTCTCCCTAATCTTATCTTATTGTCTAATTCCCATGAAGCAACTTTATTGATGCCATATTTCAATTGTTGTTGAGTGGTTTCGTAATCAGCCTTTCTGGCAAATACGGTATAAATCGCTGACAGCTTTATTTTACTATGAAATCGTGAACCATTCCACTTCTTTATGAAAGGATTGAAAAAACTCAAAACAAAAATAAAATTATTTGATCATTTTAGGCTCTTGATCCGTTCTTAATAGAGAGACAAGTATAAAAAATGGTGCGATAAGCAGGGAAAGAAAAGTTTGCGGGAAAGGAGCGGGGCGTGTGTGAAGGATGATGAATTACTGAAACAAATAAAAGCAGGAGATGAGAATGCCGCGGAGGAGCTGATAAAACGTTATTATGCGTCCATTTTGCGATATTGCCGGCGGCACTGCTTCAACATGGAAAAAGCAGAAGACCTGACCCAGGAAACCTTTTTCAGGCTGTTTAAAAGCTTACCGCAATATAGTGGGAAATGTTTTAAAGCATATTTATATACCATTGCAAATCACCTGTGCATTGATGAAAGCAGAAAAGCCCGGTGTTATCCATTGGAATTAGAAAATAATAAAAATTGGGCGAAGGAATGTAATGA
This sequence comes from Anaerotaenia torta, assembly GCF_050433395.1. Classification (NCBI taxonomy): domain Bacteria; kingdom Bacillati; phylum Bacillota; class Clostridia; order Lachnospirales; family Lachnospiraceae; genus Anaerotaenia; species Anaerotaenia torta. The sequence continues at coordinate 185,823 of NZ_JBNPXH010000008.1, forward strand.
GCTGGTTCAAATTGAAGACAGGGAAGAGATGAATTATTTATTGAAAAATCTGTCACCGGAGCAAAAGGAAGCAATTCTTCTGAGATTTGTAGAGCAGCTGGGCTATCTGGAAATAGCAAAAGTGATGGGATGCACCATGCGAACGGCGCAAAGCAGGGTCAGAAACGGGTTAAAGATTATGAGAAAGGAGCAAGGCTATGAGAGGTAAAGAGTGGAAGGAATCCTTGCATCAATCCTTGAGGGAATCCCCGGAACCAGAAAGGATGGAGGAAACAATAGCATTATGTATTACAATTATGCGCGAATTTTCCGTATTACCGGAGGAAAAGAGAACGGGGTTCTGGGGCTATTTATCCGATGTGTTTCGCTTTGAAGGCGCCAGGGTATTTGGATTACAGGGGCTTACACTGCTTCTGGTCTGCCTGGGAATTTCAACAATAGCGGATATTCCTGAAAACATACCAATCTTTATGCCGTTGTTTGCATTGGCGGTTATCCCGGTATTGTTTCGTAGTCAGACCTGTGGAATGTGTGAGATAGAAGCGGCCACCAGGGCATCCGGCGCGCAGATCATCCTTGCAAAGCTAATACTGGCAGGCGCATCGAATCTGGTCTGTATGACGGTGTTATTCTGCCTGGAGCTGCGCTTACAAAACTCCGTCAAGGAGGTCGGACAAATGATTTTATATTCGCTGGTGCCATATTTAGTCTGTATGGTTTTGATGCTGCGCTGTGCCAGGCTGTGCAGGAGAGAGAGCACTGTCCCGGCTCTGTTTATTACCCTTGGTTCCTGCGCTTGCTGGGGAGTATCGGCAAAGGTGCTGCCCTGGCTGTATGAAACCTCGGCGATGGGAATTTGGATCATTGCGCTCCTGTTTTTTGCTGTATTTTTCATAAAAGAGGTTCATTTTATTATTGAAATGAGAAAGGAAGGAAGAATGTATGGAATTATCTCTTGACCGTCTTACAAAGCATTATGGAAGTAAAATAGCGGTAGATTGCGTCAGCGCAGCATTAACCCCCGGAGTATATGGATTACTGGGAGCGAACGGCGCGGGAAAAACAACGTTAATGCGTATGCTGTGTGCCATCCTGGAGGCCACCTCGGGGGAGGTATTGCTGGATGGGAGGAATGTAATTGATATGGGGGCCGATTACAGAAACCTTCTCGGTTACCTTCCTCAGGATTTTGGTTGCTACCCCAATTATACTGCCTCAGAATTTTTAATGTATATTGCCGCATTAAAAGGAATACCAAGAGAAGCCGCAAGGAAACGGACAAACGAACTGCTGGATATGGTGGATCTGAGGGGGGCGGCTTCCCAGAAGATAAGGACCTTTTCCGGGGGTATGAAACAGAGAATCGGTATCGCACAGGCATTGCTGAATCAGCCGAAGGTGCTGATTCTGGATGAGCCGACAGCCGGCCTGGATCCCAAGGAACGAGTACGCTTCCGTAATTTGCTGTCCGATTATGCAAAGGACAGGATTATAATTCTTTCCACCCATATTGTATCTGATATAGAAGCAATTGCAGATAAAGTATTGCTGATGAAGAAAGGGAATTTCTTATTACAGGGAACCGTGCCTGAATTGGTGAAAAAGGCAGAGGGCAGGGTCTGGGAACTGAAGGTGTCTCCGGAAGAGGCCCGCAAATGGCAGGCAGAGGCGACGGTGGCCAATCTCCGGCACGAAGGAAAGAGCATGGTGCTCCGTATTATAGGCGATTCCCTGCCGGCAGAGCAGGCAATTCCATGCGAAGCATCCTTAGAAGACTTATATTTATACTATTTTCCGTCAGAGGAAGGAGTGAGATAGCAATGGAGTTATTTGTATTAGAACACAAAAAAATATGGAGAAGAAAAATTGTCAGAATCAGCGTTTTTCTATGCTTCCTTATTATTGTTATATTTGGGAGCGTCCTTTCCTATCAATGGTTTTCTCATGGCAGCTCTAATTATTCCAGTGGGTTTGGCAACAATTTCGACGGATACTCCAATATAAGAAACCTGCAGGAGTACGGGAAGGAAAGGGGCGGAGATTTAACGGATGAAAAATTGCGGCAGCTGGTAAGGGACTATCAGAGAATAGAGGCTGCCGGAAAGGAAGAGGAGCTGAAAAAGACCGACTGGATCACAGTAAACAGCTGGCTGAAGGCCTTGTGGCCGGAGCTGGAAGATCCGGGCGTCTATCAATTAATGATAAGCTATGTGAAACCAGAACAACTTACGGGCTTTTATGAGAGACGCCGGCAGAAAATCGAGGATTTTCTGGAGATCAGCGGGCAGACAGGGGAAGAGAGAGAATATTTATTACGGATCAATGAAAAAGTGCGGGAACCCTTCCGCTATGAATGGGTAGAAGGCTGGTCACAGCTTCTTGGAAATGCCATTGCGGATATGGGGATGGTAGCAGCGGTGTTTCTTGCGATTATTCTGTCAACGGTATTTGCGGGGGAGTGGCATGATAATACCGGTTCCCTGGTGCTGACGACAAAGAATGGATGGGAAAGGCTGGCCTATGCTAAGATTTTCGCCGGTCTGGCATTTACTCTGGAATTATTCATCCTGCTTATCGCCGGCAATGTAGTGTCGCAATTATTTTTTATGGGAACAGCAGGATGGAATATGCCTGTTCAAAATATCAAATTGATTGCTATCGCACCGATGACTATGCTTCAGGCAGAAATTTATGAGTATGCCTTTCTTTTGCTGGGGGCGATTGGATTTGCAGGGGTGGTTATGCTGATATCCGCAGCTGTGAAAAGCAATGTTACTGCGGTGCTTCTTAGTATGGCAGTTGTGTATCTTCCCATGATGATTACGGAGTATCTTCCGCTGTGGGCACAGAAGGCGTTGGATTTGCTGCCCCTGGTGGGAAGTCCGGCGGATATTTTTAGAACAAATATATATCATGTTTTAGGGAAAATAATATGGTCGCCTTATCTGCTGATGACTGTTCCGATTTTGTTTGGAATTCTCTGCATTCCGTTGGCAATCAGAAGCTGGTCCGGGAGATTAAAAGTTTAAATACGTTACAGCACAGAGTGCAATGTCAGTAAGTTAGGCCAGGAGCACTCCGCCAAGTCACTTTTGCTTGCCTTACCTTCGTGCGTTCAGAACGCTCTGCTTCACAAGATGCACTCAGACGGTCAGCGCAAAAGTGACTTGGCGGAGTGCTCCTGGCCTAACTTACTGATATTGCACTCTGTACCGTAAACAAAATACGAACAAATTTTCGGAAATTTTATTTTACCCATGGTAAAAAATGAGAGAATGTGGTATCATAGGTGGTGCTGTTAATTACATAACAATAAATTATTTGTTGGAGGAGCAACTGACAAATCGCAGGGGTGATGAAATTGAACAAAAAGAAGGAGATGCCTTCGGGAGTGATAAAGCTTCTGGAAGGCTACCAGGTGAACAAGGCGGACATTGCAGCGTACGCAGAGACGGACATGAATCTGGAGGGGGAATTTGCAAGAGGTTATGTGGTATTGACACAGAAGAAGCTGGTTGTGCTGGCTTCGGAACCGGACCGTACGGAGGTATACCAGTTTAAGGGGGCGGGAAGCCTTCGTGAGACGGGGCTCCGGACGGAGAAGACATGGGCGGCAAGCTTTTATCCGGCAGAGGAATTGGAACGGCTGGATGTACTTCGGACGGTGTGCGGAGGTGTTCTCTATTCCACCTCGAAGAAGGATAATCCGGGAAGTGTGCCGGATATCCAGCTGGCGGCATTTACGAATATGAGAGTGGGGGATATGCTTCATATCGTAAAGCTTTTTGACGTATTGAAGGAGAAGGGAGCTCTGACGGAGGAGGATCTGGCAACGGAGGATCAGGAGGAGTACTGTCCCAAGTGCGGTACCATGTACCCGGATAAAGAACGCAGGATCTGTCCCAAATGTATGGACCGGCGTTCCGTATTCTTACGGTCTCTCTCTTACTTTGCGCCGTATAAATTAAAGCTGGCAATTATGGTTATTTGTTATATCGCTATCGCGGGGCTTAATCTGGTGTGGCCTTATTTTAGCGGTACGATTCTGTATGACAGGATTTTGGCAAGGGATGAGCACTTCCTGCAGATGCTGGGACTGCCTGGGATAAAGTTTGTAACAGCCCTTGGCCTCATCGTCCTTACCATGCTGCTGACCAGGATTACCATGCAGGCGATTGGTATTCTTCAGGGAATTTTGACTGCTACCATCGTTTTTAAAGTAGTCAAGGAGATGAAGACCCATGTATTTCGTTCCATGGGCAAGCTTTCTATCAGCTTTTACAACAAACGTCAGACGGGCAGTCTTATGACCCGTGTGTTAAGTGATGCGGAACGTGTGACCGGGTTCTTTGTTGACGGACTTCCGTACCTGGTGATCAATCTTTTGTCCATCGCGGCTACGGCGGCCGTGATGTTCTGGATGAACTGGAGACTGGCGCTTCTGACCCTTATCTTCGTGCCGCTTATCTTCACCATCAGCTTTCGGCTGATGCCCCGCCTGTGGCAGTTCTACGGAAGGCGGCACAGGGCCGAACGGGCCATGAATTCCAGGCTCAATGACAACCTGACGGGCGCCCGGGTGGTGAAGGCTTTCGGACAGCAGGAAAGCGAGCTGAAGCGTTTTGACAAGAATAACAACAGGGTGAGAAGTGCGGAGATGTCCCTGGTAGGCTTTGATAATAAGTTCTATGCTTTATATGTAACCTTCGAGCGCCTTGCCAATGTGATGATCTGGGGACTCGGTTCCTATCTGCTGATCACCGGAACCAATATGGAGTTCGGTATGCTGGTTACCTTCGTAGGCTATGCGAATCAGCTGAATGGTCCTCTGGATTTCATGTCCTGGCTGTTCCGCTGGTTTACGGACAGCATGAACAGCGCCCAGCGAATCTATGAGATTATTGATGCGGTTCCTGAGATTTCAGAGAAGCCGGATGCGGTCCGGATGGAAACCATCCGCGGGGACATAGAGCTGAAGAATGTAACCTTTGGATATGAGCCGAACAAGCCGATTCTTAAGAAGGTCAATCTTAAGATTGAAGCAGGAAAGATGCTGGGCATTGTAGGACGTTCCGGCGCTGGCAAATCCACTTTGGTTAATCTTATCTCAAGATTGTATGATCCCCAGGAGGGAGAGATCTTCCTGGACGGAATTAATATTAAGGACATTGCCTTTCGGGATCTGCGTAAAAATGTAGCCATGGTATCACAGGAGACCTATATCTTCATGGGAACCGTGGCGGAGAATATTGCATATGCCAATGAGTCTGCCTCCAGGGAAGATATTATCAATGCGGCGGTCCTTGCCAGTGCCCATGACTTCATCTGCAGGATGCCGGACGGATATGATACGGTGATCGGCTCTTCCGGCCGAAATCTGTCCGGCGGTGAGCGGCAGAGAATCTCCATCGCAAGGGCGATTCTGGCGAATCCGAAGATATTGATCCTGGATGAGGCTACAGCTTCCGTGGATACGGAGACGGAGAAGGCCATACAGGCATCCATTAATGTACTTATTAAGGACAGAACCACAATCTCCATCGCCCATCGTCTGTCCACGCTGCGCGATGCGGACCGGCTGGTGGTCATCGACAACGGTGAGATCACCGAAGAGGGAACCCATAGCCAGCTGGTGGAGAAGAAGGGGACTTATTATAAACTGAAGGAGCTGCAAACGAAGGCTTTAGCTCTTCGCGGTATTGAATAATGAGGGAAGAGAGTAAGGAGGAGTTTAGAGATGCCAGATAAGATAAACAACATGCCTGCCGGGGGAACGAAGGACGGTGCCGACCCGGAGGAGTTTGATTTAGAGATGATGGAGAAGGAAACACAGGAGATGCTGCGGCTGCGTTTCATAACTAAGGAGAATGCAGTATTCCGGCGTACAGAGGGGGGCTTTGTATCCCTTGAGATAGAAGGAGAAAGCTATCCCAGAGTGCAGGTGCACCAGTCCTTTCCCTTTACGGATCCCGATGCTTATATTTCCATCCGGGAGCCGGATGAGAAGGCAAAGGAGATCGGGATCATCAAGAGCTTAAAGAAGGATGTCTCCAAAGAAACCAGGGAGATGCTGGAGGAACAGATCCGCCTGCGCTATTTCACGCCGAAGATTGAGAAGATTATCGACATCAAGGATGAATATGGCTTTGCTTATTTTGATGTGCTGACGGATCATGGTGCCTGCCGTTTCACGATCCATATGGGCGGAGGTTCGGTGGTGAACCTGTCCGATACCCGTCTGATGATCACGGATCTGGACGGAAACCGTTTTGAGGTCCCGGATGTGACAAGGCTGACCGCACCGGAGCTGAAGAAACTGGATATGTTCCTGTAATTTGGGGGCACGAGGCAGGGCAAGCAAAAGTGACATGGCAGAGCGCCGCCGTCTTAACGGAATGGTATTGGCGGAGCTTGCCTTGGAAGCATTTCATACAGAAAGGATCGTTTAAGTATGGAGCTATTATTTGAATTGCCGGGATCTGTCAGAGGGGTTCTTTCCCTGGACCCCGGTGAGGATATCAGATACTGTGTTCCTTATGATATCTCAAAAGAGGAACATTTCGGAGATACGGGATACATTGTGGTTACGCCCAGGCGTCTCTTCATCACGGCGGGTGACCGGATTGATTATGAATGGGAGCTGCAGCAGCTGGAGAAGATTAAATGCGAACCGCTGGTGAATAACGGCATCCTGTTGATCAAGGAATATAATAAGAATTACGAGATGCGGGTGGTCCGTTTTTCCATGCATCATCTGACCAGAGTTTCCTTTGTGGCAAAGGGGGCGGAACGGCTTCGGGATAGGAATAACAGGCCCATAGATGCCAAGGAGAGAGAGAAGACCTGTCTCAAATGCGGCAGGGCCTTGCCGGGTACAAGAAAATGTCCCAAATGTGACGGCAGGCTGGTAACGCTGTCCAAGTTCTGGGGGCTGGTGAAGGACTATAAGCTGGGACTGCTGATCATGTGTCTGCTTTCCGGCGGTACGGCAGTATTTCATCTGTACTTTCCGGTATACCAAAAGAACTATATAGACAATACCCTTACAACCGGTTCCGGAACCCTCCGGGAGGTTCTGGTCTTCGTGGGAGTTATGCTGGCGCTGACCGCGGCGCTGATTGTCACCGAGGTGCTCAAGAACTGGTGGTTTGTATCCCTGGGTGCAAGGCTTAGCATGGATATCCGCCGGAAGATGTATCATAAGATTCAAGAGCTGACCCTGTCCTTTATCACGGATAAACGCCCCGGTGAGCTGATGAACCGGGTGTCCCAGGATACCAGGATGATACAGCGGTTCATGCAGGAAGGCTTCGGCCACATGTTCTCCCATATCATGGTTATGGTGGGCGCCATCAGCATTATGTTCAGCATAGATGTGACCATGACCCTGGTATCGGTTGTCTTCCTGCCTGTGGTATTTATCATCTCCACTGCCTTTCGCAAGAATATCCACCGGCGTTTCCATTTGCAATGGATAAAGAGCGATAAGATCAACAGCTCGCTCCAGGATGTAATCTCCGGCATGCGAGTGGTCAAATCCTTCGGCAAGGAGCAGGCGGAATCGGAGAAGTTTGATCGTCTTAGTGAGGAATACGCGGCGGTTCAGCAGAGGAATGAGATCTTCTGGGCTTCCCTCTATCCGGCGCTTACCTTCGTTATGAGCATGGGTATCTACTTTGTCCTGTACCTTGGCGGCCGCAGTATCCTGGACGGGGAGATGACCCTGGGAACGCTGACCCAATTCAGCTCCTATGCCTGGATGCTCTACGGGCCTCTTGGCTGGATGACCCATCTGCCAAGAATGATCACCCAGATGGTGACCAGCCTGGAGCGTATCTGCGATGTCATGGATGAAGAGCCCCTAATCACCAACAAGGAAAATGCCATCAGCCATAAGGTAAAGGGTGATGTGGAATTCAGAAATGTAAGCTTTGGATATAAATCCTACGAACCGGTTCTGGAGAAGATTAACCTGAAGGTGAAGCAGGGAGAGATGATTGGTTTGGTAGGTGCCTCCGGCACAGGAAAATCCACCATGATCAATCTGATCATGCACCTCTATGAGGCGGACGACGGGGAAATTCTCATCGACGGCTATAATATCAATGACCTGGAGATTGAAAAGTATCATTCCCAGCTGGGCGTGGTGCTTCAGGAAACCTTCCTGTTCTCCGGAACCATCTACAACAACATTCGCTTTGCCAAGCCGGATGCCACCCAGGAGGAGATTATCCGGGCGGCGAAGATGGCCAATGCTCATGATTTCATCTGCAAGACGCCCGACGGCTATAACACCTATGTGGGAGAGCACGGGCACAGTCTCTCCGGCGGGGAACGCCAGCGAATTGCCATTGCCAGGGCTATTCTCAATAATCCCAGGCTGCTGATACTGGACGAGGCTACCTCCAGTCTGGATACGGAGAGCGAATATCTGATCCAGAAGGCCCTGGAGCGCCTGACGGAGGGAAGAACCACATTTGCCATTGCACACCGTCTGTCCACACTGCACGGGGCAGACCGGCTGGTGGTTATCGACGGCCATAATATCGCTGAGGTGGGCACCCATAATGAGCTCATGGAGAAGAAAGGACTCTACTATAAGCTGGTTACGGCACAGCTTGAGATGCAGAGCCTGAAGGAAGAGAAGGAAGAAGAAGTACTGGGAGCGTAGAAAGAAGAAGGACAAGTAAAACATCGGAAGTAAAGAGTAAAGGAAAAAGTTTAAGGCTGCCGCAGATTGCCCCCCTGCAATGGGGAGAATACGTTGTTAACAACGTATGGCATCTGTCGGCAGCCATAGCTGCGCTTTAACCCCTTATTCGCTGGTACTTACCATAAGATCTGCATATTTTGCCCGAAAGCTCTCCTGCAGGATATTCCGGTAATCGCTGGGTGTCGAGCCCTTTACCTGCTTGAATATTTTAGAGAAGAGGAGGGGGTCGTTGTATCCCACGGAGCGGGAGATATTCCCGATGGTGAGATTGGGGTTGGGTAAAAGCTCGCAGGCCTTTCGTATTCGGAATTCAATGAGATATTCCTGGAGTGTAATATTCATGGCATTTTTGAAGATGGAATTGAAATAGCTTCTGTTTAATCCCACATGTCTGGAGATAGAATCGATGGTAATCTTTCTGGAGTAATTCATTTCAATAAATTGCAGGGCCTGGGTGATATAGGCATCTCTGCGGCTGTCGGCTGAGTCATAATATAAGCCCTCCGGATTCAATTGAATCAGCTTGTTCAGAAAGAGATAAAGATAAGCCAGTCTCTGAACCTCCCCGCCTCGTTTCAGATAATATGCATTATTCATTTCTGAGAAGCATGTCTCAATAAAATCATCCTCTTCATAATGGAATATGGGATTATCCAGGGCGAGATTCGCATCCTTAAGATAGGATTCTGCCTTAATTCCATGAAATCCGATCCAAGAGTAATGCCAGGGATCCTCATCATCCGCTTTATAATAGGTGATAATATCCGGGCATATGAGAAAGCCGGAGCCTGCTTTTAGATTGTAGATTTGATTGCCGATCTTAAAAATTCCTTTTCCGCTATGGATGTAATGGATTAAGTAATGGTCCCTGACAGCAGGGCCGTAGGCATGACCGTTGGGGCAGGGCTCTGACCCGCATTGGTATACGTATAGGTCGGTATGCTGCAGATTATCAGCAATGTGTTTATCCATAAGTTCACACTCCTATCTTCCTTCTACAATTTCATTATATCCGATCTGTCTGTTATTACAAGAAGAAATCCAATGTTGGCGGCAGAAATCTAGCATTATTCCATATAAATCTAGCAAATTTCTATTTACTATTGGGGCTCAACACGATATACTTCAAAATGTACAATAAACAATATCAAATGTAGATGCTAGTTGGTTAAAAATGCTTATTGTATAAATTATATGTGCAAAATACCTATTTTTATCTTTTTGGAATTGGCTTATTCTGGCTAAATTATATCTTATCCTATGTGTCAAAAGACGTCCAAATGAGTTGAAAAGAGAAAAATGAAATAACCAAAGGATTTTATTCTGCTTAAAAGATAGGAAATTCTTTGGATGGGTGAATCTGCGCTGTTTGTGCAATATAGTAATATGCCATATTTCGATAAAGTTGGTATGGCAGCCCATTTAATGAGAAATGAAGAAAGAGATGTTTTAATTTTCTTTATGTAAAAAATTTTAAGGGAGGATCATTATGAAGAAAAGAAGTAAAGTTTTAAGTCTGTTGTTATGTCTCATAATTGTATTGACCGGCTGCAAAGCAAGCAACGGTTCGGACAATGACAACACGACACCGACGGCGGCCCCTACCAATGCCGCCGCGGATGACGGCGGTTCGTCCGATGCCGAGGTTCCTTCGGGAGAACCGGTGGTTATTAAATGGGGACATAACTGGAGCCGTGAGATGGACACCAATTTTATGGATCCTGTAACCGGGGAATCTTCACTGGGTGAAGAGGAACTGAATGCGAGAAGGTATGCGGAGCAGCAGGTGCTGGAGAAATTAAATGCCAAGATTGAATTCGTTCAGTATCCCACCGATCTGACCGAGTGCATTCTGCAGTCCGTCCTTGCGGGTGATCCCATTGCGGATATCGTAAGAGTTACCAACGGTTCCCAGGGGCAGATCCTGGCTCAGAACGTTCTGCAGCCCATTGATGAATATGCGGATCTGTTCTCTGATCCGGATGATTCCTGGATGTACTGGGGCAAGGTATACGGACATAACTATTTCCTTAACAATGTCATGAGATTCGGAGGAAATGAGCTCCTGTGCTATAACATCGGGATGATCAAAAAGGTAGAAGCTCTGAAGGTGGATGGTAAGACCAAATATCCTGCCGATTATTTTGCAGAAGGCAACTGGACCTGGAGCGTATTTGAAGATTATCTGCAGAAGATCAACGATCATTTCAAGCAGGAATGGGACGGATACCGTGCATATCAGACGGATTACCGTTCAGCCGCTCTTTATGCGATCTATGCTAACGGCGGTGAGGTATACGGGGACAACGGTCTCGGTATGAATACGGAGCAGGCTAAGGTGGCGGTTTCCTTCATTGACAGCCTTATTCAGAAGGGCCTGATGTTCAGCGAAAATCAATATAACGGCAATGCGGATGTAGTGGGTCTGATGGATACCTGGAGATTCCAGTGGGGTCATTCCGCATTCGTTAACCTGCCACAGTGGCTGGCCGGAGACATGGTTGGACAGTTTGCGGACCGCGGTGATGCTATGGGTTATGTTCCCTTCCCCAGACCGGACGGTGTTGCGGCGGACGATCCCAGCTACCGTCAGCTGAATGATGCAACAGACTGCTATGCAATCCCCAAGGGCGTTTCCAAGGAGAAGGCAGAGCTGGCCATCAAGGTATTCAAGGAGTACACCTCCTCTTATCATAAGAAAATGGCTAATTCCGACAAGGCCATGGATTATATCAAGTCGGATGCGTCCATCAGAAATGCGGCAGTACGTCTGAACCTGGATATCACTAACGAGGAATACGGCGCTAATATCTTCAAGGCCTTCCAGTATCTCAGTGAGGATAAGAATATTCCGGTGAACGACTACGGCAAGATGGCCGGTATCTATGACCTGTGGAGCCATGACATTCTTGGCTATTCCCTGTATGGAGTGAACGGCTCTCCCAAATATGCTGTTCAGGCAGAGGCCAGGATGAATGAGATTAATGACCTGATGAGCAATTATTCCGGAGTTTTAAGCAGTGCCGAAATCATCGATAATGTTAAACCCAAATTTACTACGGTAGAAGGTCCGAAGCTTGAATTTGCAGCAGGTACCGATCCCGCTGCCATTGACTGGAAGCAGTACAATACGGCTGCCGACAATCTGGATGGTGAACTGGATATGGCCAATGCGGTTGTTGACTATAGCGAGATTGATTTTAATACCGTCGGCAAATATGACGGCAAGCTGCACTACACGATTCAGGATGCAGCCGGCAACGAGGGTACGGACAGCAAGTCGGTTGTCATCTATGACGGTAATAACACAACACCTCCGACCCTGGTGGTAAAGGCGGCGGATGCTTACAGAACCATTAAGCTGAATGAAGATACCGCGCAGATTAACTGGAAGGATGACTTTGTGGAGACAGCAGCCGATAAGGACGGCCTTGACATCAAGGGAACGGTAAGCGCAGATCTGTCCGAACTGGATACTACCACCGCAGGGGAATATAATGTTGCATTAACCGTTACCGATTATGCAGGCAATACAGCGGCAGAAACCATTATAGTGCAAGTAGTAAAAGAATAATTACCTCTATCAAAATCCATTTGGACCAAATAACAGAATGACAATAGGATAGGGAAGTCTGCTTCCCTATCCTATTGTATAGAGGGGTATGCTGAATGAAAAAGAAAAGAAAAATAAACCCTGCCTTAATAAAATATGTAATACCGGCGGTTCTTGTATTGGGGGCTATTGCGGCGTACCTGGTGACCAGAGCGGAGGATTCCCTAAAGGTAAAGGCAGATGCTTCGACAGAGGAATTCTACGAGAGCTCCTATCAGGAATATCTGGACGCCCAAGGCTATGACGGCACTATGTCTTCCTCACAGGTACCGGTGGATCTGGAGAATTATACCGCTGCGGACGGGATGGATGCCAGCCGGGATGACCAGGGTGTGATAACACAGGAACGCGGCAGTATTACCTGGAACTTTTATGTGGAAGAAGCAGGTTTTTATAATATAGAACTGAGTTACCTTCCTTTGGAGGGGACCAAATCCCAGATAAAGCGCATTCTTCACATTGATGGGGAGAGCAGCCACAGCGGATTGAGGCAGCTTGTCTTTAACCGGATGTTTACCGATTCCAATTCGGTGCCGGAGGTTAAGAATAAGAATGAAGTAAGGCCGAAAGCTCTGGAACTATTCCAGGAACAGACGGTTTATATTGAGGATTCCCAAAGAAGAAGCGCACAGCCTTATAAATTCTATTTTTCCGGCGGAGAGCATAGTCTGACGCTGATATCCGTTAAGGAACCCATGAAAATTACCGGGATTACTTTAAAAAGCATGCCGGAAATACCGTCCTACAGCGAAGCGGCGGACTCCCTCAGGGACCGGTACAGCGTATATGACGGGGAAAGTATTGTATGCCAGGCAGAACGTGCGGATGGAAATACCCTTGAAATCATAAGGTCCTCTTCTGCCATAACAACGAAAAATAATGTAACGGATCCAAACCTGCAGCCCTATCACCCCTACCAGGTGGTTTATAACACCATTGGCGGAGATAGCTGGAAGAGTCCGGGAGACAGCATTCAATGGAAGATCCAGGTGCCGCAGGACGGGTTGTATAAACTGTCGGTGAAGGCAAGCCAGAATGTAAAGCGGGGAGTGACCTCTTATCGAAGGCTCCGAATTAACGGCGAAGTGCCTTTCCTTGAGGCACAGTCCCTGCGTTTTGATTACAGTACGGGGATGACCAACTATGTACTGGGCGACGGCACTCAGGAGGGAGCTTATCTGTTCCCCCTTCATAAGGGCGAGAACATTATCAGCATGGAGGTCGTGCTGGGGGAATTCGGCGAGACTTATACCCAGATCAACGAGAGCCTATATAATCTTAATGACCTGTACCGGAGAATTGTCCAAATCACCGGCACGGCTCCCGATAAGTACATCGATTATGAGATTGTTAAGAAGATACCTGATTTTGTTAAAACAGCGCGGACAGAACAGGAACGCCTGGCTTCCGTATTTGACGAGCTGCTGGTGATTACCGGCGAAAAGGGCGAGAATGCCAATCTGGTGGAGAAGATGCTGATTCAATTGAAGAGGCTGGAGGAGGAGCCGGAAAGTGCGGCTCTGTCCGGTGAACTATCCACCTTTAAGTCCAATATTACCTCTCTTGCCACCTGGTTGATCCAGATCGGTGAGATGCCCCTGGAGATTGACAGCATTACCCTGCTGGGCGGCGATAAGGAGCCTGCCGAAGCTCGGGCCAGCTTTTTCAAGCAGCTGTATAATGATACGATCCGCTTCTTTGCTACCTTCTTCGTGGATAACACCAAGGTATATACAGAGGATCAGGTAAAGCGTGATTCCATCAAGGTATGGATTCCGACGGGACGGGATCAGGCCCAGGTGCTCCGGGCGATGATCGACGAGAGCTTCACCCCGGAATACAATATCGGAGTCAATCTGGAGCTGGTTCCCCTGGATGTGGTAATACCCTCCACCCTGGCAGGGATAGGGCCGGATGTGGTGCTGAGCATAGACCAAACGAAATTGATGGACTTTGCCATGCGTAATGCCCTGGTGGATCTGTCTTCCCTGGAGGGCTTTGAAGAAGAAAGGGCCAAGTACTTTGACAGCGCCATAGAAGGCGTGACCTATCAGGATGGGGTATATGGACTGCCGGAGACCCAGATGTTCGGCATGCTGTTCTACCGGAAGGATATCTTTGATGCCCTTGGCTTACAGCCGCCCAGGACCTGGGAGGATTTTAAAGAGATTATCCCGGTTCTCAGTATGCATAATTATGAAGCCTATATTCCTACGGTAGCGCCTCTGTCCTCCATGATATTTCAGCGGGGCGGGGATGTGTACCTTGGGAAGGGTAAGGATTATGGAATAGAAAGCGGCCTTGCCGGTGAAAGCGCCATGGAAGCCTTCAAAGAGCTGACGGATTTCTTCACCGCATACAAATTACCGGTAACGGTTGACTTCGCCAACCGGTTCCGGACCGGAGAAGTGCCCATCGGGATTGCGGATTACACCGAGTATAATAAGTTTGAACTGCTGGCTCCGGAGATCAAGGGCCTGTGGTCCTTCAGTCCGATTCCGGGTGTGCTTCGTCCGGACGGCACCGTGGATAATACCGTGGCCTGTACGACGACCCAGTGTGTAATGCTGCAGACGGCGGAGGAAAAAGGAGTTATGGAGGATGCCTGGACCTTTATGAGATGGTGGATGAGTACAGAGGTACAGACGGAATTTGCCACCTCCATAGAAGCGATCCTTGGTGCCTCCGCCAGATATCCCACGGCGAACCGTGATGTGCTGGTGAAGCTGCCCTGGTCAACGGCGGATGCGGAGACACTTCTGGAGCAGTTTGAGAATACCAGGGGGCTGCCGCCTCTTCCGGGCCACTACATGACCTCGCGTATGATCGACTATACCTTCAAGGCCGTTGTTGCCAGCGGAGCCAATGCCAGAGAGACGCTGTATTTAAAAATCAAAGAGATTAATTTGGAACTGACCAAAAAACGAAAAGAATTTGGCCTGAGCACTGTACAATAAGGAGGTGGGATCATGGGAAAAGAAACAGTTACATCATCGCCGGCAGAAAGAAAGGCCGTCAGAGTGCCGCTCCGGGAGACCTGGAGGCTGCATAAGGAAAAATATCTGCTGATCCTGCCGTTTTTTATTTTATTTGTCGTATTTACATTTATTCCGGTGGTCACCTCCATCGTGCTGAGCTTCACCTCCTTTAACCTGTTTGAATTCCCCAGGTTTGTGGGACTGGATAATTACATCAATCTGGTGGCCTTTGATTCGGTATTTCTGACCGCCATTAAAAACACCATGCTGTTTGCTATCGTTACCGGCCCCATCAGCTATCTGCTGTGCTTTCTGCTGGCCTGGGTGATCAATGAGCTGCCCCCGAAGGTCCGGGCGGTGATGACACTGGTATTCTATGCGCCCTCCATATCCGGCGGAGCTTATATGATATGGAAGCTGATCTTTTCCTCCGATGCATACGGCTATGCCAATGCCATACTGATGAAGCTGGGACTTCTTCAATCTGCCCGGCTCTGGTTTGATACGAAGGAGTATATCATGCCCATTCTGATCATCGTACAGCTATGGCTCAGTATCGGTGTGAGCTTCCTGGCCTTTATCGCAGGCTTTCAGAACGTGGATAAGACCCTGTATGAGGCCGGATCGGTGGACGGGGTGAGGAACCGCTGGCAGGAGCTTTGGTTTATCACGCTCCCGCAGATGAAGTCCCAGCTCATGTTCGGCGCCGTGATGCAGATCACCGGCTCCCTGTCGGTATCGGGAATTTCCATCGATCTGGTGGGCTTTCCGTCGGTAGAGTATGCGGGACATACCATTCTCACCCATCTCCATGATTATGGAAACCTGCGGTATGAGATGGGCTATGCCTGTGCCATTGCAACGATATTATTCTTTATGATGCTGTTTATTAACATTATTGTCCAAAAGCTGTTAAGAAAGGTTGCGGCGTAGGGGGGAGTCATATGAAAAAGCTTATTTCGTATTTAAGAAAAAGGTGGAGACTGTTTAAGTTCCGGAGGAAGAACAGAAGCCTTGCCATGGATATTATTCTTGTGCTTGTGCTGAGCGGAATTGGATTTGTCAGTGTATGGCCGCTGCTGTTCATCGTGAATGCAGCCTTTAAGCCCATCAGTGAGATATTCCTGTTTCCTCCCCGGCTGTTTGTACAAAACCCTACCTTGAACAACTTTTTTGATCTGGGGGTCATTATTACCACCTCCAATACCATCTTTTCCAGATATATATTTAACACGGTCATTATTACGTTTCTGGGAACCAGCGGCTCCGTACTGCTGGGCTCCATGGCCGCCTTTCCCCTGGCAAAGTATAAGTTTCCCGGTTCGAAGCTGATGTCCAGCACCATCGTATATTCCCTGATGTTCAACGGGACCGTAACGGCCATTCCCAACTATATTATTATGACGAAGCTTCACCTGGTGAATACCTACTGGGCGGTGGTGCTGCCGGTCATCGGAGGTACCTTCGGGCTCTACCTGATGCAGAATTTCATCGTACAGGTTCCCACAGAGCTTATTGAGTCCGCCAAAATCGACGGCTATAAGGAGGCAGGCATCTTCTTCAAGATTATCATGCCCCTGTCAAAGCCGGCCTGGATGACTCTGATTATCCTCTCCTTCCAGTCCCTCTGGGGGAACACCGGAGGAAACTTCATCTATACGGAGACATTAAAGCCCGTAAGCTATATGCTGTCCCAGATCATTGCAGGCGGGATTGCCAGAACCGGTACGGCATCGGCTGTCTCGCTGATTATGATGGCGGTGCCCATTATTGTGTTCGTGATATCCCAGAGTAATGTAATTGAAACCATGGCAACCTCAGGCTTAAAAGGATAGGAGAGTGATTATGAGACAGAAAGCGAAAATCATCATTTTTGTGCTATCCTTTGCCCTTGTCATCTTACATGGGGCACCGGCATTTGCCGCTAACAGCATGGATGATACTTATACTTATGATTTCTGGGGGATGGCCGTTAAGAGTGTTCCCGCCTTTGAGCTTACCCGCACCATTAATGAAAAGTCACTGGATGTTACGGTACAGGGCTTCAATGATGTATGTGCCGGAAAGGACCGGGTCTTCCTCATCGATACGGTGGAATCCAGGCTGGAGGTTCTGGATGCGGATTTTAATCTGATCACCTCCGTAAAGCTGATCCGTAATGCCGACAAGAAGATTGTGACGGATCCGGACACAGGCAACCAGCTGATTCTAACCAATCCGGAGGGGGTCTGGTATCATGAGCCCATGGATGAGATCTATATTGCCGATACGGGGGCCAGCCGGATCATTGTTTTGGACGGGACGGGATATTATTTAAAGCGCATGATCGAAAGGCCGGATAACATGATCGGCTCTACCCAGTTCAATCCTTCTAAGATCGTGGTGGATCAGGCCAATAAGATTTATTTTGTCGTTCAGTCAGGCTTTGAGGGTATCGTAGAGCTGAACGAGTCGGGAAGCTTCTCCAGATATTTCGGTGTGAATAAACCGGTGGTGAACTTCTGGGATTATTTCTGGAAAACCCTCTCCAGCGATACACAGAAATCCAAGATGGCGAAGACCTATGCGCCCTCCTTTAACAATATTGATGTGGATGATCAAGGCTTTATCTATGCCACCACCATCGACAGCGCCGCCCAGGAGATGGTGTTCCGCCTGAACCCAAAGGGAGAGAATGTTCTTCGCCAGGA
Source organism: Anaerotaenia torta (assembly GCF_050433395.1). NCBI lineage: Bacteria > Bacillati > Bacillota > Clostridia > Lachnospirales > Lachnospiraceae > Anaerotaenia > Anaerotaenia torta. The sequence goes on from NZ_JBNPXH010000008.1 coordinate 203,817, forward strand.
GGGGTCTCTGACGGTAACGGGGGATCTGCCCTTTAATATGAATTCCGGTCCAAGCGCCTTTACGGACATCGCCATTAATGACTATGGCGTGTATGCTTTGCTGGATCAGTCCAAGGGCAGAATATTCCTGTATGATTTTGACGGCAATCTCATCAATATCTTTGCCTCTTCCGGAGATCTGAAGGGAGATTTCCGGGCACCCTCCGCTATTGCCTGGTTCGGGGATAAGCTCATTGCAACGGATAAAACACTGCGGTGTGCCTATGTGTATGAGATGACGGATTTCGGCAAGGCAGCCCTGGGCGCGGCAAAGCATTATTATGCAGGGGAGTGGGAGGAAGCGGCCCGGCTGGCAGAGGAGGCCATACACCTCAACGCCAATTATGACGTGGCCTATGTGAACCTGGGCAAGTACTATCTGATGAAGGATGATTTTAAAGCGGCCATGCATTATTTTAACCTGGGCAATGACAGAAAGTTTTACTCCCAGGCATACAACGGTTATCGGAATATCTGGGTACGGGATCATTTTATATGGATCCTTCTGGTGTTCCTGCTGGCAGCAGGCGCCTTGATTTATTCGGAATTCCGGTACCATAGAAGAAAGGGGTGAGAATATGAAGAAATTCCTGATGGATGTGAAATACCTGCAATATGTGATTTTTCATCCCTTCGACGGCTTTTTTGAGACCAAGTTCAGAGGAAAGGGCAGCATCCTGCTGGCTACGATATTGCTATTGTTATATGGTATCCTGGGGATCTTCTCTACCCAATATACCGGATTTATCTTCAATTTCTATCCCACCTTTGCCCTGGACAGCATCAATCTCTTCATGACAAGCATACTGCCGGTGGTTCTGTTCTTCATAAGCAACTGGAGTACCACCACCTTAATGAACGGCAACGGGAAGCTGAAGGATATCTATATTGTGGCCTGCTATTCCCTGCTGCCGCTGATCCTGTTCAAGGTATCCACGGTTCTGCTCAGCAATGTCATTACCATAGAAGAAGGCCCCATTCTTTCGGCATTTAATTATCTTGGAGTGGTCTGGTTCTGCTTTCTTATCTTTACCGGCCTATGTACCATACATGAATACTCCGTTTTAAAGAATATTGTTACTCTGTTAGCAACCTTGGCTGCTGCAATCATTATTATATTCCTGCTGGTGCTGTATTTCTCCCTTCTGGAGAAGGTAATAAGCTTTGTCAGCACCATAGCAACTGAAATCTCGAAAAGGTGGTGACAAGGTGAGAGAGCTGATGAATCAAAGCAAGAAAATTATTTTCCGTGTCTTCCGGACGCATACGGTAATAAAACTCCTGGGGCTGGTCCTGCTGGGATGTGCGCTGGTCTGGGGACTGAAGTGGCTTCCTTCCCTTCAGATACGTCAGACCCCCATACCCCGGGTATATCAGGGGGAGCTGGCTGCATCCGCAGGAATGGTGGAAGAAGATGCCGGTGAGGTTCTGGTTGCCGAGACGGATACCCGGAAGCTGTATCTCAATTCCGGGACTCTGAATCTCAGGGTAGAGGATAAGGCGACGGGAAAGACCTGGAATGCCATTCATCCGGAGGGAACCGAGGATGAGAAATCACTCCTTAAGATTTCCTATATCGGAGAGGATAATACGGTCCTGTCCTGGAACTCCTTTCTATATTCCGTAAAGGATAAAACCTATACCATTGAACGGATTGAGGGCGGGGTAAGAATTAATCTGGCCATGAAGGAGCTGGATTCCCTGCGGGTGAACGAATATGTGCCCCAGAGAATCACAATTGAAAAATATGAGGATACCTTCGTCAAAGGGCTGGAGGAAAAGGCGGCCCAGGGGGTGATAACGCCGGAGGAGAAGGAGAAATATGACACCGCGCTATCCCTGACCTATGCACGGGATGAGGAAAAGAACTGCTATTATAACCGTTATTCCAAAGCACCGCCCATCAGTGTTGTCAACCAGCTGATTCAGATTACCAAGCTGTTAAATTATACGAAGGATCAGTTGATGGCGGATAATGCGGATTTTGGAATATCCGTGGACATTGTGGAACCCGCCAGCTTCCTGATCCCGGTGGAGGCGGTTCTGGACGGGGATGATTTTATCGTCCGGGTTCCCGCCAATCAGATTAAGAATGAAAATGAATACTATACCATAACCAGGATCGAGGTGCTTCCCTACTTCGGCTCCGTATCACCGGCCCAGGCGGCGGAGGGCTATGCCTTCGTACCGGATGGATCGGGCGCTTTGCTAAACCTGAATGAATTCAACTCCAATTACGGTACCTATAGCAGGGCATTATACAACAATACTTACTATAATGATTATTTTTATATGAACTCCTATCCGGAATCCCTTTCCATGCCCGTCTTCGGTATGATCTATGGGAAAGGGGAGACGGCCTCGGGCGGCTTTCTGGGCATCATTGATCAGGGAGATGAGACGGCATTTATTACGGCGGCTATGGCATCGGCAGAAGCCAATGGCGGAGGCGGTACTTATAACAGGGTGTATTCCAGCTTTGATGCCACCCAGTACAGTCTGGTGAGCATTATGGGGCCCTATGATTCCAGCGGCGGTAAATTCATGTCCGGTACGGGGATGATGGATATTGACTATCGGATCTGCTATAAGCTCTATCCGGAGGAAGTAACCTATTATGCCATGGCCAGAACCTATCAGGATTATCTGGTTCAGAAATACGGCCTGACGCGCCGGTATGAAGACGGCGGGAAGCTGCACCTGGATGTGACCGGAGCGTTGACTCTGGAGGAACGGCTTCTGGGAATTGCCTATCATAAGGTGATTTCCATGACCAGCTATTCCGAGCTGAAGGAGATCATGACGGATCTTCAGGACATCCCCCTGGTGGTAGATTACCTGGGAGTTTTTGATGAGGGCTTGAATAACCGGCTCATGAGCAATGCCGAACCGGTAAAGGCCAACGGCTCCGGAAAGGAGCTGAAGGAGCTTCTGGGCTATGCAAAGGAACAGGGACAGGAAATCTACCTGGGTACGGATTTTTCCAGGATATATGCCGAGGGCGGCGGCTTTCGCGCCAACACCCATGGAACCTATGACTTTACCGGATATCCTGCTTTTGTCTACGGCTATCATTATCCGACCGGCATGTTCACCGATCTGGTTAAGCCTTATAATATATTGGCTCCGGAGTATCTGTCCTCGGTGGTGGAGCGCTTCCTTAAGAACGCAGGGGCATATGACAGTTTGTATATTGATGACCTGGCTGTCAGTTATTATGCCAATTACCGCAAGAATAAGATCGTGACGCCCGCTCAGGCCCAGGCAGTGGTTCATGATAATTTAACGAAGCTGAGCGAAGAGAAGACCCTGACCTTAAATAACCCCCATATGAACAAGATTGCCTATGGCAAATATGCGGTGAATATCTCCAGGGAGAGCAGCGGATACGGCGGCTTTGCGGAGGAGATTCCCTTCCGGCAGCTGGTTATGAACGGGTTGATCTCCTATACGACCCTGAATGTGAATGAAGCAGGCGTGGATGAGGATTATTTCCTCCTGCAGGCACTGGAGCTGGGAAGCAGCCTGAAGTTCACTATCACGGCGAAGAGCCTGGATCTTATGAAGAATAAGGTCTATTCCGAATTCGTATCCAGACAGTACAGCTTACTCCGCGAGGACATTAAGGAGCTGTATCAAAGATATGAAGAAGCCTATAAGCAGATTGGCAGCATGGAGATTGCGGATCATGTCATTCTGGCAGATCAGGTCTTTGAGACCACCTATGCCAATGGGGCCAGGGTGATTACCAACTATAATAAATATCCGGTTCAGTTGGAAGATCGTGAGATTGAAGCGCTTGGATATGCAATTATCCGATCGAAAGGCGGGAGAGATTAATGCAGAATACACCAAAAGAAAGAAAATGGAAAATGAAATATTCCACCAGCAGAAGGGTCAACGGCTTTATCTTCGTCCTGCCCTGGCTATTGGGTTTTATTATCTTCTTTGCAGTTCCGCTGAAGAATACCATACTGTATTCCTTCAACAAGGTGGATGTGGGGGACGGGGGAGGTATTGTGCTTACCTTCAATGGGATACGCAATTACATCGATTTGTTTACCAAGGAGGTTACTACCTTAAGCCAGCCCATCCAGAGGTTGTTTGCGGATGAGAATGCGGAGATACTGACCAATCTGCCCCTGATTGTTATCTTCAGTCTCTTCCTGGCAATTCTGGCTAATGCCAAATTTCCCGGCAGGGGTGTCGTCCGTGTCATCTTCTTCCTGCCCATCATCCTGGGACTGCCGCTGATTGTGGAGTGGACCGAGAACAGTGTGGGAAGGAGCCTGATTGAGACGGCGTCAGGAGGACTGTTCGGCAACCGGATGGGAGCCAGACTGTTGTTTGAGTATACCTTCCTGCCCAGAAAGGTGGTCCTCTTCCTGTCCGAGGTCATCGGCAATATCTTTCAGCTGATTTCCAGGACAGGGGTACAGACCATGATATTCCTTGCAGGTCTCCAGTCCATCAGCCCCTCCCATTATGAGGTGGCGAAGATCGAAGGAGCCAATTCCTATGAGGTGTTCTGGAAGGTGACGATCCCGCTGCTGGCCAATGTAACCGTATTTACGGTGATTTATACCCTGATCGATCTGTTCTTAAGCTCAACCATTGCAGAAGAGGTATATAATTTTGCATTTGCCAAGAGCAAGATCGGAATTGGTTCCGCGTTGTCCGTCGTATACATGATTAATGTTCTGGCAGCACTGGGAATAGTGATGCTGTTTTTGAAGGTGGTGAATCTGATTGAGAAAAAGTAAAGACATGAGAATAAAGAAAAACACATCCTTAAGCGAGGCGGCCTATCTGGAGAATCCCTTTACCATGAGAAAGTTCACAAGCTTTGCCTCAAAGGTATTCTTCCTGTCCCTGATCATCGGAGTATGCTTTGCCATCCTGTATCCGATTCTGACCTTATTGCCCATGGTATTTACAGACCTTCGCAATCTGGGATCACCGGATGCCATATGGCTCCCCGGCAAATTCGGGGTAAACAGTCTGGAATTCGTATTCCGTTCCGTCATGCGGGGCGAGGCCATGATTATGGCACAATCCCTGTTTTACGGTCTGAGCATCAGCTTCATTCAGGTCTTTATGTCAGCCATGGCGGGGTATTCATTGGCAAGAACGGATTTCAAAGGAAGGAATCTGGTGTTCTTCCTGGTAATATTCGTGTTCCTTATACCCAGGCAGTCCTTTTTGATTACCCAGTACCTGCATTTTAAGCATTTTGATATTCTGGGGCTGTTTAAGCTGTTTCTGGGACACGACATTGATCTGATCAATAAACCGGTGACCCTGTACCTGCTGGCGATCTTCGGCTTCAGTGTCAATCAGAGCTTATTTATCTTCATCTTCCGTCAGTTTTTCAAGGGACTGCCGGTGGAGATCGAGGAAGCCTCCCTGATTGACGGGGCAGGATTTTATAAGACCTATTTTAAAATCATGCTGCCCAATGCCATGCCTGCCATATTGACCGTATCGGTTCTGGCTTTTGTATGGGCTTACGGGGACACCTATTACACCAACTATTTTAATCCGGACGGTCCCTACTTCGGAGTCATCATCGACAGGACCTTTAAGGATGCCAATAACTGGTATATCAATAACCAGGCACGGCAGTGGTTTGACACCTCCACCAGCAATGATTTGGCTTTTGAGGCCTTAAAACAGGCTTCCATTATTACCTTCCTGGCACCGTTGATGATTATCTATTTCTTCGTACAGCGTAAAATTGTAGAGAATCTGGACAGGGTCGGTATCGTAGGCTGATGCTGCGGCGGAAGGGAGTAAAAGTGGATAAAAAGAAATTATTTATAATAGCAGGTCTGCTCCTATTGGTTGTCTGCGGGGGCTTGCTGGCAAGCAGAAGCCGGAAGGGGCAGCCGGATACCGGCCGGAAGGAAGACACCGAAGAGAATGAGAATGCAGACAGGCAGGGAGACGACATGACAGAGATAAAATTACTGGATAAGAATAACTTACAGGTAGATCAGATAGGGGAGGAACTGGTGATATCCAATTCTTCCATGAAGGTAGTATACCAGATCACCGCAGGTACGGCGGATATTTACCAGGGGGAGGAGGAGCTTCCCGCTCTCTCCGGTATATATGCGGAAACCGTCCTGGAGGATGGCACCGCAGTCAAAAGCACGGAGCTGGCAAGGGATACCCGGGACTTTGTAGAGGTTCAGGAGATAAGCGACGGCTTCGGCCAGGGTGCCCTGGTAACGGTGAACAGCCAAGGGAATGAGACCGCATTGCAGCAGAATTACTATATCTATGAGGAGCAGCCCTTTATCCTCCTGGAATCCGTGGTAAGCTCCGCCTCCGGCGTAAAGACCAATTATATGGCACCCATTCTGGCAAATAAGGGAGATTATAAATCAAATGTACTGAATATACCCGGAGAGGACACCCGATTTCTCTTCACTCCCTTTGATAATGACGCCTTTGTACGCTATGCTTCGGAGCCGTTAATCGCAGCGAAGGAAAGCTATGAGGTCACGGCGGTCTTTGATAATGTGACCCGTAAGGGCATGATTGCCGGATCCGTCACCCATGATACCTGGAAGACGGGGATTACCGTAAAGCAGGGCGGCATCGATGCCATTACCCAGTTCTGCGTGTTCGGCGGCATTACCTCCATCCAGACCAGGGATATTCTGCCCCATGGCTATGTATCCGGTTCCTCTGTGGCTTCTCCTAAGATATTCCTGGGCTTTTATGAGGATTACCGGGACGGAATGGAGGCCTACGGAAGGGCCAACGGGGTGATTGCACCGCCCCTTGCCTGGGATAAGGGAGTTCCTATGGGATGGAACAGCTGGTCAGCGGTTGCCGATAAGGTCAGCTATGATATCTATACCAATTCCTCTGATTTTGTTAAGGAAAATCTACAGCATAACAGCTTTAGCAATGACGGCGTGGTTTATATTAATTTTGACTCCTTCTGGGATAACCTGTCGGAGTACCAGCTGAAGCAGGCGGCCCAGCATGTGATAGATAACGGGCAGATACCGGGAATCTATTATACCCCTTTTACCTTCTGGGGAGGGGGCTACACGGCAGGTACGGTGGAAGGGACCGATAAGAAATACAGCTGGCAGGACCTTGTGTTAAAGGATGAGAAGGGAACCATTCTGCCTGCGGTGGACGGCGGAGTGTCCATTGACCCCACCCACCCCGGCAGTACCATGCGTATGAAATATATGTTCGACAAGTTCCGGGAATGGGGCTACAAGTATGTGAAGCTGGACTTTATGAGTCATGGGGCAAGAGAGGGAATATTCTATGATAAGAATATCACCACCGGAATCCAGGCGTACAACTATGGAATGCAGCAGCTGCTGGATATCCTGGGGGAGGATGTGAAGAAGCAGGATTTCTTCATCAGTCTTTCCATCGCGCCCATGTTCCCCAGCCAGTATGCCCACAGCAGACGTATCTCCTGTGATGTGTTCGGCGAGATCGGGAATGCGGAATATATGCTGAATTCCCTGACCTATGGCTGGTGGATGAACGGAACCATATATCCCTTCAATGACCCGGATCATATCGTAGTGTACAACAGCTATAACCACAGGGATGCCATCCTCTATAACGAGGGCCTGACCCGTTACATTTCTTCGGCAATTGCCGGCACCATGATGATTGACAGTGATGATTTCCGCATCAAGGAGGCCAGGGAGCGCGCCAGGGAGATTCTCACCAACGAAGAAATCAATGAGGTGGCAAAGGCCGGAATCAGCTTCCGTCCGGTGGAGGGCAATACGAAGGACAGGGCTTGTGATACCTTTATGCGCTATGACGCGGAGGAGGATGTGACCTATCTTGCAGTCTTTAACTTCAGTGCCACGGAGAATAAGAAGATGACCGTGGAGCTTTCCAGGATCGGTCTTGATCCGGGGTTAAAATACCAGATGTATGATCTGTGGTCAAAGACAAACCAGGAGATTCAAGGGTCGGCAGAGATTACCCTGGAAGAGGCGCAGCCTAAGATATTCAAGATCTATAAGTAACAGCACATTACAATACAAGGTTGGCATCATGCAGAACAGGAAAGGCGGGGAAATTATGAGGAATCACGAAAAAGACTGTTGCAGGCAGAAGATTTTGTTAGAGCGGAATGAGCAGAGAATCCGGTTAACCAAAGGAAAGCTCCATATGGAATATGACATAGCATCAGGGACGGTTGCTTTAAGGGATACGGACAATCAGTATCTGCTGAAAGGAATAACCGCTGAGGCGAAATTGAAGGATGGAACCTTCATCAGCAGTAAGGATCTGAAGAGAAATCCCGAAGCGGACTGTCTTGTAACCGCTCATAGGGACGGCTTTGGAGAGGGGATAAAGCTCTCCGTTCAGAGCAGGCGGGAAGACGGGGTAATTCTGGAACAGAATTTTTATGCCTACGAGGACTATGATTATCTTCTGCTGGAGGCGGTGCTGCTTCTGGACGGCGGGATCAGCACCAACTATATTGCACCCTTGGCGGAAGGAAAGCTGGAATGCAGTATAAAGGGAGATCTGCGGTTCTTATCCGCACCCTTTGACAATGATGATTTTGTACGGTACGCGTCCCAGCCCCTGCAGTCCGCCGGGGAAAGCTATGAGATTACATCCATCTTTGACAATGATACAAGAAAGGGTATGGTAGCAGGCTCCGTAAGCCATGACATCTGGAAAACAGGAATACAGGCAGGGCAATACTGCGGCAGCAATGACAGCGGCAGCTGTGCCGAAGGTTATGCCGGGCTTACAGGGTTTAAGGTATTTGGAGGCATTACTTCAAAGCTGACAAGAGACAGCCTTCCCCATGGCTATGTAACAGGCAGAGTCGTATCATCGCCAAAGATTTTTTTCGGCTTCTTCCAGGACTACAGGGACGGTCTGGAGGCTTACGGGAGGGCCAATGGGATTATTGCGCCGCCCCTTCCCTGGGACAGGGGAGTCCCCATGGGGTGGAACAGCTGGTCGGCGGTAGCCAAGGATCTCAGCTATGAGATCTATACCGGAGCTTCTGATTTTGTGAAGGAAAAGCTCCAGGCCGGAAGCTTCGGCGACCGGGCGGTATACATTAATTTTGATGCCGGATGGAACAAGCTTACGGAGGAACAGCTGATTAATGCGGCCAGGCATGTGAAGGCCAACGGTCAGCTTCCCGGAATATATACCACACCTTTTACCTTCTGGGGCAAGGATTTTGACCGGCCGGTGGAGGAATCGGAGGGGCTTTATACCTGGAGGGATCTGCTGCTGAAGGATGAGCAGGGGAACATCCTGCCTGCCTATGACGGGGGCTATTCCATCGATCCCACCCATCCGGGAAATTATATGCATTTGAAGCAGCTGTTCGGGAAATTCCGTGCATGGGGTTACCAGTATGTGAAGCTGGACTTTATGTCCCACGGCAGTGTAGAAGGGGTTCATTATAACCGGGATATCACCACGGGAATCGCTGCCTATAACTACGGAATGCAGCAGTTAGTGGATATTATGAAAGAGGAGATTGAGAAACAGGAGTTCTTTATCAGCCTGTCCATCGCTCCCCTGTTCCCGGCCTGCTATGCCCACAGCCGCAGAATCTCCTGTGATATCTTCGGAACCATTAATTTTGCGGAGTACATGCTGAATTCCCTGACCTACGGCTGGTGGATGAACGACAGCGTATACCGGTTCAATGATCCGGACCATATTGTGGTGTATAACAGCTATAACCACCGGGATCCCATTCTCTATCATGAGGGGCTGACCCGCTATATCTCTTCGGCAATCTCCGGAACCATGATGATTGACAGCGATGATTTCCGGATTAAGGAGGCCAGGGAACGAACAGCGGAGATTCTCACCAACGAGGAGATCAACGGGGTTGCCAAGGCGGGGATCACCTTCCGTCCGGTGGAGGGCAATACGGGTGATCAGGCCTGCGATACCTTTATCCGGCAGGATGAAGAGGGAGCTGCCGAGTATCTGGCAGTGTTCAACTACAGTGCGTCGGATAAGAAGGTGAAGGAGCTTAAGCTGGAACGTTTGGGGCTTGATCCTGACAGGGATTATGTGCTTCAGGATCTGTGGTCGGGAGAGCGGGAGACGGTAAGGAAAGAGATAACCCTTCGGATGGCAGAGGCGGAGCCGAAGCTGTACCGGATATGTCCCTGCAAAGCAGGAGAGTAATGATACACTATATGATAGCTTGCAGTATCATAGCATATCATATTACGACTTGCCGTATTATGGTATGACCTATTATGACTTGCCGTATCATGGTATGACCTATTATGACTTGCTGTATCATGGTATGACCATATTACGGCTTGCCGCATCATGGTATGACCATATTACGGCTTGCCGTATCATGGTATGACCATATTATGGCTTGCAATATCATAGTATAAATATTTGGTGACATCTGGTCACGCAATGGAGGTAACGAATGATTACACATCAGAATAATTTATTTAATATTACTACGAAGAATTCATCTTATGTTATGGCCTACTCCAACTGTCTGCAGAATATTTACTGGGGTGAGAAGCTTCATGGAGAGGATCTGTCCTGCTATGTCAAGGAACGCGGACACAGCAGCTTTGATCCGAACCTCAACCTGGAACGGGATGAATATGGCTTCTGGAACAGCTATTCCTTCCTGGAAAGCTGCCTGAAGGTGAATTATCCTGAGATCAGGAAGCTGGATATGGTTTATCTGGAGCATTCCATCCAGCAGGTGAATGAGAAGCTGGAGCGTCTGACTCTCCGGTTTAAGAACAGCTACTCTCAGCTATATGCGGATGTGGTGTATGAGGTATATGCGGAATATGATATTATCTGCCGGTATGCTAAGATCACCAACGAGGGAGAAGAGGTCATTCTTGAGAATTTGAAATCTGCCTCCGTCAGTATTCCGAAGCTGGAGAAGTACCGTGTGAAATATCTCACCGGCAAATGGGCTGCGGAGACTCAGGTTAATGACCAGTATCTCACCACCGGAGCATTTACCCTCCAGTCCCGCTGCGGCAATACGGGACCCCACTATAATCCAAGCTTCGCCCTGGATGACGGTACGGCGGATGAGACAAGGGGCAGTGTATGGTTCGGGCTCCTGGGCTACAGCAGCAACTGGCAGATAACCTTTGAGAGGACAGTTTATAATAATGTACGGGTAACGGGCGGTATCAGCAATTTTGATTTTTCCTATAGGCTGGGGAAAGGCGAGAGCATCACCACACCGGTTATGACCTTCGGCTATTCCGCCGGAGGCTATGGCGAGATGAGCCGTAAGCTCCATGACTTTGAGGTTGACCATATCTTCCCCAGACGGAAGCCGGGAAGGGTTCTGTATAATTCCTGGGAGGCGACCGCTTTTGATGTTACCGCAAAGAATCAGAAGGAGCTTGCCCGGAGAGCGGCTCAGATCGGTGTGGAGCTGTTTGTCATCGATGACGGATGGTTTGGAGAGCGTCATAATGACCGGGCGGGACTGGGTGACTGGTATGTGAACAAGGAGAAGTTCCCCAACGGATTATCGGAGATCATTGATTATGTAAAATCCCTGGGCATGGATTTCGGCATATGGGTGGAGCCGGAGGCGGTGAATCCGGACAGTGATCTGTACCGTGCCCATCCGGATTGGATTTATCGTTTTAAAGACCAGGAGCCCATGCAGGGAAGAAATCAATATACCTTAAATATCAGCAAGAAAGAGGTTAAGGAATTCATTATTAGTTTCATGTCGGATTTGTTATCAAAGCATGAGGATATCACCTTTATTAAATGGGATATGAATAAGACCCTGACGGATGTGAGTGCGGGAGATACGGCAAAGGATAAGGAGCTTTGGTACGGGCATGCCCAAGCCCTTTATGAGATATGGGCGACCCTGCGGGAGAGATTCCCCAAGGTGGACTTTGAGGTGTGTGCGGGCGGAGGCTCCCGGATTGACCTGGGCATCCTGCAATTTGCAGACCAATGCTGGCCCAGTGATAATACGGATGCATATGAAAGGCTGTTTATTCAGGAGGGCTTCTCTTATTTCTATGCGCCTCGCATTATGACTGCATGGGTTACGGATTCCTCCTCCGGATGCTCCAATAAATTTGAAAGACCTTACAGCTACCGTTTCCATTCTTCCATGATGGGAGGACTGGGCATTGGGGCCAATATCAGCAAATTTAGTGAGGAGACCTTAGAGGAATTTAAGAACTATATCAGTCTGTATAAAGAGATACGGGAAACTGTGCAATATGGAAAGCAGTACCGCCTGTCCTCCGTACGGGAGAGCACCTTGCATGCGGTGGAATATATCAGCAGGGATGACAGTGAAGTTGTAGTATTTGCCTTCCGGCAGGGTTATGAGTTTGGGAAGGAAATGCCGAGTCTGAAGCTTTGCGGACTGGATTCCCAGGCGTTATATCAGATAGAAGGGGATGACAGGGTTCTTCATGGAAGCACTTTGATGAGGATGGGTCTTGAGACGGGGCTATGGGGTGACTTTGATAGCCGCTTTATCCGGATTAGACGGGTGTAATGATAGGAGGGTCAAAAGGATACTGGATGGTTATAGATCAGAGCAGGATGCCTTTTGACCCTTTTGATATTGAATGGGTTGGGCTGTGCGGTAAATCTGAGTGGATCGATATCCATATGGGCTTGCCTTTAACATCCCATGATTGCCAAGTGCAGGCAATCAAGGGAAGCCCGGTCTGCGCCCATATGGATATCGATCCACTCAGATTTACCGCATTAGTATTGAGAAACATTTTGTTGGATGGAACATTGAATAGTGAACTGAAAAAATTGAATGAGGGAACTGTAAAATTAAATTAGTGAGCTATGAATTATAGAATTGGATGAGAGAGCGGTAAAGTTAAAGCAGGGAATTATAGAATTGAATAAGAGCACTGTAAAATTAAATAAGTGAACTGCAAAGTTGAATGAGAAGGCTATAAAATTGAATTGGTGAATGGTGAAATTAATTAGCGAACCATGAGAAGGAATGAATGGATTATAAATATGGAGGATTTATGTCAGGAGAAATAACGAAAGTACGTAATCTTGCCTATCGGCGGGCGGCTTATCAGTCCAGCTCCTATACGGTTAATGAGACGGCGCAGCTGGTGACGGCCGGACTGGAGCCTGCGGATGAGTCGAAGATGGCATATGAATTTTTGCACAGGGATGGGAATCAGTCAAGGTACGGTAATGTGAAGTATCTGTTTGATTATGGAAAGGATACTCAGTTTGAGACTTATACCACCGATACATGGGTACAGGTACGGCTGCCGAGAAGAACGCGGCTGGGCAGCTATACGATAAAAGCGGGAAGCTGCTGCGGGGATTCCTGCCCTTTTCCTTCGGTCTGGACTTTGTACGGGTCAGGAGACGGGGTGGAATACCATGAGCTGGATCGCCAGGTGAATCAGGTGTTTGCCCAGCATGAAACGAAGACCTATCCTGTTGATGAAGCGGCGGGCTATACTCATTACCGGCTCAGCGTCGAGGAGGTGTTAAGCGGGGATCGGATTCATATGGCGGAATGGTCCCTTCAGGATACGGAAGGCCGCCGGATTCTGGCATCCTATGATGAGAATGTATTCTCCTATGTCAGCGCCTGGATGAGCGCAGGCAACCAGGAGGAATGGGTTTATGTAGATCTGGGAGGAGATAGTGTTATCCAGGGGGTAAAGATTTATTGGGGCAGCATGTATGCCACAGTGTATGAGATTCAGGTATCCGGGGACGCCAGGAACTGGGTTACGGTGGCGGAGGATTGCCAGGGGTGCGGGGGAACGAAGGAAATAAGCTTTTTCAGCTGCAGTGCAAGATATGTGAGGCTGTATCTTAAGGAAACCGATCCGGGGAATATCGCTTATATCGTGAGGGAATTCCAAGTCTTTGGAACCAATGATGTGAAATACCTTCCGGAGAGCGGCAGGAAAGAGGAGGAAGGGAAACAATTCCTAAATCAGAATTCCTGGAAGCTGGAGAGGGCGGAGAGGTTGAAACTGCCCGAGAGCCCGGAATTAGCCGGTAGCTTAGGATTATTACTTGAGAACCGAGACGGCTTGCCCGAGGTACCGCTTGCGGGAACGTTGCTGGCAGGGGAGATTGAAACCGGCAGTTGCAGTACTTCCGACATGGAGCTGGGGATGCGGATTGCATCCGAGAGGTATGACACATCCGGCTGGCTCCCTGCTGTAGTACCGGGGACAGTGTTTTATTCCTATGTAAGGGCCGGGGCAGTGGCTGATCCTTGCTTTGAGGACTGGCAGAGGTGTGCTTCCGACAGTCATTTTAAGAGTGATTTTTGGTATCGCACCAGCTTTACGGTTCCTGGGAATAAGAAAGGGCAGAGGGTTTGGCTGAATTTTGACGGCATCAACTGGAAAGCGAGGGTATTCCTTAATGGGGCCTATGTGGGCGCAGTGAATGGAGGATTTACCCGGGGAAGGTTTGATATTTCATCTCTGATTCGCTATGGGGAAGAGAATAGCCTTGCCGTTCTTATTCTTAAGAATACGGATCCGGGGACTGCCTATACCAGTAACAATGACGGTCCCGGAACCATGGGAGGGGTGTTTGGCAATGACGGAAGGATCGGCGAGGATGCTCCTACCTACAGCGCGGCTAACGGCTGGGACTGGGTTCCCACGGTACGGGGACGTAATATTGGAATTTATAATGATGTGTATCTGACCTATACCGGGGCGATTCAGGTGAAGGATCCCTGGGTGGTGACCGTATTTGACCGGAAGGATAATGGGGAGCCGGATTTAAGCAGGCTGAATATGACTTTAAAGGCGGAGCTGGCGAATTCCTCGGATGAGACGGTGACGGCGGTCCTTCGGGGAAGGATTGAAGAGCTGCCGGAGCTGGTGTTTGAGCAGGAGGTGGTACTGAAGGCTGGAGAAAGCGTTCAGGCAGTTATCGGGCCTCTTGTGCTTGAGGAGCCAAAGGTCTGGTGGCCCAACGGATACGGAGAACAGCCCTTGTATCATATGACTGTCACGGCATCGGCGGAGGAAGAGGGATCGGATACGAAGCATTTTCAATTTGGTGCCAGGGAGTTTACCTATACACTGACGGAAAGTGATGAGACAGACAGGAATGGTTATAAGAACGGCAATAATCTTGCGATTTTGTGCAATGGGGTGCGCATTGTTATCCGGGGCGGCAACTGGGGCTTGGAGGATATTCATTTGAATGTGGATGAGGAGCGGTATGATGACAAGATCCGCCTTCACAAATACGAGAATTTTAACATCATAAGAAACTGGGGCGGCCAGACCTATGATGAGCAGCTTTATAAGGCCTGTGATAAATACGGGATTCTGATCTGGGATGATTTCTTCTTTCCCGGATGCTGGCTCCATAGCCCGAAGGAGCCTGGGATGTTCCTTGAAAACGTAAGGGACCGGATATGCAGGTTCCGCAGCCACGCCTGCATTGCCCTGTATTGCGGAGCCAATGAGATGCATCCGGAGGTGGAGGAGATTGAGAAGGGGATAAGAGAGTATGTGCGGGTACGGGACGGTGTCAGGCACTATATTCCCAATTCGGCCAAGGCGCCGGTTGCCGAGGACGGGCCTCATAAGGCAATGCTCCCGGAGTTTTATTTTCAGAATACTCTTCCGGATCTTATGAACAGTGAACGGGGTATGCCGAATATTCCTGTGGCAGAGACGATGCGGATGATTTTTTCGGAGGATAAGCTGTGGCCTCATAATGAGCTGTGGGCGCTTCATGATTTTGCCCTTCGGTGGAATGTGGATGGCGGAGGCTATTTGAAGAAATTAGAGGATTATGGGGGGTTTGACAGCTTTGAAGAGATGCTTCGGAGAGCCCAGATGCAGAGCTATGAGCTGCATAAGGCCATGTTCGAGGGTTCCATCGCTTCCCGCAGCCACGGTCTGATGATGTGGATGAGCAATCCGGCATGGCCCTCCCTGGTATGGCAGAGCTATGATTATTACCATGATGTGAACGGAGGTTATTACGGCCTGAAGACCGCCTGCCAGCCGGTGAACCTCATATGGAACCGGGCCAATAACCGGATGGTGCTCTTTAATGGCACACCCAGACAGGAGGAGCTGACGGGGGTTCTGAGAATTTATGATCTTCAGGGCAGGCTGCTCCGCGAGAGAAAGGAAACCGCCAAGGTGGAGAAGTCTTCTTTGAAGGAGTTGTTTTCCGTAGATTTCAGCGAGTATGCTTCGGATATTGTATTTCTTAAGACCTGGGTATACTTTGCGGATGATGGATCCACGGTTGACATATCCATTACTGGGAATGCGAAAATTGCTGGTGACGCAGATATTACTGACAATGCAGATATTGCTGGGAACACAGGAGATGCTGGCAAAGCAGACAGAGAAGAAGGCAGGCTTGCAGGTGAGAATTTCTATTGGCACAACCATAGAAGCAGCAGGGATTTCCGTACCATGTCACAGCTGGAATATGTTCATCTACAGGCCTGTATGGAAGAGGCGGACGGGACATGGCAGCAGGAGGCGGGATGGAGCGGATACAGCATGGAGCTTGCCAATCTCTCGGAGGTTCCGGCCTTGCAGATCCGGATCAAGGTATTGCGGCAGGAGACCGGGGAACGGGTATTGCCGGTGTTCTATGAGGATAATTATTTTTCCCTTATGCCCGGAGAGAGGAAGAGGGTCCGGCTGGAATTCAGGAACAGTAATCTCATGGGAGAAAGTCCTCAGTTTGTAGTGGAGGGCTTTAACATCCACCGGCAGACGGTAGGTATTCACCAAGAGGGGCTCATTTGCAAATAGAGGATCAGCCCGAAGGAAAGTGAGAGTTGAAAGAAATAAAAGGTATAATGAAGGGAGGTCCGAGTTCATGCCAGCATTTTCATAGCGATCTGTGCGGTAAAAGGCGTGGACATAAGGATGGATAAATTGATGAATAAAGAATACAGAAAGTTAATTATCGATCAACTGCCTAAGCGTTTTAATGAAGGCTTGTTCTGGGGCAACGGATTTATAGGGGGATTGCTGTATGTGGCTGATCATTCCCTTCGGTTTTCCGTGGATAGTATACAGCTTTGGGAGACCAGGGACAGCACACAGGATATGCCGGCTGCAAAATTTGCAGATTTTGTGAAAAATCCGGAGTTGTTCCATAATGGAACCTATACGGCGCAGACAAATCTTTCGGAGCCCAGAATTTGGCGCAGCCATCTTCCGGGGCTGAGCTTAAATATCGCATTGGAGGATGAGATAACCGGCTTCTACGCAGAACTGGATCTTACCCTTGCCAGTGCGGATATCCGGGTTATCTTAAAGAATGGAAAACAGGTTAATTGCTGTGTTTATGTTGACTCTAACGTTAATGTCCTGAAGGTTAAGCTTGATGCGGAGCAGTATGCAGTTGAGATCAAGGGCTGGGATACCGCCGACGGAAAGCTGGCCCAGCTGACAGGCTGGAATTATTCCAGGTATACAGTGCAGAGGCTGGAGAGCATCAATCATGTGCTTCAGCCCTATTCCGGGCAGGGACTGGCAGTAATCAGCTTGATGGAGAAGCCCGGAGATATCTATATCACCCTGAATGCGGATACCCATGTTATCCAGGAGAAAGATACCTCTAGGGATTATGATGTAGAAGCGGATTATGGCGGAAAAACGGATCATGATGGAGAAGCAGGCCATAACGGAAGAGCGGACCATGGCGAAAGAGCGGACCATGGCGGAAAAATAGACTATGGAGAAAAAACAAGCCAGGAAATGATTGCAGAGAATACTGGGCTGTTGGAGAAATATCTGGAGCATGAGGAAGTATTCCGAGAGGCGCATACGGCTTCCTGGGCAGAATTCTGGAGCCGGTTTGATTTAAGCGTACCCAATGACAGACTGCAGCAGGCCTTTTATCAGGAGATGTATAAAATATTTTCCAATGAACGGAGGGGCTCCTGGCCCGTCACCCTGCAGGGCGTATGGAATAATGACGCGAAGATACCCGCCTGGTACGGAGATATGCATAACGACCTGAATGTGCAGTCCTGTTATTGGGCGGCATATAAGACGAATAATATTGAATTGGCGGAAGCTTACATTGATTATTATACCGGAGCCATGCCGCGTCTTACAGAACGGGCGTATAAGCTGTTCGGCATAAAGAATGCCATTCACTGTCCGGTTCAGATGGCGCCGGAGGGCTACGCAGCCGGTGGGGAATGGTGCTTCTGGAATGAATTATTGGGACCGGAATTATTCGTAGCGGCAGATTTTTGCTGGTATTATGAGTATTCCAGAAACCTTGAGAAATTGGAGTCCAGTGTATATCCCTTTATAGAAAGGGTTCTTAATCTGTATCAGGGAATTGCATATCCGGGTGAGGACGGCTATTATCATATTCCCTTTACCAATTCACCGGAGGTATTCCGGGGGCCCATGCTGATTAAGGATGATGCCACGGTGGTTATCTCCACTCTTCATTATCTGCTGGAGCATATGGAGCGTTATGCAAAGCTCCTGGGCAGGGATGGCAGCCGTTATGCGGAGTTCAACCGGAGGCTGACCCCGGTCAAGCTCACGGCGAAGGGATATCCTTTATTCCCGGATGAGGATGTGTTTGAATCCCATCGTCATTTCTGTCAGCTGTTCCCCATATTCCCCCTGGGGACGGATATCCACAGCCCGACAGCGGAGCGGTCCCTCAATGCTGTAATCGATCTGGGATTAACGGAATATGCGGCATGGTCCTTCCCGTATATGTCGATCTTTGCATCCCGCTGCGGCAGGGGCAATATGGCACGCACCATGCTGGAGCTTTACTGCATGGCCTTCCGGGCACGGAATACCTTTGTGGTCAACGGAGATCCCTATCAAAACGGTATTCTGCGTGTATCGGATACCAATGCGGGGGAAAGTTCAGATGCCTTTACGGTGGAAGCAGGCTTTATTGTACCGGCAGCGCTTAGTGAGATGTTTGTCCACCGGTCCGGGGACAGGGTATATATCGCTTATGGTATTCCGGATGAGTGGGGCAAATGCTCCTGCCGCAGCATGACCATCGAAGGCGGACATAGGATATCCGTGGTTATAGAAGAATATGAGCTGAAATCGGTGGTTGTGGAGCCAAGCTGTGATGAGAAGGTAGAATTCTCTTTTGCTAAGTCGAAGAGGCCTTTGATGGTAGATGGGAATCAGCTTCCGGTACAGGATGTATACCAGGTATCTTTAAAAAAGGGAAGAAAGCTTGTATTTGAGGTAAGCTGAACAGATTATGAAAGACAAGCGGAAATAGAGTGAAAATCTTGATTTTACATTCCGCGGATTGTGCGCTGTCCCAATTCGCAGGGTTGCGGCAGCGCATGGATATTGCTGTAGAAATAGATTGAAAGAAAGGCATGGGTTATTAAGATGGAGTTTATTTCGGAATGGAAAGGACGTATGCAGTACTGGCTGGACCTGCTGACCCAGGATTTTTATACGGCCATACAGCCAATCCAATTTGAAGGGTTTACCACCTGTGAAAGATTATCCTACGAAGAGGCCATGAAGCAGGAGTTCCGGCCGATGCCGGAAGGAACGAGGTGGGGACATCAGTATGAATATGCATGGTTCCGGGCTAAGATTGTTCTTCCCAGAGAGGCTGAGGGAGAGAAAATCGTTATGTCCCTGGATACGGGGAACGGAGGCTGGCCCGGAGGGGAATCCGTGCTCTATGTGAACGGCAGGGAGTTTGGCACTAAGCGGGCAGATTTTATCAGTATCTGGCATCATTATGTACAGGATAATATACTGACGGAGCAAGGGGCGGAAGGTACCTGTTACGAGCTTGTAATGGAGACCTATACGGGGCACCATATTCCTATGAGCAAATTCGGCATGGTTGCTGTGGGGCCGGTGAAGCCGGAGGCTTTTAAAGAGCCCGATCCGGAGGAGCTGCGGTCCGGAATCGGCTCCAGCTCTATCGGCATATGGAATGAGACGGCCCATCAGCTCTGGCTGGATGCGGTAACCTTGTATGAGACCATGCAGTGCCTGGACGACAACAGCCTTCGGGCGGCAAAGATAGCAGATGCCCTTAAGAAGTTCACCTATGCCGTGGATTTTGAGCAGCCCCTGGATAAACGTATGGAGGATTACAGGTTAGCCAGAGGCATATTAAAGCCCATGCTGGAGGCGAAGAACGGTTCGACGGCTCCGGTTATGTACGCAATCGGCAATGCTCATCTGGATATTATGTGGCTCTGGCCTTATGCCGAAACCATCCGCAAGACAGCCAGAACCTTTGCCCAGCAGCTGAGGCTGCTGGAGATGTATCCGGAGTATAAATTCCTTCAGAGCCAGCCCCAATTATATCAGATATGCAAGGAGAATTACCCTGAGCTGTATGCCAGGATGAAGGAAGCGGTGAAGCGGGGCCAATGGATCTGTGAAGGCGGCATGTGGGTGGAGCCGGATACTAATATGGCGTCCGGGGAATCCTTGATTCGGCAGCTGGTACATGGCATGAGGTTTTATAAAGAAGAATTTGACGTGGATTGTGAGATACTCTGGCTGCCGGATACCTTTGGCTACTCCGCAGTATTGCCCCAGATACTTAAGGACTGCGGCATCCGTTACTTATTTACGCAAAAGATCTTCTGGTCCTGCAACGAGGGGGAGAAGTTTCCTTATCATTATTTTACCTGGCAGGGGATGGATGGCTCCAAGGTAATCTCCTTCCTTTCCACCAGTTACACTTATCATACTAATCCACGCCAGTTGATTGAAGTGTGGAATAACCGGGTCCAAAAGGAGGAGCCTGTGGATAAATTCCTCCTTCCCTTCGGTTACGGCGACGGCGGAGGAGGACCCAGCCGGGATTTTATCGAATATGGTTTGAGAGAAGAGAATCTGGAGGGGGTACCCCGGTTCCGGTTTGCGCATCCTCTGGAATTCTTTCAGGATATGGAGAAGGAGGGCGCTCCGGAACATACCTACCTGGGAGAATTATATTTTACAGCCCATCGGGGAGTATATACTTCCCAGGCAGCAGTAAAGCTTAGGAACCGAAAGAGCGAGCTGGCGCTCAGGGAAAGTGAATTATGGAGTGCTATAGCCGGTGTCCGCAAAGTCTTCTCTTATCCGGCTGAGACCATGGACCGATACTGGAAGCTGGTTCTGCTTAACCAGTTCCATGATATCCTGCCGGGCTCTTCCATTGCGCGAGTCTATGAGGATGTTGCCAGGACACATCTTGAGGTTATGGAAGGGGCGGCCCTGATTGCACAGGAAGCGAGAGGAAAGCTGACAGAGAGGGCAGAGGGAGCCGTAACCGTGTTTAACTCTCTTTCCTGGGAACGTACGGGAATCGTGGTTCTTCCCGGACAATTCAAACAGGGAGCCATGACCGCGGAGGGAAGATTTATCTATGTATATGAGAAAGATGGTGAGGTCATTGCTGAGGTTACCGTCCCTTCCTGCGGAGTGTTGGCTCTGATCCCTGTCGCACCCTCACAAGGGGATACGGCAAGAGATACAGCAGAAGATATAGCAGGAAATGCAGCAAGTGATATAACAAAGGCCCAGATAATATCTGGGGTGCAGAAAGGAATGGCAGTACAGACAGCGGTGACCCCGGAGGGTGCAGTCCTGGAGAATGGGTATGTCCGGGTCGTTTTTAATGCCAATGGGGAGATCACTTCATATAGAATGAAGTCCACCGGCCGTGAATATGCCGCTCAGCCTATGAATCAATTCTTGTTATATAAGGATGTTCCCAGATATTTTGATGCCTGGGATATTGATAGCCCTTATGAGAAGGCTGTTGTCAACCTGGAGCCGAAAGCGGAGATAAGCATAAGCTGTGCTGTGCCGGTATATGGCGCGGTCTGTGTGAAAAAGCAGATTGGAAATTCTTCGCTGGAGCAGATCATTGGACTGAGCAGGGACAGCCACAGAGTTACCTTTGATACCACAGTTGACTGGAAGGAGCTGCACCGGTTATTAAAGGTCAGCTTCCCGGTCAATGTCCTGGCCGAAGAGGGAATCAATGAGATTCAATTTGGCTATGTCACCCGTCCTACCCATCGATCCAGACAGTATGACAGGGACAGATTCGAGGTGTGTAATCACAGATATACGGCGCTTTGTGAACAAAACCACGGTGCCGCGGTACTTAATGACTGCAAATATGGCGTCAGCATGCTGGATCATTCTATCAATCTGACCCTGCTGAGGGCACCCGCTTCACCGCAAATGCGCGCGGATAACGAGATACACCGGTTTACCTATGCCTTTACTGCCTGGGAAGGAAGTTTCATGGACAGTGATGTGGTTCGTGAGGGCTACGAATTGAATGTGCCTCTGGAGACAGCTTCAGGCCTCGCCAGTGAACAAAGCTTCTTTAGCGTAGATCAGGCCAATATCATGATCGAGACGGTAAAGCCTGCGGAGGATGGCAGTGATACCGTGGTTCTTCGAATGTATGAAGCCAAGAAGGCGGGCACCCGTTGTGCATTTCGCAGTGCATTTCCGATACTTAAGGCATACGAGGGCAATATGCTGGAGAAGAAGGAAAGAGAGTTGCCGGCAACAGCCCATGAGGTGGAACTTGATTTTCGCCCTTTTGAAATTAAGACAATTCTGTTAAAATTGGAATAAGGCAGTTATGCTTCGGCGGGAGGCAGCGGATTGCTGACAGGCAGAAGAAGGAAGAGAACAGGAGCCGAGCAGAAGGGTGTGTTGTGAATATCTGCATTAACGATGAGGATTATAATGGGGGATGGCGATGGTAAAGGTAGAATTATGTGAGTATAATGGCTGGAAGGATTGTGTCAGAATCTCCAATGACAGGATTGAGGTGATTGCTGCGACTCAGATCGGTCCCAGGGTGCTCCGGTTTGCTTTTCTGGGAGGAAATAATATCTTTTATGAAAAAGCAGGGCAGCAGGGACTGACGGGCGGAGATGAATGGCGCATCTATGGAGGACACCGGCTGTGGCATGGTCCGCAGATCGGCTTTCGGCCCAATGAGCCGGATAATGAAAGAATCAGTTATGAGCTTCTTAAGGACGGGGTTGTCCTTACAGGTAACCGGGAAACCCTGTCCGGCATGCGCAAGCAGCTTACAATCCGGATACCCTCGGATGGAGCCGAGGTAGAAGTCCTTCATGAGATCAGGAACCAGACGGTCTGGCCGGTAGAGTTGACCGCCTGGGCACTGTCGGTCATGGCAGGCGGAGGTCTGGCTATATGGCCGAATACGAAGCGGGATACCGGCTTCTTGCCAAATCAGGCTCTGGTTACCTGGCCCTATACAAATCTGGAAGACAGCAGATTGAATATATGCAAGGATTACATAGCATTGAAGCAGGACAGCAGGGTTGAGGACTGGTTTAAGGCTGGAACCGGCAATGTAGAGGGCTGGGCGGCATACTTGCTGGAGCAAACGGTCTTTCTTAAGAAGTATAAGCATATCATGGATGCAAACTATTCTGATATGGGATCTTCTTTTGAAATCTATACGGATTTAGAGATTATAGAGCTGGAAAGCTTAAGTCCTATTACAAAGCTGAAACCGGGGGAGAATCTCAGACATAGGGAGAGCTGGAGGCTGTTGACGGCAGAGGAATTGGGATTGGATATCCAGGTTGAAGGGAAGGTTCTGGAGGACAGCTTATATGGCACACTCATGAGGCTATTATCTCCTGCTTCGGTTCAACAGTAAAATTGTATTCCTGGTTCATATCGAAAATCCACTATTATTAAACTGGGCAAATAATATGTTAAGTGATAGTGTTTACTTTGAAGGAATATCGGAAGAAGGCAGGCGGTTCATATGTTTTTTATAAGTCTTGGAGAAATAAGACAGATTGTCAAAACCGCATAGCAGGGCAGCTTCTTCTACATTATATTTACTGCTTTGCAATAACTTCTTTGCATTGGCACACCTTACCATATTAAGAAAATTCACGGTGGTATAACCTGTAACCTCTTTGAAAATACGGCAGAAGTAATATTTGCTTACGCCAACTTCCTCTGAAATACTCTGAATGGAAAGATTTTCAGAATAATGATACTGTATATACCGGATTGCCTTTTTGATTACTTCAATTTTGTTGTTTTTTATCTGTTTAGATAAGGTGGATTCGAGTATGGTGTAGTTCCGATAAAGGCAGATGACTAAATCCATGGTTGCTGCTTTTATTTTTGCTTTATAAAGAGCTTTTTGCAATTGAAATTCCTCTTTAATAATCTCATATTTCTCTCTTAGCTCATTTTCTGTTATCTTTCTTTGAAATACAACTTCTCCGATATCCAGATTAAAGTTCTCGCAAAATTTCTGATCTATAATCAGGCAGTAGTAGATGGATTCATCTGCTAAGGATTGGATATAATGGACATTGTTTGAATTGATAACAATGATTTCGTCCTTACCGGCAGTGACACTGTCCGCATCTGCAATCACATGGATCGTCCCCTTTAGAACATATAGGATCTCGAGGTTTTCATGCCAATGAGGCAGAAAATCGGAGTAATGTTTTTTCATGGTATCCAGGTGGAAAATAATTGGAAACGAAGGATCCTTGTGTATATGGGGTTCGTATAAATTATTTGCGTTCATCGTCGTCTTCCTCTATTCAAATTGAATTTAAGCAATATAGTGTTAATTTGCGGCAACTTCATTTCTTTACTTCATAATAGTTCAATTATACAATGAGG
This sequence comes from Anaerotaenia torta, assembly GCF_050433395.1. Lineage (NCBI taxonomy): Bacteria > Bacillati > Bacillota > Clostridia > Lachnospirales > Lachnospiraceae > Anaerotaenia > Anaerotaenia torta. The sequence continues at coordinate 228,530 of NZ_JBNPXH010000008.1, forward strand.
TTTAGAAACAAACAACTTTTTTTATAGAAAGGATGGTTGATATGTACGATTTTCCAATTGGTGTTATGCTGGATTCCTTTAAGCTGAGTACGAAAAATGCTATAGAAAAAGCGGCACTCCTTGGGGCCAAAGGCCTCCAGATGTATGCAACCTCAGGGGAGTACTCCCCGGAAGCGTTAACGGGAAGTAAAAGGAGAGAACTTCTTGATATGGTTAAGTCAAATGGACTTATTTTTTCTGCCCTATGTGGGGATTTGGGCCATGGCTTTGGCAGCAAAGACAAGAATCCCGAACTCATTGAAAAGTCAAAGCGCATTATGGAGCTGGCAAAGGACCTGGAAACGGATATTATTACTACCCACATCGGTGTAATTCCGGCAGATAAGAATCATGAAAGATATAAGATTATGCAGGAAGCCTGCCATAGCTTGAGCCGTTTTGCTGATTCTATGAAAGGACATTTTGCCATTGAGACCGGGCCGGAGATTGCAGCCACTTTAAAGGAATTCTTAGATACCCTCGATTCAAGAGGAGTTGCAGTCAATCTGGATCCTGCCAATTTTGTAATGGTTACGGGAGATGACCCGGTCAAAGCTGTTTATATCTTAAAAGATTATATTGTACACACCCATGCAAAAGATGGCAGGCGGCTTCAGGTGATTGATCCTGAAATTATCTATAAAATCAAAGATGACAATACCGCCAGTGATGCTGCCGAATATGAATTCCTTTCCCAGGATACGAACCAACCATTTATTGAACTTCCTCTGGGAAAAGGGGATGTTAATTTCAAGGACTATCTAAATGCTCTGGATGACATTGGCTACAGGGGCTTCCTGACTATTGAGCGCGAGGTCGGGGACAATCCGGAAGAAGATATTAAAAATGCAGTGGTTTTTCTTAACAGGATGAAAAGTTTATAGGAGGAAGTTATGGCAAAGATTAAAATCGGAATCATCGGTACAGGTTCTATCTCCGAACAGCATATCGAAGCTTACCGGAACAATAAAGATGTGGAATTATATGCCTTCTGTGATCTGAACGAAGAGCGGCTGAAATTTATGGCGGACAAATATAATGTGAAGCGGACTTTTACCGATATGAATGAAATGCTGAGCCTGAAGGAAATCGATGCAGTCAGCGTATGTACCTGGAATTCCGCACACGCACCCTGTACCATAGCGGCATTAAATGCAGGCAAACACGTCCTGTGTGAAAAGCCTATGTCGGTTTCCAAAGAAGCCGCACAGGCCATGAAAGAGGCAGCTGAAAAAAATGCTAAATTACTGATGATTGGTTTTGTCAGACGTTACGGAAATGACTGCAGCATTTTAAAGGAATTTATCGAATCGGATTATTTCGGTGAGATCTATTATGCAAAGGCTACTTACTTGAGGCGGAAAGGGAATCCCGGAGGATGGTTTGGTGAGAAGGCACGTTCCGGGGGCGGGCCATTGATTGATTTGGGTGTTCATGTAATCGATCTGGTAAGGTTCTTAATGGGCAACCCGAAACCTGTCTCCGTATACGGAGCTACCTTTAAGAAACTGGGCGACAGGGGCAATATTAAGGGAAAGCAGTCTTATAAGGCCTCCAGCGCTACGGATCATGATATCTGTGATGTAGAAGATTTAGCGACCGCCATGATTCGCTTTGATAATGGTGCCCTTCTTTCCGTTGAAGCGAGCTTCAGCTTGAATATTAAGAAAGATGAGGGAAAAATAGAGCTTTTTGGTACAAAGGGTGGTGCCAAACTGGATCCGGAACTGGAGCTTTACAGTGAGATTAATGATTATATGGCGGATATTGCACTGGATGCGCAGACTTCTCTAAGCTTTGACGGCTTGTTTGCCAAAGAAATCGATCATTTCGTCTCCTGTATTATGGATGGGACACCTTGTATGTCCCCCGCTCAGGACGGCATTGATATTATGGCTATTTTGGATGCGATCTATGAATCGGCCGCAGCCGGTCATGAGGTGATCTTATAATACTAAGATACCTGATGGCTAAAATCATGATGTAATGAAAGCGGAATGAGGAGAAGACAAGTTTACTTGTATTCTCCGATTGGAGCAACAAGATCATGAACCTGGTTTTGGTTCATGATATAATGAAAGCGGAATGAGGAAATGCAAGCTTGCTTGCGATTTCCGATTGGAGCAACAAGATCATGAACACGTCCTTTGTTCATGATATAATAAAAGTGTGATCACATGATGCGAGCTGGCTGACAATCATACGATCGGAGCTAGGGATCATGAATGTGATTTAAGTTCAGGATATAAATAGAGAGGGCGCAAAAACATGAAAGTATCGGTTAGTTCCTACAGCTTTGGGAAGCTGTTGTACTCAGGCATAATTACACAGATTGACTGTATCCGTAAGGCAAAGGAGATGGGCTTTGATGCCATTGAATTTATGGATATACTTGCACCGGAGGGTGTCACAAAGGAGGAGTATGCGAAGGCGTTGGCAGAAGAATGTAAGCGCCTGGATATGCCGATCTCCTGCTTTACCTTCGGCGCTGATTTTATTAATGGAAGCGGCGGCGATGCACGTCTTGAGATAGAAGGCGTGAAGAAGATGGTGGATATTGCGGCTATCCTGGGAACCGATCTGGTACGGCACGATGCTACCATCGGTGACGGCAGAGCCTTTGATGCCATATTGCCAATTCTGGCTGATGCTTGCAGGGAAGCTGCGATTTATGCAGCCTCCAAGGGCATACGGACCACCGTAGAAAACCATGGGTTTTTCTGTCAGGACAGTGACAGGATGGAGAAATTATATAATGCAGTTAATCATGAAAACTTTGGGCTGCTTACAGACATAGGTAATTTTTTATGCGCCGATGAACCGCCCGAAAAAGCCTTAGGAAGACTTGCGCCTTATGTTTTTTATGCTCATGCGAAGGATTTCCATGTCAAATCCGCTATGATGCCAGATCCTGGGGAGGGTTTTTTTCGATCCAGAAGCGGCAATTACTTAAGAGGCGCTATTATTGGTCACGGAGATGTTCCGATCCTGCACTGTATCAAAGCGTTGAAAAATGCAAAATATAATGGTTATATTTCAATTGAATTTGAGGGGATGGAAGAAAATATTCAGGCTCTTACAATCGGGCTGAATAATCTAAGGCATTATATTGAAGAAGCATAATGATCCGCCCTATGTCTGAGATGAGATTTATAACATAAAAATGCACTTTGATTCAGCTGCACAATAGAATGAGACAAGCCGTTTCAAGGTGCATTTATTGTTTAATTATGCGCTAACTTCATGATCCTGTACCTGGTTCTCCGTCTCATTGCCCACTTCTGCATAAAAACATAAGCTTCAAGGTGCATTTTCTCGTTCTATGTACTATTTCTTCTTACGTCCAATATACATCAGATGTTCTGACCAGCTTAGCAAATCCTCACGTTCACATACCTTCTCACAGAGGTCAAGCCATAGGTCAACCACCTCTTTCGGTTGGCTCATAATATTGCCTTCGCAGGGGGAGGAGATGCTTTCCTGCCCGAAAAAATGCAATTTCTCAAGAGGGAAATTCTCCATAAAGGGTAAGATCTCACTCTGCCTTGCAAAATAAGCCTGGGTAAATGCCTTACCGGAAAAGCTGCGATTCTCAATAAAGGTGTTATGAAACTCCCGCTCCAGAGGATCGGTAATCGCTTCCGGTGCATACTTCATGATGTATATTGATAATTGGATATTATACTAAATATGGTGATGGCGGTGTTGACATCAATCCAATTAAAACATTAAATAAGAGGCAAATAATACAGTTGGCAAAATATAATTGGCCATTCGGAAAAATCCAGGAAAGCATTATGACTCGGTTGCCTTCAGCAGATTTATGGGATGGACAAACTGATGAGGAAGAAATAGGAATGTCGTAAGGAGATTGCAATGTCTGATTCAATTGAAAGCGCACGGCACCAACTTAAACGATGCGAGTGACTAGAATATATAACCACTATAAATTCTGTGCATTTATTTGATTTTACATATTCATGCAGTGTTTATGAAATTATAAAAGATCTTTCTATTACAACACGGAGAGGCGAAAAACTTGATCTGTGACAGTAAATTCGACTCATTGATTCACAGCCTTTCTCATATGTAAATCATTGATGACTATGAATAGCAATAGCTCAAGCTGTCCTTTTCTGCTATAATAAATGCAAATGAACCGGAATTACTGTTTGAACGGATTATCAGGCAATATAGGGAGGTAAGGGCGGATGGACAGGACGATTATACATGTTGATATGGATGCTTTCTTTGCAGCTGTCGAGGTTCGGGATAATCCCCAACTTCTTGGCAAGCCATTGATTATTGGTGCCCTGCCACAGGAAAGAGGCGTGGTATCTACATGTAGTTATGAGGCCCGAAAATTCGGAGTCCGTTCGGCTATGAGCATAAAAGATGCATATCGGCGTTGTCCTCATGGTATATATATGCGCCCTAATCCGAGGAAATATGAGGAAGCATCTGACCAGATACATAAAATCTGGCTGTCCTATACAGATATGGTGGAATATATTTCGCTTGATGAAGGGTTTCTGGATGTTACCGGCTCAGTGGCATTATTCGGCGGTGCAAAAAGTATTGGCCTTGCCATCAAAGAGCGGATTAAATCAGAAGTAGGGCTGACATGCTCCGTAGGAATAGGATATTCTATGATGTCAGCTAAATTAGCAAGCGAAGAAAAGAAACCGGATGGTTTTTTTGAAATACCAGATGCCGAAGCTTTAAAAAACCTCATCATAGACCGGAGCGTGAGAATTATCTATGGGGTGGGACCCAAAACTGCCGAAGAGCTGAAAAAGGCCGGTATCAATACTGTACGTGATGTTCTTGCCAACAAGCAAGCCGTGATCCGCGTGCTTGAAAATCAGGGAAGAGAAATAATTAACCTGGCGGAGGGAATTGATGAACGCAGGGTCGTGCCTTATTATGAGGAGGAAGCGAAATCCTTTGGCAAGGAGCATACCTTTCAGCATGATACGGAAGATTTTGATTTTTTGAAAGATGTCCTTTTGCTGATTGCAAAGGATTTGAGTTCAAAAATCCGGCTTGACGGGACTTATGTCCGAACTGTCACCTTAAAGATCAAATACGGGGACATGAAATTAATCACCCGTTCCCAAAGCGGAGATTCGATATGCGAGGCAAAGGATATTTATAAAATAGCCGCATCCTTGTTGGATAGGGTAGAAAAACGTCCGATCCGCCTGGTAGGTATTACGCTCAGCGGTTTTGAGAAATCTGATTTCCGTCAGATGACGTTTCATGATATGACGAATTTACAAGAGAAGAAGCGGAAAGAGGCACTGAATGAGGCGTTATTAAATCTTCAACGTAAGTATGGAGCTGGCGTGATAAAGACCGGAGATGAAGTGATGGCGAAAAAACGTCTTGAAACGGATAAAGATATGAAAAGATTTATTTAAGGAATTCGCGTCCTGTATCAAACACCTCCAATTTTAACAATTGAATTGATATTGTGCGTATTCTAATGCATTATGCAGGAAGAATGCTTCTGATAAATAATTTATTGACATAATCCTTCCTGATTGGTAAAATATTTACTAGCAAGGAGTGATGGAATGGCGACAATAAAAGAAATAGCTGAAATCGTTGGGGTATCCAGTGCGGCGGTATCCAGGGTGCTTAATTATGATGAAGGGATCTCCGTCAGTCAGGAAACAAGAGAGTCCATTTTTGCTGTTGCGGAGAAGCTTGGATATAAGAAAAAGGTGATTTACCCCAAGATTGAGAATGTAACATTGCTTTATTGGGTATCTCATGAGGAGGAATTGGAAGATATCTATTATCAGGCAATTCATAGTGAGCTAATCAGACAAGCGAAAAAAATGAATATACAATTATCTGTTGTAACAAAGGAAGATGGATTAAGTGCAATTAAGCCCGATAGCAGTGCATTTGTAGCAATTGGCTGGCTTAATCGGAAGGAATTGAACAAGCTGTATAAGATATGTAAAAAAGGGGTATTTATTGACACCTCTCCTGATGAGAAATTATTTGATGCCGTCAGACCTAATTTGGATTCCTTTGTAACTCAGATGGTGGATTATTATGTTAAGAAGGGACATAAGACGATTGGTTTTGTCGGCGGAACCGACCGCAATATTGATACGGAAAAGCCGTCCATGGACGTTCGCGAATGGTCTTTTAGACAAAGCGCGATCTATTATAATTTATTGAATGAAGACTATATATATATTGCGGACCGTTATACGGTTGCGGAAGGTTACCGGCTGGGCAAGATATTGGCGGAGAGCGGAAAGCTTCCAACTGCACTTTGTCTTGCCAGTGATACATTAGCAATAGGCTTACTACAGGCGTTTCATGAAGAAGGAATACAGATTCCGGAACAGGTCTCTGTTTTCAGCATAAACGATGTAAGTGTAGCTCAGTATGTATCGCCGCCGCTGACAACCTTCCACATTGACATCCCTTTATTATGTGAAACAGCATTAGATTTACTCAGAGACAGGGTATTAAAGGGCGGGAAGATAACAAAAACCGTTTTTATAAATGGCATTCCAGTGTTTAGAAAAAGCTGCAAATAAAGAATAATTCATATCAATAGAATAAAAAATGGAAAGAAGAATCTCGTAACTGAGATTCTTTTTTCTTGACTAAAATTTGAATCCATGTTACATTTAGATAGTAAATTATTTATCTAAATAGTAATAACATATTTACCAAACACAAGGAAAAGAAAAAGGAGAAGGAGACATGAAAAGAAAATTAGCCGCAGGCTTAGCAATCATGGGATTGCTGGTAACCTTGACCGGATGCAAAGGGGACTCCGGTGCAATCAAGGCAACAGCAGATGAGAAGGGAAATTACATAGTAAATGGAAGCTTCGAGGATGCTGAATTAACTGGGTGGACACTTAATAATGTAGATAATGTTACGGAAGAGCTGGGTGTTTATGAAAGAGAAACCGACTGTTATGATGGGGTTCAGTGTTTACACTTTTATTCCTCCAGGGATGTCAACTTTACGGTGGAACAATCTTTGAAGGGGCTTGAGAAAGGAAACTATAAATTAACCGGATACGCACAAGGCGATACTGCCGGAGATGCGAATTCCTCCATATACATTTATGCAATTGTTAATGGAGAGACAATAAAAGCGGATATTACCCTTAACGGATATCTTGCCTGGAATGCAGCAGAACTAAATAATTTGAATATTACAGATGGTAAAGTTACAATTGGTATCAGTGTAACGAATGCTCCTGGCGGATGGGGAACCATTGATAATATTTCGTTGATAAAGGAGTAATTACATGAGTTTTATTAAAGGAATGGATGTATCCATGGTAAAGGAACTGGAGGAGCATGGAGCCAAATACTATTTAAATGGAGAAAAGAAGGACTTATTCGAAATCTTAAAAGAATGCGGTGTGAATTTGATCCGTTTAAGACTGTGGAATGATCCATATAGTACATCAGGCGAAGCATACGGCGGAGGAACAAACGATATCGATACGACAATAGAGCTTGCAAAGCGGATATTAAGTCATGACATGGAATTCATGCTGGATTTCCATTATAGTGATTTTTGGGCTGACCCGGCGAAACAATATAAGCCCAAAGCCTGGGAAAACTTAAGCGGCTCAGAACTGGAGACGGCGGTTTATCATTATACAATAGATACTCTAAGTAAATTAAAAGAAAAAGACGTTCTTCCAAGCGTTGTGCAGATAGGAAATGAAATTACCAACGGATTACTATGGCCTGATGGGAAATCTGATAACACCGAGGGGATGGCATCACTTTTAAAAGCTGGAATTAGTGCGGTTAAAGAGTTTGATCCAAATATTAAAATACTTTTACATCTGGATTTTGGTACCGATAATGAAATGTATCGAAAATGGTTTACAAATATAGCCCCATATGATCTGGAATTTGATATAATTGGCATGTCCTACTATCCTTACTGGAATGGAAGTATCGAAGATCTGGTACAGAATATGAATGATATCAGCCAAACCTTCCAAAAGGATGTTTTGGTTGCTGAAACAGCAATTGGCTATACAACAGATTCCCTGGGATGCAATGGACTTGTTTTTTCAGAGGAGATGGAAAAAAAAGCAGGGTTCCCGGCTACCAAAGCCGGGCAGGAACAATTTCTGAAAGAACTATGCGATGGGATTCGTAAAGTAAAAAATCATAGGGGGATTGGAATCATTTACTGGGAAGCTGCATGGCTGCCGATTCCAGAGTGTTCCTGGGCACATTCTATCGGATGTGAATATATGAACGACACTGCCGAAGTGGGGAATTCGTGGGCTAATCAGGCGTTATTTGATGAAAAAGGAAATGCAAATCAAGCATTGGTTAATATGAAAAACTGGTAGAAGGAAAAGGAGAGGGAGATTATGAAGACAAAAACTTTAGGATTGGTTGTTATTGCAGCAATTGTCATAAGTATATTATCTGGCTGCAGTACTTCAGGCAAAGCCGGCAAAACACTGACTATCTGGACCAACATGGAAGTCGAGGCGAAAACGATTCAAGAATATGCGGATAAATGGGGGGAAGAATCCGGCTATAAGGTGGAAGTGATTCACGAATCCCCGTCGGTCCAGCAATTTGCACAGGCAACGAACAGCGCGTCCGGACCGGATGCTATTATTGGTATTCCTAATGATCAGCTGGCGGATTATGTGAATGCAGGGTTGGCAGCAGAGACACCCGATCATTTGTATCAGGATGCGGATTTCTCTGACGCGGCGGTCCAGGCGTGTTATGTTGCCGGTAAAAGGGTTGCGGCACCCCTGGCGGTGGAGACAATTACCCTTTTTTATAACACGGATAAAGTAGCTGCGGCCCCCGCAACCTGGGAAGAGCTTGTAGACATTGCCTCTGAAAACGGCGGTATCCAGTTCGATGCAACCAGCGTCTATTATGACCTTGGTTTTTTACGTGCATGTGGGGGTTATATATTCAAATATGAAAACGGAAGCTACGATGTAAGTGATATTGGTCTGGCAAATGAAGGCGCAGTACAGGCTTATGAATTTATTAACGACCTGTGTAATAAATATAACTTCCTCTCAGCAAATGTAACGGCTGATATTGCGAGAAGTAACTTCCAAAATGGGGAAACAGCATTTTACATAGGCGGTCCGTGGGATATCGACGGTTTTACTTCCGCAGGGACACCATTTGCTGTTGCAGAGGTCCCGACCTTCAAAGGTAATGCATTTGCCACGCCGGTTGGCACACAAGTAAGCTTTGTCAGTGCAAAATCAAAGAATCAGGATAAGGCATGGGAATGCATCATGTATCTCATTAATAATGGTGCTATGGCGATGTATGAGTCGGGTAACCGTATTCCGGCAAAGCTTTCTGAGCAGGAGAATGCGGCAATTCAAAACAGCGAAGTCTCAAAAGCATTTATAGCACAGATTAATAATGGAGAACCGATGCCAACGGTCTCCGAATTAGGACAGCTTTGGGGAATTCACAGCAATAATATAAAGCTGATGTTTCAAGGGGAACTTGATCCAAAAGCAACGGCAGAAAACATGGTATCTCAGTTAGTAGAAGCAGTAAAACTAATGAATTCAGGAAAGTAGTGATTTGGTGAAGAAGAAAAAGAATAATTTAAAAGCAAGTCCATATTTGCTTCCCGCACTTATCTCCATCTTTATTGTAACCGTCATACCCATCCTATACACGGTAGTAATCTCTTTTACGAATTACAACATGTATCATCTGGAAAATTACTCATTGGTGGGACTTAAAAATTACCTGGAGGTTTTTTCTGGAAGCATTCGTAAGGTCTTCTTCCCGGTGATGGGCTGGACGGTATGCTTTGCAGTGCTCAGTACAATCGGATCGTATGCGGTTGGATTGATTCTGGCAATTCTGCTGAATAATCCGCATATGAAAGAATCGAAGGTATACCGTGCGATTTTGATTGTACCCTGGGCGCTGCCCTCAACGATTGCCATTCTGGCATGGCAGGGACTGCTGAATGAACAGTATGGAGGAATTAATAATATGCTGCATGCAATTGGTATCGCAAGGAACATCCCTTGGCTGACCAATGCATTTTGGGCGAGAGTAGGCATCATTATTGTTAATGTGTGGCTTGGTTTTCCGTATATGATGAATGTATGCCTCGGCGGATTGCAGGCGATCTCCCCGGAATTTTATGAAGCAGCTAAGATTGACGGAGCCTCAAAAATCCAGTGTTTTAAAATAATCACCTTTCCGATTGTTACAAGGCTGTCTGTTCCGTTGGTCATCTCTACCTTTGCGGCCAATTTCAATAACTTTGGCAATATATATATGATTACACAGGGCGGGCCTGCGAGGATTGATAATCAGTTTGCGGGATATACCGATATTCTGGCAAGTACCATATATAAGATGACAACATGGTCGAATCGATATGATTTGTCGGCAACCTTCAGTGTTCTGGTATTTGTTATTATCGGAACATTTACCTTGATCAATATGCGCTTGTCCGGTTCGTTTAAGGAGGGTGATTAATATGAGGGATAAATACAAAGAAAGATTGTCACCTTCTGAACGAAGAACAGTATGGATCAGCAGAATCGTTATCTGGATCACCATTGTTGCGGTGGTATTTCCTGCATTATGGATTGTTATGTCCTCCTTTTCCGCCGGAGACAGCTTTTTCCTGACCTCATTGTTTCCGAAGAAATTTAGCCTGAAGCATTATGCGGAATTGATACAAAAAACGGCTTTCATAAAGTGGGTGTGGAATTCATTGAAAATGTGCTTTTTGGTGGCAATGATACAATTAATCCTGACTTCCCTGGCGGCCTATGCTTTTTCAAGACTTCGCTTCACCGGAAGAAAATATGGCCTCATGACCTTGCTGGTGCTTCAAGTCTTCCCTAACAGCATGGCAATATCGGGCTACTATATCATAATTTACAAATTTGGATTGGTAGACAGCCTGTTTTCGCTGATTTTGGTTCTGGCAGGCGGGAGCGCTTTTAATATATGGTTGTTAAAATCGTATATGGACGGTATTCCGAAAGAGCTTGATGAGGCTGCCATGGTAGACGGAGCAGGGCATTTTACCACATTTTACAGGATAATACTGCCGCTGGCAGCACCACAGCTCACAGTCATATTTTTATTTTCATTTATTGCAACCTACAGTGAGTACATCATTTCATCTGTTTTTTTGCAAAATCCAGGGAAAATGACATTAGCCCTTGGATTGCAGTCATTCATATCTGACCAATTTGCAGCCCATTGGACTTTGTTCTCAGCGGCAGCAGTACTTTCTTCTCTTCCGATTATGATTATATTCATGGCTTTGCAGAAATACATTCAGAATGGATTGGTAGCAGGAGGAGTAAAGGGATAGGGTAAGCATGGCAATGAAAGAGCATAAGTAATTAGATAAGGGTATGCTGCAAACCTGACATTTCTCTGTCAGGATACAGCATACCCTTACCTTTTCGAGCCAGGGAAGATTCCATTCCTGGCAAATTGCTATGTAACCTTACGTCCAATATACATCAGATGTTCTGACCAGCTAAGCAAATCCTCCCGTTCACATACTCTTTCACAGAGATCCATCCACAGGTCAATCACTTCCTTGGACTGGCTCATAATATTGCCTTCGCAAGGGGAGGAGATGCTCTCCTGCCCGATAAAATGCAATTTTTCAACAGGAAATTTCTCCATAAAGGGTAAGATTTCATCCTGCCTTGCAAAATAAGCCTGAGTAAATGCCTTTCCGGAAAAGCTGCGATTCTCAATAAAGGTGTTATGAAACTCCCGCTCAAGGGGATCGGAAATGGCTTCCGGTGCATATTTCATGATGTAAATGATACCGGCAAATATGTTGATAAAGGAAATGAAGAGGGTTCCCCCGGGTTTCAGCAGCTTTAATGCGGCATTTACCGCCTTGACGCGGTCCGCTTCTTCTAATAAATGATACATCGGCCCCATCAAGAGGATATGATCAAAGGAATGACGGAAGCTCTCATCCACTGTCCGGGCATCTCCGACAACACCTTCGATCTTGAGATTCTGATCCTTGGCCCGTTCCATGGCGAAGCGGACATTTTCATCGGACAGATCAAACAATGTTACATCACAGCCCTTATCAGAAAGATAGAGAGAATACCGTCCCGGTCCTCCGCCAATATCAAGCACCTTATCTCCCGGTTTAACGTACCGGTCTATAAAGCGGCAGGTAATCAAAAACTCAGGCCGGTTGGCAATCCGTTCCCATTCGCTCACGACGTCGGAATTGTAAAAGTCTCTAATTATTTTTGTTGTTTCATCCATGAACTGCGCCTCCTCACATTGTCCTGATCAAAATCTAATCAGAAATATTCTTGCTGATAGTTGTTTCCCCATCATATCAAGATTGATATAAAAAAGTCAAATAGAAAATAAATTTTTATTTCTTTGCTTCTTATCACGGGATAGGCAGAAGCGAGAATCAATGCCAGTTAGTTAAGACCCAAGCGTGAATAGGAAGTTAATACTATGTTCGATTGTACCGATGAAAATCATATGGTAAAATAAAACATGGGAGTAATAAGTGAAAATAGCCGGCAGTTGCTCAGGGATTTATTCTGACTTTATAAGGTGAAAACATTACAGATTGAGGAGAAATATTTATGACCCGATTTCAAGATTATATAAAAATGGAGCCGATTACCAAGGGCTGGTCTGAAGATAAGAAATACTGTGTAACCAAAGCGGACGGGGCAAAGCGTCTGCTCCGCATTACACCGATTTCTCGTTATGAGACGCGGAAAGCACTGTTTGAAATACTGAAACGGGTGGCGGAGCTGGAGATACCCATGTGCGTTCCTCTGGAGTTCGGCACCTGTGAGGATGGGGTGTATTCCCTTCAAAGCTGGATCGACGGCGAGGATCTGGAGGAGGTATTGCCTCTGCTGCCGGAAACGGAGCAGTATGTATTGGGCTTACAATCCGGGGAAATTCTGCGGAAAATGCACACCATACCGGCACCGGCAGCGCAGGAGGAATGGGAAGCCCGGTTTGGCCGTAAAACAGATATGAAAATTCAGAAATATCACGAATGCGGTCTGCGGTTTGAAGGCGATGAATATATCCTTGCCTATATAGAGGAAAACCGGCATCTGCTGAAAGGCCGCCCCCAGTGCTTCCAGCACGGTGATTATCACGTGGGGAACATGATGATAGAAAAGGGTAAGCTGAAAATTATAGATTTTGACCGTTACGATTTTGGCGATCCGTGGGAAGAGTTCAACCGTATCGTGTGGAGCGCGGCGGCAAGCCCCCATTTTGCAACCGGTCAGCTGCGAGGTTACTTCGGAGGTGATCCTCCGCTCGAATTTTTTAAGCTATTAGCCTTTTATATCTCCAGCAATACATTGTCCTCTATTTATTGGGCAATTCCCTTCGGGCAGTCGGAGGTTGATATCATGATGAAGCAGGCGCAGGACGTGCTGGATTGGTTCGGTAACATGAACAATCCGGTGCCGGTATGGTATCTCAAAGATTTTTATATCCAATGGACTGACGGTGTGCCATATAAGCTTAAGGCGCCCTTTGATTTTTCGTTTCTTAGTAAATATGGTAAGGTGTTCAAGGTTTTTGATGATCAGGATTCCGGAAATATCTGTTTTGGTATGGCCGACGGTAGGAATAAATACTTCATCAAATTTGCGGGTGCGCCCACGGAACACGCTAGCGTGAGCGCGGAAGAAGCGGCTGCGAATCTCAAAGGTACAGTGCCGATTTATAAGGACCTGGTTCATCCCACCCTTATTAAGCTTATAAGTACGGAGGAGATCGGCGGCGGGTTCGCTATGGTTTTTGAGTGGGCCGACGCTGAATGCATGAGCCCGATGTATCCCATGTCCCATAGAAGGTTCATGGAGATGCCGCTGGACACAAGACGTCAGGTATTCCACGATATTATTTCCTTCCATGCTCATGTGGCTAAGCAGGGATATGCCGCCATCGATTTTTACGATGGCAGTATCATGTATGACTTTAATAATAGCAGAACGGTTATCTGTGATATTGATTTTTATTCAAAGACACCCTATATCAATAAGATGGGACGTCTATGGGGCAGCTCCCGCTTCATGTCGCCGGAGGAGTTTCAACTTGGAGCAGTCATTGATGAGATTACCAATGTTTACACAATGGGTGCAACAGCTTTTGCTTTATTCGGTGATGTGCGAGACAGGTGTATTGAAAAGTGGAAATTAAGCAAAGGTTTGTTTAAGGCAGCGAAGAAAGCAGTCAGCAATGAACGGGATCAACGGCAGCAATCAATGGAACAGTTTATTAACGAGTGGAGCAGTGCCGAATGAAGCGATGAGGTTGGACATGGATAATTTATGAAGACATGGGGTGGTACAAGTCAATGGAATATTTGTTTCCGCAGATGGGGCAGAATCTGCCGAAGCTTTTCCACATTTTTGATAATGATTATGGGATACAAGCATATACTATACTGTAAACAAGTAATTTTATGAAGGAGGTAGTCTATGAGCAAAGGTTTAAGAAAATACATAAGAATTGCCCTGGCTTTGGCAATACTCTTTACACGGATAAATCCCATGATACCCGCGGCCTTGGTCGCCCATGGAGGAGAACTGGAAGAATATGAGGCGGCAGCCGTCGATGCGGGGATGCCGGATCTGGTAGTGACGGATATCCTCTGGCAGCCTGCAGACCCCGCCGCCGGAGATGCGGTTATCTTCAGTGCCACGATCAGGAACCAGGGAAATGGCGCAACCCAGGCAGGAGTAATCAATGGCGTGAGCTTCTTTGTGGACGGCATCCAGGTCAGCTGGTCGGATAACAATAGCAGCGCCATCCCGGCGGGAGCATCCGTCACAGTTACGGCCAACGGAGGACCGGCCGGTACTGCCCAGTGGAGCGCAACCCAGGGCGGCCATACCATTATGGCATGGGTGGATGACATCAATCGCATGACAGAGAGCAATGAGGGGAACAACCAGTATTCCAAGGCGATGAACGTCAGAGGCGGGTCGCCTTTACCGACACCAACCCAGGTGCCAGGAGAGCCGGATCTGATTGTGACAGGTTTAACGTTAAACCCGGAAGCCCCGGAAGCAGGGAATGCAGTTACCTTTAGTGCCACAATCAAAAATCAGGGCACCGGTGCCACGACAGCGGGCATTATTAATGGGGTCAGTTTTCTGATTGGCGGCACCCAAGTCAGCTTTTCCGATAACAACACCGATTCCATACCGCCCGGAGGCTCTATTACGGTAACTGCCAACGGGGGGCCCTCGGGTTCCCCCGTCTGGACGGCAATCCAGGGAAGCCATACCGTTACGGCCTGGGTCGATGATGTTAACCGGATCGCAGAATCCAATGAAAATAACAATCAATATTCCAGGACGATCCAGGTAGGCAGCAGCACACCGACACCAAGCCCTACGCCTAGCTTGACACCAAGCCCCACCCCCATCCTGACACCAAGTCCTACTCCTACTTTGCCTCCCGTAGAGGGGCCCATTGACTTGATTGTTACGGACATCCTCCCCTCACCGGCATCTCCTCTGACCGGAGACAGGGTTACCTTCAGTGCCGTTGTAAAGAATCAGGGCACGGGATCAACTCCGGCAGGCACCATCATAGGGGTCAGCTTCTTTGTGGACGATATTCAGGTCAGCTGGTCAGATAACACCACCTCTTCCTTAGCGCCCGGAGCCTCCATAACGGTGACGGCAAACGGAGGTCCCTCCGGTTCTGCCGTCTGGTCAGCAACCACGGGAAATCACACCATCCGGGCCTGGGTGGATGATGTTAACCGAATGTCCGAAGCCAATGAAAATAACAATCAGTATACGAAAAGCCTGGCGGTAACGGCTTCTCCCATGCCGGATCTGGTAGTGACCAGTCTTTCCTTTACACCTGCCGCTCCGGTAGCAGGGGATGTTATTCACTTTACCGCCGTAGTCAAGAACCAGGGCACCGCAGCAGGGGCGCCGGGTATTCTGTCCTTTGCGGTGAACGGTACGGAGGTCTTTGCCTCTCCTAACAACACAACCGCCTTGGGAGCAGGGGCAGAAACTACGGTTACCGGCTCCTGGACTGCGGCGTCCGCAGGGGAGAACTCACTGACGGCCACCGTTGACCGTGGAAATGCAACAGTGGAAGCCAATGAGACCAATAATACCTTCAGTACGAATCTGACGGTCAGCCCGAAGCCGGGAATTGATCTTGTTATTACGGAAATCACCTGGTCACCCTCCTATGTGACTGCCGGAAATGCGGTTGCCTTCAGTGCGGTGGTGCAGAACCAGGGCACCCAGGCCGGTGCGGCGGGAATTGTGGCATTTAAGGTGGACGGTACCCAGGTTGCCTCAGTAAACAGCGCGGCCCCTATCGCGCCAGGCGCCAGCTTGACGGTAAATGCAGCAGGAACCTGGAGGGCAACCGGGGGCACCCATGTAATTGATGCAATCGTGGATGTGAACAATACTACAGCTGAGACCGATGAAACGAACAATACGGCCAGTCAGAATCTTGTAGTCGGCAGCGGAGGCCGCGGCGCGGCTCTGCCTTATACAAGATATGAATCAGAGGACGGCGTCTACGGCGGCGGTGCCCTGCTGCGTTCGGCTCCTGATTTTAACTATGCATTGACCGCCTCAGAAGCCACAAATCAAAAGTATGTGGCATTGCCCGGCAACGGCTCCTATGTGGAGTGGACGATTCATCAGGGCGGCGCAGGGGTTAACATGAGATTTACCATGCCGGACAGCAGTGACGGCATGGGGCATAACGGTTCTCTGGATTGCTATGTCAACGGCACGAAGGTTTCAACGATTTCCCTGTCCTCCTACTGGTCCTGGCAATACTTCATCGGGGACCACCCCCAGGATGCGCCTAACGGAGGCCAGGCCGCATTCCGGTTTGATGAAGTGCACTGGAAGCTAGCCACTCCTTTAAAATCCGGTGATACCTTAAGGATACAGAAAACAAATGGGGACGGATTGGAGTATGGGGTTGATTTTGTGGAGGTAGAGCCGGTTCCTTCGGCAATTTCCCAGCCTTCCAATTCCCTGTCGGTAACGGCATACGGGGCGACGCCCAATGACAGCACGGACGATCTGGCCGCCTTTAATTCCTGCGTGAGCGCTGCAGCTGCCGCCGGCAAATCCGTATATATCCCGGAAGGTACCTTTCATCTGGGCAATATGTGGGTAATCAGAGCCGATAATATCACCATTACAGGCGCCGGTATGTGGCATACAAATCTGCAGTTTACCTCGCCCAATGCGTCCAGCGGCGGTATTTCCCTGCGGATCACCGGAACCATAGACTTTGGAAATGTTTATATTAATTCCAGGCTTCGTTCCCGCTACGGACAGAATGCGATTTACAAATGCTTCATGGATAACTTCGGAACCAATTCCAGAATTCATGATTTCTGGGAGGAGCATTTTGAATGCGGCTTCTGGGTGGGGGATTACGCCCACACTCCGGCGATTCCGGCTGACAATCTGCTGATTGAAAACGGGCGGATCAGAAATAATCTGGCGGATGGTGTGAACTTCTGCCAGGGCACAAAGAATTCCACGGTACGCAACTGCAGCGTGAGGAATAACGGTGATGACGGGCTGGCAATCTGGCCGGACAGCACCATGGGGGCGCCTATGGCCGTCAACAATTCCTTCCTGTACAATACCATTGAGAATAACTGGCGCGCGGGAGCAATCGGAATCTTCGGCGGGTCCGGGCACAGGGCGCAGTACAATTATATCAAGGACTGCTTTATGGGCTCTGCAATCCGGCTGAATACCGTATTCCCCGGGTATCATTTTGAGAATAATACGGGAATGATTTTCTCTGATACTACCATCATTAATTGCGGCACCAGCCAGGATTGCTACAACGGGGAACGGGGCGCCATTGATTTGGAGGCTTCCAATAGCAGCATCAAGAATATTACCTTTGAGAATATTGATATTATTAATACCCAGAGGGATGCGATTCAGATGGGTTACGGCGGAGGCTTCAGCAATGTTGTCTTCCGGAATATCCTCATTGACGGAACCGGCAAGGATGCAACGATTTCCTCCCGATTCTCAAATCCTCATTTGGGAGCAGCGATCTATACGTATACCGGGAATGGGTCGGCAACCTTTATTAATCTTACCACAAGGAACATTGAACTTCCTGAGGTCTATATGATTATGAACGGCTTTGATGTAATCTTTCAGTAACAGATAAAGGATCAGTAAGAGAAGGGGTACCCTGATAGGAGGCACGGAAAAACCGTGTTGAACTATCAGGGTACTTTTGCGATATGTTATGGTTAAATGGGTGGGGGTAGGCTGTGAGACGAACAGGAGTGCATCGGTATGCATCTGGCTTGCCTTTAACATCCCATAATTGCCAGGTGCGGGCAATCATGGGAAGCCCGGTCTGCGCCAGATGCATACCGATGCACTCCTATTCGCCGCGTTAGTTTAACGAAGGATTTTGTCAATTGTATTATGCAGTGTTGAGATTAATACAGCATTGAGGAACCTTAAAAGGTATGGTAAAATCGAGGGAAATGAATGTATTAATATGCAGCAAAGTAGTCAGGACATATATTCGGATTTCATTATTGAAGGGATAACGGTATGAAAAGCTGGTACAAAGAAGAATATTCATTCAAAATCACTGTGGTTTCGGCAGGGGAGGACGGGCAGGCAACGAACTGCCGTAACGGTCATGAGCCCGGGGATACATATACCTGTGAATATGGTTGTCCCGCCGGATTTTGCTCAAAGTCGATGGCGAAGTTGTTTCCCTTAATGGAAGCCGTTCGTTCGGGAGGTGACTTGTCAAATCTATTGGCAGGAGCGTCAAAACACAGCGGAGAATTTATGTGCCCGGACGGTGTTGTGGGGTTTAGATTGGAGGCGTTGTGTAATGAATGAAAACAATGGAATGAAATATGTACGTATTCAGGGGCGTGAAACAGCATACCGGACAGGGATGCCGGTGGGTATTTTCACCGCTGTATGGCGTTTGAATCAGGCGGGCTTACTGACGGAGGAAGAAAAGGCGGTTTATCATGAGATAGATCAGGTATGGTTTCAAGAGAATCTGCCAAACCCTCCGTTTTACGGGGATGATAAACCGGGGAAGCCGATCACATGGTTTAAAACGGCCACAACGGGCTTCATGGTCGAAAAGCTCCGTCCGCTTATGGATATTCTTGAAAAATATGCGAAGCCCTATGATATGGTGTACACGAACTTTCCCGGCAGAATTGTTTATGAGGACGAATGGCAGGTTGCCGTATACAGCGACCATGCGCCCGGCCGGATCAGCCCCTTGTCGCTCAGCCATCTGCCCATGTATGCGGAGGTCATACGTCAGAGCTTTTCTACCGTAGCAAAGGAGTTTAACCTGACAAAGGAAAACTGCCCCGGGCATACCAGCTTCGTCACAGATGAAATGCTGGCGTCTAAATACCGGGACGGCTGTTACCCTTTGGGGTATTTTGCGGACGGAAAGCTGGTGGGTTATGTATCACTCATGGACAGGGGCAGCGGCGTATACGAAATGAATGCGGTATCCGTCCTGCCGGAATACCGTCATTTGAAGTATGGAAAGGCTTTGCTGGATTTCTGCAAGGAAAAGGTCAAAGAACTGGGCGGGAATAAAATTACCATAGGCATCATTGAAGAAAGTACTGTACTGAAAGAGTGGTATATGGCAAATGGGTTTATTCCCACGGGGACAAGGAAATTTGAGCATCTGCCGTTTATCGTGGGCTATCTGGAGTGGAACGCAGTTACAAAAGAATGAGTAAGCGGAGCTTCCTTAGGAGAAGCTTTCGATACACTGGGGCGGCTTCCTTCTCTCGAATGAGGCCGCCCCAGTGCTTTTAAAATAGTTTAAACCGTATAAGCAGAAGCGTGATGCATTAGAAAATAATTCTGATTCACAAAATGATTCATGAGAGAACGGGAAAGGAGCACCGTTACCACCGCCAGATCCAGGGCCGGTTCTGTGGTTTTTATTCTGCCCGCTGTTTTGACATAGGCATCGCAGCATGAATTACAAGCTGGGCAGGGCACATTCCTTCCGAAAATGCAGATAACTGCACACGGCCTTTTTCCCCCGTCAGCCGGATTACAGTGCTGACGCAGCCGTGGTACATATGCATCCAGTTCCTATCATAAGGCTCGCTGGAACAAAGATCTCCGTTATCCACAGCCAGAAGCTCTGCCGGTCCCGTCACCTGGAAGAGGACCTTGGAGCTTTCGCGGAACACCGGATTGCCCTCGCTGTCCACGGCTCGGACCGTGAACAGCTTTTCATAGCCCTCCTTCGCCTCCAGGCGGATTTCTTCCAGGTCAAAGCTAAGACGGCAGGCAGGCCCTGCTGTTTTCAGCGAATATTGGCAGACCTCGACTCCGCCCTTTAATCCTTTTACCGTTACGGTTCCCGGCAAATAGGGCAGATAGCCGGTGATCATCCGGTTGGGATAGGCAGAGGGGCTCTTTACATAAAGGGGCTTGCCGTTCAGCTCGACTCTCACCTCTTCACAGTTGGTTGCAACCATGTAGGGAAGAACTGTTTTGTTAAACTGAGGGAAATTCCAATGGCTTGCATATCTCGGAGCATCCCAATGCTCCTTCACCCCTTCATCCTGCAGGGAGTAGTCCAGGACGGCCAGATATACCATGGGCTTCTCTGTCCAGTAGCTCTGATAGAGATGGGCAAGGGGCTTGGGCTCATTGTTGGTCCAGAACAGGGAACCGGCCCAGCCTTTGGCGGGATATCCCATGGACTCGCCCAGGTAATCAATGCCGGTCCACAGCATTCCTCCGATGACGTAGTCATGCTTTTCCACATCCATCCAGGGAACCTCCTCGCTGAAGTTCTGTATCTGATCCGAATGCCCTCGGAAAAACTGGAAGGTCTCCGTTCCCAGGATCAGTTTATCCGGGATGGCCCGGTGTATCTCAGGATACCATTGCTCCTGGTAATTGCAGCAGATCACATCCACAAGCTCTGCAATTCTTCGAATCCGCTCCACTCGCTCCTCTAAATCATAAATCTCCGTATCACTGATTTCATCTACAAATTGCTGGATATCCTTTACCTTGGAAGCGTCTGTATTACTCTCATATTTGAAATGCGGGTTCATGGCATAGGAAACCGGCCTGGTATCATCCAGAGTCAGCAGATGTGTCTTGAGCATATCCAGTATCCTCAGCATGGACTCCTGGGCCTGGTTCTCCACCTCATTGCCCACACCCCACATAAAGATACAGGGGTGGTTCCGGTCTCTCCTTAACATGCATTCCAGATCATAGTTCCATTCCGTGTGAAAATACCTTCCATAGGCGCCGCCGGTCCATTTGTCAAAGGGCTCTTCGTACACAAGGAGGCCCAGCTCGTCACAGAGGTCCAGAAGCTCTGACGCGGGTATGTGGTGGGCGGTACGGATGGCGTTGCACCCTATTTTTTTGAATTGTAGCAGACGTTCCTTCCAGATCTCCGGGGGCACAGCCGTTCCCAGACAGCCCGCGTCCTGATGGATACAAAGGCCCTTTACTTTTATCTTCTCTCCGTTGAGGTACATTCCGCTGCCTGCAATCATTCTGACTTCCCTGACACCAATTCTCAGGCTATAGGTGTCCGCTTCCTGGCCGCTCTCCCAGAGAGAGAGCTCCAGATGGTATAAATGAGGATGGTCGGGGCTCCATAGCTTTACTTTCGGGATATTCATATGAAGCGTTCCATTCTCGGTTTCCCCTGTGATGCGCATGGTTTCATCATAGATACAGATCTTGACCGGGGAGGAGGTGCCGGTAAGGATGGTGATGTTTCCGGTATTGCCATGAATTGCTGTTTTTACTTGAAGCTCTTCCGGGTTAAGATGATTTTTGGGTAGTTCCAGCAGCTTAACGGTTCGATATATGCCTGCTCCCGAATACCAACGGTCTGCGGGGACCGCAGTATTATCCACCTTAACCAGAAGCTGATTATCACCCGGATGAACCAGGTTTGTGATATCCAGGGTGAAGCGGGAATATCCATATTTATGGCCGCCCGCTTCCCGGCCATTGACCCATACCGTACTGTTTTCATAAATTCCGTCAAATTCCAGGCAGTAAAGATAACCTGCCTTTATCTCCTCTAATACAAGGCTGCGCCGGTACCATCCGATTCCCCACCGATCCCGGAAGCCCTGGGGAGCGCCCTGCACCATGTCCCGGTTGACGGGGGCCGTGATGGCCCAATCGTGGGGAAGGTTAACCGGCTTGAAATTCTGCTCTGCAGGCTCCTTTAAGGTGAACTCCCAGCCATTCATCAGTTTTGTCTCTGTCCTGCCCATAATCTATCATTCTCCTTTTCGCACAGCTTCATCCTGCCAGGTACATACCCAATGATTGGTTTCGTATACATTGTAAATGAAGCGAGGTTATGTTATATTTATATTATATAGCGGTATAAAATACAGATCAATCTGACAATATTAAAGATAATATTAAAATATTAAGATAAGAAGATGCCGATGTATTGATACATTGAGACATTGGTGGGGTGAAATGTTAAGACCTGTATTTCAAAAAATATTACCTTAGCTTGGGATTCTCAGGTTAGTCAGAAAGGCTTGATAATGAAATGAGTAAAAGACTCTTTCCTATTGTTACAGAATCGGATAAGGAACTGCCATACTATCTGGTAGATGCCGGATTGAACTGGAACCAGGAGCACGTCCTCCGTCCCAATGGATACCTGTATCAATGGATTCAAGGGGTGAAGGGAGAGGGAGAATTGCTGACGGAAGGAAAAACCTTTCGGGTAAAGGAAGGCAATGCAATGCTCCTGTTCAAGGGTGCGCCCCATGAGTATTACGCTATAAGCTCCTCCTGGATTGTAAACTGGCTGGTCTTTGACGGCCATCAGGTGGAAGCTTTCTTAAGGAATGTGGCCGGAATTAAGGCATCCGGTGCTTTTTATGTGTCCAGACCGGATATTTTCTTATCGAAGATTTTGAATGTGATGGACATCGGGAAATCGGACTGCACATTAAAAAGCATTCAATACTCCAGTGTGATTTATTCTCTTCTTACGGATATCATGCAGTATGCCTCCGTCAATCCCAATCATAGCGCCGCCAGCCAGAATATCAGGCTTAAGCCCTTATTTGATTATATAGAACAGAACTTTGACAAAGTACTGACCCTGGAGGCTATGGCTGAGGTGGTTGAGATTACGCCGCAATACTTGTGTACGCTGTTCAAGAAGACTACAAATATAAGAATTTTTCAATATATTAACTCTGTTCGGATAAAAAAAAGCAAGGAATTCCTGCTGCAGAGCCCTCAGGCTCCTATAAAGGAGATCGCTTGCCTGGCTGGCTTCGAGGATGTGAACTATTATTGTTCGGTCTTTAAAAATCTGGAGCAGATCAGTCCCGGTCAGTTTCGGAAGATACAAAAGGCGGTAGACCAGTAAAGAATAGAAAGCATTAAGGCATGGAAGACATGGAAGGGTATTCAAATTCTTAATAGAGGAAGTAAGTATGTCGGATAAAACATTTTCACAAATTGGACTTGACCGGTCCATACCTCATATTGGTGTATTAATGGAGAAATATGATACAGAATCCTACCCCAAATTTGATCTTCCGCAAGGCTGCCGCTATGCAAAGTATAAACGGGGCTATGAAAAACAATGGGCAAAATTACAATAAGAGGTTGAGGAAACGGATACCCTTGAAGAGGCAGAATCCGCATTTAAGTGTGAATTCTTAGATGGGAAAAGCATGGATTGGATAAATCGAGAAAATGAGCATTTAGATTCTTAAGAAAATTAATTCCTATCAGGAGATGCTGAGATAAAATAAGGATAAGAACAGGAATGTCCGGCAGGGATGCTTCATAGGATATAGTAAACATGCTTTCATAAAGCAGGAATAGACAAGTCACTTGGGATGGAGCATATCTTTGCAGGAAAGGAGTTACTGACATGGAAGTGTTATCTCGTTATATTGTACTGGTGGTGCTGGCAATCTGCCTGTGCCTGGGGTATATCATCAAGCATAGCATATCATTCATCCCCAATAAATTTATACCGCTGATTCTTGCGGTGGTTGGAATTGTATTGAATGTGTGGATTAACGGCTGGACCTTTACGCCGGAGATATTGCTGGGCGGGCTGGCAAGCGGTCTCGCAAGTACGGGAACCTTTGAGATGGTGCGCAATATCATGAACAGCAAGGATGAAGCACAGGCCACCGCACCTGTACAAGAATAAAAAGGATACCTGGCAAAATTATATTTTGAAATGTTCTGCGCATAACGGACCTTGCTGCAGGCAGGCGGCAGTTCGGAATTATTCTTGACTCAGATGTTGACCATCTTAACCCAAATGGTCATGAGAACAGGCAGCAGTCCTGAATGATTTTGGACTGCCGCCTGTTCTGCGTCTGTATCAGCAGCTTCCGGGAATGTCTTACTGAATATAGCACTCCGTATTCCCTCTGGCTGCTTCGTTAATGACCTGGTTCAAGTTGGTAAATAATTCATGGTGGCGAACCTTAGAGCCTTCAATTTTGGTTCCGCCCACTCTCATGCTGACGGGAATCTCGGTTCCGTTATGCAGGATGGGCGTGTTGTTAAGGGCCAGGACCTTCCTGGCCAGCTGCTCCGCCTCCCGGGGATCGGTCAGGTCGGTGACCAGGGCGAACTGATCCCCGCCGATGCGGAACAGGAAGCAGCTGTCATCGGTGAGGGAATCCAGCCTCCTGAGACATTCCAGAATGGCCTTGTCTCCCGCCTCACGCCCATAATTTTCATTGATGGGCATCAGGCCCTTGATATCAAAGCCAAGGACATAGCTGTCCTTGCGGCTCTTTAACAAATCATATAATTCTGATAAATCAACCTTTCTTCTGCTCATAATCATACCTCCGTCATATTCGAATAGGATTCGGGGAAAGAGTCCCGAGAATCTCCACTGTTTCTTGAAGGCAGACGGGGAAGTGTCCCAGACCTTGGAAAATGCTCTTGTAAATACTTCGGGGGAATTATATTGATATTTATAAGCAATCTCTGTGATGCTCAGGCCGGTATTCAGGATATCGTGAGCGGCATGGGTCATGCGGCGCTTGGAGATATACTCCCTTAAGCCCATATGAAAGGCATAGGCAAAGAGCTTCTTCAGCCCCGACAGGGAAGAATAGCAGGAAGCAGCCACCTCCTCCAGGGTGAAGTCATTGCACAGATTTTCTTCAATATAATGAATGGCATCCGTAAGGATATAAAAGTTTTTCAAAGGATCACCTGCCTTGCTTCTCCCATAACCGGAATGGGAGAGGGATAACGGTACCGTATGATAATATCATAACACAGACCGAAGGCCCTTGCTTGATGATTTGTATACAAAAACCCGGAGGGAAGGGAACTCTTAGAGGGAGTCCTGCCATTCCTGGCGGGTCATGGAATAGCAGACCAGATCATGAATGGAGCCGTCATACAGCTTGGCACAGCGGCGAAGGGTGCCCTCATATTGGAAGCCGCATTTTTCAATAACCCTCCTGGAGCGGAGATTATGTGCATAATAATGAACAGTCAGCAATTGAATTCCAAGGGATTCGAAGGCAAAGGAAATGACCGCATGGCATGCCTCCGTCATGAGCCCCTGCCCCCAGTACTCATCGGAAAGCACATAGCCCAGCATCAATACTTCATTTGCAGAACGCAGACGGTCATGATGCAGTCCAATGGAGCCGATCAACTTGTTCTTCTCCTTAAGGACAATTGCCCATACCTCGTCCTCTTCCATAAAGCGGTCCAGTATCTTCCGGGATTCCTCCTTGTTGTTATGAGGCGGCCATCCTGCATTCGGGCCGACCTTCGGGCTTTTGGCATATTCATAGAAATCGTCCAAATCCTCCTCACAAAAGGTTCTTAATAATAAACGCTGTGTCTCCAAGGTCTTCATTAAATCGCCTCCATTTCCGCCGGAGAAAGTTACGTGCTGTCTGCGGCATTTTAAGTTAGGGCATTCATTAGCCTTTTTCTTTATGTATTATCTTCCTCATTCCAGCACCGCAATGTTCATTGGGAAGCTGTTTGAATCCCATTTTTTCATAAAAGGGCTCTTTTCCCTTTGCTGCAATCAGCTGAATACTGGCCCGGCTGCCGGCCGGCGTTTGACGATCTGCATAATCTACGATCCTTTTTATCAGCTCACTTCCGATACCCTTGCCCTGGTATTCCGGGATAACAATAACGTCTGCGATAATATAATACAGCCCGTCACCGATCAATCGCCCCATACCAATGACACGTTCCTTATCGATTGCAACAATGTCATACAAGCTTTTTTTCAGAGCTTGTATGGTCTGTTCCTGAGACAGGTTGTCCCAGCCAATACATTGTCTCAGGCTGAAATAATCTGCATATTGCAATGAATTTTCTTTATAAAGCATCCGTTTCCTCCCTTTCTATTTATTCTTAAAATAAAATATCTGGAAAATTTTCATACGTTATGTTATCACAGTTTTCCGCAGGAGTAAACAACGCTTTGCTGGCCAGCTCCTTATGATAGAGAATTTTTGGCCTGATCGATTACTTTATTCCAAATGAAACGGAATGTGAGTTCTATACAGGAAAGAAAATCGAATCAATCCATGATGCAATGGATTGTGTGAAGCTGCTGCAAGAGAAGAAAATAGCAGCGCCAATCATAACCTTAGGCGGAAATGGAGCGGTTTTTGGAGATGGAGATCAAATCATACATGTTCCTGTACCAAAAGTGAAGGCGATAGACACAACAGCCGCAGGGGATTCTTTTGTAGCAGCATTTGCGGTTGCTGTTACCGAGGGTAAATCAATGACGGAAGCGGTTCGGTTCGCGTCATGTGCAGGCTCCATAACAGTTACCAGAAAAGGGGCTCAGACCTCGCTTCCCATACGGGAGGAGGTAGAAGCGGCCTATCCTGCCAAGGCATGACCTTCCGTATAAATCGGGGCGGCTGCCGCAAAGGGGCTGTTTGATTTGGAACGGGAGACAACCGCAGTCTTCCATTAGGATTCTTATAAATTGCCGGTATATCCGGCATCGTGGATAATCCACGATTTGTTTTAGTTCTAATTGGTATTCTGGCATAAAAAGCCTCTTACTTATTTCCTCTTCCGGAACCTCAAGGATTTTAACCAGGCTGCGTATGGACTTTCCCTTTAAGATAACGGAAGACAGAACCTTCTGCAATATTGACAGAGGTACTTTTTCCGGAACCACGCCATGAACGGCAAAGGGATATTTTCTTGCTAATTTGAGAGAATATCCGGTATAATGGGTAAAGAGCTTTATAATATATTGCCGAGGGGAGAATTACAATGAGAATTGAAAACGGTAAGACGTGGTATGATACAGATGGAAATGTACTGCATGCCCACGGAGGTTTTATGTTATATGAAAACGGCATTTATTATTGGTATGGAGAGAACCGGCTGGACAATATCTATGTCAGCTGCTATGCCTCCAGGGATTTATCGAAATGGGAGTTCAGAAATCATATACTTACAACGGAATCCAGGACGGAAGAAATAAGGGTCCGGACCAATCTTGCCCTGAAGAATGATAAGGGCGGAAAGGTCAATTTGGAAAGACCTAAGGTTCTCTATAATGCAGAAATCAAAAAATATGTGTTATGGGTACATTATGAAAACGGCAAAAATTATCATGCGGCGGCAGCGGCTATTGCGACCTGCGACACGCCGGACGGTGATTTTATTTATCATGGAAGCTTTAATCCCTTTGGAGAGATGTCAAGGGACTGCACCCTGTATCAGGACGATAGCGGAGCTGCTTATTTCCTGTCGGCGGCAAGGGATAATGCGGATATGCATGTTTACCGGCTGCAAAGTGATTTTCTCAATGTGGACAGCCTGGTGAACCGCTTATGGCCGGGGGAGTACAGGGAAGCTCCGGCAGTGGTAAAGAAGGACAACACCTGCTATATGTTCTCCTCTTACTGCACCGGGTGGGCACCCAACCAGTGTAAATATGCAACAGCAGAAAGCCTGGAGGGATGCTTTAGCAGATTACATGAAATCGGAGATGAGATTACCTACGGCTCCCAGCCTGCTTTTATTATAAAGCTTACGGGAACAGAGCAAACATCCTATCTCTATATCGGAGATCGCTGGGATGGCGAGGATTATTTTAATTCTACCTATATTTTTCTGCCAATCATCTTTAAGGAGGATGGCAGCCCAGAGTTGAATTATTATCCCGCCATTGAAATTAATACAGAGACCGGCGTTATTTGTCCGGCATAAAAAATAGTAGGAGATATCCATGTTAAACAAAGGTTTTGATTTATAAGCATTTTACTATAAAAACACCTTGAATGGCATACAAAGACATTCAGGGTGTTTTTTGTGTCCGGAGAGTATATGGGAAATCAGAATGAATGTTCGGCTGCAAGCTTGCGGTTTCTATAAATCTTGTGTATAATATTCAAAAGAAGCAGATTAGTCCATAAATGTGAACAAAAACAGGAGGTTGAAAAGCCTATGAAATTTATACATATAGCGGATGTTCATCTGGGTGCCGCCCCGGATTCCGGTATGCCCTGGGGACCCCGGCGGGAGAAGGAGATCTGGGACAGCTTCCAGGATATGATAAGGATTTGCAACGAGGAGAAGGCGGATCTGCTGCTAATTGCCGGAGATCTGTTCCATCGCCAGCCCCTGGTGAGGGAGCTGAAGGAGGTTAACTATATTCTTGGCAGGCTTGAGACAGCCCAGGCACTGATCATGGCAGGCAACCATGACTACATCGGGGCCAGATCCAATTATCAGAGCTTTGAATGGAATGAGAGAGTCCATTTTTATATGGAGGATACACTGGAAATAAAGGAGTTTGACGAGCTGGGCACAGAGGTATACGGTCTCAGCTATCGGAGCAGGGATATTTACGAAGGGCTTTATGACAAAGCAAGGCCCCGCGAGAACGATCGGATTCATCTGCTCCTGGCCCATGGAGGCGATGAGAGGAATATACCGGTTAACCGCAGAAGGCTGGCAGAGCTGGGATATGATTATATTGCCCTGGGGCATATTCATAAGCCGGAGCTGATTACGGACAGGATAGCATATTGCGGTTCGCTGGAGCCATTGGACAAGAACGAGGTTGGCGAGCGGGGCTATATTCTCGGTGAGATCGGCCTGGGAGAGGACGGCAGGCGCTATACCCGGATCCAATTTGTACCTCACAGCGTGAGGCAATATGTAAGGTGCATCCTTACGGTGAATCAGGAGGCTACCAACGGCTCACTGACGGATCTGGCAAGGAGCCGGATAGCGGAGCTGGGGAAGAATCATATATATTCCTTTGTGATTCAGGGAATAAGGGATGAAAGCATTCATTTTGATAAAGAGGCTCTCCGGTCACTGGGCAATATATTGGAGATTGAGGACCAGTCGGTGCCTGACTATGATTTTGATGCACTTTACCGTGATAATCAGGATAATGTAATTGGTTTGTTTATCCGTAAGATTCGTGAGAGTGCCGGACAGGACGCGGTTGCCAATAAGGCGCTTTATTATGGAATCGAGGCACTGCTGGGTGCCAGAGAACAATAGAAGGGTTGGTTAGAATATGCTTTTTACAAAGCTGAAACTGAACTATTTCGGCAGGTTCTGTCAGAAGGAAATCGGGCTGAAGCCGGGGCTTAATCTGATCTATGGGGAAAATGAATCGGGAAAGTCCACGCTTCACGCGTTTATCAAAGGAATGCTCTTTGGAATTGAGCGCCTGAGAGGACGGGGCGCGGCATCGAAGGAGGATGTATACACCAGATATCTTCCCTGGGATTATCCCGGAGCTTATGGCGGGAGCCTGGATCTGGAAATCGGGGGAAAGGCATACCGGCTGTCCAGGAGTTTTCATGCCAATGATAAAAGCTTTACCATCCTTGATCTTGCCACAGGCAGGGAAGTAAAGCTGAAAGAGGGGGCTGTCAGCGAACTGATTCCGGGTTTGTCGGAGGCGGCCTTCCGAAATACGGTCAGTATAGAGCAGCTTAA
Source organism: Anaerotaenia torta (assembly GCF_050433395.1). NCBI lineage: Bacteria > Bacillati > Bacillota > Clostridia > Lachnospirales > Lachnospiraceae > Anaerotaenia > Anaerotaenia torta. The sequence goes on from NZ_JBNPXH010000008.1 coordinate 258,633, forward strand.
GGTTCAGACAGATTCTGATCTGGCTTTGCAGGTTCGCAATTATATCGCCAATCTGTCCGCAGCCAAGAGCAAGGAGGTTAATGTAGGGAAAGCGGTAAGCTTTCTGGGTGAGCAGAAAAAACGTCTGGAGGCCTTACATAATATGAAGCAGTTGGATGAGCTGCGTTCCGAGATTGAAGAAGGAATTGCCGGGGAGGAGAAGATGGATCAGCTGACCCTGCAGCTGCAAAAGCTCCTGGAGCAGGAGAAGGAGCTGCAGAAGCAGAGGGAAGAGCTTGCTGCCGCTCTGGATCAGAAGGAAGAACATCGCATGGAACAGCTTCCTGCAATTGCAGAGAAGTACCGCTCCTATCGGGAGCTGGAACAGCAGCTCTTCCGGCTGGAGCGTACGGAAGGGGAGCTGAAGAAAAGGATAGAAGAAGGGGAGCACTGGCAGCAGGCAGTAAGGCAGCTAAAGAAGGACAGAAGCGCGGCAGAGGCAATAAATGATAAAATGAAGGAGCTGGAACGGCGGTCCTTGGAGCTGGCAGGCCGAAAGGAGGAGCTGGAGAAGAAGGGGAAAAAGGCTCCCTATTACTGTATTCTACCTGTGGCAGTTGCCGTAATTCTGGCAGTGGTATCAGCTGTTCTTCCGGTCGCGGCAGGAGGAGGCATCCGGATTCCGGGTTTGCTTCTGGCGGGAGGATTTCTATTTGCCGGATTGCTTGGATATTATTTTCTGGAGAATAAGAAGCAGAAGGAATCAAAAGAGCTGTTTCATAAGGAAAAAGAGCTTCAAGATCAGGAGGCAGAGCTTCAGAAGGAGCTCCGGCTTATTCTGGAAAGAAACAGGGCGAATCGGATGGAGGAACTGAATGACAGGCAGGAGGAAGCCCTGCGGGGAATCTATACGGCCGAGAATTCCAGGACTCAGTTGGAGGATCTGCAGCAGAGAAGGAATGAAACCGTGGACAGCATGGATGCGGCCTATGATACGATCATGAATTATATCCGGTATTATATACCGGCAGAGGAGCTGACGGAGGATATTATGGAACACCTGACCGGAGAGCTTCGCCGGAGGAAGGAAGAACGGGACAGCAGGCGGGCCAGGATCAATGAGGAGGATAGGAATAACCGGCTTCAGATCGAGAAGCTGAAGTGGGAGATATCCCGGTTGGAAGGAAACGAAGAGGAGCTGCTGCGCAATCAGGAGAAATACCGGAGACTGGTACAGCAGCAGGAAGCGGACACAGTTGAGTTGGAAGCGATTAAGCTGGCCCTCAGCTCCATTCAGGAGCTTTCGGCAGAAATCCATGACAGCTTTGGAAATCAGCTGAACCAGGCCGTATCGGAGGTGATCTGTAAGGTTACCGGAGAGAGGTACGGAGATCTTAAGATTGACGAAAAGCTGGGAGTTAAGGTAGGATGGAATGGAGACTACGTGCTTTTGGAACGCTTGAGTGCGGGAACCATTGACCAGGTATATTTTGCCTTGCGCCTTGCGGTGGCGGATCTGCTGCTGGGCAGGGAGATGCCCCTATTGCTGGATGACAGCTTTGCCTTCTATGATGACAGAAGAGTGAGAGCGGCCCTGGCAGAGGTGGCGGATAAGGGGCAGGTGCTGCTGTTTACCTGCCACAAGAGAGAGCAGGAGCTGTTGGAGGAACTGAAGTTACCGTACCATTTCGTAGAGTTAGGCTGAAATAGGGAGGAATGCAAGTCAAATGTCAGAGCAGCGGCGCAAGATTGCAGATAGAGGGAATACGGGAAGTAATTTGGGAAGAGTCGGAAGCAACACTGTCGGAAGGAGCGGCAGTACTGCGGGAAGAGTCGGAAGCAACACTGTCGGAAGGAGCGGCAGTACCGCGGGAAGAGTCGGAAGCAACACTGTGGGAAGAAGCAGCGGCACGGGAAGAGATGGAAGTTCCGCGGGAAGAAACGGCAGCAGTACAGGAAGAAGCGGAAACAATGCCGGAAAAAAGGATAGCAGCATAGATAAAAACAGCGGCACCGGCAGGAAGCGGAGAAGGAAGCGCAGTGAGGGGACCGGTACCGGAAAGCGAAGGAATAGAAAAAGGTCGGTTAAGATTACCTTGCAGATACTGACCCTGTCTGTACTGCTGGTTATCTTTGGAGCGATGCTTTACTTTTATGCGAGATACGGAAAGACTATTTTTGGCCTTCAGGCGGACGCAAAACGGAAGGTCCGGGCCTCCACGGAGGAGACTTTCCGGGCAGCCCAGACCAGCCTGGTATATGATATCAACGGTAATCTCATCTCCGCTTTGAAGGCAGAAAAAGATGTATACTATGTGGAGTACAGCGGCATTCCGAAGATGGCTGTGGAGGCCATGATCGTATCGGAGGACCGGAAGTTCTTCGAGCATAACGGAGTGGACTATCTGGCCAATATCCGGGCTGCCATTAAATTAATTGAACATAAGGGGGAGATCACTCAGGGAGCCAGCACCATCACCCAGCAGCTGGCGAGAAATGTATTTCTGACCCATAAGGTTACTTACGAGAGGAAGATAGAGGAGATCTTTGTCGCCCAGGAGCTGGAGAAACGATATTCCAAAACTGATATTATGGAATTCTATATGAATGGAATCTATTTTGCCAACGGACATTATGGGATTCAGGCGGCGGCCCTGGGATACTTCGGGGAGGGAGCGGACAGCCTGAGTTTATCCCAGATAGCGTTTCTGTGCGCGATTCCAAATAATCCGAATCTCTATAATCCGCTGACCAACATGGACAATACCCTGGAGCGCAGAGACCGGATTCTGCTTCAGCTGTATGAGGCCCAGCGGATTACCGAGGAGCAGTACCGGGAGGCGAAGAAGGAGAAGATTGTACTGAACAGGGCATCCATCTCCAGAAATAATTATGTGGAAACCTATGTGTATTATTGCGCCATCCGGGCTTTGATGAAGGAGAACGGCTTCGTATTCCGCTATGAGTTTGAGAGTGAGGAAGAGCAGGAGGCTTACGAAGACGAGTACTATGAGTTATACTACCGGTATCAGAAGGAATTGTATGTTCAGGGCTACCGGATCTATACCTCCATTGATCTGGAAAAACAGGAGCTGCTGCAGCAATCGCTGGATGAAGCCTTGAAGGACTTCACCGAGGTGAACGATGAGGGCATCTATCAGATGCAGGGAGCGGCAGTCTGCATTGATAACGACAGCGGAAGGGTGGCAGCCATTGTAGGAGGACGGGATCAGGAGACCGGCGGATATACCCTGAACAGGGGGTATCAGAGCTTCCGGCAGCCCGGCAGCGCAATCAAGCCCTTAATTGTGTATACTCCGGCTTTTGAACGGGGCTATACGCCGGAAAGCATTGTAGTTGATAAAAAAGAAGAAGACGGCCCTAAGAACTCCGATAAAAAATATCTGGGAGAAATCAAGCTGCAAAAGGCAATTGAGCTTTCGAAGAATACCATTGCCTGGAAGCTTTTTGAAGAGCTGACTCCGGTAGTGGGGCTGTCCTATCTGCATCAGATGCATTTTGCAAAGATCAGCAGGACCGATTATGTACCGGCGGCATCGCTCGGAGGGCTTACGGTGGGTGTCAGCCCGGTGGAAATGGCTGCGGCCTACGCGGCCCTGGAGAACGATGGCTATTATCGTGAGCCTACCTGTATTATAAGAATTACGGATGCCCAGAAGGAAGAGATTGTGGGAGATGCGATGGAAAGCATTCCGGTCTATCAGAAGAACGCGTCCAGAATTATGACAGAAGCCCTGACGGGTGTAATAAAAAAAGGCACAGCCAAAGGACTGGGACTGAGCCATACGGTCAGCGCAGGAAAAACAGGAACGACGAATGACAGAAGGGATGGCTGGTTTGTCGGTTACACACCTTATTACACCACCAGTGTGTGGGTGGGCTATGACATGCCTAAAACTGTGGATGACTTAAAGGGAGCGTCCTATCCGGGTACCATATGGCATAACTTTATGGAGCAGCTTCATGATTCTACCATGACGGGAGACTTTCAGCAGTATGACTGGAGGACCGCTCTAGAGCAGAAGCGGGAAGAGGAGGAAAGGGCTCTGGAGGAAGAATGGGAAGAGCCGGAAGAGGACAACACGGATGCAGAGGCTGATGCAGGCGAAGAACCGCAGGATGACCCGGACGGGGATACGGAAGATAATACAGAGGATAGCTGGGACAGCACAGAGGAAGAAGCGGAGGCTGATCCGGATCAGGATGCGGAGGAAGAATCGGAGGAGAGCTCTTCTGATGAAGACACCGACGGAGCTGAGGACGAAGATCCGGAGGAAAGCCCGGACGGGGATCAGGAAGACAATCAGAGGGAAGGTACGGAGATAACCACAGACGGGGACAATTCCAATAATAGTACAGAAAGTGCCCCGGACGGGGATACAGAGGATAACCCAGCCGGAACCTGGGAGGATGGAATGAACGAGGCTATGGGGGATAATCCGTAAGATTCAGGCGAAAATACCAAAGAGGATATATGCAAAGATATGAAAGTCTCTATAAAAGGAGCCATTACAAAAGTATGCTGCGGCAGGAACCGGGGACACATAGCCTGTCCACAGGCTGCGGGCGCAATTTTGTAATGGCCCTTTTCTGGCATTGATTGCCGATCCCGGTTATTCTTCTTCGGCTTCGTCGGATTCTAATGCTGCGATTTCATACTTCTCAAGGATGATTTTCTGAATCTTATCCCTGGTGTCCGAATTAATCGGATGAGCAATGTCCCGGTATTCGCCGTCACCGGCCTTTCTGCTGGGCATAGCGATAAATAACCCCTTGTCACCTTCGATCACCTTGATATCATGTACTACGAACTCATTATCAAGTGTAATTGAAACAACGGCCTTCATTTTGCCTTCCTTACTCACCTTGCGCACACGTACGTCGGTAATTTGCATGGAATGGTCCCCCTTTTCTGTCAAATTTATCGTTAGTTTTTGAGAAAAAGTTGGCTTAACTTTGGTTAATTTCACTTTTTCTTGTTATAATAGAGCTCTTACTATGCTATATGCATTAATATTATAACATAAATATTGTCAGTTGTGAATAATATTTACGAAAAAGCCCATTAAAAAGCTTGATTTTTTGACATTTTAACGGAGGGATGATAATTTTAAATAAATAGAAAGCTTTTTCATCCGTTTTTTATTTTATACTTGCAACCGGTTTGTTGATTTAGAATATAATAACAGGGAAAGATTTTAATATTGTATTTTAAGGGAAATGGGTTATAATAGCAGATAACAAAACTTTCGTATTTGAATAGGACGATTGGAGACCATTATGTATAAAATTAATTTGAATGCCCCCTGCCGGATTCATTTTATCGGTATCGGCGGAATAAGCATGAGCGGATTTGCAGAGTATCTACATACCCTTGGTTTTAAAGTGAGCGGTTCTGACAGCCACCAGAGCAAAATAACGGACCATCTGGAGAAGCTGGGCATGGAGGTGTTCATTGGACAAAGGGCCTCCAATATCTCACCCGATATTGATGTTGTGGTATATACCGCCGCAATCCGGGAGGATAATGAGGAGTTCCAGGAGGTGAAGAGAAGGAACATCCCCATGCTGGGCCGGGCCCAGATGATCGGCCAGCTGATGCTGAACTTCGAAGATGCCATTGCGGTGTCAGGCACCCACGGGAAGACCACCACCACCTCCATGCTCTCTAATATATTTATAGAAGGGGACATGGATCCCACCATTTCCGTCGGGGGGATTCTGGAGGCCATCGGCGGCAATATCCGGATGGGGAAATCCGAGCATTTTATCACGGAGGCCTGTGAATATACCAATACCTTTTTGGAGTTTAACCCCAGACGGGAGATTATTCTTAATATTGATGCGGATCACCTGGATTTCTTCAAGGATCTGGAGGATATCCGCAGCTCCTTCCGCAAATTCGCCCTGCGCCTTCCCAAGGAGGGACAGCTGTTCATCAATGGAGAGATTGACCGGAAGGAGGATATTATATCCGGGCTGGAGTGTGAGGTGCTTACCTACGGAATTATTGACCCGGCTTACCGGAAGGGGGAGCAGACCTACGATATTGCCGCAGATAAGATTGAATTCAACAGCCAGTGCACCGGAAGCTATGATTTATATTATAAAGGTACCTATATTGACCGCATCTATCTGAACGTTGTAGGTGTCCATAATGTCTCCAATTCTCTGCCGGCGATTGCCGTAGGTCTTGAGGCCGGGATTCCTATCGAGAAGATTAAACATGCCCTGATGTCGTTCAGTAATTCCAAGCGCCGTTTTGAATATAAAGGGACGGTAGGCGGTGTGACAATTATTGATGATTATGCCCATCATCCCACCGAGGTAAGGGCAACCCTGGAGGCTGCGCAAAATTGTCCCCATAATACCCTTTGGTGTATTTTTCAGCCTCATACCTATACCAGAACCCGGCAGCATCTGGGCGAATTTGCCGAGGCATTAGCTCTTGCAGACAAGGTGGTGCTTGCCGATATCTATGCGGCCAGGGAGAAGAATCCGGGTGATATCTCTTCGAAGGATCTGGCAAGAGAGCTTGAGAAAATTGGTAAGGAAGTATCCTATTTTCCCTGCTTTGATGAGATTGAAAATTATTTATTGGAAAATTGTATTAACGGTGACCTGTTGATAACTATGGGTGCCGGAGATATTGTATCCGTGGGAGAAAGTCTGTTGGGACTATAGTTATCCACATTATCCACAGTTTTATCAACATTTTTGGAGATAAATACTGTGGATATTTTTTTAATAATTTTTCTTCCGGCAAAAGCCGTTTTTTTCATGAAATGTATGGGAAAATTACGATGTTTTTATAGAAATTTACAATTTAATGCATTTTTCGCTTCGGATTTTATCCACGATATCCACGGCATCCACAAAACCGGAAAACTCTGAAACCCTTGAAAATAGGCTATTTCCAAGTGAATTATTCTATGCTATAATGTGCACGATAAGCAGATTGGTCCATGGAAGGCAGGGGACTGATCAAGCCTGCTTGAATCAACTCCCTGCCTTCCATGGACCAGTGCAACGTGAGCTCAAGGACGGGATCCTTGAGCTGAATCTGCGCAGATTAGGGGGGACAATCCTGTGAGTAAGATTTTATTACATGCGGAAGGTATTGCCGATGTGACCATTATTCCAAATATTTTCATTGACCGGTTTATGCCGTCTGCCAACGGGGCTTATGTTAAAGTGTATCTGTATCTGCTGCGCTGTTTTACAGGCCTTTGTCCCGAGGTGACCATCTCCTCCATTGCCGATCACCTGGAGAATACCGAAAAGGATATTATCCGTGCTCTGATCTATTGGGAGAAGCTGGATTTATTGAAGCTGGTACGCAACCATCAGAAAGAAATTACAGGGATTACGCTGGTGGACCTGGGAAGCCAGCCGAAGCTTCCGGTTCAGCTTCCCGACCCGGAGCAGGCACCTGATTGGGAGCAGCCCTCCGGTTGGAAGGAGACCTCTGAATGGAAGAAGTCTTCCGATTGGAAGAAGTCTTCCGATTGGAAGACGGACGAAACTGCTGCCGCCATACATACCGCAGAGAAGCCTGCGGCAAGGAAGAACTATTCCGCGGAAAAGATTGCCCAGCTGACCAGTAACGATGAAATTCAGTGGGCAATGCACATTGTGGAAATCTATCTGGACCGTCCGCTGAAGCCCATGGATCTCCAGTTGATTCTATATCTATATGAAGAGCTGCATTTCTCGGCAGAATTAATTATGTATTTATATGAGTACTGTGTGTCCAGGGGGAAGAAGAACGCCTCTTATATTGAGGCGGTGGCTCTGACCTGGGCGGAGGAAGGCATTGATACGGAGGAGAAAGCCAAGGAGGCGACGGCAGCCTATAATGAGCACTATAATGTGGTGAATAAAGCCTTCGGCCTGAATCGGGCCCCCGGTCAGATTGAACGCCAATATATTACAAAATGGGTGGAGGTCTTCCGGTTTTCCGACGACATCATTACCGAAGCCTGCAACCGTACTATTTTGAGAACCCAGAAGCCGGACTTTAAGTATGCGGACAAGATTCTGGAGACCTGGTATAAGAAAAGTGCAAAGACCATGGAGGATATTTCCAGACTGGATGAGGATTTCTCCAAGGCAAGCAAAAATCTGGATATCAATAAGGCCGCTGCCAGAGTGACTGCTGCGCCTAACCGTTTTAACCAGTTTCCCCAGCGCAGCTATACCGCGGAGGATTATGCGGAGCTGGAGCGTAAGCTCTTAAGTAAGGGCTTGTAGAAGTTCCGTCTGTGACAGGGAGGAACTGCTCCGGTGAAGATTTTTATAAAGGAGGGATAGGGATGCCCCTTAAAAATGACCAGTACAATCAGATTTTACGGGAGTATGACAGCCGGAGACTTGAGAATAAGCATGAGCTGGATCTGCGGATCGCCCATGCTTATCGTTTGGTGCCTGCATTAAAGGAACTGGAGGAGGAGATGGTGGCCCTGGCTGCAGAGAGCGGAAGGATGGCTCTCCGCGGCAATGACAGCGGCTTAAAGGAGCTTAGGGAGAGAATTGCAGGGCTGGATGACAGTAAGACCCGGCTGCTGAACCAGGCGGGCCTGCCATCGGATTATCTGCAGATGCATTACCGGTGCGGCCAGTGCCAGGACACGGGTTATATCGGCAGGGATAAATGCAATTGCTTTAAACAGGCAATTGCGGATCTGATGTATTCCGGTTCGAATATTAAAGCGGTTTTGGAGAATGAGAATTTCAGCAGCTTTTCCTTCCAATTTTATTCCGATGATTACATCGATGAGGCCCTCGGCCTCTCTCCGCGGTCCAATATGCAGAAGGTGGTTGCCGGATGCAGGAATTTTACCCGGAACTTTGGTGAAAACAAGGATAATCTGCTGTTTCTGGGGAATACGGGGGTGGGCAAGACCTTCCTTGCCAATTGCATTGCCAAGGAGCTGCTGGACAAGGGTTATACCGTAATCTACCTGACTGCTTTCCGTCTCTTCGATATTCTGGAGAAGCATAAGTTCGGGAGGGATGAGGACAGCTCTTACACGGCTGCAAATCAATTTGAATATATTCTGGACTGCGATTTGCTGATCATTGATGATCTGGGTACAGAGCTGAATAATGCCTTTACCAACTCCCAGCTCTATCTCATTATTAACGAGCGGCTGCTGCGGCAGAGATCCACCGTCATCTCCACAAATTTGTCTTTGCCCAATATCAATACCACCTACGGAGAACGAATTTTTTCCAGGATTGTAAGCAGTTATCATGTGGAACGTATCGTTGGAGAAGACATTCGTCTTCTCAAGGCAGTCAACCGAATCAATTCATAGGAAAAGCCGAAATCTCCTTGACTTATGAAACTGATATATGTTATACCATAATCACAAACGCATGAAATATGTGCGGTGAATGGCTTTTTAAACCAATCTTTTATTTTCTATGGAGGGAATAATCTAATGTCAAAGGATGAGAAGATCGTAGAAACAATTCCTGTGGGGCAGCTGGGAATCATTGCTTTAGAGAGCAGCAAAACCCTGGGGCAGCGTGTGAACGACTATCTGGTTGCATGGCGTCAGGAAAGAGAAAGCGAGCATAAGGGAACCATTGCTTTTGCGGGTTATCAAAGGGATTCTTACTTGATGAAGGCCTGCTGTCCGCGGTTTGGTACCGGCGAGGCAAAGGGGCAGATCAAAGAATCTGTACGCGGCGCCGATTTATACCTTCTTGTGGATGTCACGAATTACAGTCTGACCTACTCTGTGAGCGGACATATGAATCATATGTCACCGGATGATCATTACCAGGATTTGAAGAGAATTATTGCGGCGGTTGGTGGAAAAGCCAGAAGAATTACAGTAATTATGCCTTATCTATATGAAGGAAGACAGCATAGAAGAACCTCAAGAGAATCCCTTGACTGCGCCCTGGCGCTGCAGGAGCTGACACAAATGGGCGTGGAGAGCATCATTACCTTTGATGCCCATGACCCCAGGGTCCAGAATGCGATCCCTCTAAGCAGTCTTGAGACCGTGGCTCCCAATTACCAGTTCATTAAGGCAATGCTTCAGCATGTACCGGATATCCGTCTGGACTCCGATCATATGATGGTAATCAGTCCCGATGAAGGCGGTATGTCAAGAGCCGTATATTTTGCCAATGTCCTTGGGCTTGATATGGGTATGTTCTATAAGAGACGTGATTATACCAGGATTGTCAATGGCCGCAACCCCATTGTTGCCCATGAATTCCTTGGAAGTGATATTGCAGGCAAGGATGTTCTCATCGTGGATGATATGATCTCCTCCGGTGACAGTATTTTGGATGTTGCAAGGGAGTTGAAGGAGAGAAATGCCGGGCGGATCTTCGTTGCCGCCACCTTCGGTCTCTTCACGAACGGGGCGGACAAGCTGGATGAGGCTTATGAGCAGGGGTTAATTTACCGCGTGCTCACGACCAATCTCATCTATCAGACCCCCGAACTTCTTGCAAAGCCCTGGTATATCGATGTTGATATGAGTAAATATGTGGCATTGATTATCGATACCTTGAATCATGACAACAGCATCAGCGGCTTATTAAATCCTGTGGAGCGTATCCAGAGCATTTTAAAGGAGCATAATCAGGGCGGAAGAAAGCTGACAGGAAATGATATGGATGATTAATCATTATTTGCCGGTATGAAGATAATAAAAGGGTGCAATGATTGCTTCAAAGCGTAGGAAGCAGCCATTGTACCCTTGTTTTATATCGTCAGAAGGATAGCAGAGGAGGCTATGGAAACACCGGCTGATACCGTATAGAATTTGTGTTGGTATAAGTTGCCAAAGCGATGAAAATGTGATAGGATTGTCTTATTATTTGCACGGATAAAACAGGGAGGTGGCGGCACTTGCTAAAACAGGCGCTCCGTTCGGTTATGGTAATATTTCAATATGCGCGGGTGCCGACTATCCTCACGCTCTTTCTAAAGCTGGCACAATCCTTTGAAGCGCCGCTCAGTATTCTCTTTACGGGTAAATTAGTGAACGGTATCGGTTCCTATATGGAAGGAACAGCCGTACTACCGGAGGTGATAAAGTGGGCGGTGCTGCTTATTGGAATCATGCTTCTCTCGGCTAATTCGGGTCTGTTTCTGGGACTTGCCGAAATCTTTACCCATAGGGAATTAAACCGTAATTTCACAGGCGTTGTTCTTGAAAAATTCAGAAGGCTGGAGTATTCCTGCTTTGAAGATCCTGAGGTCCTCAATACCTTGGAACGTATGGGGTCGGAACCGCATCTGCGTATCTACTACCTGTATAATAATACAATCAGCGCAGTCTCCACATTTATTTCACTGGCGGGTGCGGCAGTGGTATTTACCCAGGTTTCAACATGGTTTGCCATTGTATATTTTATACTGCTTGTCCCGCTGCTATGGTTTAACTATAAATCCATTGAGGCGCGGCAGAGGCTGTGGAATACGGAAATGCCCAACTGGCGGCGCAGGACTTATTTATCAGCGCTGCTGGCGGATAAGCATGCGGAATTTGAACTCAAAACCTTTGGGGCACTGGGATTTATTCTGGCAAAATGGAGGCGGCTGGCAGAGGACTTTCGCAGGGAGTATGTGCGTATGAGGCTGAAATCCAGCAAATACGGTGTTTTCCATGTGATAACCCTTGCCGTGTGGGCGGCATTTTTGATTTTATCCATGATATTCGGATTGATAGCCGGAAGAATCGATATCGGCATCTTTGTTGCCTGTATTACTTCAATGGGTGCGGTGCTGGGCGGCTCGGCGGCAATGAGCAGCGCCTTCTCACAGGTCTCCCAGGATTGCCTGGAGATGAAGCATTATGAAATATTCATGTCCCTTCCGGAAGTTCCCCCCGATGCGGAGGGGGAGCCGGTTTCTAATCCCCACATCGTATTTGATCAGGTACATTTTTCGTATCCGAAAACCGATAGAGCCATTTTGAAGGGGGTAAGCTTTGAAATACTCCCCGGAGAGCGGGCCGCCCTCGTGGGTGAGAACGGCGCGGGAAAATCCACCATAGTCAGGCTGTTATGCGGGCTGTACCGCCCGGACAGCGGAGAGATATATATTGACGGTGTTTCCATCACACAGTTTTCCGCCTCCCGGCTTCGGAAGGTATTCAGCGTGGTCTTTCAGGATTTCTGCGGCTATGAGCTGACTCTGCGGGAAAATGTAGCCTTTGGAAATATCCGCAGGATCAAGGACGACGCTGCCCTTTACGGGGCATTAAAGGACGGGCTGTGGACAGAGGAGCTGCCCCTTGACGCTAACCTTGGCAAGCTGGAGGAAGACGGGACTGACTTATCCGGCGGTCAATGGCAGAAGATCGCAGTTTCCCGCTCGATCTTGAGTGACAGCGCCTTTATTATACTGGACGAGCCCACCGCCGCTTTAGATCCGGTTGCGGAGAGCCGTATGTATGAAACCTTTCAGTCCGTCCTGCAAAAACGGGGCTGTATCATGATTTCCCACCGGCTTGCCAGCGCAAAGATCGCGGATAAAATCATTGTCCTGGACGGCGGAATAGTCGCACAGACAGGCACCCATGCGGAATTGATGTCCCAGCACGGATTATACTGCGATATGTTTACAGCGCAGAGCGCATGGTATGGGGTCGGAGGTGAGAAAAATAGCTGACAGCAAGCAGAAAAAAATAAAGTATCTGAATATATATGGAAGAGTGCTCAAAAATTATTTTGAATTTGCGCCTGTTTCCGCCGTCTTCTCCCTGCTGAACTATGTGGTCGGAGGGATGTTTCCTGCATTTACCACTCTTGCGCTGGCCTCTTTGTTTGAGGAGGCATACACTGTTTATAATGGAAATCAAACTCAGCAAGGCGGCGGTACACCGGGAAAACTGCTCTTTTGGGGACTGATCTATCTTGCCGCCTATGTGCTGAACAATTTCCTGGTTTTTATAGCCGGACTTGTGACAGAACTGGGAGCGGACAAACGGAATGTGCATTACAGATATCTCATGTGCGTAAAATTGTCGCGCATGCCGCTGATTGATTTTGAAAACTCCAAGATAAGGGACATGCAGCAGCGCGCCGAGGAATGTCTGTATACCGGCAGGATGAACGGGATTATCCGGGACAGCTTCGGAATGATCATCGTGAGCTCATTAAATGTGATCACCGTATCCGCGGTATTGGGACAATATAGCATGTGGTTTCTTCCCCTCTGTATCGTCAGCGTGCTGCCCTACTGTATTGCACGATTAGTCCGGGGAAAAGAGTTTTATTACATAAAGCACAGTATGGCTAAGAAATCCCGCAGACTCGGATATCTGTGGGGATTATTCACCGACAGGCGTACGGTAAAAGAACTCAGGGCATTGGGGGCGGACGATTATGCCTTTGACAAATGGGTGGAAGCCCGGGATGAGGTACAGAACGAACTCTGGGAACAGAACCGTAAGGATGCCCTGTCCCTGCTGTTATGCGATGCCTTAAGGATTATAGGCTACGGAGCGTGTATCGCCCTGGCTCTGTTCCTTACATTAAGGGGAACCGTAAATGTGGGAGTTTTCGGGGCATGCATCGCGGCATTTCTCACTCTCCAGTCAGCCACAAGGGGCATACTTGTGCTGGGCGGTGAGCTGCCCAGGGAGCTTGCCTTTGCCGGTGATTATTTTGAATATATCGACCTTCCGGAAGCCCCGGAAGGGGAGGAAAGAGATACACCTTATCCGGGCTTACAGGATAAAATTGAACTGCGCGGCGTATCCTTCCAATATCCCAACGCTGAAAAATATGCTGTGAAGGATGTGAGCTTTGAAATACGCAAAGGTGAAAAAATTGCGGTTCTCGGTGAAAACGGCAGCGGCAAGACAACACTGTCAAAGCTTCTGATCGGTTTGTTTCCCTGTTCGGAGGGCGGGATATTCTATGACGGCAGGGCGGTGGATGACATGGATAAACCCTCCTTTTATAAAACAGTGTCCGCCGTAGCACAGAATTTTACACAGTATAAATTGCCCCTGCGTGAGAATGTGGCAATGTCTGATACCGATCGTTTCGGTGATGATGAAAAGATCAAAGAAACACTTCGCCTGGCCGGATTGGAGGAGCTGCCGGACCGGGTAGGGTTAGACAGCGAGCTGGGCATAGCCTTCGGCGGCAACGAAGTCTCCGGAGGTCAATGGCAGAAAATTGCCATTGCCCGCGGACTGTTCAGAGAGAGCGGGCTCATTCTCATGGACGAACCCACAAGCGCTTTGGATCCCCTTATTGAAACAGAGATTTTGACAAAATTCATAGAGCTGGCCAAGGACAAAACGGCAGTTATCATTTCCCACCGTGTGGGGCTATGCCGCCTTGTAGATAAAATTGTCGTAATGAAGGACGGCAGAATTGCCGAAATCGGGACCCATGATCAGCTGCTGGCCCGGGACGGCGAATACGCGCGGCTTTTTACGGCCCAGGAAAAGTGGTACAGGTAACATGATTTATTAATACATAAAAGGAGGCACGATATGCCGAAAACAAAACAAGCCGTTGAGCAGGCGGCAAGATTAAAGCTTTACATTCCCCAATTGGACAGACTGGAAGAGAGGCTGCTTGAATGGACGGCACAGGATCGGTTCCAGGCACTGGTGGTCAAGGCAATGCGTCACGGTGTACCTATTTTTGAGGGCTGCTACGGTACTAGCACAAATGAATACGGTGTCCATATGGATACTATTTTTTCCGTTGCCTCCAATACCAAGCCCATTATCGCTACTCTTATCATGATCCTTTTGGAAGAGGGACGTCTGGAATTAGAGAATCCCATCAAGAGATTTCTTCCTGAATACACCGGCGGCGGGAGGGAGAACATACAGCTATGGCATTTTCTGACTCATACCAGCGGCATTGTAGAGGATGAGCTCCAGAAGGGTATCGATCATTATGTAAAAGAGGAATTAAAAATCGAAAGGCCGGCTGACAATTCGCCGGAGGAAGAATGGGAGCGGTATCATCTGAAAATAAAAGAAGCGCTGAAGCTTCCGGAGGATTGTGGCTATAATAAGGTGTGGGAGACCCTTGCCCTTCGTATTGAATTGAAGAATAAACCGCACACAGTCATGTCATACTGCAATCATGGATATCAAAAGTTAAAAGAAGTGATATGCGCCGTTACAGGTGAGACCATAGATTCCTATGCGCAGCGCGTCTTATTCAACCCCCTCGGTATGGTGGATTCCCACTGGATACTGCCAAAAGAGAAATGGGGCCGGGTGTTGGGAAGAAACGAACGCTGCATGGGCTACGGATGGATCAATTCGGAAGATAATTATATCAGGGAATCCGGTGCGGGCGGACTTAAAACAACGGCAAATGATATGTCCCGCTTCTGTGAGATGATACTCGGGGAGGGCCGTTATAACGGTCAGCGGATACTTTCGCCGGCAAGCGTACGTGAGATGACGAAAAACTATAACACAGCATTAACCAGCCATTGGGATGCCTGGGGCCTCGGATGGAATTACCGGGGTAAAAAGGTGGACGATGCAGGAGTTCTGCGTTCGGAGCGCGCGGTGGAGCATGGCGGCTGGGCCGGACATAAATTTCTGGTTGATCCCGAGCACGGGCTTTCAGTAATTGCGTACATGGGAGAATACAGCGATTCCTTCGGCGATTGGGGCAGAATAAACAATATGATTATCTCAGCTCTGGAATAAGCTTTTGAACAGAGGGTGTAAATGATGGCATTGGATGAAGCATACCGTCCGCAGCCGTTATTTATACCCTTATTCTATGGCGTTACTATTTTGAGCAGGTGTGAATCCTATATTGTACAAGAGCAGATGGGATGTTATAATTAGAAATGATGAAATCTCGAAGGAATAATCAAGGCTTTAACCAGGGGGTAAGGATGGAACATATTATAAGGGAATCTTTAAAGTATAAATGTGATATGTTTGCAGACAATTACAATGTGCTGAAAAAGAAGTTTCGATGGGATTATGATATCAATACAAGGCTTGGAGCTTTGCTGTACACTATGGAGAATCGCTGGGCGGATACGGATGCCATTGAACGCTGCCGGAGAATCATTAAGGAGAATACGGGAGTGTTCTCCCAATTTAAAGATAACGTGAATTTTATAACTGCGGTTATGCTGGCCCTCCAGTCAGATCCGAAGCCGATGTTTAAGAGCATACAGAGCGTCTATGATTCTATGAAAAAAGAAGGTTTCTATACCTCTCCCTATCTGGTGCTGGCTGCTATGTCGATTGCATTGCAGGCAGATCCCTATGATTACCGGCGGGTGATTACTTAGGCAAAGAATTATTATGATGCCATGAAGGAGGAGCATCGCTTCCTTACCTCCTCGGATGACTATGGCTTTGCAGCTCTGCTTGCCATGTCGGATAAGCCGGTACGCCAGGCAGTCAGAGAGATGGAGGACTGTTACCGAAGCTTAAAAGGGGAGTACTATGGAGCCAACACAGTTCAGGCTCTGTCCCATGTGCTCACCTTCAGCGAGGAACCGGCGGAGATCAAATGCCGAAGGGTATTGGAGCTGAACAAGGCGATGAAGGCCAGAAAATGCAGAATTGGTTGGGGAAATGAATTGTCCTTTTTGGGAGTCCTGGCTCTGTTGCAGGAGGATGCCAATAAACTGGCAGATGAAATTGCCGCAGTGAGGGATTATCTTAAGAGTAAGAAGGGCTTTGGCAACTGGTCCATAGTCGATACCCATCGGGTCATGTTCTCGGCAGCCCTCGTATGCGACGACTATCTTACGGATATTAAAAAAAGCACTGTAGGATATGCTCTGGCGAATCAGGTGGCAGGAATTCTGGCGGCCCAGCAGATGGCAGTCATGGTTACAGCGGTGGGAGTGGTGACAGAAGTGGCGACGGACTGAGCAGATATAACGTTCTGTTTCCCGGAAGGGAAGCGCAAAGTGAAATGGCTTCAGCATATCATGTATGTTATAAAGGTATCGCCTCCTGGATGGGAAGCGTGGATTGAAATGAGACTTTTTCTTTTTCATCCATAGAGTGGTCTGTTGATCCAGATTAAGTAAAAACGGATTAGAAGGAAGAGAGAGGGTTAATACACAATGCATATTATAGTAGGACTGGGTAATCCGACGAAGGAATATCAGGCGACCAGACATAATATCGGGTGGGATGCCATAACGAGGATATCCGATGACTGCCGCATTCCTCTGGATTTCAGAAAACATAAGGCAATTTGCGGTAAGGGTTATATGAAGGGCGAGAAGGTTATTCTTGCCCAGCCCCTTACCTATATGAATCTCAGCGGTGAGAGCGTGCGCGAGCTGGTTGATTATTATAAAGTAACACCCCAGGAGGTTATCATAATTTATGATGACATCAGCCTGGAGGTGGGACAGCTGCGGATTCGCAAGAAGGGCAGCGCCGGAGGGCATAATGGGATCAAAAGCATTATCAGCCATCTGGGAACCGATGAATTCCCGCGGATTAAGGTGGGAGTAGGAGACAAGCCGAAGGGCTGGGATCTGGCAGATTATGTTCTCTCCCGCTTCTCCCCGGAGGAGAATACCGTTATTCGTGAGGCGCTGAAGGATGTGTCCGAGGCATGTGCCGTCATCGTGGAGGGGGAGCTGGAGGCTGCCATGAACCGATATAACCGTAAAAAATAAGCTACTGACATAGGAGGAACTACTGTTGAAAACCTTTACAGCGCCCCTGATGGAGCTTAAAGAATTTGTTGATCTGAAGGACAATATAAGAAGGAGAACTCTGCCGGTACAGGTTACCGGCTGTATTGATTCCCAGAAATGCCATCTGATGCACGGCCTGGGGGAAGACTTCCGCTACCGTGTTATCGTTACCTATAATGATCTGAAGGCGAAGGAAATATATGAGGATTACCGCCTCTATGATAAGGACGTGCTGCTTTATCCGGCAAAGGATATCATATTCTACAGCGCGGATATTCACGGCAACGCCATTGTGAGGGACCGCCTGAAGGTGCTTCGCAGGCTGATTGAGAACCGGAAGGCGACCATCGTCCTTTCTCTGGAGGGCGGAATGGACCGGTTACTGCCCCTGCAAATGGTGAAGGACCGAATTCTCAGAATAAACGCGGAGTCCTCCATCAAGCTGAATGAATTCAGTGAGGCGCTGGTGCATCTGGGATACGAACGCCAGGCCCAGGTGGAATCACCGGGTGATTTTGCCGTGCGGGGCGGCATTGTCGATGTCTTTCCGCTGACGGAGGATGCGCCCTACCGTATTGAGCTGTGGGGGGATGAAATAGATTCCATCCGAACCTTTGATGTCAGCAGCCAGCGCTCCATTGAACAGGTGGGGGAATTGATTATCTACCCGGCGGCCGAGGTCATTCTGGATGAAAGCAGACGGGCGGCCGGATTGAAGAAGCTGGAAGAGGAAGAAAAGCAGTATTATAAGTCTTTGCGGGAGCAGTTCAAGACCGAGGAGGCTGCCCGGATTCATCAGATCATCCAGGAGTTTAAGGACAATCTGGGGGCCTACCAGGGGTCGGTGGCACTGGAAAGCTATATTAACTATTTCTATGATCAGACCATGAGCTTCTTCCAGTACTTTGATAATGAGGATACCATCTTCTTCCTGGACGAACCGGGCAGGCTGGCGGAAAAGGGCGAGGCCACGGAGACGGAATTCCGTGAGAGCATGATCGGGCGAATCGAGAAGGGATACATTCTTCCCGGACAGACCGATGTGATCTATGGCTATAAGGAGGCCATGGGAATTCTGGCAAATAAGAACGCCGTGCTGGTCAGCACCATGGAGGTTAAGAATAATTTCTACTCTCCGAAGCACAAATACGATTTTACCGTGCAGACGGTTGCTTCCTATCACAATAATTTTGAAGTCCTGGTGAAGGATCTGGAGCGGTGGAAGAAGAATAAATACCGGGTTATTCTGCTGTCAGGTTCCCGTACCAGAGCAATGAGGCTGAGTGAGGATCTGAGGGATTTTAATCTCAGCGCATTCTATGGCGAGGACATGGACCGGGTACTGCAGAGCGGCGAAATTATGGTGGCCTACGGCAATCTTAGAAGGGGCTTTGAATATCCGCTGATTAAGCTGGTCATCATCTCCGAGAGCGATATCTTTGGTGCGGAGAAGAAGAAAAAGAGGAAGAAATCCACCTATGAGGGCAATAAGATCCAGAGCTTTACGGAGCTGGCTCCCGGTGATTATGTGGTGCATGAGAATCATGGTCTGGGAATCTACCGGGGCATCGAAAAGATTGAAGTAGATAAGGTGACGAAGGATTACATTAAAATAGAGTATGGCGGCGGGGGCGTGTTGTATATTCTTGCAACGGGCCTTGACGTGATTCAGAAATTCTCCGGCCAGGAAGGCCGTAAGCCAAAGCTGAATAAATTAAACTCCATCGAGTGGAAGAATACCAAGGCCAGGGTCCGGGGAGCAGTGCAGGATGTTGCGAAGGAATTGGTGGAGCTGTATGCCCAGAGGCAGCAGAAGACCGGCTTTGAATTTGGTGAGGACACGGTATGGCAGAAGGAATTTGAAGAGGCCTTTCCCTACGATGAGACGGAGGATCAGCTTCTGGCTATTGAAGCCACCAAGCGGGATATGGAAAGCAAGCGCATCATGGACCGTCTGATCTGCGGAGATGTAGGCTATGGCAAGACGGAGATTGCGATCCGGGCAGCCTTTAAGGCGGTATCCTATGGAAAGCAGGTGGTGATCCTGGTGCCTACCACCATTCTGGCCCAGCAGCATTATAACACGCTGGTCCAGCGGATGATGGATTTCCCGGTGAGTGTGGATGTGCTGTCCCGTTTCCGCAGCAGCGCGGAACAGAAGAAGACCCTGGAACGGCTGAGAAAGGGGAGTCTGGACATTGTGGTGGGAACCCACAGGGTGTTATCCTCGGATGTGAAGTTTAAGAATCTGGGACTCCTGATTGTGGATGAGGAACAGCGTTTTGGGGTAACCCATAAGGAGAAGATCAAACAGCTGAAGAAGGACGTGGATGTCCTGACCCTGACGGCAACTCCCATCCCCAGAACTCTTCATATGAGCCTGGTGGGTATCCGGGATATGAGCGTCCTGGATGAGCCGCCGGTGGACCGTCTGCCGATCCAGACCTATGTGCTGGAGCATAATGATGAGATTATCCGGGAGGCCATCAGCAGGGAGCTGGCCAGAGGAGGACAGGTATACTATGTTTATAACCGGGTCAACGGAATTGATGAGATAGCGGCCAATGTGGCCAGGCTGGTGCCGGAGGCTAATGTAGCCTTTGCCCATGGACAGATGAATGAGCGGACTCTGGAAAAGATTATGTTTGAATTTATTTCCGGTGAGATTGATGTGCTGGTCTCCACTACGATTATTGAGACGGGCCTTGACATCTCCAATGTAAATACAATGATTATTGACGATGCGGACCGTCTGGGACTCTCCCAGCTCTACCAGCTGCGGGGCCGGGTGGGCCGGTCCAACCGGACGGCCTATGCTTTCTTAATGTATCGCAGGGATAAGATGCTGAAGGAGATTGCGGAAAAGAGGCTGCATGCCATTAAGGAATTCACAGAGCTGGGCTCCGGCTTCAAGATCGCCATGCGTGATCTGGAAATCCGCGGAGCGGGAAACCTCCTGGGCGCGGAGCAGAGCGGACATATGGAGGCCGTAGGCTATGACCTTTACTGTAAGATGCTGAATGAAGCGGTGAAGGAGACGAAGGGTGAGGCAGCCTCGGAGGAAACCTATGAAACTACGGTAGACATGGATATGGATGCCTTTATTCCGGCAACTTATATTAAGAATGAGATTCATAAGCTGGATATTTACAAGCGGATTGCGGAAATTGAAAATGAAGAAGAGATGATGGATATGCAGGAGGAGCTGGTAGACCGTTTCGGCGATATGCCGGCGGCGGTGAATAATCTGCTGAATATTGCTTTGATAAAATCCATCTGCCACAGCCTCTATATCGTGCAGTTGATTCATAAGGAGCATGAGGTAAAGCTGATGATGTATCCAAAAGCGAAGCTGGCGGTTGAAAAGATACCGGAGCTTATGATAAAATATCAGAACAACCTGAAATTAATACCGCAATCCAATCCGTATTTTATATACCGGCTGCCATACACCTCCAAAGGGAAATCGGACACCGTCAGTATCTTTGAAAGCTTATACCGGCTGCTGAAGGATTTTAAGGAACTGCTGCAGAATTAGCAGGGAGGGCAGAGTCATTGGAAGAAAGGGGAATTGGGAATATGAGGGCAAATCGTAGATTTATGATCCTGTTATCGGTACTGCTGCTGACCGCACTGCTGACCGCCTGTCGGGTAGGAGAGGAACGGCATGAATTGACGAATTATATAGGAAAGACGGTCCAGGTCTTTGAAAAGAGGGCCGGCATCGGGCTGGAGGAGCAGGGAACTGCCGTATATGCGGCGGCGAATGTGGTGCAGGTCATGGCTCCGAATGAGAAGATCAGCGCAATCACTCTGCTGGCGGGAGCCGGAGAATATAAGCTGTACGGTGTGGGCATCGGCATGAAGAAAGAGGAAGTGAAGGAACTGCTTGCGGAAAACTTCGGACAGGAGATCACGGAAAGCATCAACTCGGAGAAGAATGCGGTGACCAGTACGTATCTAAAGAGTGACAAGGAGCTGTACGTTTCTTATGATATCGACAAGGAGACTGTGAAAGAGATATCCTTTTATCAGGTGGATATAAGGGAAAAGGAGAAGGAAGAAGCAGAAGAGCAGACGAATTCCGGCGAACTTATGGTGATGGTGGGAAATACCAGGGTCTATTATAATGAGGTCATGGTTTATCTGAAATCCGTCCAGCAGAATTATGAATCGGCTTATGGAAACCAGATCTGGAGCGCCGATATTCTTGGGAATGGTGAGAATTTCGGTGATATGGTTAAGGATGAGGTAATGAACCAGATAACGGAGCTGAAGATCATTCGTGCGGAAGCGGCCAAACAGGACATCTATTTGTCGGAAGAAGAGCTGGCGGAGGCCAATGCCTATGCCAAGGAACATTTTGAAGGACTCAGTGCGGCGGATATTGACAGATACCTGATTACGGAGGAGCTTCTCCGTCAGGTATATGCGGACAACCTTCTTGCGGAAAAGATGTTCGAATATCTGACCATCAACGTGGATACGGAGGTTTCCGACCAGGATTCAAAGCAGATTACCGTCCAGCACATATTAATTCATAACTCGGATTATGACAGTGAAGGAAAGAAAATTGATTTATTCACCGAAGAGAAGGCAGAGGCATATGAGAAGGTGAAGAACCTGCTGGAGCAAGCCAGAACCACAGAAGATTTCTATGCCCTGGCGGAAGCCAACTCTGAGGCGAATACTATAGAATATACCTTCGGTAAGGGTGAGGGTCCAAAAGAATATAATATTTTATTTGAGCAGGCGGCCTTTACTCTGAGGACGGGCCAGGTGAGTGATATTATTACCACGGATTACGGCTGGCATATCCTGTACTGTGTATCGGATTATAACGAGGATGCCACGACCCGGAGAAAGGAAGCAATCATCAGCCAACGCCGCAGCGAGCTGTTTGCAAATCAGTATGCCCAGTGGAGTGCCGAATATGATGTTGTTGTAAACAGCGAGGCCTGGAATGCGCTGAGCTATGAGAAGTAATATGAGGATATAAAAAAGGGGATGCACTGCATCCCCTTAAAATTACGGCAGATATCATGCTGCGATATAACCGCTGGTTTTCAGACGGTCAATGGCGGCATCTATTCTTGCCTCGGAATATTTGGAGCCTTTGATTTTTAAAACGCCGCTCTTTACTTTAGAAATGTCTTTGGAGGGATTCAAATATACATATAAAGAAGTGAAGAGCTTTCATTTTGCTTATTACTTCATTGGAAATACTTTTTGCAGCATAGATCCTTCTTATGCTGATTGGCTTCACGATCGATTCCAAAATAATAGATACTTCCATAATATTCTGAGCATCATCGGACTTGTCTAAGATGATAATGCCTTTGCCGCTGTCATCATTATAGGGGGTTTAAAACGGGTATCAGATCAATGTTCTCCTTTAATATTCTGTCCTTGAATTGAAAGAACCAATCCGAACCTGTTACTACTGTATCATATTTCAACTCTTTTGGCAATATCTCTGTCCAATTAACGGAAATTGTGACTTTTAAAGTTTTAAAATAAATGTAAAATGCACTTGACATTAGATGTAAAGTAAGCTATACTAAAAAAGTAAAGTAAACTATACAACTAAGGAGGCGTAAGAATGCAGACCAGAATACAAGAGCTGCGTAAGGCTCGTAAGGTCACGCAGAATGAGCTGGCGGATGCGGTCAACGTAACGCGCCAGACGATTATTTCTCTGGAATGCGGAAGGTATAATGCATCGCTGGTATTGGCGCACAAGATTGCGCAGTTTTTTGGGGTTTCCATTGAAAAAATATTTATTTTTGATCAGGAGGATGAGAATTTATGAGAGGATTATTATGCGGTACAACAGCAAGAACAAACGAAGAGTATAAAAAGGTAGTGAAGGTTCGCATGACCCGGCTTCTGGGGGTGAGTGTCCTTGGAGCGTTTACCCTTATCCTGTCTTTACTTGCGGAATTCTACTGGAAGGTGGATATCGACGAGAGAATGCTGGGCGTTTATGCAGGCATGGGCAGCGGTCTGATTGTCGTAGGGGTTGTCTTGTGGATTAAGAACCGAATCATTCTGGGGGACGAAGAGAAGCTGAAGGAGAGCCGGCTCAGCAACGCGGATGAGAGAATCAAAGAAATCAGCAATAAAGCATATATGACGGCAACAGCAATCCTGCTCATTGCCATGTATGGAATTGCGTTAATCGGGGGGCTGTTCTATCCGGTGATGATACAGATATTGATCATATTGGTGGGTATATTTGCCCTGGCTTATTTCATAGCTTACCGTGTTTATGATAAGAAAATGTAGGAAGGGATTAGAGAGAAAGGGGATGTGAAAGCATCTCCTTTCTCTTATTCCTCCGGTGCACGGTGAAACCGGAGGGGAGCACAACCTGTGGTTGAGTTTTATTTTTTAAAACTTACCGCTTAAGACATTCCATTTTCCGGTTCCGGTTTGTATAATACAAAATATCAAAGGAAAATGGAGGAGGTTTTATATGGATACAAACAGAATTGGAAAGCAGATTATGACTCTGCGAAAAGAGAGGGGCTACACCCAGGAAAATCTTGCTGAGTTTCTGAACATCAGCCCCCAGGCAGTATCAAAATGGGAGAACGGAGTTTCACATAGTTAAAGATACCACACTACAACTCACGCTTACCTTGCCTGTGGAGATAAAGCCCGGAGGGCTAAAAACAAGAAAAGACGGTATGCACCCCGAAGAGGGGCTGCATACCGTCTTTTCTTGTGGGGATATCCAAAGGGGGCAATGCCCCTTTTGGCACACGACTTTGCGGAGCAAAGTGTAGTGTGTTATACGCTCTGTCAGCGATGCCGTGAAAATGCCGTTGCCGCCGGGAAGGGCAAGGGCGTTTGAAGCGGCAGGAAAGCGGGCGGGAATTTGTGGCGTGGAGCCGCAAATGACAGTCCGCTTTCATCAGCGGACAGGGCGTATATGAAACCCTCGTCTATCGTCCGAACTTCGGGCCAACTTGTCCCGAAGTGGGAATCTGTCTATTTTTTGTATAGACACATGCAAAACTTTATCAACGCTAAAGAGAGCCTTGACTTTTGCCACCGAAAGTCGTAATATAGTTTTGGTGGCAAAAGTAGGAGGTGAATTATGGCCGCTAAAAAAATGGGCAGACCAACGGACGAACCGAAGCCTAATAAACTCCATTTGCGTTTAAGTGATGTCGATTTGAAAATCCTTGATGATTACTGCAAACGTACTGGAAAGACAAGGCCAGAGGGCGCACGAGATGGTATTAAGTGCCTCAAACAAAAATAAAAGGAAGCGGCGTTCCACCCGTCAAAGTTTCTCGCCACTTCCCCCACCAGCACATGCCCGAAAGCAAATGCGGCGTAAATATTATAACATGCGCTGTCATTCCTTTCAAGGCATTGTTGGAAAACAACGATGAAAGGATGGTTTTTATGCAAAGCATTTTAGAACAACTATACTGTGGAAATATCTGCTCGGATTCCAAACGCTACAGCCCGGATTCTCCCTTTGTGGATGCGGCACATCTGAAAAGCCGGAACCTTGACAAGCTCATGGAAAGGCTGGACGATTCCGAAAAAGAATTGTTTGAAAAATACTGTGACGCACAATCAGAAATTGAGGGTATCACCCGATACGATACCTTTACCTATGCCCTGAAATTTGGCATACTGCTTATGGCAGAGGTTTTTATGGGCAAAGACGATATTACCGGGGAGGGCCGCTGATATGAAAAGTATTTTATGTGGCCTGTACAACGGCGATATTATCCCGTGGGAACGGCGCAACCCGCAAAGCGAACAACAGCTTGAACTACTCCGCAAGATAGAGGACGAGGAACGGTATTTCATGGAAAAAATGTCGTTGGACGATTGCCAGCGGTTTCAGGAATTATCCCATATGCATATGGAACTTTCCACCGCTGGAGAAGATAATCTGTTCTCCTATGCGTTTTCGCTGGGTATGCTCCTGACGATGGAGGTAATGAAAGAAACGGAGGGGATATTTAATGACTGAAACTCTCTTAAAACAGTTATACAACGGAGAAATTTACCCCTCAGAAACCATTAACTGTAAAGCCCCGGAATATCGGGAGCTTTCCCATAAAATTAGTGACGAAACAGAGTATTTCAAAAAAATACTTTCGCCGGAGGACTGGAGCCAAATGGAACAGCTTAACGATATGATACATGACAGGTCAGCGGCTTGCAGCTATGAAAATTTCAGCTACGGCTTCCGGCTTGGTGTGGGCTTGATGATTGAAGCTCTTACAGACAGGAATAAGTAAGGACATGCCACTTCGGGCCAACTTGGCGCGAAGTTCCGCAAGGTATCCAGAGGCTTTCCCCCTCTGGAACTCCCCCCACTCGCCGTGTGGCAGAGGTTCCCATGTGAAAGGACATGGGAACCTTTCTGTTTAGTGTGGGCTTCGGCTTATGTCAATGGGCTTTTGCGGCATATGCTCCGTTCCGTCCGCTATTCCACATTCCCATTGACAACGCCTTTCGCCGTTTGGTTTTCTCTGTTCTTTGGAGGAGGTCGGGGGTACGGGGGCAGAACCACCGTAAAAACTAACGATTACCGCAATGTAGCGGAGCCGGTTTTGCCGTAGAATGGAGAGGACGGCAACGGGGCAGGATTTTATCCTGTTCCCCGTTGTCGGCGGCGCAATGGAACGGCAAAAATCCAGCCAGTCAAAGGGTTTAAGAGTGGAGATTTTGCGAATGCAAAATACTACTCGGCCCTTGACTGGCTGGATAGGCATAGCGACTATTTTGATAGTTCAGTAGGGCATTTTTAGCTAGGTATAACGGTTGTTAATAGGTCAAATCGTTTTAAACTGTTGATATACTCCGCAACACAAACGTAATTTTGCAAATCCTTTTCATCTAGCCCTCTAAAGGCATAAAGTTCATCCCAAAGCATAGTACTTCCTTCAACCATAAAGAAACCTGTTACTGTATCTATCCCGACAAAGATTCTGGTAATATCACCACCCCAAACATTTACAGAATCTTTATTTTCATCTTGATACAGAACTTTACCTTTTCCAGCATTCTCAAGGAAAAAGGTTCTTGGTGCAGGGGCCATTCCCTCAGGCAATTTTTCTGCATAAGGCTCATTCTGGGTAACATTGCCAATGACGGCATCAGAAGCACTCTTATCGTGAATCTCGGTCAAAACATACTTTTCTTGTAGATAGTGAAGCAGTTCTGTTCCTGATTTCCTGTTGGGCTTTAACTTTTCTTTATAATGTACCCATATAGATTTCCATTCTTCAAGTATATCCTTGGTTGGCTCTTGTGTTATCATTTCTTACCTCCATCTTCATAAAAACGTGAATATCCATTGTAATTACTCAATTCAACTAATATTTCAATGTTATCACACAACCCATAGCTTGTCATTTCCTTTTCTTCCTGCCCTGCTTTCTACCCGGATTTTTCAAATGCTTGGACTTCCCCAGCACCCTCATCATCACTTCAAATTCAACCTCGGTCAGCTTGGTATAATCAATCCCCAACCGCCGACAATACAGGGCAACCTGTTTCTTCTGTGCGCTTCCCTCAATGCTGGAAACAAACTCTAAATCCTGCTTTAGCTCCCGCACAAAGTCGGTTTCCGGGGCGCTGTCGCTGTCCTGCCTGTGGGCTTGCTTTATGCCCTGAATGATACCGTCCATATCGTCATGCACCACATGACGGAAATATTCGTCCTCGTTGATATGGGAGGCATTCAGTATACGAATATGGCGGTTATATTCACCGGGGTGGTACTTCTTTTCTATGGTGTCCCTCGCCAGATTGATATAGGCATTGAGGTTCTGCACCTGCATACTGGCAATCCCGTCCACATAAATCTCAATGTCGGCCAGTAGCTTCACAAAGTCCCTGTGCGCCGCCATTTCACAAAATAGGCGGGCATTGATTGCTCCGCTTTTTAATAGCTCTATCATGGTATCACTCAAATGCAGTTCCGCAAGGTCTGTGTTTGGGTGATTTTTTGATTCCGTCAGCCCCAGCAGGTAATCAGCGGATACGCCGTAGAATTTCGCCAGCGTCACAATGCTGGTGTGGCTGATGTCCTTGTAGTCCTCTGTTTCATAGTTGCCCAAAGCGGATTTTGAAATGCCCGTCCGCTGTTCCAACTGCTCCAAGGTAAGGCCCCGTTCCACCCGCAAATCCTTTAACCGCTCCTGTATGGTCAAGGCCGCATTCATAGCCGTATCCCCCCTTTTCTCCACATGGGTTTTCTCTGTATTCCCATTATACCATACCTTTCCACAAACGTGGAAATTTTCAATTTTCGCGGCGTTTTCCAACCTTGTGGATATACGGGACGGGCGGCCCAAAAAGTATACACTTGGATTAGTTCATCGATGGACAGCACAAGTGAATGACCGTCCGAAAGGGATACCACCCGCAGGGGAAGCACCGCCATGAACCGCACTTCGGGCCAACTTGGCCCGAAGTTGCCGGGGAGCGTGCCAATGCGGGAATACGCCGCAGGAATGGGGCAGGAACGGCTTTCGGAAGAAACGGCAGAGGACAAAGAAAATGGAGGATACCCATGAGAGATAAACTAAAACCAATCGAGCGCAGGCCGGACGGCTCCCTGCCCCGTATGACACCGGGACAGCGCAGGAGGGCAAACGCCCTCATACGCCGGGAGTGCTGTAACTATGATAACGGCAACTGCCTTTTGCTGGACTGTTGTCCGGCAAATTAGGAGATACAGCAATCAGCACTTTATTTTAACCTGAATTCGGTGTAGGGCATCATTGATCGTCACTTTA
The DNA here is from genome assembly GCF_050433395.1 of Anaerotaenia torta. NCBI lineage: Bacteria > Bacillati > Bacillota > Clostridia > Lachnospirales > Lachnospiraceae > Anaerotaenia > Anaerotaenia torta. The sequence continues at coordinate 287,067 of NZ_JBNPXH010000008.1, forward strand.
TCCGATACAG
>NZ_JBNPXH010000009.1:0-244897 GCF_050433395.1 Anaerotaenia torta
ACCAAAACCAGACGGTTTCATGCTATTTTTATGCCAGTTATTATTGAATTTTCAAGGTGCATAGGCACTTATTCAAGTGCGAAGTTTGAGTTATTTAAATAAATTGCCGGAGGGCTATATTTTTATCCATTATCAGTTATAATAGTAATATGCTACAAGAATTATAAGATCATACTGCTTCTGCTGAGGTACTTGCAGACCAGTGATGATTTCTACTTTGAAAGGAGAAAACAATCATGAAAGCATCGGTTGACCAGGACGGCTGCATCAGCTGCGGATTATGCGTGGATGTCTGTCCGGAGGTATTTAGCTACAACGACGATGAGGTATCCCAGGCAATTGAGGGAGAGATCCCCCAGGACTGCCTGGAACGCGCAGAGGAGGCCCGTGACGGCTGCCCTGTCAGCGTAATTGATCTCTTTTAACACTCACCCTGTAGAAAGCGAAATGCATAATTGTGCCGGTATCATTATGTCTAGGGAATTCTGCCTGCACAATGGTACCGGCGCGATTATGCCCACCTATCTGCTTAAGAAAAGGATGGTATTATGGATTTTAAACAAGAGGCGAACAGAATTTATCTTAATGATGACAACAACCATATGATTGCTGTTGTAACCTTTCCAAAGCTGTCGGAGGGCGTGGTCCAGATTGACCATACCTTCGTCGACCCTTCCCTCCGGGGACAGGGTGTGGCAGGAAAGCTGATGGAGGCCGCCGTGGCTTATTTCCGGGCCAATGCGCTTAAGGCAAAGCTTACCTGCAGCTATGCGGTAAAATGGTTTGAGGAACATCCGGAATGCAGCGATGTGCTGGTATAAGCTCTAACAAAATAATCTTCTCCCAAGGCGGAAAACAGAAAGGCAACATATTTTTGTGTCTTTTGGCCAATCCTATTAATTGAAAACAGAGGGGTTTCTTTCTATTTCGTAATATTAATCGGAGGTAATGTTTATGAACTTTGTAAAAATAGGCGTTTCCGCCTTGGGTACCTTAGTCTCACTCTTTGTATTCACAAAAATCATGGGAAACCGGGAAATGTCGCAGCTGAGTATGTTTGACTATATCAGCAGCATCACCGTCGGTTCCATAGCCGGCGAGATGGCGGTAATGTCCACCGGCAGCTTCTGGGAACCCTTCGTTGCCATGAGTGTCTTCAGCGTATTATCCATGCTCGTTTCCTATGCCACCTGCAAATCCATGAAGCTGCGCCGATTATTAGGTACCCAGGTTCTCCTTCTGTACCAGGAGGGACAGATCTATGAGAAGAATCTGTTAAAAGCAAAGCTTGATATCAATGAGTTTCTTGCTGCTTGCCGTCTCTGCGGCTACTATGATCTGGAGGAGGTACACACCGTCTTTCTGGAGGCGAACGGAACCATCAGCGTCCTCCCCCTGTCGCTGAAGCGTCCCGTCACGCCCGCGGATCTCAAGCTGACGCCCACCCAGTGTAAGCCCTTGGCCAATGTCATTGTTGACGGCAATATTCTCTATGATAATCTCAAGAGCACCGGTAAGGACGATGCCTGGCTGAAGAATCAGCTTACCGGGAAGGGGATCTCGGATATCCGGGATATCATCCTGGCAACCTTCGATGCCAGCGATGATTCTGTCAATTTTTACCGGAAATCCCATGGTAAGGTAACAAGGGATATCTTTCAGTAAGTATCCGTACCCCGGCCAGGGAAAGTGTATGTATCCGGCGTACAGCGCTATGCCATAATAATCATGATACGATTATGGTATAGATGCTTTACGGACAACATAAAATATTACAACGATGTAATACTGGGGAAGTCTTATGCTCATGGTCCGTCACATCAAAGCAAAACATATCATACTCCTGGAGTCTATTGTATTAATCCTTCTCGCTGCCTATCTTCTTCCTTTCCGGCATCAGGAGCCGGCAATTACTGTGTCAACCAATGCACAGGGAAATGATTATATAAAATGGGTCAGTTTCGATGTCACCAGCTCCGCCATGGAGCGCGCCTGCAAATATGATGTTGAATCCCAGTCGGAAGAAGTAAAGATAAACTGGATTCAACTTCTGGCAATCCTGGGCTGCAGGTACGGCGGTGATTTTTCCAGGTACAAGGCCAAGCACATGGATGAAATTGCAGAAATGCTCAAGACAAAGCAGGCAACCATAGAGACTCTGACCGCAGACATGAAATACTATCCTTATTATTATGAGGCCTATGAGGCAGTATTGGGCGGAATGGTCGGCACCTATGAGATCGAGGTTCCGGACGAGACCGCCCCGGGAGGCCGGATATGGAAGGAACGGTATGGCTTGAAGGCCTATCTTCCTCTTGCAAAGAACTATCCCTACAGCCATTTTAATGATTTCGGGGTGTCCCGAAGCTATGGTTTTCGCAGAAAGCACCTCGGCCACGATATGATGGGCCAGGTGGGCACTCCGGTAATCGCCGTAGAATCAGGTTATGTGGAAGCGCTGGGCTGGAACCAGTACGGCGGCTGGCGTATCGGTATCCGCAGCTTCGATAAAAAACGCTACTATTACTATGCTCATCTGCGTCAGAACTTTCCCTACAATAAAGGCCTGGAGGAGGGAAGCATCGTCCAGGCCGGTGATGTCATCGGATATCTGGGAAGAACCGGCTACAGCAGCAATGAGAACTCCAACAACATCCGTACCCCCCATCTGCACTTCGGCTTACAGCTGATCTTTGATGAATCCCAGAAGGAAAGCAATAACGAGATCTGGATCGATTGCTACGAGTTGGTGCAATTCCTGTACAACAACCGCTGTGAGACGGTTAAAAATCAGGAGACCCGTGAATACCACCGGGTCTATCAATTCAAGGACCCCATTGCCCAGCATTATATCTACCGTTCCCTGTACAAATATGAGGATGATGAAATTAATATTCGTATTTATGAGTAGTTATATAACCGTTCAATCGGTCTGCGCAAAAAGATATCGAGCGCTACCGGCTGAACGGTTATGACTGCTTTACCGGTACCTTCTTTCTGCGGAACAGGCACAGCAGGGCCACCAGTGCCGGTATGGCATATTCAAAGATCAGATTCAGATTCACCAGCAGTACCCGGTAGAGATAATTAAATTCAAACTGGGTGCTGCTTAAATAATGAGTCAGATAGAAAATAATTACCGCCATAGGAATCAGCAGATACGAACTGTTCTCCAGATGAAAGATCCATTCCAGACACCGGAGCAGTAACACGGCAAATATGGCAATGGCGATATAATCGGACAAAATACAGATCAGCGTCACCAACACCTCAAACCGCTCAAATACATTAAAGAAGGAAATACTCTTCACGGTGATATAGAAGGGAAAGGGCAGACCCGCCGTAAGACCGGCACCCGATATTCCGAAGGTAAATAAGGTAATGACGAAGGCCAGTGCCGTAAAGGTGAATGCCGCGCCCCACAATCTGCGAAAATGACTTTTGTTCAGCTGCACCCCCAGCTTATCCGCAAAAAATAATGCAATAATAATATTCCCCCCAACCGCTGCCACATGCTTTGCAGCAAAAGCAGTTTTTGAAAAATTAACAGTGGATATGGGAAGCAGATAATCCGTGCGGAGTCTTGGAAGCGCGCTTAGAAAAAGAAGGCCGAACAAAATGAGTACCGTGCCCAGGGTCAGCTCCGAGAAGCGGAATATGGCTTTCATCCCATGCAGCAGCGCATAAAAGACCAGAATGAGCATTACTGTCATAAAGAAATCCGATCTGGTTCTGGGCATTAGGGTGAATTCCAGGGTAAGGCTGTAGCTGCTCACCTTTGCCGTCGTCGCCAGCAGCAGCCAGATAAAATAGAACAACAGAATCACCTTTGACAGAAAGCTCCCCGCCACCTGCTCCAATACCTCATAAAAGCTCTTGCCGGGATAGGATTTCATAATAAAGATGATCACCGCGGTCAACGGCACCGTAGCTGCCAGTGACAGAAGGGGACTGATATAACCGCTCCTGCCCGCCTCGGCGGCCAGGGCCTGGGGAATCTGACGAAGTACGGTAGATATGGATATAAACAGATACATAAAGGTAATCTGCCGGAAGGTTATCTCGCGATTCATTGTAATCACCTCATTCCATGTATTTTTCCATCATAAGGGTAATGCTGGGCAGATAGGGATTGATCAAGTATACAATCCCCAGCGCAAGACCCACAGTGGACAGGAATAGGTAGATAATCAGGTTTTTTTTAGACTTAAGCAGCTTCTCCCTTTGACGAATCAAGGTGTAAATAATGGTAAAGCCAAAGATATAAATCATATTCACAACCATGCCTTTCCTTATACTTTTTATAACTCAACATGGGAAACCCTTGATTTCCGCACTATTTTTCATACCAAAATTAATAATTTTCCGTATTTTCTCCAAGAATAAAAGATTTTGTAATCTGTGACCGTACCTCATACCGGTACTGTATCTCTGGAATGATCTCCTTCCAGTTTTTCTCCAGGCCCTTCCAGTCGCGCACATTCTGGTTCTCCACCATCCGGGCTAAGTTGAGAATATCCGTTCCTTTCTCATGGGAATACTGCACCGGCTTTTCCAGCACGGCCCGGATATAGTTATTCTGTTCCTCCGTCAGGCGCAGCAGCTCCCTTCGGTTAAACACATTGCCCGACCGATTGATCTCCTTCAGCATGGTTTCAAAATACACCTGGATGGTCACAGTAACTACATTATCCTTCCACTCCGTCTTTAATTTTGTATTGGTATAAGAGATGGCCAGACTGACTCCCTCCGGCAGATAGATGGGATAGCTCCGCATGGTATTCCGGATAAAATTCACCCCGTCCGAGGTCTGGGTATCCAGATAATCCGCCAGCTTTAAGTCCTGGAATACTCCATATCCTTCTATTAAAAAACCGGCTTCCGTGGCTGTGATATACGGCAGCAGAATACCGGAATAACTCTGCTCCATATCATTTAAAATATTGACAAAGGTATTATCGTTGCGGGTCAGAAGCTCCTTCTGCTTCTGCTGTATTGCCTTCAGATCCTCATGGATAACCTGTTCCTGCTTGATTCCCTCTTCCATGAAATCAATTGCTTTCGTTCCCTTTACAATATAGAGCAAGGCCTCCATCTTAACCGTCTCATCCCGCTTTAGAAAGTCCAGACACCGGTCAAGCCCCTGCTCTGCCGCCGCCTCACCGATTAAAAAGGAACCCGCCTGAGCCAGGGTGATATTCTTCCTGTTCTTTTGCTTCAGATCCTCCAGCGCCTCATACATGGAGCCGCCCTTTCCCTTTGCCAGCTTCTCCTCGCCGGAAGCTCCCCCTTCCTCTGAATCCGCTCCTCCTCCGGCGCTGTAAAGAGCGCTTAATTCGTATTCGGAGTCAGAATAATCAATTCCCAGTACCAGGGCCAGATCAATTTCATCAATCTCCTTCCGGTTCATGTCATGCGTACAGCCGCACAGCAGCCCGCACAACAATAAGGAAAGTATTCCAGGGAACATACGTCGTTTCATCGTCAATTCCTCCATTACGGTGCATCCCCGGCCTGTTTTCTCGGATTCTCAGGGGCAATTCCCTCCGGCCTTCGGGTGAAATATTTAATGGGAAAACGGAACAGGGTATCCTTATGATTGCTTTTCTCCCCGTCCACAAAGGGCGCCAGATACGCCACCCCGTAGTTATCCAGACTGCAAAGATGAGTCAGCAGCAGAATCAGCCCGACGGCCAGACCAAGGAAGCCTCCAAGGGCGGCAATCACTGCAAAAACAAACCGGACCACCCGGATTCCGCTGCTCAGATCCTGGTTCGGGACAATAAAGCCGGCAATGCCTGCCAGGGATACGATCACCACCACCAGAGGAGATAATATATTAGCAGCAACAGCGGCTTGTCCTACCACGATACCGCCCAGAATGGACATGGCCGTACCCACATTCTTCGGCAGCCGCAAGCCCGCCTCAATCAATATCTCAAAGGAGATCAACAGCCCCAGTACCTCCGAGGAGGAGGAAAAGGGCACATTCTGCTTCGCCGCCTGGGTCGACAGAGCCAGCTGCACCGGCAGCATCTGATTCTGATAGGTTGTTGCCGCAATGTAAAAAGCGGGCAGAAATATGGTTACGATCATTGCAAGATAGCGCAGCATCCGCAGGGAGGAGCCGATATAAAAATGGTTTGCATAATCCTCCGGTGACTGCATCAGCATGGGAAGCTGGCAGGGGAGGAGATATACAAAGGGAATTCCATCCACCGCCAGGGCGATGCGGCCATCGGTGAGATTCGCCGCCACCCGGTCCGGCCTCTGGGTATACATAATCTGCGGAAAGAGGCTTTTCTTGTTCTCTATCAGATATTCCTCGATAAAAGCCGGGCTGGATATATTATCAATGGTTATTTCCGTAATCACATCCCGGATCTTATCCACCGTTGCCATATTGACAATATTGCTGATGTAAATCAGAGACATGTCCGTCTTCGACAGCTCCCCGGCGGTCAGACTCTCCACAACCAGATACTGGGAGCGTATTCTCCTTCGGATTAAGGCGGTATTCGCTCTCATGACCTCGATAAAGGAATCCTTCGCCCCTTTTATGACAGCTTCCTCCGTGGGCTCGGAAACAGAACGCTTCTCTGCTTCACGGATATCATATACAATGGCTTTTTCTTCCGCATCGAACAGAAATGCCACCAGACCGCTGAGCACGGATTTAATTAACTTGTCATAGTCGCTTTCTTCCTCTGTAAACACATGATAGGCCCCCCCGCTCAGGAGATAATCCATGACTTCCCGCTGTGTTTTGCATTTCTCCAGATTCCTGTCGATCAGCATGGATTGAAAAATACCTTTATCCACCAGCGCGGAATCAATCAGCCCGTCCACACAGAAGATGGAGAAGGTGATTCCATTCTGGTTCATCTGAATCGGGCGGACTAAGACATCGCTGCTCTTTTCAAATAATTTCTTGATATAAGCCGAATTTATTCTCTCTTCCATTATTCCCTCGCATTCTGCATGTACAGAAACATACGTGTTAACCGATACTATTCTTTTATTCTTTCATAATGTGCCGGGCTTTATTCACATGCGTTAACTTTTTCCAATAAAAAAAGGCTGTCCTGCGCAGAGGTTGCGCTGGAACCAGCCCTTTTTCAGTCAGCTTTATGTAGTCATAATCTTACGTCCATGATAATATAGTAGAAACCAATCTGTGACTGCTTCCTTTTATCACGTATCCCAAACCGGCCTGCTCACGCCTCCGGCCTCTTTTGTATGCTACATTAAGGCAATATGTAGAAGCTCATACCGCAAAATAATCAGCTGCGATATCCTGTATATGTACGGGAGACACTTTTCCCCTGGCTACTATCTGAAGAAAAGCTTCTGCCTCTCCTTCATCATCTGTAATATCCTCTGCCAGGCAATAGTTATTGGGGTCATCCAGATCGGAATCTTCCCGATAACACTCTATGCTGTAGAGAGCATTTCTAAAAATAAGATTATAGACTACTGTACTTATTGTACTATTCCCTTGCCGTACTTTCTTCGCGTCGGATTTTAACAACTGTTCTACCATGCAACGCCACCCTTCTTCTTAGATTGAATACGACCACATAAATATATCTATGACATAACTATTATATCATAAAATAAACGTTTGATAAGTAGGGAATATCGCAAAAGACGATGTAAATAATAGTACCGCTGGCTTATAAAACCAATTTCCAAGGCTAAAAAAGCCTCCCCTCTCGGAACCTGGCAAAACAGCCTTTAAAAAGGAGCCGTTACATAATTGTAACAGCTCCTGTCTCAATTTATTCAGACTGATCGGAGTGGCTGCCAATGGGCTCCGCTTCCGCCATCTGCTTATAGATAGCATACCGTTCCTTTGCCATCTTCTCTGCCTGCCCAAAGAGTGTCTGGGCTTTCTCCGGAAATGCTTTCTCCAGGGAGCTGTAACGCACCTGTCCCAGAATGAAATCCCGGAAGCTCTCCGTCGGCGCCTTCGAGTCCAGAATGAAGGGATTCTTTCCTTCCTCCTTCAGCACCGGATTATACCGGTATAAATGCCAATAACCGCACATCACCGCTTTCTTAATTGTGGCCATGCTCCTTCCCATGCCTTCCTTAATACCATGATTAATACAGGGAGCATAGGCAATGACAAGGGAGGGCCCGTGATATTCCTCCGCCTCCCGCAGGGCTCTGATTAGCTGGGTATTGTCCGCATTGATTCCCACCTGGGCCACATATACATTTCCATAGGTCATCATCATTCTTCCCAGATCCTTCTTCCCCTGCTTCTTGCCGGAAGCTGCAAATTTGGCAATGGCCGCCGTCGGTGTGGACTTGGAGGCCTGCCCGCCGGTATTGGAATATACCTCCGTATCAAATACCAGCACATTGACATCCTCTCCCGAGGCCATCACATGATCCAGTCCGCCATACCCAATGTCATAGGCCCATCCGTCACCGCCCACCAGCCAGACAGAACGCTTGACCAGATAATCCCGGTTCTCTTTGATATCCTTAACCAGCATCATTGTTTCTATATCTGTAGAGGTAATGGTTTCCAGCACATTCAGCACCTTTTTGCTTGCTTCCTCCGAGGCCTTGCCATCCTCCTTATAGTGAATCCAGTCATGAAGAGCTTCTTTTATTTTCTCTTCCACATTTTTGTCCATCAGCAGGCGCATATCCTGCTCCAATTTATTTCTCAGCTGCTTCACCGCAAGATACATTCCGTATCCGTACTCCGCGTTATCTTCAAAGAGCGAATTTGCCCAGGAGGGGCCTTTTCCCTCCCGATTGACGGTATAAGCCGTACTGGGTGCCGAGGCCGCCCAGATGGAGGAACAGCCGGTGGCATTGGCAATCATCATCCTTTCTCCGAACAGCTGGGTAATCAGCTTAATATAGGGCGTCTCTCCGCACCCGGCACAAGCGCCGGAGAATTCAATGAGGGGGGTCTTAAACTGACTGTCCTTGAATGCCGGTCCGTAAGCCACACTGCGCTTAAAGGATAGATTACCTATGGCATATCTCCAGTTCACTTCTTCCGTCGGAAGCTGGGTCTCTATGGGTTTCATGATCAGCGCCTTACCCTTGGCAGGACATACTTCGGCACAATTGCCGCAGCCGGTACAATCCATGGGGCTGATTTGGATTTTATAATAATAGCCCTCCAGGTTCCGTCCCGTCGCTTTTTTCGTGATGAAGGTCTCCGGCGCCTTTTCCCGCTCATCCTCATCCAGCAGGAAGGGACGGATGACGGCATGAGGGCAGACATACGCACACTGATTACACTGGATACAGCGTTCTTCAATCCACTCCGGGACATTTACCGCTATGCCGCGCTTTTCGTAGGCACAGGTTCCGGGCGGAAAGGTTCCGTCCTCTCTTCCGGCAAAGGCACTGACCGGAAGCTCCCCTCCTTTTAACTCTGACATGGGGCGCATAATCTTTAGTATAAATTCAGGTTCTTTGAGTTCTCCTGTCTTATTCAGAGGGTTTTCTACACTTGTAGATCTATTAAGGGCTGCATCATTCCACTCTTGTGGAATCTTCACCTTATGAATGGATTTGATACCGCGTTCCAATGCATCCACATTCATTCTGACAATCTTATCGCCCTTATTGCCATACAGCTTATGAATTCCTTCCTTCAGCTCCTTAATATAGACATCCTCGCTTAATATTTCAGTGAGTTTAAAGAAGGCCCCCTGCATTATCATATTGATTCGGTTTCCCAGCCCCAGCTCCTCTGCAATACCCATAGCATTGATGGTATAAAACTGTACTTTTTTCTCCGCCAGCTGTTTCCTAAGCTCAGCCGGAAGGTTCTCATCCAGCTCCTTATCCTTCCAATGGGTATTCAGAACAAAAATGCCTCCGGGCTTGATGCTCTTCAACAGATCATATTTATTTACATAGGACTGATTATGGCAGGCAACATAATCCGCGCTGGAAACAAGGTAGGTGGAGCGAATCGGCTCCCGGTCAAACCGCAGATGGGATACGGTCAGTCCGCCGGATTTCTTGGAATCATAATCAAAATACGCCTGAACCTTCAGTTCCGACTGTTCCCCGATAATCTTTACCGCCTGCTTATTGGCGCCTACCGTACCGTCGGAGCCCAGTCCCCAGATCTGGCAAGCCTTCATTCCCTTGGATTCCACATGAATATCCTTTACCGGCGGCAATGAATTCCCGGTGATATCATCGGTGATTCCTATAGTAAAACCAGTTCTCGTCCTGCTGTCGTTCCGATTTTCACACGTCTTTAACAACAGATATACAGCTGCAATATCCCCGGGGGTGGTATCCTTGGAAGCAAGACCATATCTTCCTCCGATAATCACCGGTACCCTCTCCTTTCCCAGATAACAGCCGCAGACATCCAGATACAGCGGTTCCCCTACGGCTCCCGGTTCCTTGGTCCGGTCCAGGACAGCCACTTTTTTTACAGTGACCGGCATCTCTCTCAGGAAATGTTCCATGGAGAAAGGCCGGTACAGGCGCACCTTAATCAGGCCGTATTTCTCTCCCAATTGATTATAATAATCAATGGTCTGTTCGATGGTCTGAGTGACGGAACCCATGGCAACAATTACATACTCCGCATCCGGGGCGCCGTAGTAATCGAATAAGCCATAGCTTCGCCCGGTATAGCGTTCCATTTTCTTCATATATTCTTCCACAAGGGGAACCATATTCTCATAGAAAGGGTTGGCCGCTTCCCTTCCCTGGAAATAGATATCCGAATTCTGCGCCGTCCCGCGGATGGCCGGATGGTTGGGTGACAGAGCCCGGTCACGGAAGCTCTTTACCGCCTCCATATCCATCATATCCGCATAATCCCGGTATTCCAGCACTTCAATTTTCTGTACCTCATGGGAGGTGCGGAAGCCGTCAAAAAAATGAACAAAGGGGAGTCTTCCCTTTACCGCTGCCAGGTGGGCAATGGGAGCCAGATCCGCCACCTCCTGTACGGAGCCGGAGGCAAGCATGGCACAGCCTGTCTGCCTTGCCGCCATGACATCCTGATGATCTCCGAAAATACTCAGCGCATGAGTGGCAATCGCTCTTGCACTGACATGAATGACTCCGGGAAGCAGCTCTCCTGCTGCCTTATACATATTTGGTATCATTAACAGAAGTCCCTGGGACGCCGTAAAGGTTGTGGTCAGGGCACCGCCCTGCAGGGAGCCGTGGAATGCCCCTGCGGCTCCTGCCTCCGACTGCATTTCTACCACATTAACCTCCTGCCCAAAGATATTCTTCCTGCCGTTTGCCGCCCATTCATCTGTGGATTCCGCCATGCCGGAGGAAGGCGTGATGGGATAGATTGCCGCCACCTCCGTGAAAGCATAAGCCGCATAGGCAGCGGCTGTATTACCGTCCACTGTCATTTGAATCTTTGCCATATTATAATAACCATACCTTTCTCAAAGTCTGCAAATCTGGAGGTATCGACACAAATTTGCCGCTTAAAAATATTGATCTTTCTAACCACTTTCCTTTGCTGCCCTGCGGCATCGCCGTTCTTCCCCGCGGCCGGCCCATCATAATTTGCTTCCGTTGTCCACCCAGTCCTTGGCATCAATGACACGCTCGATGGGCGGCTTCCCCACATGGCCCGGCTGATAATCCGTGGCTGAGTCCTGCCATGCGGCCGTCCCTTCGTTATTGGTCGGCTTCGGCCAGATTACAGAATTCTTCTTCTTTTTGTCGTCGTCCTTATCCTTCGGTCTGATGATCATATCATTTCCTCCGTTTCTACGTTACACTATCTCTACGTTTTGTTATTTTTCTACACATTGTTAACAAGGCATCGGTTGCTAACATCGTATACGCATTGCCTCTTTTTATTGAAGCAGGCATCTTCGTAGATATACTTTCTACTGCTTTCATTGTTTCCGAATCCTTATCTATCTATAACCAGTTTTAAAAATTTTAATTATAAGCAAAAAAGCAGCAAAAAAGAGGACCTCACCTTTTGTAAGATCCCCTGCCCCTGTTCCTACTGCCCTTGGTTCTCGGACATCAGACGCTTCTCGCCCTGGATTGCCTGAATCGGTGCGATATCCTGGGTAAATTCCAGAACTCCCAGGAATTCTCCCTTTGCATCCCTGACGGCAAAATACCGGATCAGCACGTATTTATCCCTCATGCGAATCCAGAAATCCTCATGATCCTTCTTCCCGGATTTCAAATCCTCCACAATCTGCTCCACAATATGAACGCTTGCCGGAGGATGGCAGTTGGACACCTGTCTTCCGATTACCGCCTTTGTTCTGGGGAATATCCGTTCCTTCCCCTGGGTGAAGAACTTGACCGCTCCCTCCTTATCCACAAAGGTAATGTCTACCGGCAGTGTGTTGAACACCGCTTCAATCTCTTCCCCGGTCATCAGGCCGGATTCAAACTGAAGATAGCCATCTCCGGCCGGAGCCTCTCCCTGCCGGATTGCCTTATCCTCCATATCCACCCTCGCCGGCTTCCATACCTGCTTCGGTTCGTAGAGACAATAGCCGATCTCCCGGCTTTCCTCGGCAATTTTAAGCCATTCGTCTTCGGATAAGGTCTCCAGCACCATGGGGAATAGTATATTCTCTTCCTTGAAGATCATTTCCTCTACCCGTCCAAAAGCTGCTTCCAGGATCTCTCCCAGCCCCTGTTTTTCCTTCTCCTCTTCCGCCGAGTTCTGCTTTCCTTTTTCCCAACTGCTAAGACGCCGGAGTGCTTCCTTCAGATCCGCCCGGATCTCGTCATCCACTCCCCACATGACCTTGGGAGGGGCGGTAATGCCGTATTTCTCCATATAAGGGAAGAGCAAATTCTCTTTTCGAAGATAGTGTTTATCCAGCTCCCAAAGCTGTTCCATGTACATGACAAGCTGTTTCCTGCTCTCTTCCCCTTCTCCCGCAAGAAATTCCTCCAGAGCGGGACGGAGCTTTTTATCCAGAAGCCGCTTCACAGCCCGGTTCTCCGCCCGAAAGGTGAATACCGGATGCCCCGGATTATCCTCCGGCTTCTCCGGCCTGTGGATCTCCTCGATGGAGCCCTTGAAAACCGCGGCATGCACATCGCATAATCTTTGCACCTCCGATACCGGCATCCCCTCCTTGATCAATTCCGTCTCCATGGCGGATATCTCCGTGGCGGATACGCCCTCAATCAGCTTGCCAAACTGCTCCTTCACCTCTTCCACGCTTTTCCCGTCATGCAGCTCCAAAATCAGTTCCTTCAGTACCTTCTGCCGGTACTCTCTGTTATTAATGTACTCACTCATGCTTCATCCTCCATTTCTGTAATGATTGTTTATCTATTATATAATCACTATAGCTTCTTTATGGGAATTTAAGTGTGATACGAATCACACTTTTTATCTTTTGCAGTTTGGCCTTTTTTATGTACAATGCAAACCGACATGTGTTATAATTTTACTATTGTACTAAAATCATATCATAGAAAAGGGGCGATTAAGTGAATTTTCCAGGATTGCTCATCCGCCGGACGAGATTGGAAAAAGGATGGAGCCAACAGGGTTTGTGCGATGGTATCTGCGCCGTGTCTTATTTAAGCAAGATCGAGCAGGGAAAAGCGGAACCAAGTGCTGAGGTATTGGAGCTTTTGCTGAAGCGCCTTGATATTGTATGGCATACAGGGAAGGATGCAAGAAAGGCAAAGGAGCTGACAGAGCAAATTTATGATGCTGCGGGTGCAATGGATGCCGCTCTGCTGGAACAACTTTTCCAGGAACTAGAGGAAAACAGGGAGGCTTATGTCAACGGTCCCTGCATGCTGGATATGCTTTTATTCGACTGCCTTCAGAAGGAAATGCCGGATCAGTCATTAGAGTTGTTTGAAAGTGTGATGAATGAACGGCAGCGCACTCTGTGGTTTATTATAAATGAACGCTATGAGGAGGCGTTACGTCTCTCTCCTTCGCCCCTTTCCTATGCTCTTACCGGTCTTTCCCATTACAGATCCGGGAGCTACACACGGGCCGAGGAACGGCTTTGGCATGCCTTTCATCTGGCAGCAGAGGATTGTCTTGTGCATGTGATGCTGTTCTGCCGCCTGATTTTGGGCAATTGCTACAGCGATTTAAATCAAAATGAAGCCATGCTGCACCACTACCGTGCTGCGGAAAGACTGGCCACCGCATTAAACAACAAAGAAATCCTCAGAGACATCCGCTACAACATTGCATCCACCCAAATACAATTCAAGCATTATCAGAAGGCATACTCCTATTTTAGCACTATTAAAGAACCTACGGTCATGGATCTGCATAAGCTGGCTATTTGCTGTGAGGGGCTGGGATACAGGGAAGAGGCATTAACCGCTCTGGAAAGAACGGCAGACTTATCCCCCAATCTTATAGATCCCCTGATTGGGATACAAATGTGTGAGGTAGTACGCTATCGCCTGACCCATTCCAACTATCTGCACGACGAGACCTATGGGCATCTGCTGATCGATTGCTTCCAGGCAATGCGCAGCAGCCTTCCCAGAGGTTATGCGGCATTCCATCTGCCCTGGGTAGAGGCATGGTATACCGCCAACCGGCAATACCGGCAGGCCTGGGAATTGCTTCGTGATTTTCCTTCCTATGCCTCTTTAACCGACGTTAAAGGCTGAAACATCGGCATGGTTTTCCCAAAACAACGGGATGTTCTTCGTATAAGCAGCATGCTATACTTGTAGAGAAAGGAAGGTATCCCTATGAAAAAAGATCTTTGGACAAAAAATTTTACATTGCTCACGGTGGCAACTGTGCTGGGTGCGGCTGGCGGCATTGCATCCTCCTTCGCACTCTCATTTTTAGTGTTTGACGAAACCGGAAGCACCCTGGCTGCTGCTCTTTTGATTGCAATCCAGTTAGTGCCTCAATTTTTAATCCCATTAATTGCTGCACCATGGCTGGACCGCCTGCCGCGCAAGCCTTTCCTGGTTGCGGGTGATGCGGTGAACGGCGCCTTATATGCCCTGGCCGGAATGTATCTGCTTTGCCGTCCATTTACCTATACCGGGTATATGTTTTTTTCACTGTTGCTGGCCTCCCTTGGCTCCTTCGATTCACTGGCCTATAACAGCCTGTATCCAAATCTGATTCCGGAGGGCTGCGAACAGAAAGGCTATACGGTCAGCGGCATGGTTTATCCTACTATGACGGTAATCATGACCCCCATCGCAGCAATTCTTTATGAGCATACGGGAGTTGCAGTGATCCTGATTGCTCAGGGCGCACTGTCACTGCTGGCCGCAGGGCTGGAAAGCCGAATTCAAGTGAAGGAGACACGCCGGCTCCATGAGGAACACTTCTCCTTTCAGCTATGGAAGCGCGACCTTAATGATGCGTTTCAATATTTGCGAAAGGAACGCGGCATTGCATCCATTTATTCTTACATGGCTGTTACCAATGGCATCGGAAATGGCTACTCCCCGATTCTGATTGCATTTTTCCGCAGTACGCCGGGCTTCACCATTGCGATGTACTCCTTATTCTCAGTGGCAGAGTTTGCGGGACGTACCTTGGGCGGGTTCCTGCATTATCATATCCAGATCCCCAAAAAACACCGTTTTTCTTTTGCATTCCTCATCTACCAGTTCTACGAGACAATGGATATGCTGCTTCTATGGCTTCCCTACCCTCTTATGCTTGCCAGCCGGGGGATCTGCGGTTTTCTGGGTATCAACAGCGCCACCATGCGGGCAACCGCAGTACAAGTCTATATCCCCGATGAACTGCGGGCAAAGCTC
Organism: Anaerotaenia torta; assembly: GCF_050433395.1. Taxonomy (NCBI): domain Bacteria; kingdom Bacillati; phylum Bacillota; class Clostridia; order Lachnospirales; family Lachnospiraceae; genus Anaerotaenia; species Anaerotaenia torta. The sequence continues at coordinate 15,739 of NZ_JBNPXH010000009.1, forward strand.
AATGCCTTTGAATCTATTCTAATCTCGGCAGCTTGCTGTATTGCCGCATTGCTGGTGGGAGCATTGGGTGAAATCCTGGATTACCGTGTCTGCATAACATTATGCGGCACAGTCACCCTCCTGGCCTGCTGGCTGACTATTTGGCGGAACCGCCGTACCGTCCGGCAGGTGTATGTTATACCGGAGCCGGAAAGGTAATCCTTGAAACAGATGAATTTATTTCAGCAGTATCGCTCTGACTGGAGCGGCCTCGGCTTCCGGAATGCTGATGGGGATCGCAATCAGCTGATAGCTGTCCTCCATAATATCCGCCAGGCGCAGTCCCTCCAGAATATGAGCTCCTATTCCCATCAGGGCCAGATGGGTCTCATGCCCCGGCTGGTCCCTTTCAATTCCCAGTCCGTCAATTCCCACACCCTTAATATTCAAATCCGCCAGGTATTTTCCGCCGCTCTGATCCAGATAGATAAATTCCCCTTCCAGAATCGGTTCAAAGGAATTCCTTGTCTTGAGAAGAATGAAGTCACCGGGCTTGATATCCTTCCTGGCCAGGTCCTGGTCGGTGATCTTCTCTCTCACCTCCGTCAGATTCAGCACCTTGCATTCGGTCACCAGATCAGAAAGCTTCAGCGTCCCGATGGTATTGCCTCCAGGCATCATGTGAAGCGTCCGGTCCAGATGAGTGCCGGTATGAAGATTCATTTTAATGCTGCTCTCACAGACCGTCCCGGTATTAAAGTCACTTTCCAGAGTGATAACCGGTCTCTTGGAATCTCTTCCCTTATAAACCGGCATATCCGCAGTAATCGGCATTGATATGTCATAAATTTTCCTGTTTGTATACTCCATTTCCCTTGCTACCTCCATAAAATCAGAATTCTGCACCGCTTACACATGCCACCATTTTCTTCCGTCCCTGGCCAATAATTCGAATGCCCGGACCGGTCCCATGGAACCCGAGTCATAATTCGGGAAGATATGCTTTTTCTGTTCCCTGTATTGAATTAATTTATCCGCTATGGACCATGCGGCCTCCACCTCATCCCAGCGGGAGAACAGCGTCGCATCCCCGCGGAGAATATCATAGATCAGCCGCTCATATGCCTCCGGGGTATTTCCCTGGGTCGGGCTGTAGGAGCTGGTATCCATCTGTGTCGGAACAATTCCCTGGTGGCTGCTGAAGTCCTTGGTGTTAAACTGGAGAAATACTCCCACATTGGGCTGAATCCGAAGCACCAGAAGGTTCGGCTCCGGAATTTCCTTGTCTTGAAAATACAGGATATTAGGCACATCCTTGAATTGAACCACAATCTCCGCGGAGCTCTTGCCCAGCCGCTTGCCGGTGCGGATGTAGAAAGGTGTTCCTGCCCACCGGAAATTATTGATGTGCAGCTTAAGGGCAACAAAAGTCTCCGTATCGGAATTTTTCGGAACATTCAGCTCCTGGCGGTAGCCCTCCACAGGATTCCCGTCGATGACACCGGCGCCGTATTGTCCGAACACCACATTATTGCGTAGAAATTCCGGCGTGATATTCTCGATTGCCTCCAATACCTTCAGCTTCTCCGTCCGTATGGAGTCCGTCTTCAGATTAATAGGCGGCTCCATTGCAACCATGGAGAGTATTTGGATGATATGATTCTGTATCATATCCCGCATCGCTCCCGAATGCTCATAATAGCCTCCCCTGGTGCCGACCCCTAGCTTCTCCGTCAGGGATATCTGGATATTATCAATAAATTTGTTATTCCAGATGGACTCAAAGATGGAATTCGTAAAACGGAGCACCATGATATTCTGTATCATTTCCTTACCCAGATAATGGTCAATCCGATATATATCCTTCTCCTGAAACACCTCAATTATTCTTTGATTTAATTTTCTTGCCGTCCCTAAATCCTTGCCGAAGGGTTTCTCGATCACCAGGCGGCTCCAGGCACCCGGCGCATCTGCCAAATGGCTTGACTGCAGCCCCTGGACGATGGTTTCAAAGTACTCCGGAGCAACCGCCAGATAAAACACCCGGTTCCCTACCGTATGGCAGATCTGATCCAATTGATCCAAATAGTCCTTGAGCCCCGCAAAACCTTCCAGGTTCGTAAAATCAAACTGGTAATAGTGTATCCTTTCCTGGAACTGATTCCAGGTTGGTGCATCGATTTTATTTCTGGAATACTTTTTAACGGATTCATAGATATCCCTTCGATATACCTCCTCCGATATATTCCTTCGTCCGACACTCACAATAGAAAAATGTTCCGGAAGCAATTGATCCAGGACCAAATTATACAGAGCGGGCATCAGCTTGCGGTTGGTCAGATCTCCGGTTCCCCCGAAAATAACCAGGGAGGCGGATAAATTATCTTCTTTATAAGCTCTTTCTGTCATAAATACCTCCTTATTCCATGTCCGCTGTATATTCTGCACAGGTGTCCATGCATGACACTGTGTGCCGGAATACACTTACGCTTACTCCATCCAGTTGGTATGGTAAATACCTTCCCGGTCAACTCTCTCATAGGTATGGGCCCCGAAATAATCTCTCTGTGCCTGCAATAAATTCATGGGCAGGCTGTCACAGCGGTAGCTGTCATAGTAAGCCAGGCTGCTGGAGAAGGCCGGAATGCTGATTCCATTGGATATCGCCGTGATAATCACTTCTCTCCAATCCCTCTGATATTCATTGATGGTATCCTTAAAATAATCTTCCAGCATCAAATTAATAAGATTCGGGTTCTTGTCATAAGCCCGGCTGATCTGATTCAAAAACTGTGCCCGGATAATACATCCTCCCCGGAAAATCTTCGCAATCTCACCGCAGCGCAGCCCCCAGCCGTATTCTTCGGATGCGGCACGCATCAGCCCGAAGCCCTGGGCATATGCCATGATCTTGCTGGAGTACAGTGCCCTGCGGACGGACTCTATGAACTTCTCCCTGCTCTGAATATACTTCCAGCTCTCCCGTTCCTCAGCTATGTCCTGTACATTCTCCGAGTCGGAGCTCTGTGTCATTCCCAAACTTTCCTGTATCTCTTCCGGTGCTCGGAGGCTACCCTTCGGCCCCTCCAGGCTCTTGCCGGCATTCCGCCGTTCTTCCTTCATGGCGGACAGGTAACGCTCATATACTGCCGTTGTGATGGTGGGTACCGGAACCCCCAAGTCCAGAGATATCTGCCCGGTCCATTTGCCGGTTCCCTTCTGCCCTGCCACATCCAAAATCATATCCACCAGATAATGATCCGTTATCGTATCCTTCTTCTTGAAAATATCCGCCGTAATATCAATCAGATAGCTGTTCAGCTCACCCTTATTCCATTCTGCAAATACCTCATGCAGCTCCGGCGGTGTTAATCCCAGAACCTTCTTCATGATCTGGTACGCTTCGCTGATCAGCTGCATATCGGCATATTCAATCCCGTTATGCACCATTTTCACAAAATGTCCGGCCCCGTCTCCGCCGATATAGGTGCTGCAGGGTTCCCCCTCTGCCTTCGCCGATATCGCCGTCAATATAGGTTCCATCAGCTCATAGGCTTCCCGCCTGCCGCCCGGCATGATCGCCGGACCCTTTCTTGCTCCTTCTTCCCCGCCGGAGATACCGGTTCCCAGATAATTGATTCCCTTCTCCTCCAGCTCCCGGCTTCTGCGGACGGTATCCTTATAATAGGAATTCCCTCCGTCCATCAGAATGTCCCCTTTGGACAATAAAGGCAGCAGCTGCCGTATGGTATCATCCACCGCATCTCCCGCCTTGACCATCATAATTATTTTCCTCGGAAGCTCCAGAGAGTCTACAAACTCCTCCAGTGTTTGGAAGCCTTCCAGATTAGTATCCAAAGCTTCCTCCGGTGTTTTGCTGCCCGCCGCAAAATCCTCTGCGGATTTCTCTATGGCGTACTCCGTCATAAGCTCCTTTGTCTTCTGATAAGAGCGGTTGTATACAGCTACGCGAAACCCCTTCTCAGCAATATTCATCGCCAGATTCTTACCCATCACTGCCAGTCCGATCACTCCAACCTGTCTACTCATACCGTATCCCTCCATATTATAACTTGATTACAGCGTCAAAGATCCCGCCCTAATCTGTCTTAGTGAATATAATACCGGCGGCTATGCCGCCCATGATTGTCTAGATACAATGGAAACCCTGCTCTTCCAGCTTTGCCTTTATCTGTCCGAAATCAATTTTTTTCGCCGCGGCTCCTTTTTGCAGAGTCATAAACCTTCCCACACTAATCAGCATCCCCGGCTTGGCAATATCCTTAAAGCCCAGTCCGGCAAGAATCTGCGGCAGCTCCGGGTACTGGCTGCAAAGCTCATATACCGGCTTCGTCAGGTCAATCGGTTTCTCATTCATATTGATCCATCCTCTCATTTCTCATGATTCATTATGATCAAAGTGTATGGGAAATAATCCGCTTTTTCTGTGATTTGAATCACAGAAAGGGCTTCCCTATCTGTTTATCTATCCTCCATTGAGGAGCTCTGCCATCATCTCCCCAGTATTCGTCCAAGAGCTTTATCTTATCCTCACTGATTTTAAAAAATGAGGTCACATGAAAGGAGTTTGCCTCTGACCAGACATGAGTGACTGTAATAATAAGATTTTCAGCCTGCTCTATCCGCTCGACCTGACCGCTCCAGCTTCCGGGATAATCGCAGTTGGCTCTCAAAAACTCTTCGACATTGAACTCTTCATTTGTATTATGCCACCGTATACAGGCATCCTTGTGAAAATACTTTCTTAACTCTTCTTCATCCTGTGCTGCAATATAACGCCAGTATTCAGCTATCCTTTGATATATATTCATTGCTGTTCTTCCCTCTCCACAGGTTTCCTGCAGTAAAAGTGACAGGAGGTTAAATGATCATTCACCATTCCTACGGACTGCATCAGCGCATATACGGTGGTAGTTCCGACAAATTTAAAACTGCGCTCTTTCAACCCCCTGCTGATCTCATCGGATACAGGTGAGCTGGAAGGAACATCTTCCATCCGGGACCAGGTATTCACAATGGGGCGGCAACCGACAAAGGACCAGAGATAATGATCCAGGGAACCAAATTCTTCGCACAGCTTAAAATAAGCCTTTGCATTCTGAACCGCCGCATTGACCTTCTGCCTGTTTCTTATAACCCCCTCGTTTTGCAGGAGCGCTTCGATCTTCTCCTCATCATAGGTAATCAGAATTTCCGGATCAAAATCATCGAACGCCGCGCAAAGAGTGCCCATCTTTTTCAAAATTGTCGACCAGCTTAACCCCGCCTGCATTCCCTCCAGCATTAACATTTTAAAAAGCCTTTTATCTTCATGAACCGGAACGCCCCATTCCCTGTCATGATACTCCTGCTCCAGCCGGCTTCTTTCGGCCCAGCCACAGCGTTTTACTTCCACAGACATTATAATCATCCCTTCTATAGAATAATTGAATTATCCGGTTTTATCATTTGTATATTTCTCAATCTATTGAACCTCTTAAATAAATGTAGTAATTTCTTCAATTGGTCTGCGTCCTGTTTTTGCGCCCTCCTTTTGAGAATAGCCGACCGGTATAATCGCGACGGGACGCATCTTGCCGGGCAAATCCAAAATCCCGGATACTCCATCTTCATCAAAAGCTCCGCACCAGCAGGTGCCAAGCCCTAAGCTTGCCGCACAAAGCAGGATATTTTCAATGGCTGCAGCCGTATCCTGCAGACAGTAAAGCTCCCTTCCTCTTTCCGCATAACGTTCCTCCGACCTTGCAATATCGGCACACACAAGAATCAACACCGGGGCGGTTGTAATAAATGCCTGTTTGCAGGCCTCATCACGAATCCGCTGTATGATCGTCCTGTTTTTTATAATGTAAAAATGCCATGGCTGGCAGTTTCCGCCACTGGGTGCCGCCTGCGCCGCTTCAATCAATTGAATTATTAGCTCCTCCGGCACTTCATCACTTTTAAAACTGCGAATACTTCTCCGTGACCTTGCCAATTCGATAAAATTCATCCTTACACCTCCGTATTCAAACAAAAATCCTTCCTCTCAAGCTTCCTTCCAACCAGGATTCTCTTGATCTGATATCTATAACAATAACATAAATAGTAAAAAAAGTCACGTTTGTTTTGTATATGCTAAAATACCAGCTCTTCAAAAATCGCTCTTACAGTTGTCATCTCCTTCAGCCGGTCCACCTTCGCTCCGCAGAAAATCAAGCCTTCCTCTATATTCCCTTCTACTGCATTAATCAATGCCTTTGTAATGCAATATGGAATTTCCTTAGGATTACAACGTTCCAGGCATTGATAGCATTTTGACACTGCAATCCGCCCGTTCTCCACAGATTTTAAAAACGGGTTTAAGATGGCTCTCCCCGGCATTCCCACCGGACTGACCACGACCTTAACATCCTCTTTGCCCGCCGCAAGATAGGCATTCTTGTATTCCTGGCTGGCATCACATTCCTCCGTGACAACGAAACGGGTTGCAATCTGAACTCCGTCGGCTCCTAATGCCAGAGCCTTTCTGATGTCCTCCTGATCAAAAATACCTCCTGCCACAATCACTGGAATATCTCTCTCATATTTATTCTCATATTCCTTCTTACATTCTATGATGCCCCTGATCTCCTCATCATAATTCATCTCCTCCACATGCTCCAGCTGTTCCCCGGTAAATCCCAGGTGACCGCCTGCAAGAGGTCCTTCAATTACAATAAAGTCCGCAGTGGTCTTGTATTTTTTATCCCACATCTTCAATAGAACGGAGGCCGCCCGGATGCTTGACACAATCGGGGCGATTTTCGTCTGAAATCCCCGCACCAGTTCGGGAAGTGAAATCGGGAGCCCTGCGCCGGATATGATCACCTGTGCTCCTCCCTCGCATGCCGCTTTTACATAGCGCTCATATTGCTTGGTTGCAACCATAATATTCACGCCGACGATCCCGCCTTCCGCCCGCTCCCTGGCAAGCTTCAGATGCTTCTTGACGGCAGAAAGATTGCTTTCTATGGGATGTCTGGAGAAGTCCGGTTCATCATAGCCAATCTGCGCCGTAGACAGAATGCCGATCCCGCCTTCCTTCGCCACGGCTCCCGCCAGCCTGGAGCGGCTGACTCCCACGCCCATTCCTCCCTGTATGATTGGTATTCTGGCAACTAAATCACCAATTACTAAAGGTTTCATCTTCATAATTCCGACCTCCGTTTTCTATGCTGTTCCTTGTTATAATTATTTTGATTATCAAAGTAATTGATAGTAGAAATCCGATGTTTCCATCGGTCTACGGCAAATATAATTTATTTTAATTTTTTTTTAATTATAACTTGTATACAGAGATATTGTCAATATGTAATAGTATGCCCTTCTATTTTATATAGTTTTTATAACTATGTTAATTTTCAAACAAAAAGCTTCGCCAGGAGCACCACGTTTCTCCAAGTAAAAAAAGATCTGCAGTGACAATAATTCGCATAAAAAAACACTATGAGTAATTTGTATTCCCATAGCGTTTTTCGTTTATTTATACCGCTAACTTTCCCTGTGTTTTATATCCGCATGGCTTCAAAGGGTCATCTCCAAAAGATTACGAGGATGATACCTCACTCGGAATACGGGGCCAGGGACAGACGTATAAAATAACCCTGATCATGCTGGCAGACCGGACATAACTTGGGCGCCTCCTTCCCCCAATGCACATAGCCGCAGTTCAGGCACATCCACCCGGTTTCCACATCGGATACATACAGCTTGTTCTCCTCCAGAAGCTGGGCAAACCGTGCAAATCGATCCCCATGAGTCTTCTCCACCCCGGCGATCATGTGAAATGCGGATGCGATCCGGGAAAAGCCTTCCTCCTTCGCTATATCTCCGAATTGTTTATATACCGGATCATATTCCTCATATTCGTTATGCTGGGCCGAACGGAGAAGCTGAACCAGGTCGTCATGAATATCCACCGGATAAGCCCCATCTACATGGATATTCTCACCCGCCAGCTCCTTCAGAAAATTATAAAACACCTCCGCATGCTCCTTCTCCTGATCGGCAGTAAAGCGGAAGATCGCTTCTATCACATGCTGATGCTCCTTCTTTGCCTGGGCCGCGGCAAAGGTATAACGGTTTCTTGCCTGGCTCTCTCCCGCAAACGCTCTCATCAAATTATCCTTTGTCTGACTGTTTTTAAAATCCATGGTGGCATACCTCCAAATATTATTTGGTAAAAGTATCCCCAAAATTCAAATTATAATACCATGAGGAACGCGCTCATGGTATGGCGCTCCGCGCCAGGATGCGCACTCACTTTGTTCGGCGCAGATACCAATCTAAGATTGCAATTGGATAAAATTCAGTTTACAATAGGAGTATAAAATCATAAAGGTGGAGATCAGCTTGAGATTACATTTTATCCGACATGGACAGACCGATTGGAATCAAGCCAGAAGAATTCAAGGCAGCAGTGACATCGAATTGAACGAGACCGGAATTGCCCAAGCCAGAGATCTGGGCAATAAACTCCTGAAGGAGCAGGCTCCGATAGTCCGCATCTATTCCAGTAAACAGAAAAGAGCCTATCAGACCGCTTCCATCATAAGCCAGATTATCGGCTGCCCGCTTCTCGTGGCAGACGGACTGGAAGAAGTTTGTCTTGGTCATTGGGAGGGATTGACCTGGCTGGAGGTTAAAGCTTCCTATCCAGCCGAGTATGAATTCTGGTATCAGAACCGCAGCGACGCCAAAAGTCATCAGGGTGAATCCTACCGGGAGCTTGTGGAGCGGGCCTTATCTGCAATTCACCGGATTATTGCCGAGAATACACAGGATGTTGCCATCGTCACACATAACGCCGTCATCATGTGCCTGCAATGCTATCTGGCTGATGTACCCTTCCAGCAGATGGGTGAATTCAAAGCCGGCAATACCTCGATTACCACCCTTGACAGTGAAGTATTTCTGCAAAAAAAGAATACCGGTCCACCAATTCATCAATAGGCACCGGCAATTGCCCCCAGCGCTTCCTTATTCAGAATCAGTATGGACTTATTATTTACGGAACGGATAATGCCTTCACTCTCTAATTGTCCCAGCTTCCGGCTTACTGTTTCCCGCGCTACTCCAAGATAATTGGCGATTCCTTCACGGCTGAGGGGCAATTGAATTAATGTCCCTTCCTTATCCTCGCTTCCGTACTTGGCTGCAAATTCCAATAAAATTCCGCTGACACGGTTATCCACATTGCGGACCCCCATCCCCTGCATTGCATTCTCCAGCCTCGCCATCCGCTCTCCCAGCTCCGCAATAATCTTCACGGCAATATCCGGATATTGGTACAAAAGCTGCTGAAACTGACCTTTCGACAGCGAGCAGGTCTTCACCGGCTGAAGCGCTTCCACGCTATAGGTGGCCGCCCGGTTGGTCAGCAGATTCTGTTCCCCGAAGAAGTCCCCTTCCGAGAACACATACAGGATCTGCTCTCTTCCGTCCGTGGTATATTTAAAGGCCTTCGCACTGCCCTCATGAATAATTACAATATTCTCCGACCTTTCACCGTCATGCATCAGAAGCTCGCCCTTCCTGTATTCCCGATGATTGATCAAGCCCGATATTGTCTCCACCTCGTCATTGCTGAGGGAAGAAAAAATCGGCACCTTTTTTATACACAAATCATTATGACAAAATCCGCATTGGCAGGAAGCAGTCATATCATACACCTTCCTTAATCTATTATGTAGTCTTCCCCGGCATTTCCGTCCATAAGCCAATATTATCCCGGCCGTATACACTCAGCCATATGTGCTTAACCATATGTGCTTAACTATACGCTTTATCGGCATAGAAAACCGGCGGAAGTATTCTAACTAATTTTAATATGTACTTGGAACCCTGTCAACCAGAAGCAGAAGATATCGTCGTTTCAACACAAAAAACGGGATACCGTTTCAAACAGTATCCCGCATCCTGACTACTATTCTATTTTGTACTGCGTTCCGCTTGCCCGCTGGACAAAATATTGATTTCCGGAGTCCCATACTTCCTAAGCTTCCAGATTCCTCTGGTATCTCTCACTGTAATGATGAGCCTGCTCCAGCATCATATCCTTTACCTTCATCAACCGAACCTGGGTGCTTCTCTCGTTCTCATCCAGCTTCATTACGATATACTTGATGTTCTCCCTCAATTCCGGGATCATCACATGCTCCAGAGCGTTCACACGGCGTCTGGTCTTCTCGATCTCCGCCGCCATCAGCTGACAGGATTTCTCGATCTGGGCTAACTTAAGCATATCCGGAAGGATATCCTGCAGGGATTTTACCGCATCGTCCAGATCACTGGAGGTAAAAGCAAAGCCGTAGGGAAAGATATCATTGGCATCCGGCGTCCTGGTACGGACATCAAATTCCGGTATCTCAACACTCATTACATTGCGCTTGCCCGCCTCCAGGGTAATCTCCTGCTTCGGTGCCATCAGCGCCACGTTCAGCATCTCATCCGGCATCGAGGACCGGGCCAGTACAAAGTTCTGATTGGCATCCCGGATTCCTTTTTCTACTTTTTCACGAAGTGCCCTGTTCTCTCGAACCAGGTCGAGGAACTGCCGCATCAGCTCATCCCGCTTGTCCTTTAACAGCTTGTGACCGCGGGTTGCCGTCGCCAGCTTTTTCTTCAGCTTCGTAAGCTCCATTCGTGTCGGATTCACACGTGTCTTAGCCAAAGTCCAGCACCCCCTTATACCTTGCCATAATACTGATCCAGTAATTCATCCTTAATTCTCTTCAGCTCTGTCCTGGGCAGAATGGATAATAATCTCCAGCCCAGATTCAAGGTCTCCTCAATATCACGGTTGGTTTCATAGCCCTGGGACACATAATCCCGTTCAAAAGCATCCGCAAACTTGGCATACAGCTTATCAATATCCGTTAATGCCGCCTCTCCAAGAACCACCATCAGCTCCTTGGCTTCCTTACCTCTCGCATAGGCTGCAAAGATCTGGTTCATGGTATTGGCATGATCCTTTCTGGTCTTACCCTCTCCGATTCCCTTATCCTTCAGACGGGACAGGGAAGGCAGTACATCAATGGGCGGCTGAATGCTCTGGCGGTGCAGCTCACGGCTTAAGATGATCTGACCCTCGGTAATATAGCCGGTCAAGTCAGGAATCGGATGCGTCTTATCATCCTCGGGCATACTTAAGATAGGGATCATGGTAATACTCCCGTTCCTGCCCTTCTTCCTTCCTGCTCTCTCATAAAGGGAAGCCAGGTCCGTATACATATAGCCGGGATAACCGCGCCGTCCCGGCACCTCCTTACGGGCTGCCGATACTTCACGGAGGGAATCCGCATAGTTGGTAATATCCGTAAGAATAACCAGTACGTGCATATCCTTTTCAAATGCCAGATATTCCGCGGCGGTCAATGCCATACGAGGAGTCGAAATACGCTCAATGGCCGGGTCATTGGCCAGGTTGACAAACATTACGGTACGGTCAATGGCTCCGGTCTCACGGAAGCTCTCCGTGAAGAAATTAGCTTCCTCGAAGGTAATACCCATGGCTGCAAATACTACGGCAAAGGGCTCTGAGGTTCCCCGCACCTTGGCCTGACGGGCGATCTGGGCCGCCAGCTCGGCATGGGGCAGGCCGCTGGCCGAGAAGATGGGAAGCTTCTGACCCCGAACCAGGGTGTTCAGTCCGTCAATGGCGGATACACCGGTCTGAATGAATTCCTGGGGGTAATTTCTGGCCGCCGGATTCATGGGAAGACCATTGATGTCCAGCCTCTTCTCCGGAAGAATCTCCGGGCCGTCGTCGATGGGACGTCCCAGGCCGTCGAATACACGGCTCAGCATATCCTCGCTTACTCCCAGCTCCATGCTCCGTCCCAGAAAACGAACCTTGCTGCTGGCAAGATTAATACCCGCCGAGTTTTCAAATAATTGCACCAGGGCATTGGAACCATCGATTTCAAGCACTCTGCAGCGGCGTTTCTCTCCGCTGGCAAGCTCTATTTCCGCCAGCTCGTCAAAGGCAACATTTTCTACCCCCTGCACTAACATAAGAGGGCCTGCCACCTCTTGAATCGTTCTATATTCCTTAGGCATTAGGCTTCCTCCTTCTTCTTCACTAAATAGTTAATTTCAATCTGCAGCTTCTGGAGAATATCCTCACATTCGCTGTCGATCCGATCCTTGGATACATACTTGAAACGGCCGATATTCTCCCTGACCTCCAGCTTAACCAGGCTGTCGATACTCACACCCTTGCCCAGCGCCTCCAGGGCCGCATCATAATAATGCAATACCAGCTCCATCATCAGATACTGCTTCTGAAGATCCGTATAGGTATCCACTTCGTGAAAGGCATCCTGATGCAGGTAATCCTCACGGATGGATCTGGCAGCCTCCAGCTTCAGACGGTCCGGTGCGGATAGCGCATCCATACCTACCAGCTTCACAATCTCCTCCAGCTCCGCTTCGTCATTGAGCATCTTCATGATCCTGGCTCGGAGATCCACCCACTTTTCATTGACATTGGCGTTAAACCATTTGCCCAGATTATACAAGGAATAGCTGGTCAGCCAGTTAATGGCGGGGAAATGTCTCCGGTAGGCAAGATTGGCATCCAGCCCCCAGAATACCTTTACAATACGAAGGGTTGCCTGGGATACCGGCTCGGAGATATCACCGCCGGGCGGCGACACCGCGCCGATTGCGGACAGGGCTCCCTCTCTCCCCTCTTTTCCGAGAGCGATGACACGCCCCGCTCTCTCATAGAACTGTGCCAGACGGCTGGCAAGATAAGCGGGATAGCCTTCCTCGCCGGGCATTTCCTCCAGACGTCCGGACATCTCACGGAGAGCCTCCGCCCAACGGGAGGTAGAGTCTGCCATCAGCGCCACGGAATAACCCATATCACGGAAATATTCCGCAATAGTAATACCGACATAGATGGATGCTTCCCGGGCAGCAACGGGCATGTCCGAGGTATTGGCGATGAGAACCGTACGTTCCATCAGGGATTTGCCGGTCTTCGGGTCCTTCAGCTCCGGGAATTCATTCAATACGTCGGTCATCTCATTGCCGCGCTCTCCGCAGCCAATGTATACTACAATATCCGCCTCCGCCCACTTGGCAAGCTGGTGCTGAACCACGGTCTTACCGCTTCCGAAAGGACCAGGTACCGCTGCAACGCCGCCCTTGGCGATGGGGAACAGGGTATCAATGACCCGTTGTCCCGTCACCAGAGGCTTATCCGGTGACAGCTTCTGCTTATAAGGCCTGCCGTTACGAACCGGCCACTTCTGCATCAGGGTAATATTCTCCAGGCTGCCGTCCTGCTTCTCCACAACGGCAACGGTATCTGTAACCGTATAATCACCCTCACTAATCGATCTGAGAGTTCCCTGTATTCCATAAGGAATCATAATCTTATGAGATACGATCTCTGTCTCCTCAACCGTACCGATGATATCACCGGCCTCCACCGCATCTCCCGCGGTAACCCTGGGTACAAAATGCCACCGGGCATCCCTGTTCAGGGAAGGGATTTCCACGCCTCTCTTTAAGTTGGTGCCAATGGCCTCCATAATGTCCACCAGCGGACGCTGAATACCGTCGAAGATGCTTCCGATCAGTCCGGGGCCCAACTCCACGCTTAAGGGTGCTCCGGTGGATTCCACCGGTTCCCCGGGGCCCAGGCCGGAGGTTTCCTCATATACCTGAATGGATGCCTGGTCACCATGGATTTCAATAATTTCTCCAATCAGACGCTGGTCGCTTACCCGAACCACATCGAACATATTGGCATCGCGCATTCCTTCGGCGATAACCAACGGACCGGCAACCTTTTTTATTGTGCCTTTGCTCATAATAATCTCCATTCTTCTTAACTATTAAATATGATATCGGAGCCAACCGCACGCTCCACGGACTTTTTCACATTGCGCATTCCGCTTCCTGTATTGCCTGAAACACCGGGAATCGGAATGATCGCCGGCAGGTAATCGGATATATAACGGTCAATCTCCGTTTCCAGCTCCGCCTGAAGCGCCTCTGTAACATAGATAACCGCATACTGTCCTTCCGCCAGCTTCTTCAATTCCCTTGCCGCTTCCTCCCGGTCTGTGACGGGACGGGTCTCCAGACCAAGGGCTGCAAATCCGTAGATACTGTCCCGATCACCGAGAACTGCTACCTTATACATACATCTCCCTCAATCTTTCCCGGATCGAATGGTCCGGAATACTATTTCTCTTGCCGGAAAGTACAATTCTCACCGTTTTAATCTCGTTCTCCCTGGCGAGGATATACGCTGCCAGGGGTGAAATGGTAAAGGGGTTATAAAGCTGCGGCTGTATGTGCCGGATAATCAGGTTATCGCTCCAGCGTTCAAAAGCGGAGGAGGACTCCCGGAGTGCGGCAGCCGCATCTGCGTATACCGTGGACGACAGGTATTCATAAATCGCTTCCGTCCCCGACAGCGCCGCATCCATCAGCTCCTGTTTGTCCAGGGTGTCACAGGGGGCAAGAGCCCGCTCCAGGAACTCCCTGCTCTTTCCCGTCCTGCTGCTCCGTATCGCGATATTGATATCCGCCGCCGCGACTTTTAACTCGGCATATTGGGTAAACAGTTCATTCCCCGTTGCCTTGCCCTTCGCCAGGATCGTCTCCAGAGCCGCCCGGTCGATAATCACATCACACAAGCCGCTGTCGCCGGTATGCATCTGTATCTGATAGGCTTCTTCCGCACAGGCCTGCATATGTCCGGGAAGAACACTGAAATCATGTTCTATTACCGCAGCAATCACAGCAGCCGGCTCTATGGTTCCCTGATGGATATAAATATCACTGAATTCACTATTCGTATACACCTGCTTGATGGCGGCCTTCAGATTATGAAAGTCGTTGCCGTACAAAAATGTATCAAATACGGACATGTCCTCTACCAGTTCCGAGATCAGGCCCCAGGTTTTATCACGTTCCACTCTTAACAGCTGATCCGAATTCTCATCACCTGCCCTGCCCCAGCCCTTATCGGCCAAAAGCCGAAGACACTGGGCTTCATTCTCACAATTCATCAATTGATCCAGGTCGGATTTATTCAGAAGGGAAGTCTCCTTCGAACGAATTCGGGCAACCGCATATAAATATTGATTGTCCGCCATATCATCACCTCTCTCCGGTCATTTATTCGAACAGCAGCGAATTGACCTTGTCCAGCAGATTCTCTCTTTGCTCCGCAAACAGCGCATCCAGGGAGCAATTTTCCTCGACATCCCCATAAACCAACAGGAATCCGCCTTCAAATCCAGGCTTTCCCTCCGTGATGCGAAGCTGTGCCCCTGGCTTGTCCTTGAGGGCCTCGGTCAGACGCCCGGCAAAGTCCGGTGTCAGCCGTCTCTTATCCGCATCGGAAATGAGGATCTCGCCCTGCTCATTATGTGCATGTTTTTTAATAATGGATAAAATAATATCCGTATACTCGGAACTAGGCATCTGTGACAGTTTATTTCTAGCACTGGTGATGATATTGCTGATGATCTGCTGTTTTGAATCCAGGATCATCTTTTTCTCCTGCAGTACGGCGGCGGATTCTGCACGGTGGCGAACCAGCCTTACATCCTCCTCTGATTTCTCGGCAATCCGGCGGCCGTTTACTTCTGCCTCCTTCCGGGCCTCTGCAAGAATTACCTCCGCCTCGCCCTTCGCCTTAGCGATGACTGCATCCGCCTCTTTCCGGGCATCTGCTTCAATCGCCTCCAATATCTTTTCTAATCCAGTCATAGGAACACATTACCTTTCATAGTAATTCTTAAGTTTATCAAATATTAATACCATTTACACCGGTAACAGCCAGGATGGAGATAAGCAATGCCAGAATCGCATAGGTCTCAACCATTGCGGGGAAGATAATGGACTTACCGAAAGCCTCCGGCTTCTTCGCAAGAATACCCATGGATGCCACGGATGCCTTAGCCTGACGGATGGCGGAGTCATAGCCTACGATAGCCATAGGAAGACATGCCGCAAAATACAATAAGCCTTTAATAAATGAAATATCACTGCTGCCGCCAAGTACGCCAATCTGCGTAAAGGTGATGAAGGCAATGATCAGGCCATACATACCCTGAGTACCGGGTAACAGCTGAAGTACAAGAGCCTTACCGAACTTGCCGGGATCCTCTGTTACAACACCCGCTCCGGCTTCACCGGCCATACCTACACCCTTGGAAGAACCAATTCCGGGTAACAATGCTGCTAATGCCGCTCCTAATAAAGCTAATACAATTCCTAACGTATCCAGATCAAATTTCATTTCTCACGTTCTCCTTAATCTTATAATATTTTGTTTTCATATTAAAGGGATGGAAGGCCCTGCCCCCACCGCTGTAAAACTTTCCAAAGAACTCGACATACTGTAAACGGTTTGTATGAACATATGCACCCAGAATACTGATTGCAAAGTTCAAGGTGTGACCGAATAAAACGATCACCGTGAATATAACCGGGCCGATCAGTCCTCCTCCTACCATAGCCGCCATTTTATTGACAACGGAACTGATAACACCGGCGGCAAGTCCCAGGGCGAGAAGCCTGGAATAGGATAATACATCGCCCAGATATCCTGATATTCCGTAAAATGCATACAGTCCCTTTAAGAAACGCTTGAAGGGATTACGGGATTCCCGTCCGTTGGTCGCAATAATGATTATGGAACAAATCAGGGCCGCGATGGTACAGATATTTAAAATGCCTTTCGGAATCTCCATTGCAACTCCAAGGATGGATTGGATCATATCCATGGAGCACAGGATTACAGTGCAGCTCAGGATCAAAATAAACCAGGACAGAGAATCATATATGATTGCAATATAATCCTTCTCCCTGATGAGCTGATAAGCCTTTACCACCAAGCCTGTAAGCAGATGAACGATACCAAGGGCCATCGAGAAGGTCAGCATCTGCATGGGTTTGCTGATGGGGAAGAACCACGCGGGAGGAATGATCGGTACACTCTCCGCCCCAAAATAATTCACTGCCACCACGTCAATCAGGTCGCCAAAGTAGCTTCCGAAGGCAACTCCCCATATCATGGAGGAAATACCGCAGTATAAGAACATGGTCATGAAATTCTTCATAAAAGGGTCCATGGTCTTGCGGCCTTTTAATAATAAGCCTCCGAAGGCAGCCACCATAAGCAAGCCATATCCGGCATCCGCCATAATGATGCCAAACAGCAGATAATAGAAAATCGCCATCATAAAGGTGGGATCAATCTCACCCTTTACCGGCAGGCTGAAGCCTTCCACAACCCATTCCAGCGGTGCTGCGAACCGATTGTTCTTTAACTTGACGGGAACCTCTTCCTCTTCCTCCGGCTCGTCAAACTCCACGGCCAGTTCAAAGCGTCCTGTCAATTCAGCCTCAAGCTCTTTTGCATCCTCTTTCGCAATGTATCCGGTGAGAATAAATACATTCTTTGATTGCAGCAGCCTTCCGATGGTGTCATATTTCTCAAACCGTGTCCCGTCATAATCCTGGAGAAGCTTCAGATCCTCCCGGAAGACGGCGGCATCCACAATCCTTTGCCGGTTCTCCCGAACTGCGGCCTCCGCTTCCTCCACCTGCCCCTGAAGAACCGCCAGCTGTTCCGAGGGTGCCAGGTCCGTAAGCATTCCCGGATGGGCAAAATCCATCTTTCTCAGCGCATCATATACACGGGCTCCGTTCTCCCTGGCACACAGAAGAAAAATACAGGTCTGCTCTCTGGAAGAACTGATGATATCTGCGTCAAAGGGCATATACTCCGCCAGTTCCTGATAAATCTCCTCCAGGGTCCGCTTCCCCGGTATCGTTCCGATAAAGCATCTGGTCTTCCTGGTGCCGGTAAATTTCAACGGTACATCAAGAGTTACCCAAGGGGATAACATCTCCATCTGCTGTTTAAGCTTGGCCAGCTCGGCTCCGTATTCTGCAATTTTCTTATTCCATTCCAGAATCTGGCCGGCAGCCCGGATTGTTGCTTCACGCCTGCTCTTGAACTCCTCATATTCCTGTACCGATAATTCTCTGCGTCCATTGAGTGCGGCAAGCATGGATTGCTTCACGGCCGCATACTGGTCCAGAATGCCGACTGCGTCCTTGCAAATCTGGACCGTTCTCTCAAAACTGCTTTTCGCATAGGACATATCCGTTTTCCGAAACACCTGGTCTTCCTGCATCCCATCATCAATCTCCACGACTCCTCGGCGCTGCAGCAGCTCAAGCAACGGCTTCCGGTCTTTCTTCAATGCATAGATGGAAATTCGCTGCATTTGCAGCATAGCCATAGCGAACACACCTCCCTGTCTTTATAATCGTACTGCCCTTTGCTCAGATAACATTGAAAAGAACCAGGTCTATCGCTGCTTCTTCCTTATTCTTCGCCATTTCCTTCATTAAAACAACTTCTTTTTCCGCTCTGCTCATTGCAGCTTCCATCATCCTTTCACTCTGTCTGCCGGCTAAAGCCAGTTCCTGCCGGGCCTGTTGTTCAGCCTGCTGCGTTGCCTCGGCAACCAGGGCCTTTGCTTCCTGCAAAGCGGCGGACAGGATTTCCTCCTTCCTCCGGATTGCCTCCTTTTCCAGCTCCGCAGCCTTTTGTTCTGCCTGGCGGACGGCCTCCACTGTTTCCTTTGCCATGAATTCACCTCCGGGATTTCAATAATGGATAACGTATCCATTATAACTGATACAATGGTATTATTCAACTAGGATGCATAAAAAAGCTTCCTTTTCCTGTACAAAACGACAAATATATTACATTTAAAATTATATGTCACAGCGTAGGAACATGGATCCGGCATGAAAAAAGGATTTCATTTCCCACCCAATTGTCTGCGAAAATGAAATCCTTTATTCTTTATTTCTAATACTCCCCTTTGCAAAGCTTCTATATTTATAAAGCTTTGTATTAACTTCGCCGTTTTAACGGCAACAGGTTGTTTTGCCATGCGGCATCCGAATTCCCTGCCTGACCGGACTATCTCCCCATCCTCCGGCCGGGGCAATAAAAACACTTGCCTGTTTCCGCCAGGTCCCCAGCGATACCGCACTTTAAACTTATTCCCTGTTAATTCTTGCTCATCTCTCTCTCGGACTTCCCACTGAGGTTCCGGGAAGCACCCTTCCTTCCACAACTACCCTTTCAATGATTGCTGCCTTGGGATTCTCAATCAGCGCAATCAATTTCTGTGCCGCGCTTCTTCCCAGAAGCCCGGTATCCTGCTGCAGGGTTGTTATCTTCGGTTCCAATACCTGTGACAGAAGAATTCCGTCATATCCCGCAATGGAGATGTCCTCCGGTATTCGCAGCCCCTGCTCCTTAATCGCATTAATTCCGCCGATACAGGAAAAATCATCGGGGAAAATAATGCAGGTAGGACGGTCCTTCAGCTCCAGAAGCTCTCTGGTGAGTCTCGCCGTGGTTTCAACATCATGATAGATGCCGCTCTTCACGTAATCGTCGGATACTTCAATCCCCAGCTCTCCCATGGTCTTATAGAAGCTTCCCACCCGGTTCTGGGTAACAGAGGAATCGGCTCCGTGGATATATGCAATCTTACGGTGACCCTTCTCATAAATATAGGTAAGCAGATCTCTCATTCCCTTAATATTATCCGAGATAATGGCTGTCCGGTTGTCAAACACATGATCAATGGTCACCACCGGAAGATCCCCCCTGATTAATTCCTGTACGGAAGGATCCGTAAAATTGATACAGGCAATTACTACTCCGTCCACTCCACGGTACTTGCTGTGCTCATAATAGGACATATTCTTATGCCCTGTGTGCTTACTGATAAAAGTTATATCATAACCGTGTTTCTCCGCCTCCACCTTAAAGCTGTCCAGCACATTGGCAAAGTATGCATGGGTCAGGCCGCTCTGGGCTTCATCCATGAATAACACGCCGATGTTATAGGTACGGTTTGTCTTTAAAGCTCGGGCTGAGGAATTCGGGAAGTAGCCCATCTCCTTCGCAATCCTTCTTACATTCTCTTTTGTTGCCGCAGCAATATCACTATGATCATTCAGGGCCTTGCTCACGGTTGCCACCGATACCCCGCATCGAATCGAAACATCCTTGATTGACACCACGCTATATTCTCCTCGTCATTACTTAATCGTTTTCTGTCCCTGTTTTCAGCTTTATGTATTATTATCCTCCGGTAGGAGCTCCTGTTGCAAAAAAAACTTTCTGCAATAAATCCGGATGTTTTATTAACCTTTTTCCGTATTATATCAAACATTTCCTATTTTTATGATGAATATCTATCCAACTGCTATCTTTAGTTTAAACCTTTTCGAAGAATTTTGCAAGCCCTTTTTCTGCTTTTTACTTAAACGTTTTCTAAATATTTTTTATAAGTTTTTTACATAATACATTATAATTATTCATGAAATTGTACATATTCACTATTGCAAATAATTAAAAACGAGTTATGATAATGTGTGTATTCATGTCGTCGGTAGGAGGTAGCATATGGAAAAGGTCATTAGTCTTTTATTTGATATAGAGAAAAAAGCCAATCAAATCATTGAACGTGCCAATATCGAAAAAAATGAACTATATGAAGAAAATGAAAAGCAGATTGCCCAGCTGGAATCCGGCATTGCCGAAGAGAATAATAAGAAAATCAAAAGTCTTATGGAACAGTCCGAGAAGGAAATCGAGCAGGAGAAACAGCAGCTTATCAATGATAGCGAGATACAGCTGAAGGAATTGGAGACCTATTATCAGGAGAACCATGATACCCTGGTTGAAAAGGTGTTCCAATGTATTACCCGGATCTAATCTCTATTATCTCTACTGGCAGCAATAATCATGGCACAGAGTACCGATACCATGGACGCCCGCGTACATGGTAGATGTTGCCTAAAGGCAACTGCGCGGCAGCGCAAGAGTCCGCAAGCGGACTCTATATTTTTTCTTGTAAGAATGGAGGTGGTTGCTTATGGATTCCGCAATTTCTTATAGCGGTATTAATACAAAGGTTAAGGCAATGCATTCAAAGCTGATCAGCAAAGCCGATTATGAAAAGATCACTAACCTGGAGACAGTTGCCGACTTCGTTGCTTTTTTGAAAAGGCACCCGGGCTATGCCGAATTTTTACGGCATTATGATGAGCGTCAGGTTCACCGCGGCGAGGCCGAGCGTGTGCTGTTCAATACCCTGTTTATCGACTATGCAAAAATCTATCGCTTTGCCAACGATATTCAGCGTCAGGATCTGGAACTGGTCTTCTTCCGATATGAAATCAATGTATTAAAGACCTGTATCCGGTTAATCCACAGCAGTGAAAAAGTCTATGACCTGTCAGCGTTCCAGCAATTTTTCAGCAGGCACTCCCAGATCAATGCAGCTTTGCTCTCCTCGTCCCGGTCCATTGATGAATATATTCAGAATTTGAAGGGAACACAGTATTATAAGCTCTTGTCCAAGCTGAACGCCAAGCCGGACCTGACCTCCTTCGATTATGAGATGACCCTGGACGTTTATTATTTTACCCGTTCCTGGAAGCTGAAGGATTCTCTTCTGAGGGGGAAGAACCGTACCGCCTTTACCCAGCGCATGGGTACGGAGATTGATCTGCTGAATATTATGTGGATCTACCGCTCCAAAAAAATGTATGATATGAATTCCGCCCAGATCTTCACCTACTTAATTCCGGTGAATTACAAGCTGAGTATTTCCCAGCTCTCCCGGCTGGTACAGGCGGCCACCACGGAGGAATTCCTGAACGCCCTGCAAACAACCCGTTACAAATTTTTTATTCCTTTTTTGAAGGATGGTTCCATGGAGCGGGAGTATTCCAGAATCATTGATAAAATATATTTAGTCAATATAGCGCGTTATCCCGCATCCATGACCCAGGTCAACTATTATCTCTTTTGCAAGGGGATGGAGATACAGCGGCTGACCTCCGCCCTGGAATGCATCCGCTATGGTCTGGATTTAAAGAAGAAGCAGGAATATATCCTATATTAAATATAGAACTGGAGGTGTGAAGCAGTGATTGAAAAAATGAAATTTATCAGTATTACCGGTCCCAAAGAGGATTTTGACCGGGTAATCAATACCTATCTTACCAAATATGATATCCATTTAGAGAATGCTCTTACGGAGCTTAGTACCTCCCATAATTTGAGGCCCTTTATAGAGAATAACCCCTACAAGGAGCTGGCTGCAAAGTCCGAGGATCTGGTGAAGAAGCTGGAGGGTCCCGATCCCGGCAATCAGGAACTGATGTCTCCCCAACAAGCCGCCGATATTATTAATGCCGCATATAACACCCTGTCGGATCTGAATGATAAAAAGAAGGTTTTAAAGGCCCAGCAGCACGAATGCAATGAGCTTCTTACCCAGATTGAGCATTTCCGTCATCTGGATTATGACATTCATAAGATTATGGACCTGAAATTCATTAAATTCCGGTTCGGTAAGATTCCTCATGAATTTTACACCCGTTTTTCCAAATACGTGTATGAGAATCTCACCACTGTTTTTTATGAATGCGAGCGTGACAGGGAGTATGTGTGGGGCATCTACTTTGTGCCGGCGAATGAAGCGGTGAAGATTGATGCGATCTATACCTCTCTCCATTTCGAACGGGTCAAGCTGCCTGATGCCTACGAGGGAACTCCGGAGGAATCCTATCATTCCATCGTCACAAAGATCAGCGATCTCGGCAAGGAGCTGGATGATATCTACAAGGAGATTAAGGCACGGCTGAACGATGTGGCATCCGATCTGAAGAGGGCCCATTATACGGTTGATCTTCTTTCCAGGAATTTTGATGTCCGCAAGCTGGCCGCCTGTACACGGGAGAAGGGCAAGAAGGATGTCTTCTATATTATCTGCGGCTGGATTACAGAGAAGGATTGTGCTGCCCTCCTTGCAGAAACAGAAAAGGATGACCTGGTATACTGTCTCACGGACGACGGGCAGGCGGATAAGGATATGAAGCCTCCCACAAAGCTGAAGAACCTGAAGCTGTTCAAGCCCTTTGAGATGTTCATCAAGATGTACGGCCTGCCGGCCTATAATGAGATTGATCCCACCTCCTTCGTGGCCATTACTTATTCCATCATCTTCGGCATTATGTTCGGCGATGTAGGCCAGGGGCTCTGCCTGGTGGTCGGAGGCCTGCTGATTTACAAGTTCAAGAAGATGAGCCTGGCTGCCATCATCTCCCTTGCAGGTGTTTTTTCCACCATTTTCGGCTTTCTCTACGGCAGCGTCTTCGGCTTTGAGGAGCTGCTGCATCCGGTATGGATGTCACCCAGGGAAAACGTCATGAGTATGCTGTATACCGCCATCGGCTTCGGCGTATTCCTGATTGTACTGGCAATGCTGATTAATATCATCAACGGAATAAAGGCAAAAGATTGGGGCCGTGTGCTGTTTGACACCAATGGAGTAGCCGGGCTGGTGTTCTATGGAATGCTGATTACCTGTGTCGTTCTGGTATTTACCGGACGTCCTCTGCCCGCAGTGATCTTCTTCGCGATCTTCTTTGTCCTGCCCCTGGTGATCATTTTCTTCCGGGAGCCTCTCACCCATCTGGTGGAGAAGAAGGCACATATCTTTCCGGAGCATAAGGTAATGTTTTTTGTAGAAGCAATTTTTGAAATGTTTGAAGTTTTACTCAGTTATTTAACCAACACCATCTCCTTCCTCCGTGTAGGTGCCTTTGCACTGAGCCATGCGGCCATGATGGGCGTTGTAATGCTGCTTGCGGGTGCGGAGACCTCCAATCCCAATATCGCCGTATTGGTTCTCGGCAATGTAATTGTTGCTCTGATGGAAGGTCTGGTAGTCGGAATTCAGGTTCTGCGTCTGGAGTATTATGAAATGTTCAGCCGTTTTTATAAGGGTACCGGCAAGGAGTTCAAACCTTATAAGAGCAGGAAATAGAAAATATTGAATTTTAAGGAGGATGCTATTATGGCATTAAAAATCACAATCGTTATCGCATTAATTTTAACTATTATCGTTCCTTTCGGTTCCTTTTTAGCAAGCAAGAGAAGCAAGGGCGGTTTAAAAGCAACCCTGGGCTTTAATATCCTTATGTTCTTCGGTGTTCTGGTAATCGCCAATATCATGATGTTCTCCGGTCATGTATCCGCTGCGGAAACCGCCGGAGCTGCTGCTTCCACCGATGGCTGGAGATACATTGCAGCCGCTCTTTCAACGGGATTATCCTGTATCGGCGGCGGTATCGCTGTTGCCTCCGCTGCTTCTGCCGCTCTGGGTGCCATCAGCGAGGACTCTTCCATCATGGGTAAGTCCCTGATCTTCGTGGCTCTTGCAGAAGGTATCGCCCTCTACGGCCTGATCGTATCCTTTACTATTCTCGGATAATTCACCGGTGCGTTAACGGTTCATCATCGATAGGGAGGAATACTTATGCGTATGTATCTTATCAGCGACAATGTTGACACCTATACCGGCATGAAGCTGGCCGGAGTCAGCGGTGTCGTGGTTCACACAAAACCGGAGTTAAAAGAAGAGTTGGATAAAGTGCTTGCAGATAAGACGATAGGCATTATTCTGATTACCGAAAAGCTATGCGACGATATTCGTGAAACCATCAATGACATTAAGTTAAACCGAAGAGTTCCGTTGGTTGTGGAGATCCCGGACAGACATGGAACCGGCCGTAAGCCTGACTTTATTACGTCTTATGTAAACGAAGCCATTGGATTGAAATTATAAGAATTGGAGGTTGCAACCAATGACCCTTGATGAAAAATTAGATCATTTTTATTCTTCGGTAATCGAAAGTGCTACCAAGCAGAATATTGAAATTGTAGAAGAATATAAGAAAACCCTGCAGAAAAACTTTGAAGAACGCAGGGAAGCCGCCCTGCGCAAGGCAGAGGCAAATTACCGCATCGCTTCGGAGAACATCGTCCGCGAGAGAAACCGCAAGCTGTCGGCAGAGGCTCTGGATATCCGGCGCAAGGTGCTGGAGAAGACGGAGGAGATCGCAAACCAGATCTTTACCGATGTCCATGCCCGGCTCCAGGAATTCATGCAGACTCCGGAATATGAGGAGCTGCTGGTGGCGTGGATCAGAAACGCTTCTGATTTTGCCCACGGAGATGCTCTTACCGTGTATCTGAACCCTTCCGATGCTCCCAAAAAGGCGGCTCTGGAGGGCAAAACAGGAATCACGCTGACTATAAGCGACCGGGATTTTATCGGCGGTATCCGTGCCGTCATTACAACCCGCAGTATTTTAATCGATCATTCGTTTTTAACTAAATTGGAGGAAGCAAAGAATTCCTTCACTCTTTAAGTCCAGGAAAGGGAGATCATCCTTATGAGTTTAACAGGTAAAATATTCGGCATCAATGGTCCTATTGTATATGTGGGCGAAAATAAGGCCTTCAAGATGGGGGAAATGGTTTTGGTAGGCAAGGATAGGCTGGTAGGGGAAGTTATCGGACTCTCTTCCGGCCGGACCACCATCCAGGTATATGAAGAAACCACGGGACTGCGGCCTGGGGATGAGGTGCTGTCGACCGGCGCTGCTATTTCCGTCACTCTGGCTCCCGGCATCATCAGCAATATCTTTGACGGGATCGAGCGCCCCTTACAGGAAATCGCTGCAAAATCCGGCGCCTTCATCTCCCGCGGTGTCAGCGTGGAATCCTTGGATACCTCAAAGCTCTGGGATGTCCACGTTACCGTAGTCCCCGGAGACAAGGTATACGGCGGCACAATTATTGCCGAGGTTCCCGAGACCAGGGCCGTCATTCATAAGTCCATGGTTCCGCCGGAGGTATTCGGAACCGTAACAAAGGTTGTTCCCGATGGAAAATACACAATCAATGATACCATTGTAACTATAATTGACAGTAAGGGACAGGAACGGGAGCTGACGCTGACCCAGCGGTGGCCGATCCGCGTTCCCAGGCCCACGGCAAAGCGCTTCGCTTCCGACCGGCCTTTGGTAACAGGGCAGAGAATTCTGGATACCCTGTTCCCCATCTCCAAGGGCGGCACTGCCGCTATCCCCGGCGGCTTCGGAACCGGCAAGACCATGACCCAGCACCAGCTGGCCAAATGGTGCGATGCGGATATTATCGTCTACATCGGCTGCGGTGAGCGCGGCAATGAGATGACCGAGGTTCTCGAAGACTTTACCAAGCTGGTGGATCCCAAATCCGGCAATCCTCTGCTGGACCGCACCACTCTCATCGCCAATACCTCCAACATGCCCGTGGCTGCCCGTGAGGCCAGCATCTATACAGGAATTACCCTGGCGGAATATTACCGGGATATGGGCTATCATGTGGCCATCATGGCGGATTCCACTTCCCGTTGGGCGGAAGCCCTTCGTGAATTATCCGGGCGTCTAGAGGAAATGCCTGCCGAGGAAGGCTTCCCGGCCTACCTGGCTTCCCGTCTCTCCGCTTTCTACGAGAGAGCCGGCTTTATGCAGAATCTCAATTGGACCGAGGGCAGCGTATCCATCATCGGAGCCGTATCCCCTCAGGGCGGTGACTTCTCCGAGCCCGTCACACAGAATACCAAGCGCTTTGTCCGCTGCTTCTGGGCCTTGGATAAATCCCTGGCCTACGCCAGACATTTCCCGGCGATCCAGTGGCTGACCAGCTACAGCGAATATGTTAACGATCTGGCTCCCTGGTATACGAAGAATGTAGGAGAAGATTTTATAGAATGCCGCAACCAGATTCTCAGCCTGCTGACCCAGGAAAGCCAGCTGAATGAAATCGTAAAGCTCATCGGCAGCGATGTTCTTCCCGATGATCAGAAGCTGGTGCTGGAAATCGCCAGGGTGATCCGTCTGGGCTTCGTACAGCAGAATGCCTACCACCCTTCCGACACCTATGTGCCCATGGCAAAGCAGCTGAAAATGATGGAAACCATCCTGTATCTGTATCAGAAATCCAGACTGCTCATTGACCGCAACATGCCCATGTCCCTGTTAAAGGAGAGCCCCGTATTTGACAAGGTAATTTCCATCAAATACGATGTGGCCAACGATGAGCTGGAGAAATTCGATGACTACACCGCAATGATTGATCAGTTCTACGAGCAGATCATGTCCAAAAACGCTTAGCTGGAAGGAATTCGGAAAATCAGAAGCGCTTTTTACAGGATTACAAGCTGCCTGGCGGCAGAATGGAGGTAATTATGTCGATAGAATATTTAGGACTAAGTCAGATCAATGGCCCCCTGATCGCTTTGGAGGGGGTCCGCGATGCATCCTTTGATGAAATCGTTGAGCTGACCATAGAAGGCAGCAAAAAGAAATTAGGCAGAATTGTAGAATTATATGAGGATAAAGCAATTATCCAGGTATTCCAGGGTACGGAAGACATGTCCCTGTTCAATACCCATACCAAGCTCACCGGACATCCCATGGAGGTTGCACTCTCCCCCGATATCCTGGGCCGGGTATTTAACGGAGTAGGCCAGCCCATCGACGGTCTTGGCAATATTATTGCGGAGACAAAGCGGGATGTCAACGGCCAGCCCCTCAACCCCTGCTCCCGTGAATATCCCAGAAACTATATCAAGACGGGCATTTCCGCCATCGACTGCCTCACCACCCTCATCCGGGGACAGAAGCTTCCCATCTTCTCGGGAAATGGTCTGCCCCACGACCAGCTGGCGGCACAGATTGTAAAACAGGCTTCCCTGGGAGAGAATTCGGAAGGCGATTTTGCCATTGTATTTGCTGCTATGGGTGTAAAGCACGATGTTGCTGATTTCTTCCGCCGCACCTTTGAGGAAAGCGGCGCCAGTTCCCATGTGGTAATGTATTTGAATCTGGCCAATGACCCGGTGGTAGAGCGTCTGATCACACCGAAGGTTGCTCTCACTACCGCGGAATACCTGGCTTTTGAGAAGGGAATGCATATCCTTGTTATTCTTACCGATATGACTTCCTTTGCAGAGGCCATGCGTGAGGTCTCCTCCTCCAAGGGTGAGATCCCCAGCAGAAAGGGCTACCCCGGTTACCTGTACAGCGAACTGGCTACCATCTATGAGAGAGCCGGTATTGTTCACGGCTGCGGCGGTTCCGTAACCCAGATCCCGATTCTCACCATGCCCAATGATGATATTACCCATCCCATTCCCGACCTGACAGGATATATTACGGAAGGTCAGATCGTTCTTGACCGGGGACTGCATCAGAACAATGTATATCCTCCCATCAGTATCCTGCCCTCCCTCTCCCGTCTGATGAAGGATGGTATCGGAAAGGGCTTTACCAGGGAGGACCATCAGGACCTGGCCAACCAGCTCTTCTCCTCCTACGCCCGTGTGGGCGATGCCAGAGCCTTAGCCAGTGTTATCGGTGAGGATGAATTATCCTCCCTGGATAAGCTGTATCTGAAATTCGGCGCATCCATGGAGCAGGAGTTCATTGCCCAGGGCCGTCTGGAGGACCGTACCATTACCCAGACCCTGGATAAGGGCTGGGAACTGCTCTCCCTTCTGCCCAGAGAGGAACTGGACCGTATCGATACCAAGATTTTGGATCAGTATTATAAAGCCGGCAAAACGGCAGACGAATCGAGGTGATCCCATGAACCCCAATACCTTTCCCACAAAGGGTAATTTAATCTTAGCCAGGAATTCACTCCGGCTGGCAAAGCAGGGCTATGAATTAATGGATAAAAAAAGGAATATTTTAATGCACGAGCTGATGGAATTGATTGATAAGGCAAAGAATATCCAGAGTGAGATTGATAATACCTTTACCTCGGCTTATCTCTCACTTCAGAAGGCCAATATTGAGATGGGTATTGTGAATGTTCAGGAGCTGTGCAATACCATCCCGGAGGAGAATTCCGTTGAGATCAAGCAGCGAAGCATCATGGGAACCGAGATTCCCCTGGTGGAGTATGACAGCACCGTAAGCAAGCCCACCTATGCCTTCTTCCAGACGAAGCTATCCCTGGATGAGGCGACAAAACGCTTCGTTAAGGTGAAGGAGCTCACCATCCGCTTATCCATGATCGAAAACTCCGCCTACCGCCTGGCCACCAATATTAACAAAACACAAAAACGGGCAAATGCCTTGAAAAATATTACCATTCCCTATTATACCCGGCTTACGGTAGAGATACAGAACGCGCTGGAGGAAAAGGAACGCGAGGAATTTACACGGCTTAAGGTGATCAAAAGGCGGCAGGCAACCCAATAATCATCCATAAATTAACATTAAAAAACATTTATTTTGCCGCATATAAATTCTTTATCGGAGCATAATAAATATCAGATACGACATACCGCTTAACTTGTTAACTTGTATGGAGATCATAGACTTTAATTCGGAATAAGTCGTTGTCGTATCTAAAAAAATGAATATAGACGCCTATAATTTCGTCTCAGAATTACGGGCAGCAAATTCCTCGATGTGAGTTCTGAAAATGAATTCGCGCATGATGTTGGGAGATGGTAGCTTTGGACAGTCAAATGTTGTTGGTCAAGTCTCACAATGGATTTGATGATTTGCGTTAAAGAATGAGACAAAGCCCTAACGGGCACAGTAGAAGGAGCGGGTATCATGATTGATGCCTGCTTTTTCTACTTCATCCTCCCGCATGGGTTATCGTTCTGCGGCATTCTTTTTCTTGCTATTTTTTTCGCTTATGATAAAATAGCTATAATATTTCATTAAAGCGTCAAAAGGTGCTTTTGACGCTTTAATCATTACAATATCTATACCACAAAATCCATACATCCACACTATAAAATTAAGAAAGGATCACAATACATGCATACAGCGAATGATACCATGCAAGTCATATACAAGATGATCTACCTGGCCGGAGGATGCTTCTGGGGTACGGAGAAATACCTGGCGGGGTTTCCCGGAATTCTTCAGACCGAGGTGGGCTATGCCAACGGCCATACAGAGAATCCCACCTATCAGGAGGTGTGTCATAATAATACCGGACACGCCGAGACCGTCCAGGTTCTCTATGATCCGGAACAGATCGGATTGAACACTATTCTGAGCCTGTATTATGAGGTTATCGACCCTACCTCCGTCAACCGGCAGGGCGGCGATGCAGGCAGTCAGTACCGGACCGGAATTTATTACGTCGATACCGCTGACCTGCCCGTGATCCGGACATCCGTAGAAGAACTGCAGAAGCACTATGATAAATCCATAGCAATCGAAGTTCTTCCTCTGGATAACTACTACCCTGCCGAAGAATATCATCAAAAATATCTGGATAAGAATCCAAACGGATACTGCCATATTCCCAGAGAAAAGTTCAAAAGAAGGGACGGATGAAGCCATTTGGAAGAACACAAAAAGAGGATATGCTCTTTCGTCTAACGCATATCCTCTTCTATTGATGACCCAATATTCGATGAATTCCAATATCCAACGAATTAATTCTCACCGGCTTGAGAATTCCGATTTGTCTGATTCGTTTTTTTCCCTTTCATTGCACTGATAACCGTACCGATGATCAGTCCGACTGCAGAGCATAAGATCCCAGGAAGTAAATCCGTTATATCCGGGATATGCAAATTTCCGAATGCAATTGTATTCGCCAAGCTAAAGGTAGCATAATGAGCCAGCATATACATAAGTCCAAAAAACAGCATCATAATCCACTTATAATTAGCCCAGCCGCTATCTTTTCCGATCAATACAGAGATCACTAATGTAGTCACAGGTAAAACAAGATAGAATACAACCAGTGAGTATCCCATTGCATCTGATCTTCCTCCAAGCCAAAACACAATGATTGACATTGCCCAGATTAACAGATACCCCATAACCTGTATTAATTTTGAAAACTTCTGACGGCTTTTCACCTCATTGGTGCTTTCGCTGAGATATTCGATCATTTTTTTGTCCTCCTTCAATAATTCATCAAGGCTGACAGAATAGAGATCACTCAAGCTGATAACGCTTACGATATCGGGGAATGACCTGTTGTTTTCCCAATTTGAAATCGTCTGACGGCTGACACCGATCTCTTCAGCGACTTTTTCCTGCGTCATTCCTACTTTTGTCCTTGCACTTTTCAGCTTACTTCCAATCTCCATTGCTGCTCCTCCTTGTTGACCTTATTATCACTCCAAAATGTTCGAAAGTCTATCAAGCCGCTTTTACATAGCCCCAAATACCGTGTCAAAATCCTTTTACATCGGTTAAAATAAGGTTATCACAGCGTATCCAAGCCCTTCGCTCGCCAACATTCTCCTGACCTGCTTTCGGCTCATGCCAATAGACTCAAGTATCGCCAGTTCGCGCTTGCGAACCATAACACTAACCGACATTACATTTACAAAATTGAGAATACCAATCAAAGCGATAACAAGCGCAACGCCGCCGCCGAGAACAAGCAATACCGTTTTTTACAGCTTTGTAAGAACATTGAGAATGCCGTATATTTCCCCGGCTTAGAAGCTACGCTGCGGGAAACATCATTATAATTATATGCGCTTAGACGAATAGATACAAGTACTCACTCCACTCCTTTTAACGAGCTTACCATATCAGCGCTTCTCACCCGTTTGGAAAAGAAGAGATTTACTGCTGCTGAAAGCAGCAATGTACCTATAATACATCCAAGATAAGAGCTTATATCTACTACAATAATAAAGTCAAATACATCGCCGATGAATCGGAAAATATACCGCAGAATCATTATTCCCAGAGGAATTCCGGGTAAAATCCCGATGACCGTCAGCCATATATTCTGGGTCAGCAGCAGGCGGCGCAGCTTACCGGTCTTAAATCCCATAACCTTCAGGGTGGATAATTCTCTCTGCCTCTCAGTGAAGGACAGAACGCCCAAATTGTATATTACAACAACGGCAAGAATGATTGCCGCAAGCATCAGAGTATACACCAGAATATCCATCGCCTGCGCCATGGTCCGGTAGCCTTCAATTAACTCCTCCC
Source organism: Anaerotaenia torta (assembly GCF_050433395.1). Lineage (NCBI taxonomy): Bacteria > Bacillati > Bacillota > Clostridia > Lachnospirales > Lachnospiraceae > Anaerotaenia > Anaerotaenia torta. Next base: position 47,683 of record NZ_JBNPXH010000009.1, read on the forward strand.
TCTCCAAAATCTTAGCCACGCCTCCCTCTCCCTCTGTCGGATAGTCTTCCTGAGGGATTCCTGCACTGACAATCGCCGTGGGCTGGTAATGGTATCCATAGCTTTCATAAACTCCCCGGTACATTGCGATTCCCTGCGCAAAGGGAGTACGATGAATCGCACCGATTTCTGCTCTGTTCCATCTCTCCTCCCCATACCGGTGCCATTCGATTTCATCCCCAACCTGCAGTTGAAGATCTTTGGCCATCTTATAGCTGATGGAAATCCGGTCTCCCGGGAGGTCAATTCTGTTCCGGTCACTGTCCACAAAGCGGATTAACTCCGCATCCTCCTCCACTACCAGGAGTTCGCCGCTTTTTTTCACACCACCCGCTTTGAGCTCCACTGCCCCCTCAAAGCTCCCTTCTCCCTCCACTCTATGGATTATGGAAGCAATCTGCTCTTCTGTTGCCGTTTCCTCCAGCTGGATGCGCGTCTGGTATCTGTTAATCACCTCATAATTCCACTCCACAATATAATCCATCGTATCCTGCAGTCCGAAGCCGCAGATCAGCAGTGCGCTGCAACCCAATATTCCGGTAATAGCCATAGCGGACCGCCCTTTACAGCGAAGGATATCCCTCAGATTCCATTGGGAATGGAAACTCAATCTTCCCCATAACCTGCTCCGGTCAAGAAAATTATGCTTCACGGCTGTGGGTGCTTTCGGCCTCAGGCTCTGTGCCGGGGTGTCCTTCAGCACATTACGGCAGGTCAGATAGGTCGCCAGGATACAGACAAGAACCGTTGCCGCAGCCATATAAAATACGCTAACAGGCATGGATGCCTTCCATTCCGGCAGAGTAAACGCCGCCTGTAAAGGTCCGTAAAACAGATAGGGCAGCAGCATGGAGCCCAGAATAACACCCAGAGCTGTTCCTGTCAGGCTGATCCACAGACCATAGGATATATAATGAAACAGGATTCGCCTTCTACGAAATCCCACCGCCTTCAGTACTCCGATTTGCGTTCGCTGATTATTGACCAGCCTCGACATGGTTGTTACCATGGTCAGAACGGCTACGGCCAGGAATACCAGGGGAAAGATCTGTCCCATCGCCTTATGCTCCTTGATCTCCTCTTTAAATTGCATATAGCTTCTCATATTCTCCTTGCCAAGATACACACTGTATTTCCCCTGCAGCACCTGATCTGCGGAGCTTTCCAGATCGGAAGACTCCAGATCGGAGGTGACCAGAAGCTGTGTATACTGTACCGGTATTCCTTCCGGAACCGCTTCATAAGAAAGGTATCCAAAGCCGTGGTCCTTCCGGTTGGGCACCATGTCGTCCGTTCCTGCATAATATACATACTCGGGGCTCAATACCAACCCCCGGATGACTGATTCAAAAGGAATTCCTGAAACAGTAAAAACAAGTCTGTCTCCCGGCTTCAGACCCATTTCCCCGGCAAATAACTGATCCAGCCAGACTCCCTCCTTCTCCGGGGAAAATTGTTCTCCCTCCATCAAATGAAACCGGGATATCTCACCTTTCTCTACAAAATTCAGCTGCAAGTCCGGCTTGTTCTCATATTCCCCCATAGCCGGAAGCGTCATCCTGCGTTCTACTCCCGTTACGCCTTCCAAATTCCTGACGCTCTCCGCCGCCTCCTCGCTAATTTGTGTACCATAGATTATAGCATCCGCTAAATTAGTCTCCTCATAATATTTCTCCGAGGTTTCCTTCAAACCATTCCATTCACTGCTGATCCCGGAGTAAACAAATACCCCCAGAAACGCCATAATGAAGATCGAGATAAACTGCATTTTATTTAACTTCATATCTCTAAGCATTTTCCGCAACAGCATTACCAGTTCACCTCGCTCACCTCTTCCGGGCTCTCATTTTCTGCTACCCGGGTAATTCTTCCGTTCTTTATATGTATCACCTTATCAGCCGCCTGCGCCAGCGCTGCATTATGGGTCACGATAATGACTGTTTTATTCTCTTCCCTGCTTAAACGCTGCAATAAACTCAGAATCACCGTCCCGGTTTCTGAATCCAGGGCGCCGGTGGGTTCATCACACAGCAGCATCTTGGGATTCTTGCAGACAGCCCTGGCGATGGAAACCCTCTGCTGCTCTCCTCCTGACAGCTGGGCCGGAAACTGGCTTAACTGCTCCTTGAGTCCGACTGCTTCCAACACCTTCACAGGGTCCATAGAATTTTTCGCCACCTCCCTGGTCAGAGAGACATTCTCCAATGCGGTCAGAGTGGGAATCAAATTATAGAATTGAAATACAAAGCCAACATTGACGGCCCGGTATTCGGTTAATTCATTATCCCGATACGCAGTGATGTTATTACCGCCGATCAGAATTTCCCCGGAGGTCGCATAATCCATGCCTCCCAGCAAATTCAGCAGTGTTGATTTTCCTGCACCGCTCGGTCCGAGGATCACTACAAATTCCCCCTCCTGAATCGTAAAACTGATCCGATCAACCGCGGACAGCTTCCTTTCCCCTATGATATACTCCTTTGATACATCACGAAATTCAATTAAATTCATATCTTTCCCACCCTTTCTGCTCCAAGCTTATCAACAGTTCCCCGCAAAATATAGAAAATTCACCTGTAAGTCTCATTATTAAGTCTGTAATATGAAATATATTTCATGTTCATATATTATATGCTTTTCATTTTATCATGTCAACACAATATATGAATGATATTTCACATTTTTGATTGATGCTGTCACCTTATTGTTGACGAAAGCAATCTTCCTCTTTATAATCATAATTATGGTTACAAGGAGGCTGATTATGGAAAAGAAGCAAATTAGAACGCCTCAACAGCAGCGTTCCATCGAGAAAAGAAATAGAATAATAGATGCCGGCTATGAATTATTCTGCGAGAAAGGCTTTCATCATACAAATACTGCCGAGATAGCGAAATTTGCCGGTGTATCCACCGGTATCGTATATAGCTATTTCCAGGATAAAAAGGATATTTTTCTGGAGGTAATTAAGAGATACGAGAACAACATCACTTCCCCCATGTATGAGACCATACAGAATCTGAAGCTGCCGTTGGATTTACCCGGGGTGATTAAAGAAATTATTATCAAATTAGCCAAATCCCACACCCTGAATAAAACGGTTCATGAAGAGATGCTGGCTTTAGCTCACACAGATCAGGAGATCGGCGAGCTGTACAACCGTTCCCAAGCCAATATTGCCGCGAATTTGGTAGAGCTCCTGAACCGATTTGATATTCGTCCCTCTCATGCATACGAAAAGGCCTATTTAATCTGCATCATAGTGGAAAATCTGACCCATGAAATGATGTATCATCAGCAAGAGAATGTGGATTATAATGTCATGGTGGACGTTACCGTTAAAGCGATAATAGATATGCTTACAAATTAAGGGGTGTCAGGCACCAAAAAAGTCTTGACTATCACGTTGCGTTATAGTTTACAATGATATTTGTAAGGGAGAGTGATGGCAATGAACGCAAAGGAAGTAGCAAAAATAACCGGTGTAAGTGTGCGCACGCTTCATCATTATGACACGATTTCACTCCTTAGTCCAAGCCGTAACCCGGAAAATGACTATCGCGAATACTCTGATGATGATATGGATAGACTGCAGCAAATCCTATTCTTTAAAGAGTGCGGCTTCTCTCTTGCACAAATCAAGGAGCTTTTAAACAGTCCGAATTTCGATAGGGAAAAATCCTTCGATTTACAGAGGAAATCTCTTCTGCATGAAAAAAGACGTATCGAATCGATGCTTGAAACTCTTGAGAAATCCGTACAGAACATGAAAGGAAAGACGACAATGAGTGTCAAAGACAAGTTTCATGGGTTTGATTTTACCAATAACCCATATGAAGAGGAAGCAAGACGTTTATGGGGCGACAAGGCTGTTGACCAAAGCAACGCCCACATAAAATCACTATCACAGAATGAGCAAGAGGCAATAGCAAAAGGCATGGATGATTTGTTTATTGATCTGGCCAAAATAAGGAATGAAGCGCCGGACTCCGCAGCCGCACAAGCTGCCATGGATAAAATGTACCGTCATTTCAATGCCAACTTTGGTTACAAATATTCTCTGGAGGCCTTTGCCGGAGTCGGCCAAATGTATGTTACTGACGAAAGATTTACTGTAAATGTAGACAAATATGGAGATGGCCTATCTAAATTCTTATCCGAAGCCATGAAGATTTATGCCGAAAACCGGAAATAGCCCGACATAAGCATATAAGCAGTACACTGACAATCTGAGATATCACATTGATAGTGTACTGCTTATTACTGTTTGCAGATGGGATGGCACCAAAATTACAAAAACAAGGATTTATAGAAGTAAACATAAAAAACGACTCCTAAATATAGTAATGGAGTGGGCTTCAAAAAAGCCCACTCCAACCGTTTGCATGTATTCCATAACATTACAATTGCACAACATTTTCGAATGATCTAATATGATACAGTTTATATTTTACCAGACTAAGTAACAAGTTCGAGATATATTTATTGGATAAGATGCTATTTTAACTCCGCCCGGAAGAATGGCCCATACATCTATAACCCCAGATGTGTATATATATACATCCTTTTCATTACTTTTTATTTCCGCTCCGATAGTAGATTGGGTCCATGTGAGAGCAAAAGTAAATCCAGATAGCTGTGTATAGGGATTACAGTATGTAATCTTACCCCTATGATTATCACCACTTGTTCCATAGGCAGCATATAAAGTAACTGTAGCTCCACCGGCAGACTGAGAACCAACAGTTACTGTATCATCTGTTGACATAACTCCTACTGAATTTGCACCAGTCAAATTGTCATAATTATATGTAATCTTGAAATTCTTTAAATAATCTTGAAATTCATCTTCGGAATTAAATTGCATGGGAATTATTCCTTCGGGAATATCTTCCAGTGTAGCAGATTTTATACTAATATTAGTGTTTTCATCATTCGCACTCGCCGCAACAGGTGATAAACATAATACAAAAATTAAGGAAAATGATAGAATTCCTATTATATATTTTTTCATGCTATTGACTCCTTTCATAATATCATAATAGATCATTCAACCATATATTACCATATTATGAGATTTTGTCAAGCTATTTGGATATGTTTTACTTTTAATTTTATTATCTATATTGCTATTTATTTATATATTTAATAACAGCTCGAATAATTATAATGGAAATAAATACAAAAAAGACAAACAACAGTATTTGTAATAAAAGTACTATCCAATTCATAATTTTCCTCTTTTCTTAATAATTATTAGTTTAAAACATTATACTCCATATATTTCTATATTGCAATCAATTATTAAGAATCTTTTTATTCACGTTATTAGAAAATTAAATTCTACCTTTACCCGGAATTTGTCACTATACTGCTTCTTTATTATTTGCTCGTATATTTTATACCTTACCTAATAACCATTGCTTGGCAATCTCAGGATCATCAAAATACCTTGTCAAGTAATACAGGTCCATTTCGGCAGACTTCATTTTCTTTTTGATTGCTCTTTGCGCCGCAGAAGAACATCCCACCAAACACAAATTGAAAATCTTATGCCTAATTGCCTGTAAATGCCCGGCTAAAACCTTCGCAACCTCGTCGTCAACAGTAGTTTCGTATAAATCAATCCATATTCGTCTGTTGTTTGTGCCGGAAGACTTAAGAATAAATTCCTCCTCTGCATTTATTATCTCAAAAAGTTGCTCTTTGTTATCAAAATAACTGCCGTATTTGAGAGGATGCAGTTCGCCATCCATATAATAATAGGGGCATAAGCTACCGCTTGGTGATTTTTTTAACATATATTCACTTCCTGCTGTTATTTGTTTACATATTTAATAAGGGCTCGGATAACTAAGATAGAAATAAATACAAGAAAAGCAAATAACAGTATTTGTAATAAAAATAATATCCAAGACATGATTTCCCTCTTTTCTTATAATTATTAGTTTAATTATTAATTTAAAAGTATTATAACCCTTTTATTTCTAAATTGCAAACATTTCAGCTATAATTCCTAATGCTCTTTCCCTAACGCTTTTAATAAGAGTGGGAAGCTTCAATAAATTCATTCAGCTTCTTCTGGGCGGCTCCGCTGTCGATGATTTCCTTCGCCAGCACTGCCCCCTCCTTCCATGTATCCGCCTTATCTCCAATCATCAGCGCCCCTGCTGCATTGAGAATGACAGCCTGCCTTCTGGGGCCTTTATTCTTGCCGGAGAATACATCCTTAATCATCACCGCATTAGCCTCCGGCGTACCCGTTAAAATGTCATTAAGCTTGCAGCGGGTAAGACCAAGCTCCTCCGGCACCAGCTCATAGCTTTCGATGCTTCCGTTCTTTAGCTCATGAATCTTTGTCCTGCCCAGCAGAGAGATTTCATCCATGCCATCCTCTCCGTAAACGAACAGGGCGCGGGTATAGTGAAGGGAAGCTGCTACCTGGCTTACCTTATCCAGCAGCTCCGGCTTATAGACTCCCATAACATGTCTGGTTGCCCTGGCAGGATTAATCAGAGGCCCGATAATGGTATAAAATATGGTTTTGATTCCAAGCTCCTGTTCCGGATGTATCATCTTCTGCATTACCGGATGGAATAAGGGTGCATAAAGAAAGCCAATTCCCACCTCTTCAATCATCCGTTCCACGCCCTTTTGTGTCTGGTGGATCTGTACTCCCAGGGCCTCCAGTACATCTGCACTCCCCGACAGGGTAGTGCTGGATCTGCTCCCGGTCTTCGCCACTTTAATTCCCGCAGCGGCGGCAACAAAGGACACTGCCGTAGATATATTAAAGGTACTTAATCCGCCGCCGGTTCCGCAGGTATCCATCAGCTCTTCGCTGACCCTGGGCATAACCGGAATGCAATGATCCCTCATTGCCCCGGCAATGGCTGATATCTCGGTCAGTGTCGGCCCCTTCATCAGCAGGGCAACCTGAAAACCCATGATCTGCGGACCTGATAGCTGATCCTCCTGTATCGCAAGAATGGTATCATATGCCTCCCTGGCTGACAGCTCCTGCCCCGCCTGGAGCTTTTGCAGAATTTCATTTATATTGATTTCCATGAGAGACATGCCCCTTTCATTTTCCTCACATATTCCTCTACCAACGGAACACAGTCCTCACCATGTTCTCCGATGATTCTTACAATGGCGCTGCCCACGATTACTCCGTCCCCAATTCCGGCCATGGCCTTTGCTTGCTCAGGGGTAGAGATTCCAAAGCCGATGGCACAGGGAATATCCTGAACCTCCTTCACCTGGGCAATCATGGACTTTGCCTGGTTGCCGATCTCACTTCTTACACCGGTGACTCCCATGGACGATACGCAATAGAGAAAACCTCTGGCTTCCCTGGCAATCTTCTGTATTCTTGCTTTCGAGGTAGGAGCAATCATGGAAATCAGAGTCACTCCATACTGTTCGCAGAAGGGCAGAATTTCTTCCCGCTCCTCATATGGAAGATCAGGAACAATCACCGCATCTACCTGCGCTTTCCGGCAGTTCTCCATAAATCTCTCCGTCCCATAGGTATAAATCGGGTTGATATAGGTCATAAATGCAATGGGGATATCACATTCCTTCCGAAGCCCCTCTACCATGGCAAATATCTTATCTGTGGTGGCTCCCCCGGCCAACGCACGGTAATCGGCCTCCTGAATCACCGGGCCTTCTGCCACCGGATCTGAAAACGGTATCCCAAGCTCGATCAAATCCGCCCCGGCCCCGGCCATGCACAGCACCAGCTCCCTGGTAATCTCCAGAGAAGGATCTCCCGCAGTAATAAATGGGATAAACGCTTTATTATTCTGAAAAATTCCCGTTATTCTATTCATAGAGCTGCACCCCCCGATACCTGGCAATGGCTGCCACATCCTTATCTCCCCTGCCGGAGAGGTTAATCACAACAATCTGATCCCGTTCCATGGTTGGCACCAGCTTTCTTGCATACGCTACGGCATGAGCGCTTTCCACCGCCGGAATAATCCCCTCTGTTCTGGCAAGATACTCAAAAGCATCCACCGCTTCCTGATCCGTTACCGGAACATAACAGGCACGCCCAATGTCATGCAGATATGCATGCTCCGGACCCACCCCCGGATAATCCAGCCCCGCCGAGATGGAGTAGACCGGAGCAATCTGTCCGTACTCATCCTGGCAGAAATAGGACTTCATCCCATGGAAGATCCCCTGGGTGCCGGTGGCGATGGTTGCAGCCGTTTTCTCCGTATCCACTCCCAGTCCGGCCGCTTCGCAGCCAATCAATCGAACCGAAGGATCTTTGATGAATTCATGGAAGATTCCCATGGCATTGCTTCCTCCTCCGACACAGGCCAGCACCGCATCCGGCAGCCTGCCCTCCAGCTCCAGCATCTGCTCCTTCACCTCTTTGCCGATGATGCTCTGAAAATCCCGGACAATGGTAGGAAAGGGATGGGGGCCCATGACGGAGCCCAATACATAATGGGTATCCTCCACCCGTTTGGTCCACTCCCGCAAAGTCTCATTCACCGCATCCTTCAAGGTCTGGGTGCCGGAGGTTACAGAGTGAACCTTGGCTCCCAGAAGCTCCATGCGATAGACATTCAGCACCTGGCGGTCCGTATCTTCCTTGCCCATGAAGATTTCACATTCCAGCCCCAGCAAAGCGGCGGCGGTTGCTGTTGCCACACCATGCTGCCCTGCGCCGGTCTCTGCTATTACTCTGGTCTTGCCCATCTTCCTGGCAAGCAGCACCTGCCCCAGGACATTATTAATCTTGTGGGAGCCGGTATGGTTCAAATCCTCTCTTTTCAGATAGATTTTCGCACCGCCCAGATCCCTGGTCATCTTTTCTGCATAATATAACAAGGAGGGCCTGCCCGCATAGTTCTTCAGCAGGTTCTCCAGCTCCCGGCAGAACTCCTCATCCTCTTTATAGTGATAATAAGCTTCTTCCAGCTCAATGATTGCATTCATCAAGGTTTCCGGTATATACTGCCCTCCGTGGGTACCAAATCTTCCTTTTGCCATTATCCTAACCTCCTGACCTTTTTTACAATCTCCCGTATCTTCGCCGCATCTTTGTATCCGTCCGTCTCCGCTCCGCTGCTGACATCCACACAATAGGGCCGGCACTGCCGTATCGCCTGTTCCACATTTCCGCTGTGAATTCCTCCGGCAAGAAAATATGGCCGGGATGTCCTTGGTATCATAGACCAGTCAAAACTCTTTCCGCTTCCTCCGTATTGGTCCTTCCTATAGGTATCAAAGAGAAGATAATCCCCGAAGAATTCCGCTGCTCCTTCTGACGTTCCCATGAAGGTACCTTCTGCTTGTTCCTTCACAATGCTTTCCGGTTCTCCCCTGGCGGTACTTTCTGATTTTCCTTCCGCCAGGCTCTTTGGGGGGTATTCCGATCTCTCCCCCAATATGCCCTTCGAAACTCCCTCTGATATGCTTTCCGGTACTCTGACTTCTCCGATCCGCACGGCTTGTATGATCCGGCGGTCAATTTTGCGGCGCAGCTCCGAGACATAATCCGCTCCCTCCTCACCGTGAAGCTGAACCAGATCAATTATATTCCTTTCGCATAGCCTCTGTATCCGTTCCGGGTCTTCATTGACAAACACTCCCACTGCTTTTATGGCCGGATGAAGAAGCTTTCGCAATTCCCCGGCCGTTTCTTCCGAGATTTGTCTCCGGCTCCTGGCAAACACAAATCCGACATAATCCGGCAGTACTTCATTCACCGACATAATATCCACAGGTCTTGATAATCCGCAGATTTTAATCTTTGTCATATTAATCCCTTCCTCGTAAATGATCCAGCTCTTCTTTTTTATTTCCGCTGCGCATTAAGGTCTCACCAATCAGTACCGCATCCACTCCGGCGGCTCTGAGAGCGGCAATATCTCCCGGACTTTGAATTCCGCTTTCCGCAACAAAGATAATATTCTCCGGCACCAGACTGCGAAGGCGGATGCTGTTTTGGATATCCACCTGGAAGGTCTTTAAGTTCCGGTTATTCACTCCGATGATTCTGGCTCCCGCCTCCAGGGCCGAAGCGATCTCCTCCGCAGAATGAGCTTCCACCAATGCCGACATCCCCAGCTCATTGCAAAGAGCAAGATAATCCTTAATTCTGACCGTATCCAGCAGGGAACAAATCAGCAGCACCGCATCCGCTCCTAACAGCTTTGCCTCATAGATCTGGTACTCGTCCAGGGTGAAATCCTTCCTTATCACCGGCAGGGGAACCTCCCTGCTGATCTCAGACAAATACCGGTCATCTCCCTGAAAGTACTCCGGTTCCGTTAATACGGATATGGCATCCGCACCTGCGGACACATATTCCCGGGCAATATCCAGATAGGGGAAATCCTCTGCAATTACCCCTTTGGATGGAGAAGCCTTCTTAATCTCACAGATGAAGGAAACCGGGCTGTTCCCCAGACGCACATTTTCTCCGCTCCTATTTCTCTTATCCAGGGCCTGTTCAAAGGCAAAGGCCTTTCTGCCGTGAAAATTCCGGATGCCTTCCGGACAATAGATTTTAGCCTTCAATTCCTCCTGGGACAGCCTGCTCTTAGCCCGCTCCACCCGGAGCTTCGCAGATGCTGCAATGGTATCCAGTATCATACTCGACACCGCCTTTCTGCCTATATTATGATAGTTACCGAAGATCAAGCATTCGATAAATGAATAAAACGGTTTAACTGCTCCATGGCCCTGCCGCTGTCAATGGTCTCAGCCGCCAGCCTCACGCATTCCCGCAGGGTAATATTGTTATAGGACATGTAGAGGCAGACCGCGCTGTTCAGCAGTACGATATCCCTCTTCGGCCCCCGCTCTCCCTGTAGAATGCTTTTTGCTATCCCGGCATTCTGCTCCGGGTCGCCTCCTACCAGTTCCTCCGGCCTGCAATACTCAAAGCCGAATTGGCGTGGATCCAGGAAGAAGCTGTTGACCTGACCGCTGTTCACTTCGCATACGGTGGTTTTTGCGCTCAGGGATACCTCATCCAGTCCGTCATGCCCGTGGACCACCATGGCCCGCTTTACTCCCAGATTCGCCAATACCCTGGCCATGGGCTCCACCAGATTCTCATCATAGACTCCCAGCAACTGAAGATTGGCATCCGCCGGACTGGACAGAGGGCCAAGAATATTAAATATCGTCCTGACTCCCAGCTCTCTTCGCACCGGAGCGGCGTATTTCATTGAGGAGTGGTACAGCGGGGCAAATAAGAAGCAGATGCCGATCTCTCTCAGAATTTCTTCGCTCTTCTCCACCGGAATGTCGATCTTCACTCCAAGGGCCTCCAATACATCGGCGCTTCCGCATTTGCTGGAAACACTCCGGTTGCCGTGCTTTGCCACCGGAATTCCGGCAGCGGATATAACCAGGGAGGAAATGGTGGAAATATTAAAGGTAAAGGCCTCGTCTCCTCCTGTTCCCACAATGTCAAGCACATCCCCCGTATGTTTCAATTTTTGGCCGTATTTTCTCATAATCATGGCGCAGGCCGTGATCTCATCGATGGTCTCCCCCTTCATCCGGATCGCCGTAATGAAACCGGCGATCTGGGCATTGGTAGCATTCCCGCTCATAATCTCATCCATTACTGCCTTGGTCTCTTCCAGGGTCAGATGCTCCCTGTTTAATACCTTATAGATTGCCTGTTGTATCATAATTCCCTCCATCGTACCGCTTTGCGGTATCCCAAAAAGTCATGGTTCCTGTTTCTCCTGTGGAATCTGTATGAAGAAGCTTTTTCCCAAGGAGGATCATTTTGCCGGCATCCTTTTTCACATCAGCCAGCCATATCCGCTCTTTGCATCAGTGAATAGGTGCTTTCGCTGCCTGTCTCCAGGAAATTCTTCATAATCACTTCTCCCTGGGGCGTCAGAATGGATTCCGGATGAAACTGCAGGCCGTAGATCTCATATCGGCGATGCTTCACCGCCATAATCTCTCCCTCCTCATCCTCGGCAATCACCAGCAGATCATCCGGCAGGGTCTCCTTACCGGCGATCAGGGAATGATATCTGGCTGCCTGGATGATGGGAGGCAATCCATGAAATACCCTGGCTCCGTTGGCAATATGGATGCTGCTCTGCTTTCCGTGCATGAGATGCTTTGCCAGAGTAATCTCTGCACCAAAGACCTCACAGATGGCCTGATGTCCCAGGCATACCCCAAGGATCGGAACTTCTCCCTTCAGGTGTTCTATAACCTCCTCGCATATCCCGGCATCCTTTGGGTATCCCGGCCCCGGAGACAGAATAATGTGGGTTGGTCTCAGCGCTCTGATCTCTTCCAGAGTCATTTCGTCGTTGCGTATTACCTTCATGTCGGCACCCATACCGCCGGCAAGCTGCACCAGATTATAAGTAAAACTGTCATAATTATCAATCAATAATATCATATTAATGCCCGCCTCCTTTTGAATCGTTCCCACGGTAAAACCGGATTTTTATACCACATCCCCGGCATTGATAATAGCCTCAATTACTGCCTTAGCTTTATTGCCGGATTCCTCATATTCCTTCACCGGTACACTGTCGGCGACAATACCTCCTCCGGCCTGGACATATACCTTGCTATCCTTTTTTACCGCCATTCGGATGGCAATACAGGTGTCCATGTTACCGGTAAAGTCAATGTATCCTATGGCTCCTCCATAGATCCCTCTGGGCGACTTCTCCAGCTCCTCTATGATTTCACAGGCACGAATCTTAGGTGCTCCCGACAGGGTTCCTGCCGGAAGGATTGCATTGATGGCATCCAGAGCATCCATGCCCCCACGTAGGGTTCCTTCCACTTCTGAAGTAATGTGCATGATTCTGGAATACTTCTGGATTTTCTTATATGAGGTAACCTTGACACTGTTGTATTCTGCAATTCTGCCGATATCGTTTCTTGCCAGATCCACCAGCATATTGTGCTCGGAAAGCTCCTTCTCATCGGCAAGCAGTTCCCTTTCCAGGGCCTCATCCTCCTCTGCATTCCCGCCCCTTGGCCTGGAGCCTGCAATGGGGAAAGTAGTGAGACGTCCATCCTTCAGTCGGATCAAAGTTTCCGGAGATGCCGACATTAACTGAACCTCCTTGTTCTGCAGGAATACCATATAAGGGGAAGGGTTGGTTGTTCTGAGTACACGGTAGGCATTTAACAGGCTCTCTTCGTAATCCGTCTCAAAACGCCTGGAGATTACCGCCTGAAAAATATCCCCGTTCACGATATATTCCTTCGTCTTCTCCACCAGCCCGCAATACTCCTCTTCTGATACATTGCAGATAAAGTCCGGTTTTCCCGCAGCGCTCTCCTTCTGGAAAATTACCGGCTCCAGGATAAGGGCGGTCAGCCGCTCCAGCTCAGCTACCGCCTTATCATACGGATCAGCCTCCTGCCCTGCATTCCGGGCATCTTTTGTATTCATATTTACCACAATACAAATCTTCTGCTTCAGATGGTCATAGGCAATTACTTTATCAAAGAGCATCAAGTCAAAATCATGAAACTCACTGCTTCTCAGCTTTAATACAGGTTCCGCATAGCCAATCATCTCATAGCCGAAATAACCAACCAGACCCCCGGTGAAGGGCGGCATACCTGCCAGCCTTGGCGCCTTGTACTGCTGGAGCAGATTTCTTAATATCTGAAAAGGCTCCCCTTCTGCTGCCTCCGGTCCGCTGCCCCGGTCAATCATTACCCTGTGGTTCTTGCAGGTTACATGTACGATAGGATCAAAGCCCAGGAAGGAATACCTTCCCCATTTTTCTCCCCCTTCAATGCTTTCCAGCAGGTAATACCTCTCGCTGATCTGCGATATCTTACGCAATAAGGTAATGGGCGTAATAATATCCGCATAGATTTCTTTACAGAGGGGTATCATGTGATATTCATTTTTTAACAATTCCATTTCCTTGCGGCTGGGAGTCACCATATTCCTCACCTTATTTTCATCCAGGGGATGAAAACTCCTTTCTTAAATTTCATCTTGATTCTTATTTCGTCTTGATTTGTTCGATAACAGTTCATTCCCCTATACACATGGGATCTATGTGTATATTCATAAATGCATATGCAAGAGTTAGAACACAGCCTCTGATTGCAATAAAAAAAAGCCTCTGCCCCTGCTATTACAGGGACAAAAGCTTCAGCTTCTGCGGTACCACCCGGTTTGATGTAGTATGAATACATCCTCTCATTCTGCATACTATCATATGCACCCCACTGATAACGGACAGGGTTCCCGTAAGCGTCTACTTTCATACTTCATGATTTCAAGCTTCCCTCACAAGTCCATTCAGAATTCCTATTGTAACCGCATTCCCACCCTTAGCGGCTCTCTGTGTACAAATCCGAACTCTTACTTCTCTTGCTCATCGGTTTCTGTTATTAAGCGCATTATAACAGGGTACAAATATTTTTGTCAAGAAGAAATTTTACAATGTTTATATACTATCTGCTTTAATAGGCAATACATAATCTATAATTACTTTCTCGCCCCGATTGAAAGGCTCACAATAGCGCTCGTCCGTGTATACCTCACACCAGTAAAAATGATCATGGTCAATTTCCCGGCCGGTTTTCTCAATCGCTTCCGTAATCAATAAATATGCCGAAGCAAGGATTTCTGCAGCATTACTTCCTTCAATTTGAACATGTGCCGTGAATCCGCCAGGGACATACTTTGCAAACAGACCATCCGGTATTTCCGTACCAACCTGTACAAAATCTCCGATAATGAATTCAAAATGATTCATATCCTTAAAATTGTACATCATACCGATCCCGGCATTGGAATCAATATCTTCGCAGCATTTTACTTCTGCCAGCCTGTCTAATTTCTCAGCCGCGTTACTTTCGAAGAAGCCTCTCCACACAGCTCCGGCCTCAGAAAAGGATGTTTCACGATACATTCCTACCATCAGGCGCTCTCCGGCTTCCTTATACACAATCTTTTTCATTTCTGCCATAATACGTTTTCCTCCTATAAATCTCATTTCTGAATAATTAATCGGAAGATAGTTATTTAGTCTGGCAGCTTCAAGCTTTGCTTCTGACGGCGTGATGCCATGGTGCTCTTTGAATGCACGTGAAAATGCGGAATGTGAATGAAATCCATACTTTATTGCCGCATCCAGAACAGAAATACCGCTGTTTTTCAGATCATACCCGGCTAAGGTCAGCTTGCGTTTTCTTACATAGTCGGCGATACTGACACCCGATACAAAAATAAAAATACGTTGGAACAACGCCGCTGGGCTCATGGCAATTTTTGATATTTCATTATAATCAATTTCACAGCCTTCATATATGTTTTTTTCAAGATACTGTATCACATCATCAAAGATTTTACTGCTGTTCATATCTTAATCCTCCGTGATTTATATATTAAAGCATGGAACGCCATTTTGCTTTGCATTCGGTGTACAAATTCTGCACAGGGCTATGGCAGGATTTGCTCAAGGTCTTTTGGCAGTAAATAATCCAGTACAGATATTGTATTTTCTATAAACTCAAAATCAGAAACTATATAGTGGGTATTTTCCACGGTATAGTCTACCCTTAACATGGATTTATCACTAAACCTGTGATAACTGTGATTCAAATAGATACAGGAGGACGGGTCATCCTTTATAATTTCCTCCTGCTTCATTCCTCTTGATATATTTTCAAATAATGCCTTGTCGGCAAGCGTCGAGACCAGAAAGCCATCAATCATATGGTAGCTCCCCTTGAATTCTTCATACAGCAGAAATAAATATTGACCTCCTTCCATATGGGAAACCGAATAAAACATATCTTTCTCTTTGTTATATCTTACTATGTCAATGAGACCATCTGATTTCAAGCTTTCAAGATCATATACAACAGACATTAACATTCTTTCTCCATACGGAATATTCAGGGATTGTATTTTAGAGGAGAATTCCTGTTCTCTGATTGCGGATATGTCTGACCTGTTATCATACAATAATTTTTCTTCTTTCTTACAAGCCGTAATCCCCAGAAACAAGAAGAGAAGAACTAAGAAATACATTGATTTTTGATATTTTCCTCATCATTTTTTGATCCTCCCTCATATATATGCTTCCCATTATATTCATAGTGGAGCAGGAGCTGTAACAAGGACGCACAATTTTCTTATGCCGTTAACCGTCTTTTTCCATCGATATAGGTCAAATCAGTGAAGGAAAGGGCGTAACTCTGCGGAAACATTATGTCTGTAATATGCGGGCTGATGGGTCTGCCATACTAGCTCTTTATTGAAGGTTTCGCAGAATTTCCTGATAGCGCACGGTTGCCAATTCACTCTTTTCACCCTTTTTACAGAAAGAAAGCCCAGCCAGCTTGGGAACAACACGCTCGACCACAATCTGCCCGTCCGCCATTTTTGACTCCAATGTTTTCAAGGCTTCGAGAAACCGTTTATCCTTCTTCGCATGATTGTAAAAGGATAAGACGTAGACATATACAAACAGATTATAGTTGCGGAAGGGATATTCCACCTGCATGAATAGGGTACCGATTCCATAGTGACATGGACCAATGGGTTTTCTGCTTGTCCAATGCTCCAGCAAAAAATCCACGGCCTTGTCAAGCGCCGGTTCCTTGTTCCAGTAATCCGTGAAACGGAACAGGTTCAGGGCAGTGAGGATTGGCAAGGGATTGGAATACTCCGTTTCCGGCCCCCGTCCAAAGCTGAATTTATTGCAGCGCCATCCGCCGTCCGTATACTGCGTATCGAAAAGATGCTGTAATGTCTTCTGCAGCCTGGCATCGGAAGCATACCCCAGGTGGCAAAGCACATTAGCGGCGTTAATTGTCTGGCAGGGATAAACGGCACCTTGCGGATACAATTTGAAACGTCCGTCCTCCTGCCAGGTGCTGAAAATCAACCCGGCCGCTTCCTTCAGCAGAGGTTCTGCTGGTTCCATGCCTAATTCCAACAGGTACATTACGCTGTCCAAAGTTGAGAAAGGTGATCCTTTTATGAGACGCTTATCCGGCGTAGTCCAAAGATCGGCTCCATTATCATACCTATGGGACAATATCACCTCCACATCGGATGCATACTGCTTCTCTATACACGGTTTTCCTATATACTGCTTCTCTATAGCCATCTCTTCCTCCCCTTCCGCCTTTTCTCAATACAACCCATAACCATCTGCTCTGCAGACAATTCTTCACGAACCATATGTGTAATTAGAACCCCAACTCCTCGTTTACAAGAATGACTGTTATTTTAAGTCCGCGCGGCTGCCTTCTATGTATGGTCATAACACTGCATATACATTCGGGCGACAAACAATCTTCGCACTTTCCCGTAATGGAACAAGGGGTTTTCCGGTTATACCTTTTTGCATTTTTTACTGCGGCGATATTTTGCGCCCGCTCTATCGCTTCTTCAAGAGATCTGGCAATCTTATTTTTTCCTACCACATAGATGACCTGTTTCGGTCCGTAGCAAGTTGCGGCAGTACGGTTTCCGGTACCATCAATATTGACTATGTGTCCTTCATAAGAAATTGCATTAGCAGAGGTAAAATATAGATCTGCCAGCAGCGCTTGCCGCGTTTCATCATCTGGGCTGCCCGGCACATGCCGGTATATGTGAATGAACTTCTCAGACCAAACCTCTTCTATTCCCAAAGCATCCAGTGTCAGAGAGTTCCCCATGCCGATTACCATATCCTGATTCGCAGGAAAGGTCTCTAAGATAAAAGTGGCGGCTTCTTGTTTATTATCGCAGACAGCTGTATTGAATCCTCTTTTCTTCAGATTGTCTTTCAGTATATCTAAATTAAAGTCCATGTTTTCAACCTCTTCCGTTAGACTGTGTAACTCCTTGCGGCTATCCTCCCAGATAATTATATCATAAAATCATAAGCTTTCCACTAAGATACAAAATGTTGTGAAGCTTTTATTGATGAACTTTGTCATTTTGTTTTACAATATAATTGACATCATCTGATAAATAAAGTATATTAAATTCACCTCAGCATTCGTTGCTGGCAGACCGATTTAAAGGAGAATGGATATCATGAGTAAAAAAGTAGCAGTTCTAATGGGCAGTGACAGCGATCTTCCTGTAGTAAAGGGCGCCATCAATACCTTAAATGGTTTTGGCATTGATGTCGAGGTACATGTGATGAGCGCACACCGGACCCCCAAGCTTGCCTGTGATTTTGCCGCCGCTGCCAGGAATGACGGCTTCGGTGTAATTATCTGTGCCGCCGGTAAGGCCGCCCATCTTGCAGGAATTATCGCCGCCCACACTACCCTTCCGGTCATCGGAATTCCCATTAAATCCTCCACCATGGACGGGCTGGATTCCCTCCTGTCTACGGTTCAGATGCCCAAGGGTATCCCCGTTGCCACCGTTGCCATCGACGGCGCCGACAATGCAGGCATACTTGCCGCACAGATGCTGGCAATCCAGGATGAGGAGCTGGCACAGAAGCTGGAGAAAATGAAACAGGATATGGTGGATGAGGTCGTGGCAAAAGACAAGAAACTCCAGGCTGAGATATAATCCTTGATCTGCTGTATATTAAATCTCTGATTGCTGTGCATTAGAATATAAAATAATAATCCCAACGAATCGAGAGCTTTTTACTCTGATTTGTTGGGATATTTTTTATTAGCATAAAAGACAGGGCTTAGGAAGTCTGATTCCCTTGAAAACATTCTCGTTATTTTCCATTTTTTATCAACTTTTTCCTTCCTCTATGCTATACTGTCCCTATGGTAACAGGAAAACGTCAGTTCGCTGGCGTGGGATAATTATGAGTGCTTGCCCTCTTATTTTTACATAGGAGGAGGTGAACTCACCTTGACTATATTACATAGAAAGGGGAGTGAGCCTTATGACAGTTGCAGAAGCTTTATCTTTAATGATAACCTTTGCTACTTTTGTTGTAGCTTTGATCACTCTTGTTGTTCATCTGATAAAGATGAGCAACAAAAAATGATTATCCTGCCAAACCCTGAGAAGTTTAGGATAATCATCTTTTAAACAATTAGGGCAAGCACAGGTTTTAACCCTGCTTTTCCTGTTACCTACATTATAACAGCTGCTTTCCTTTTTGTAAAGTAGTGGACTTCTTGTTGTTTTATTTTCTGTTTTTCCCCCGGTAACCGCTCATTCCTCCCCGGACATCCACCACATCGTAACCCGCACGGGAAAGTGCCGATACTGCACTGGCACTCCTTCCGCCGGACTGGCACATAATATAGTATTTCTTTTCCTTGTTGAGATACCGGTCCGGATTCGACATAAGCGCTCCCATCGGTATATTTTTTGACTGCCGGATACAGCCATAGGCACATTCATAAGGCTCACGGATATCAATTAAATCAATATCCTCTATGATATTATCAATTTCACTCACATGAAGCGAATTTGTATTGGATCTCTGAAATAAAGAAAACATCTCTGCACACATCCCTTTCCCTAATAGTATGAATATCTGTAATCATGTATTATGGAAAATATTATACCAAAGGTTATTCTTCCCGTATGTAACAAAATTACATAACCGTATGATTTATGAGAAGAGCCTTCTTTACATGAATTCACAATACAGGAGAAGTGTTTTTCTGACAGCATGATGTGTGAACAGAGCCTTCCTTACGTGAATTGCTTCATCCGGGAAACCGTCTCCAGCAGCTCTGTGGGGCATTCCTTCTTAATACTCCCCAGAGCCTCCTCCATTTGTCTGTCATTGCTGAAGGATGCAATGGGAATCGCCGGGAAGGGCTGGACGTGAAAATAGAAAAGACACAGTTCCAGCATTGTATAGCCCTCCGGCATATTAGTCATGAGATATTCCAGAATTGCTTCATTGGAGGCATTTCCGTATGTACCATCCAGGGAGGAAGTAATTTCCTTCCCTCCTGCTTTGCGGGAGAAATATCCGTTCGCTATGGAGGTATAAGCCATGGCGCTCAGATTGCTTTCCTTATGATATACAAAAGTCTCCCTATCCATAACCTTCATCGTTTTATCCCATAAGCCTTCGGGATTAATATCCGCCATACTCCACATCAGCTGGTTGCATGCAAAGCCTGTCAGCCCTGCCTTTGCAGCATAAGTCTGTGCCTGGATCATCCGCTCCCGGCTCCAGTTCGAGCAGCCGTAGTACCGGATGTCTCCGCGTGCCCGGGCCTCCTCCAGCACACCCAGTATTTCCTCTACGGGCCTTGCCGTATCATCCCTGTGCAGAAAATACAGATCAATATAGTCGGTTCGAAGGCTCTTCAGGCTGTCCTGCAAATCCGAACGGATGCTGTCTCCGTCCAGTCTGGGAATCTGCATGGATGCCAGCTCCGGATGCGCGCCCTTGGTTGATATGACGACCCTGGAACGGTATCCCCTATCGGACAGCCACTGGCCTATGATCCTTTCGCTGATGGCCGGTCCCCTGTTCCCCCAATCGCCGTATACATGCGCCGTATCTAAAAAATTACCTCCGCCGTCCAGAAAGCGGTCCATTTGCCGAAAAGCTGCTTCGTCCTCCATCGCCGTGCCATAATTCGCCGTTCCCAGACACAGCGGTCTGACCTTCAGTTCCGTATTTGCTATTCCTATCATAATTACCTCCTCCTACTGCTTTGCCTTATCTGTCTGAGCCGCGTTCTTTCTTGCCTCTTCCTTTGCCTGATACATCTCATCCACTGTCTTTTCCTTCACGCGGATGCCTCTGTAATTCTTAGGCTCAATGAGAGGGCCCGCCTTCTGGCGCTCCTTTGCCCGCGCAATCTCTTCCTTGTATTGGGGAAGCCATGCTTCTCCGGCTATCAGCATTTCATCCACCATCTGATAGATCTCCGCCGGTGTGCAGACCGCGCCGGTCAGAGGGTCCATAAGCATGGCCTGCCGGAGCAGAACGATATCACCGGCCACCGCCGCCTCTACCGCCAGCCTCTGCACCCAGATGCTCTGGGAGCAGACCGCGGCACAGCCAAGGGGCAGCTCTCCTACCTGAGGAATATTAATTCCGTTGGCATCTACATAGCCGGGAACCTCTACCACACATTCCTCCGGCAGATTGGTGATACACCCCTGGTTCATAACATTAAAATGTCCTCTGTAGATACGGCCTGTTTCAAGCCCCTCTATAATATACGAGCCGTGCTCCTGGCTTCTCTTCTCCGGGATGTACTCCTTCGCAGGCTCTTTCATCCAGTTGGGATAATCCTCCTCAAACCAGTTCCTGCCCTCGCGGCACACGCGAAGATATCCGCCGGTTTCCCCATTGATCCAGCTTCCCAGATCAATCCAGTCCTTGATCTCCTCCGGGCGCTTCCGGTACCAGGCCACGTATTCGGACAAATGTCCGTTGGACTCCGTGGAATAATATCCAAAGTTCTTTAACACATCGATTCGTACCTTTTCCGTTCTGGCCAGCTCTTCCTTCTCAAGATAGGCGGGCAGAAGCTTCGGCAGCAGATTCTCTCCCTTATGCTTCACGCTGATGTACCAGGTCTGGTGATTAATGCCCGCGCAGATAATATCAACCTCTTTCTGGCTGTATCCCAGGGCCTTTGCAATCTGGGCATGTCCTCCCTGCACCCCGTGGCAGAGACCGATGGTCTTCACCCCGCCGTATTTATTGGCCGCCCAGGTCATCATGGCGTTGGGATTGGAATAATTCAGCATGATCGCCCCCGGCTCCGCCACCTCCCGGATATCCTTGCAGAAGTCAAGAATTGCAGCAATTCCTCTCTGCCCATACATAATTCCCCCGGCGCACAGAGTATCACCCACGCACTGATCCACTCCGTATTTCAAGGGGATTTCCACATCGGTCTCAAATGCTTCCAGCATCCCAATGCGGACGCAGTTGATAATATAGCGCGCATTTTTAAATGCCTCGCGGCGGTCAAGGGTCGCCTGGATTTTAATCGGCACCCCGTTCTCCTCCAGATCCCTTTGACATAGAGAGGTAACCATGTCCAGATTATGCTGATTAATATCCGTGAATGCCACCTCAATGTCATGAAATTCTCTGACCGTCATTAAATCCGAAAATAACGTCCGGGTAAAGCCAACGCTTCCCGCTCCGATAAATGCAATTTTAAACGCCATAACAAACCTCCCTAATTCAAGTAATAATTTTATTATAGCGAAGCTTCCTCTGACACTGGAAGCTATTCTTTTTCTTCTTTTAAAATGTCAGATATTCTGCTATATTAATTATTATAGGACATGGTCGAAAAAGAGGAGGTCATCATGAAACCAGAGGCAGAAAGCATTTTTAAACCGGATATATTAAAGCATTGGCTGGAGATCAGGCGGTACTATGCAATAAATTATACTCATTTTGAGATGAAGCCCCACAGCCACCCCGAGCTGGAGATTATGTATGCCGTTCATGGAAGCTGTAAGATTATCTGCCGGAATAAGGACAGAGAGATGGTAGAATATTCTCTTAAGGAAGGGGAATATATCTTCCTGAACTGCAATACCCCGCACCAGCTGGAGGTAGTCAGGGGAATCCCCTGCCGTATATTGAATTTGGAGATCGCTCTGACTTCACCTGCAGAGGATTTTCATATTCGGAAATTATACGAGATCTCCCCTTCTGTCAGAGATTTTTTCACCACCTCCTTCTCCGCCTTTAAAGCCGCGGATCACGGCTCCAGTCTTCACCGCATCATTACGGAGCTGCAGAAGCAGTTTATGAACGGGCTGGATCAGTCGGAACACTGCATCGAAGTCAACCTGCTGCTGTCCCAGCTCCTTGTGGAGCTGTCCAGACAAAAAGGAAAGCGCTTCAGCTCCCACCGCGGAAGTATCTATGTGAGAAAAGCACTTTCCTATATTGAAAAAAGTTTTGATAAAGACCTTAGTGTGGAAGAGGTCGCCTTAGCCACCGGTGTATCGATCTCCCACCTTCAGCGGTTATTCAAGGAGCAGACCGGAGCCTCTCTCGTTGATAAGATCAATGAATACAGAATCAATAAAGCCCGGCTTTTACTGGAGAACAGCTGTCTGCCGGTGATTGATATCGCTTTCACCGTAGGCTTCCATAACCGTCAGCATTTTACTTATATCTTCACTAAAACAGTTGGCTGCTCCCCCGCTCTTTACCGGAAGCAAAAGGGCAACAACCAGCATTTGGTTGGTTTTTAATTATTCCGCAATCAACAAGGATGAGGACTTCATTATCTCTTCGATGCCAGCCTCCTCCGGCATCAAACTGACACTGGTATATCCTGAATTACTGTTATAAGAAGACTTCACCTTCTTCTCATTGACATAGACTTCTTTATACTGTCCCATCAGTTCCAGTCTGATTTCTCCTTCCTGTCCCTTGATCGTGATATTTCCCCGTCCATCCGAGGCTATATCAACCAGGGTATCCTTAACGTAATCATACCAGCGTGCCGTCCCCTGTCCGGGATAGATTCGCAGCGTCAGGCCTTCATAAGCATCCACCCTGTTTCCTACAGAAGAGCCCAGTTCGCCGCCCTCCTCCAGGTTCATAGCCAGGATACTTCCCTCCTTCACAAATACAGGGATCTCATTCACCTCACACGCCACCTCATATTCTCCGCCGCTATACCTTTTATGATCAAAAAGTCCATACCAGATACCCTCCGGCAGACATACCTCCGCCTTCGTCTTACGGCTTCCCGTAACCGGAGCCACCAGCAGACTGTCTCCCAGCATGTACTGGTATTGATATTTCTCATCCATAACCGGTCCGGGAAAAGAATATGCCATACTTCTCATCAGCGGCTCCCCCGTCAGGCTGGAATGCCTTGCACTGGAATAAAGATATGGCAGGAGATTCATCCTCACATTGGCATAATACCGGTAGGTTTCCAGGCAGGCGTCCTCCTGCTTCTGCTCCGCCATATTCCAGGGCGTGCGGGCCTGGCTGGGAACCGGGTCCCCGCTGCTCTCCGAGTGTATCTGCATGATGGGGGAAAAGGCCGCCTGCGCCACACTGCGCTGATATAACTCCGCGCTGGGCAGACTTCCGCTAAAGCCTGCAATATCCCAGGCAACAAAGGGGATTCCCGACATGGATGCGCTTAAAGTCGCACGGATTGCCGCCTCAAAGGCTTCATGGGTCGATGACTGGTCTCCCACCCAGCAGACCGGATGCAGCTGCATGGAGGAGCCCCCCGCTCTGCTGAAGGTCAGAGCATCCCCTACATAATCCCTGGCGTAATCAAAATAAGCCTGGGCATATAAATCTGGATATAGATTCCGCAGCTCATCCCCTTTGGTTCCATCGGAAGCGGTCACATCCCTTCCCCATACGAATTCCCCTCCGTCTGTCTTAAATCCGTCAATTCCTATCTCCTCCAGGAGATAGCGCCGCTTTGACAAGAACCATTCCGTTGCCGCCCGGCTGGTAAAATCCATCAACAGGCTGCTGCCGAACCAGGTTCCCTCCGGCAGCCGGTAAGGCTTACCCTTTCCATCCTGCAATACATATCCTTGTTCCATGGCGTAGCTCTGGTCACGGAGAGACTGTACCGTCGCTGTCCCGGAATGCTTCAGAACGGGAATCTGCCAGAGCAGGATCTTAATCCCATTCCCATGAAGCTGGTCCACCATATTCTTAGGGTCCGGCCAACGTCCTCCGAAGCGGAAATCCGACAGCTCCGGTACATGATCCCCCTTCTGAGGCTCATATTGGGAATCGTTGAAGGTGTAGAAGGTCTCCTCATCACTCCAGGCTTCCAAAACAATCACCGTGGTAGGAATTTCATGGCGGATGGTCTCTTCCAGCTGTTTCATAACCTCCGATTGTTTATCCCATTCATTTGCTGAAATCCACGGCCCGAAGGCCCATACCGGAGGCAGCACCGGATTCCCGGCCACCGCTGCATATCCTTTGGCGATGGAAGCGTTATCCCCGAAGAAGAGATAGCTGTCCACTCCCCGGCCAGGGCCGGTACGCACCTCGACGCTGCATACATCCTCCTGCACCGTATCAATCTCAAATTTGGAGTAATAAGTAGAATCCAGATAAAAGCCATACTTATCCGGAACAAAATAATAAGGCACCGGAGTATAAGTCTCCCCAGCCTGGTCCTTGTACCAATTCACACAATAGGTATGTACCGTTTTATTTCTTTGGTTCAGAGAATCATATTTCATCCCGAACCCGTAAAAACCATCCTCCGGAGGTGCGTCAAATTGATAGCGGATACCTTTCGCTTCTCTTCCGTCCGTTAATATCTCCAGACCGTTCTCCTTCGTACAGACAAGCAATTCCTTTCCCTTGGCATCTATCACCCTTAGTGCAAAAGGCTCCTTCCTAACCTCCAGGGCAAGCTTATCCCTGCCAAACAAATAAACTCCTTCCCTTTCCTCATAGGATATGGGAAGAGCGGCTTTGGCCTGCTCCCCGGATTCTGCCGGATCGATCCGAAGCCTGACCGTCCCCTCTCCTTGAAAGGCCAGGGAAATCTGTGGCATGAATGTTGCCGTGCGTGCCGTTAGAAATGCAACATCACCCTCTATACTGCACCCTGTAATTTCTTCTACTGCTTCCCACCGGCAAGTGGTAAACTGGTATGTTTCCGAGATTTTCTCAACTTCTCCGTCACTTCCCCCGCAGATGGTATATTCGATCCTGTCTCCCTGCTTGAAGGGTCCCAGCTTCCCCTGGTATTTCTTCTTCGTTATCCCGAAAGCCTTCAGATTAGCAGCATGCTTACAGGCAGCCGCCTCCATCTCCTGGCCGTTCAGCGTCCATTCAACCCACAGATCCATCTCTGAAACCTTCTCATCTACTGCCAGATTGATTATAATCTCCTCGTCCTCCTGAGGATCACCAGGCACCCGGTCCCACCATATTGGAGGAACTTCCTTTGCTCCATACAGATTATCCCATCCATAGGGTTCATGCATCAGCTCTGCCGCAGTAAAGATGTTGGCATTCTCTCTGTCCGCTGAACCCCTGCTGCCTCCCATTTTCTCCGGGTCAAGTCCACCCCCGCTTACCTCCTCGCTTACTTCTCCCAAACCTGCTTTTTCCCCGCCTGCTGTTCCCCCTCCTGCATCTTCCTGTCCAGCCTGCTTCTGTCCTTCTCCCTCTTTTATTGCTCCGGCGCCGGAGCCTGCCAGCCTACATCCAGCCAACAAGACTGACACCGCTAGAAGAAGTACAAATCTTATTCCCTTTTTCCATCCCATATATTTCCCATCCTCTTTTCTAAGATATTTAAAATCACACATTTTAAATCAAATCAAATTAAATATTTCAAATATTTCCTCATATATTTTTCAGTAGCTCATAACCAACGCCATAAAGATATACTTGTATCTGTACATTCACACACAAACACATTTATTTGCAAACAAATTTATAGGTAGATACATGAATACGCAATATACAGACAAGCATACAAATATAAAATACGTAATGTATTTTATACAACAATCCATATCCCGGCCTAAAATTCCACAGACCATGAACACTTGCGGTCATGGTCTGCTCTAGTCTATTCTCCGGTAATTCCTGTTTTTTCAATGCTTTCAACGAATTGCTTCTGTAATATAAGATATAAAGTAATCAATGGCAGAATGGATAACAAAGTCCCTGCCAGCCGAATGGACTCATTCAACGCGCCTCCCGTACTGACGGAAGCGGAGGAATACAGCTTATTAAACCGGTCTGCAAACTGCTGCAGAAGCATGGGAAGGGTGGTCGCCGCCCCTGTGGAATACTGGGGTATCTGGGTCGTATCATTCCATATCCAGATAAAAGAAAACAGGAAGCACACCACAATCGCCGGTTTTGCCATGGGAAGTGCAATTTGGGAAAAGACCCGGAACCTCCCCGCTCCATCGATACGCGCCGCCTCATCCAGCGCTTTCGGATAGGTAGCAAAGAAATTATAGTAAATCAGCAGGAAAATAGAACTTTTAATCCCCTGGCCCAATAAAGAAATCACATAAACCGGCCATATGGTTCCAACCAGCTTATAGGAGTTAAACAGCAGAAACCTGGGTATCATAGTGACCTGTGCCGGTATCAGGAACATTAAAACGGACAGGACAATCCACACCTTCTTAAGGGGAACCGGGAATCTTCCCAATCCATAGCCTGCACAAGCCAGTACCGCCGTCTGCAGCACTGCCGGTATGACTGTCATACGAAGGGAATCCTTGATTCCCTTCCACACATCCAGGGTCCTGGCTGCCTTAATGAAGCTCTCGAAGGACAGCCTAGTAGGAATCCAGGATACCGTGGAATCCACCAGATCCTTCGTATCCATCATGCTGGTGGAAATCATATAGATCAGCGGGTAGATGAACACAAAGCCCAGGCCGGTCAAGATTACATACACCACAATTTTAGCAAAAATACTGCCCCTGCCTATACTCCCAAGAAAGAAGCTGCGCAGCAGCTGCTTTCCCCAGCCCGTATAATCCCGGGATGCCCTGCTCTTCCTCCTACTGTCTCTCTCTGATGCTGCGTCTCTCATTCCTCGCCCTCCTTATCTCTTTCCAATCCGTGAACATCAGGAACACAATTACCATCAGGAACAGAAGACATACCGCATAAATCCATGACAATGTTGATGCATAGCTGTAGGGCCTTGCAATATCCCTCACGGATTTCACAATCAACAGATTGGTCAAATCATCGGAGAAGGTTCCCATCTCCACAATCGTATAGATAGAATTCAGCATTATAATGGGCTTAATATACGGCAGGGTAATCCTCCAGAACATCTCCCAGGCCGTAGCACCGTCAATGGACGCGGCCTCATACATATTGAGATCGATTTTCTGCAGCGCCGCCAGAAAGATAATGGTCTGAACGCCGGAGAACCAGAGGATACGCACAAACCCGCCTAAAAAGGTGAGCAGTACATTCACCCAGACACCGTCCATTTCCCGTAAGATGTCTATGATTCCGAATACATTGATATCAATATTCATGGCGGCGGTCTCCGTCAGAAGCTCCGACATAACCGGCCCGCTCATGATGATAACCGGAATAAAGAATATCATACGGAACAATGCTCTCCCGCGGAATTTCCGATTCAGCAAAATGCTGATGATGAGAGCAAAGACAACCGCCAGAGGTGTGCCCAGGGCCACATTGACCAGAGAGGTAATGAGCTTTGTGGGATACTCCGCATCAGCAAACAAGGCCTGCCGGTAATATTCCCATCCAACCGGCTCCAGCTGGATCACCCCCGGCTTTATTGCCACCTGGTTAAAGCTGATGGCAATGGAATAAAGCAAGGGATAGCATGTAACAGCAAAAAATCCGATTAGCCATGGAGAGAGAAATAAGAGTCCTGCCAGTGCGTCGCGGCGTCGGTTAGTCATGGCCGGCATCCTTCTTTTCTTTGTGTCTCCTTCTTTTCTTACCATTCCCCTACCCCCTTCCTTCAACGACTTTGAACCAGCCCGGTGAAACGGTGACAGCTCCATCCGTTTTCTCTGACGCGGTATAATTAACATAGATCCTCACCCCGTTTCCGTAGGTGACGCGGATAAAGCCTTCCTCCAGTGCTCTGTGCTGTACAATGGTCTCGCCCTGCACCCCTGCCAGGGCCTGTGATATCGTATCATAGGCTTCCTTAATATAGCTTTCCCAATCCGAGAAATTAGTGGAAATATAGTCCTCCTGGGTGGTACGGTGCAGCGCAAGGCTTTCACAATGGGTCACCGTGAAGGTGGGTGCCACGCCATATTCAATATGTCTTAACAGGCGCTCCTTGGAATAAGTTCCGGTATTCAGCGGCGCGGCATAGAGCGGTATGCTTCCCTTCAGCACAAGCTGTAAAAACGGCACCGTGTCCGTCTCATACAGGAACTGCCCGCTGGATAAAGGGGCATTATAGAATTCCGAGGTATAGCTCCACAGATATTGGTTCGGATTGTATAAGGGCATCCTCTGCCCATCCCCTGCCTGCTCCACCAGAGAGACCGTACGGACCAGATTCTCAGCTCTCGTACTCTCCTTTCCCGAAGTAAAATCACCATAGAGACGGTAGGACAATTCATCCAGGGCAAAGCCGGATATTTCACCGTAACTGCGTAAATTCCCGGCATTCTGAATCCGCCTGCCCACTTCACCGAGGCGGTAGAAATAAGTATTGGGATACATGATTATGATATTATTGCGTGACAGCTCAATCACCATGTTGGAAAGGTTGTTTGCCGCCTCTGTTCTCTTATTGATCTGGTCGGCATTGGCGCTGACGGGATTCAGATAGAAGTAGAACCGGTTTCCGCCCTCCCTGATCTGCTCAACCAGAGTCTGCACCTCCTCCTTGCTTCCCAGCTTTCTCAGGAAGGATGTACCTGCTTCATTATTCCTGGAATAGCTCCGGTAAACATAAGAGATATTCTTTATTCCCTGCTTCTCCAGCTTCTCTGCAAGAAGGGAAGCCTCCTTCACACTGGTGAATACCCGAAGGGAATTTCCTATAAATTCTTTGTGCAGACCGGCTCCCAGTATCTCTATTTTCAATGGAAGGCTTTCTTCCTCCACTGTCTGCCTGCTTATAATCTGCTTATCTGATAATATTCTCCGGTACAGTCCGGCCATACCGTTATAATCGGCTTCCTCCCCCTGGGTGATATAGACGGACAGCTCCGGCGATACTTCATTCCGGTGCTCCTGGGGAACCACTGCTCCTGCTCCCTTCTTCCGATTGATATTTTTATTATATCTCTGCCGGAATTCAAATCTTGCCGCACCCCAGTTATAAGGGTTGTTCTGCAGCGCCGGCGTGGCCAGGATGGAAGCATATTCCGCCCCGCTCTCAATCACTGCGAACAAGCCGTTCTGATTCATGCCATGGACTACCCCGTAGACCGGCATAATGATCTGGGGCTCCTCCACCACATAGTCATTGGGGCGGTAAGCCTGCAAATCCGAAGGCTGGGCCAGGGATTCGATGCCCAGATCTTTCCCGTATACTCTTCCGGCGAAGGTAGAGGCATATTGGGAGGGTTTCTGAAAGCGAAGCAAGGCTCCCGATCCGTCGGGAATCAGCAGATAGCCGTCCACCGAATCACTGTAGGAGGAACCGAGATAGGGTAAAAAAGTCATGGATTTCAGCCGGTAAGTACTATCCTGCATTCCTTCCGTCAGACTTTCCTCCTCCATGCGGAAGCTTAACCGATTCCCTTCAAGGGTTACGTTCAGGTCGAAGGAGATGCCGAGTTCTTTAAATTCCGCATGACATGCAAAGCCATCCGGGCGGACGGTATAGTCCGTCTCCGCATTTCCCGTCAGGCTGTACCGGCTCTCTGTGCCTGCCTCATCAAAGCACTCGATACCCACAATAGAATTTCCGTAATTATTCCAGGTCTTATTCAGCCCTTCCGCGCCCTCCAGGGGTAATGCCCCCCAGATATAGCCCGTGTTCTTATTTTTAATGCGAATCGTATTCCATTTCGTGTTCAGCCACAGCTGGGCCTGGTCCGTCTCTGCCGCCAGCTCAAAGCCTTCCAGGTCAAACCGGTTCTCCACCGCCTCGGCAGAAAAGGGATGAACCTGCCTGTTTGATAAGGCTTCCATCATATCCGTATGAAGGGGACGGGTCTCCGATCCAATGGAGGGCTTCTCCGTCACAGCATCCTGAGTCTCCGCACTCGCATGAATGATCAGTCCCAATGCCAAAGAGGCAGCCAAGGCAAATGCAATTTTTCTACGTAATGACACGGTACTTCACCTCCTCCAACAATTCCGCCGCAAAGCCCAGCAGCTCCTTCCACAGAATATACAGAATAATAAAGGCCAGGACTGCAATAACCATGAATGCTATGGTCAGCAGAATATTGCTGACCGTTTTACCCGGGGTATAGCAATGCGTCTCCTTCACCGCCAGGAAAATGAGAACCAGCGTATAGCCGATAATCATAAAATAACATAATCCATACAGGAAGCTTTCCTTCTTCGTAAGCACATGGGACACAAGGGTTAATACCGGAATATACGTGATATATCCTGAAAGTGCATACCCAAAAGAAACATATACATTCTTGATGGTACCCTCTCCGTCGTTGATGGAGCTGATGAGATAGCTGCCCACCACAAACAGGATCACCGGCAGGATAACGATAACCGATATCGCCGCAGGACTCTGCCACTGATTGATTCCTCCCCCAAACACAAAGGAGGTATACAGACGGTATATCATATAGACGATATAAGCTGCTATATACAGGATGGTAGCTCCTCTCACACTGCCCCGCCGCCCTGTTTTCAGATAATAGATGCCGTCAATGGGATGGCGCAGCATGAATCGGGAATCCACCATCAGCTCCTTGAGCAGCCGGTGCCTCTTACACTGTTTCTCCCATTCCTCCCGGATGTATTTCCTGTAATTTGATTTTTTCTGAACAAACCACAAGGCCAGTAAGACAATTGCGATGCCGATGCAGAGCATCAGGATGCGGTCCATATGCTCCCTCAGCCAACTGCTCCGAAGCTCCCAGTAGCATTCCGAGTATTTCCACCCGTCACCCATAATCCTGTAATGCTCCGCTGCTGTCTCATACTCTCCCAATTCAAACATTGCCTGTGCAAACCCGTTATGTGCCATGTAGGCAGAGGGACTCAGCCGGAGGATTTCCGTCCATCCCTCCAGGCTGGCGGTATAATCACCCTTATTATAATCCGCCTTTGCTTTATGCAGGAGCTTCGTATAGCTGGTGGGATAATAGGCTTGAATCAGCGCTCTCTCCTTATCCAGAATATAGATATTATCATTCTCATCCACTTCAATTGCACTGACCACCGCAGTCAATCCATTGCGGTCACTTGCTGCGGCCCTGCCTCCGAAGAGAATCATCAGCACTCCCGTATCATCAAACTCTTCTATAGACCCCGTATCCGTCACGGCAAAAATATTTCCTTCCGTGGTTACAGCTGCATCCACATAATTCTCCTCGCCCCAAATCCTGCCGGAGCGCTGCAACACATTCACCCCGGCCAGATTCAGCTTTTTAAGGGCATCCAAGCTGTCATTCTGGGTCACGGAATAAATCAGATTGGTATCCGCCACATCCAGAGATACAATATTAGGAGGGGTCCGGAAGAACAGCTTGGCTTTCTGCTCCTCTGTGTAGAAGGTCTTCTGAAACCATTCGATCAGGTTCAGTCCCTTCGTCTTATTCGCTCCGAAAAACCCGTTAAACCTTCCGTCTTCGCCGAATTGCAGTATTCCCTCATGGGTTCCCTCGCTGATGGCAAAGATATTGCCGAAGCTGTCCACATCCACCTTCCTCGGCTTAAAGGGACTGGCTCCGTAGATCATATCCTCCGGACGGCCGATCCGCTTGACGACTCCGCGCTCCTGAGACAGAAGAACGACCTCAGAAGCCTGATAATCCGCCACATAGACCATCCCATCCTCATCTACGGCAACTCCTGTGGGATACTTCAGCTCCCCTTCTCCGAGAAAGCTGATTCTGCCCTCCAGCAGATCATATCTCACGATCCTCGCATTGCCGCTGTCTGCAATATATAAAATTCCGTCCTTGTAATACAGATCCTCCGGTGACTTCATCCCGATTTCCTTCAGATATATTCCTCCCGGAATATAGGCATCCTGGGTACGAAGATATCCAAACCGGTCCGCGGCAATGGTATAGGTATAAGCCGTGCTTTCAATTGCCCGGACATGCCCCGGACCGCTGCCCGGGAATACGGATATCAATATAAGGATAACTGCAAGCAAAGTACGCCGGACGGCTCCTCTGTACTTACAGCCTGTATCTGTCCTCTTGTTTTTTCCTGTCATATGAAATCTCCTCACCTCAATCCTCCCCGTATGATTCATTACCGCCATCTCCTTCGCCCTGTCACAGACCGAACAGTTCCATGCCTTATCATTTCATGATTCGCCCGGCAGAAGCCATATATACTAACGCGGTGAATATGATTACATAGATATCCATCCGGGCGCAGACCGGGCTTCCCATGATTGCCTGCACTTGGCAATTATGGGATGTTAAAGGCAAGCCCAGATGGATATCTATGTAATCATATTCATCTCACAGCCTAAATCACGCCCATTTACATAGCAAATCATTTCATTCCTGAATGTGACATTGTATTCATGACCCTGGATTGCAGGATAATAAACAGAATCAGGTTGGGAAGGAACATGATGAGAGATGCTGCTGCCTGAATCCCCAATCCGGCGACGGTATTTCCCGTCATCATCTGTCCCACCATCCCATTGGCATTGCCTGAGCTGGCAGTCAGAGTAGTCATATAAAAGGAAAAGCTCTTTAACGCCTCATTGTTAATATAATAATTGGAGGCCTCCATACTGTTCCAGCTGGACTGGAAGGACAGAATAGCCACCGTAGCAAGAGCCGGGGTGATATTGGGCAGGACTACCTTACGCAGGATATAATAATCGCTGGCTCCGTCGATCTGTGCAGCCTCCACCACGGAATCCGGGAATTCATCAATAAACTGCTTCACCAGATAGAGTCCCACCGGCATGGCCACCAGGGGCACAATATGAACCAGAAAACGATCCACCATGCCCAGCTTATAAATAATCAAATAGCGAGGTATCGCCACTGCCACCGGCACGAACATCAGGGCCGCTTCATTGATGCCGAAGAAAGCCTTCTTCAGCCGGTACTTTCTCTTTGACATACAATACGCCGCCATTACGGTAATGGTCAGGGTCAGCAGCACAACCGCCAGGGTCGACAGAATGCTGTTAAAGAGATAACGGCTCATGGGAATCATTTTGTTCGCCGAGGTTGCCGCCAGGTTGGAAAAGTTCTGCAGGGTCGGACGCAGGGTGATGAATTTGGGCGGATAGACCAGCAGCTCATCCAGCGGCTTAAAGGCATTAAAGAAAATAAACACAATGGGCAGGGCGGTGATTACTACTACCGGCAGCAGATACAGGTAGAACTTGATCTGGGAACGGTCAAACCGCCTGGGATTAATCCCTATGATTCTGATTTTATTTCGTCTGCGCATAGATACACCACCTCAATCCTTATCCATAAAAAGTTTCTTGGCAATCTGTGATATCCCCCATACGAAGATCAGAATAATCACAGAAAGCGCCGCCCCATAGCCCATCTCATAACGTACGAAAGCATATTCCTCCGCGTGAGTCACCAGCAGCTGCCCGGCGTATCCCGGTGTCGGGTTGGACCCGGACAGCATGACTCCGATGGAGCCGTTCTGAAAGGTGCTCACAATGGACATTACCGCACCGAACATCATAAAGGGGCGGATTGCCGGAACCGTCACATAGATAATTTCCTGAAAACGATTCTTCACCCCGTCCAGGTAGGCAGCTTCATAAAGCTCCCGGTTCACATTGAGAATACCCGCCAGCATTGCCAGAAATCCCACTCCCATGCTGCTCCACAGGCTGACGGCAATCATAATCAGCAGCAGATACTGGCTGTCCGACAGCCAGAGAATCGGCTTCTGAATCACATCCATCTTCAGCAGCAGCGCATTCAAATACCCCACCTTATCTCCTGCAAAGACCACCTGCCATACGGTGGACAGCATGATTCCGCTGGTCATGGAGGGCAGGTACAGAATGATTGCCATGATGGTTCTCGGCACCTTGGTGATCTGCGCCAGGGACCAGGCCAGGAAGAAGGACAGCAGGTATCCCCCCACCCCCACGATAACAGAGAACTGTACCGTATTGGGAATGGCATTCTCCATGAAGACAGCATCGTCTGTAAGAATGTTCACGTAATTACCCAGTCCCACCAGATTGGGACTTTCAATGGAATTAAAATCCGTAAAGGAAAGTCCGATGGCGATCACTACCGGGATTATAATAAAAATCAGAAATAATGCCGCAAAGGGCAGCTGAAGCCAGAAAATGGAATGATGATCAAAAAACAATTTAATTTTACGCAGCCATTGCTTATTCTCCATCGTTACCTCCTCCTGCTCCCTGCTTATCCTTTAATTCCTGGATTAAGTCAACCTTATATTCCTTGACCGGATTTCCATCCTTATCATAATATCCGAACTCTGTCAGCTTCCTCTTCATCTCCCGGTTGGATGCCAGCAGTGCCTCATCCATCCTGGGCTGGAAGTTCTCACCCTTGGTGACGATATCAATCCAGGCATTGCTGATCTCCCTCTCCAGGATATAGCTTGCCGGGTGGCGCAGCGCCTCCTTCTGCCAGGACCACTGCTCCAATATGACCTCCCTATGCTTCCTAGGGTATGAAATCTGATCCAAAGCAATATGATTTGCCGTATTCCAGATGTAATCGGGGCCGTACTTCATCTGAAGGACCGTGGCATAAGCAGCCTGGGTCTCTCCCGACAGCCACCATTTTAAGAAGCGGTACGACTCATCCGGCATGGGAGTATTGGCAAAAATCATAGCCGCGGTCATATCCGCAGACCAGTACCGGTACACCGTCCCGTCCTCCTGGGTCGTTCCCGGAACCAGAGCGATATCCCAGCGTCCGGTCAGCTCCGGCGCTCCTATCTGAAGCTGGAGATAGGTAGCAAAATTAGAGATCCCGATGGGAACCGCACCGGAACGGAAGGCGTTGAAGAAGTTGGGGACATTCTGAACCAGGCCGTATACCTGGTATAAATCGATCATCTCCCGGATGCCCTTCAAGGTATTGGGATCGCTGAAATTGGCATGAAAGCCGTCCTTGGTATAATAATCTCCCCCGTTTTGGAACAGGAAGGCTCCCGTAGATTCAAAGCTCTTATATCCTACATTGTTGGCCAGGGTAAGATTAAAGTTCATTGCATTCCGGTGGAGGATGGGCATCATTTTCTTGACATCCGCCCAGGTGTCAGGCACCTCCAGCCCCAGCATATCCAGGATATCCCTGCGGTAGAACAGCACATAGAAATCCTGTGTCTCACTGGCTGCGTAGATTCCCTCATCATAGGCCATGGGAGTCAATGACTCGATATTATATTCCTTCCCGTACCAATCCATGAAATCCGCATATTCCAGCAAATTCTTCGCCATACCTCTCATGGCGAATTCCGCCGGCCGGTAGTAGGATAAGCCTAAAGCAATATCCGGGTTGGACCGGGTGGAGTTAGCAAGGGTGATCTTCTTCTCGTCCGGCATGACGGAGAATACCACATCGATTCCCGTATCTTCCGTAAATTTCTGTGCCGTCAGCTCTCTCAGCACCTCCACATACTGCATGGGCTTATTGATCCAGATCGTAAGCTTTTCCGTACCGCCCTTGATATCGGAAGACTCATTCATAGTGCCCGAGAAGGAATAGATGAATTGCTTTGCCCCTGTAATCAGTGTGGGCAGTATCCCCGCCTCAGGCGTAGGCAGATGCTCTCCCGCTCCGTGAAGGTAAAGGCGGTCCAGGCTGAGATTCTGCTCATGTATTTTAGTAAGCGTCAGTGCTGCCAATTGGGAGGCAGAGTCGGAATCATCGCTTAACAGCGCCATCCGGTTGGGTATCTCCCTTGGCTCGGATGCCAGTCGTTCCAGGTTCTGTGCCGCCAGCATCAGATTGCTGGCAAAGGAAGGCTCCCTTCCGCCCAGCTCCTTCAGCTCTTCATAGAGCCTCAGCAGGCGGCTGCGCCAATCCTCCAGATCAGTAAGGATATTGGGCATATATTGCAGAATGTCCCAGGTCCGGTTAGTATCGATCTTTGCCGTATCATCAGAATTGCTTCCCCGGATTTTCTTCATCAGTAAGCCGGTCTGATTGATCTCCTCTGTGATTTCCATAAGCTCCCGGTAGATTGCGTCCATGGGTCCTGCCGTCACCTTCAGGGCGATGGTATGAACCCCTGCTGTAAGATAAATCCCCATGGGCTTTTCCTTGCCCAGGGTATGATTTGCATATTTCATCATGCCGGTATGGGAAAACCCGATATCCCTGGCTTCCCGGTAAGGCACCCTTCCGTCAATCTCCAGGGTGCGGTAGGCGCAGCCCCCTGTCTTCAGCGGCTGGCTGTACTTGAAGCTGATATAATATATCCCGTCCCGGGGAATCTCTGCTTCATAGATGATCTTCTGTCCTATGGCTTTATTGGACTTATCATCCGTTGCGTTAATCAGTCTGATATAGGGGTTCTTCGGAAGTACTCCCACGTTCTGGACATTGGTTCCTCTGATATAGGAATCCGTCTTCGCCCGGTAGTCTTCCCCTTCGATAATAATTATTTTACCGTCATACACGGGAGCATCCTTGTATTCCGACAGGTACTGCTCATAGCTTATATCCTCCGTCGGAGGCACCAGGGTGACAGCATACAGGAAAAGTTCCTGGTTCTGTGGGGTGATGGACAGCATGTTCTCCCCTGCTTCCAGGTGAAACCGTTCAGGAGTTCTCTGAAAATGCTCATAGTCCTCCAGATAGGC
The DNA here is from genome assembly GCF_050433395.1 of Anaerotaenia torta. Taxonomy (NCBI): domain Bacteria; kingdom Bacillati; phylum Bacillota; class Clostridia; order Lachnospirales; family Lachnospiraceae; genus Anaerotaenia; species Anaerotaenia torta. Next base: position 85,048 of record NZ_JBNPXH010000009.1, read on the forward strand.
GGAGTTCGTCACTTCCATCCGATATCCGTCGGGTGTGATTTCATTCCCATACCGGTCTGCCCTAGGCTCCGATATGTCATCCGCCCACAAAAGGGGGAAGGAACACACCAGTTCCCTTGTTCCGACTCTCACATTCGCGGTATTCTCAAACAGACTGTGCTCCGGAGAAGTATATTCCACCAACACCTCATAGTCTCCGGCTTCCAAAACCTCCAGCTTCACATGGCAGGAAGCATCCACCGGCACATAGGTTCCGTCAGAATCAACCTGTATGCCATCCCCGCTCACCAGGCTCTCCTGGTTCAGTAATATCCTGTAAGATGTCCCCTCGCCGGCAAAGGTCTGCCTCTCTGCCACTTCCCTGTCCTCCAGCAGAAAGCTTCGCTCCATTGTCTGTATCATGCGGTCCAGCTTGCTTACTTCCACATGTACAAGAATGACCAGGGGAAGAAGCAGAACGGATATTATCAATAGAAATACATATATTTTAGTTCTAAGAAGCTTCTTTCTCTTCATCTTTACCTCCAGGAAGCCATCTAAACTTCAAGCGGATGTTCCCAATCCGCGTTGATTTTCAGAGGGGGATTTTACTCCCCCTCTGAAACAGGCATGAAAATCAGCCGCCAACCTTCTCGTTAAATATCTTCAGCTGCTCCTGTAACGCAGCGTTTACCTTTGCATCAATCTGGGGAGCTACATCCGCCGCGTTCTTGCGGCCTTCCCGTACATCGCCCAGCATCTGCCATATCTCATCATTGAATACCGCATTATATCCGGGAACGATCTTGTTGATATCTCCTCTGATGGAATTCGCCGTGCTCTTATAGAGAGCCTTAAAGCCCTCGGTCAGATGGGGGTTCTTCTCAAACTTCGCAATCACATCGGGATGCTGTGTGCAGGGAATGAACCAGGTCTTTAACAGCTTCGTGTCGCCTTCCACCACATCCTTGTCGCCTCTGGCCTCAAAGATATCCAGTCTCTGGAGATTTCCTTCCACTCCGTAGGTCAGCCATTTCAGCAGCTGGAAGGCTGCCTTGGGATCCTGGCAGGTACTGGCCAGATAAGAACAGTCCACATGAATCGGGGTCTTAACCGGTGTGTTGGCATCCAGACGGGGATAAGGCCAATAATCCCAACGAACCTTACACTCATTACGCATCCAGTTATCATTCCAGGTAGCATTGGTACACAGCAGGGAGATTCCGTTTTTGAAGGTGTAATGATTATCATCCTTACCGGCCTCACCGAACTTCATCACATAATCACTATCCATGGGAGTGCTGCCGTCTTCCGCTTTCGGATATTTCATCGCCCATGCGTCAAGTCCGGGAACTGCCCTTAACTCAGCCAGACGGTTCATGGCAGGCACCCATTTCTCCGTAAAGTTGAACTTCTGGTTTACATAATCATAAGCGGGATAGAAATATCCATCCTCCTGGGCGGAATATACCTGGTCCAAATCCTCCAGAGTGGCAGAACCGCAGGTATCTGCAGTAATAGCCTTCTTCAGTATCTCCTCAAATTCAGCCATCGTCCAGTCATAGCCGGGCTTGTCGATATTCAATTCATCCAGCATATCCAAGTTGATGGTGATACCCATGGCATTCATCTGACAGGGCAGAGCATAGAGCTTTCCGCCATAGGTATAGGGGTCTGTCATGCCGGAGGGAACATAGGACGCTTCCTCATCCCCAGCCATAAGGTCATTCAGCGGCATAACATATCCGCTTGCCACCTGGGGAGCGAAGTCATTCCAATCCAGCCACATCAGATCCGGCATGGAATTTGCCGCAGCCTTCTGGGTCAGATACTCATTAAAAGCTCCTCCCGTACTTCCGGGGAAGGGTTCATCCACCACCTCAATATTGGGATATTGGGCGCGGAAGGCATCCAATACCGGAACAATTTCCGCCGTCTCCCCTTCGGGGTACGCGATTACTACCTTACCGGCTATCTCATATGGATTCTCCTGAGCCGGAGTCTGCTCCTGATTCGGAGTCTGTTCCTTGCCGGGATCCTCTTTCCCTGAATCAGCCGCGCTGGTAGGTGTGTTATTTTCCTTGTTCGTGTCCGTTTTTTTCCCATCTGAATTGCTGCAGCCGGTGAATAAAACCGCAAGCATAGTCACCATACAGATGACGGATAACAGTTTCTGATACATTTTCTTCATATTTTCCCTCCTTAAATGATTGGTTATAATATAATATAAGGACAAGCATTGCACAAGCCTTACAATATATCCATTTGTTTTAACGGTTAAATAGATTGCAGAAATGTAATCCGGGGTTCCTTTCCCCGTTCCATTCCGATCTCATATACTGCGTTTTCATAGCATAGCTTAAATTTCATTTTGTGTATTTCCTCCGGAAGATTGGGCTTACACTTGATTCCTCCGGCATCGGTCCAGATCCCTGCAAAGCCGAAGATTAATGCCTGCCAGGTGGCTCCCAGGGCCGCCGTATGGATTCCCTCTCCTGCCGTGTTGCCCATGACATTTTTCAAATCAAGAAACAGGGATTTGAAGAAATACTCCCAGGCTGCCTCTCCGATTCCTAATCTTGCCGCCAGCAGCGCATGAATCCCAAAGCTCAGGGTTGAATCATGCAGGGTCTTAGGCTCATAGTAATTCCATGCCGCCAGCATCTGCTCCTTGGACATCTCTTCGGGAAAAAGTGCCATATACATCAGCACATCCGACTGCTTTAATACCTGATACCTTTGCAGGCGGTCAAAGCTCAGCTTATGATACAAGGGAATATTATCTTCCTTATATGCGCTTATCTCAATGGGCTCCAGGCTCTCAAATACAGGGTCCTGAATCCAGAGCTTCCGCTCCTCATCATAGTAAGTCACCGCCTTTTGAAGCAGCTCCTGCCATCCCTTCGCTTCCTCCGCCCGGTACTCCAGCTTCTCCTTCAGGCTCTTCCATTCCGCCGGATACTCCTTCTCCATCCACCCAACAGAATCCAGGGCCAAGGTAAGATTATGGAGCGCCAGCTTTACCGTATAAAAATTATTCATGGTCACACCGCAATACTCATCGGGACCCTTTACATAGAGCAGATTATAGCAATCCTTCCCCCTGTCATAGGTAAAGCGTTCCATCCAATACCTGGCGGTCTGTATATAAATCTCCGCTCCGTAATCCCGATGGAAGGCCCTATCCCCCGTCAGCCGGATATACCGGCCTACGGCATATGCGATGTCCGCTGTGATATGGATCTCGCAGCAGCCCGTATCCCAGGTCTCACATTGCTCAAAGCCCGTGTCGGAAGACATCCAGGAATATCTGGCTCCCTTCAGCGAAAATCTCCCGGCGCTTTCCAGAGCGTCCTTCAGGGTATGATACCGGTATAGAAGCAGGTTCTTTGCCGCCTCGGGCCTTGTATGGAGAAACAGCGGCAGCATGAATATCTCCGTATCCCAGAAATAACAGCCCTTATACCTTCCATGCATCAGGCCCCTGGCTCCTATGCTGGCATGAGGATCATCGGCGGGATCGCTCTGGATCAGCTGAAGGATGTTATACCGGATCGCTCCCTGAATCTCTCCGGAAGCTTCCACCTCCACATCGCAGCTTTCCCATATCCTTTGCCATGCCTTCCGGGTTTCCAGAAGCATTCCGTCAAAGCCCAGGGAAATGCCCCGTTCCATATGTACCCGGGCTATCCTTCCCGCATCCTCTCCGTCTCTGTAATTAGCCGCGCAGATGAGCTTATCAATAACATAGCTTCTTCCCTGCTTTCCCGGAATTCGGATGACCGAACCCGTATATCTTTTCTTTGGAGCAGCCTCTACGGATATCCCGCAGCCCTCCGATACCTGAAGGTGATATTCCATCACCGTCCTTCGTTTGGAATACGCCGTTTCCGCAAAGAGCCTCCCCTGCCTGCCTTTCGAAGAGACATGAACCCTTCCCCACATACGGGCAAATTCCAGATTATCACTCAGTTGGTTATCCGCAATGGGAAGGTTGATGACATTCCCGTCAATTCCTGTCTCCAGGATTATCTCGCTGTCATGGTTCTCCGGCATCAGCTCAAACCGGATCGCCGCCGCATGGTTATCCTCCATGCTGAGAAACCTGGTAATCCTTATCCTGGTTCTCCTGTTCTCCTGATCCGCTGCCGTATAGGTCCACAGCACGGTGCCGTCCCTCATGTCCAGTGTCTGTCTGTAAGCGACCACCTCCATATCATTTACATCAATCCCGCCTACAGAAAGCCTGGAAGCTGCAAAATCCGGTTGATTCACCATGTCCGTAATGCCCGGCCTGATGTATTCAAAGAACCCGGAGAAAAACGTGGTGCGCTCCGCATCATTCCTTCTGCTTCCTATGGGGGAATAACCTCTTACTCCCATATAACCGTTTCCCTGGCTGAAGATGCTCTCCCGGTAATCCTTCGTCTCCGGGGAAGCTGTCCTCGTCTCAATTTCCCATGGATGGATAGTGAAACAATCCAACCTGACCACCTCCTCATATTGTTTTTTCAGTTCAGCCTGTGGCAGGGAGAACTGTTTTAGGAAGACATACTGTCCTTCCCGAATGCTCTGTCTATGGCATAGGCAAGAAAACCCGCACAGGTGGCAAAGGCATCCCCTGTCCTGCTCTCGCCGGTGTACTCATCCACACTCTCACATGCAATGCCGTTGTCCATCCTGCATTTCAGAAGATGGTCCCGGGCAGATGCTTCATTCCCGCTCAGCAAACTGTTGGCGATGCTTAACACCCACGGATGGGGCGCATGGGCACAGCCGATTTCCGCAATGGGACAGCCTGCAAAGGAATATTCATAATCCTTTGACCGGATGATACGGACGGTATTCCTCCATACCTCATCCTCAAACCCGCAATAATCATAATGAGGCAGCAACAGCAGGCTTCCCGGAGGCTCATCATAAATATCCCATTTCCCTTTCAGATCCACCGACCAGGCATAAATGCGAACCCCTTCGTGAACCTTGATGCAATGCTCCTCTATGGCCTTCCTTACCCTTTGGGCCTCCTCTTCCAGGCGGCGGATCTCTTCTTCCTCCCATCTGCCCCGGTAAAATTCCGCAATCCGCAGTAATATTCTCCATACCAGCACATTGTCATAGGTCAGATAAGGATGCACACGCATATCATCCGTCGGCTGGAGAAAGGTCTCATACAAGGCAATCTCCGGATGCCTCTTAGTCTGCAGTATCTTTAAAATCCTTCTGATTCCCGCCTCTATGTAAGCCTCTCCCAGAATAGTGTGACCCCCGGATACCTTCACATACTCGGCCAATGCCAGTACCGGCGCGCACAACTCATCCAGTTCAAACCCCGGTTCCAAAACGGTTCCGTCGATGTATCTGCTGTGAATGCCCACATTCTTAATCTGCCTTGTGAATACATAATACAGAATCTCCCTGGCATATTCGGCATCCGCCATAAGGATTGCCGGAAAGCTCCACAGCAGGCTGTCCCGGTCCCAATAGGCGGCGCTTACATAATACCTGGGGCTTCGCGAGGTCACTAATACGAATTCCTCCGTATCCAGGGTGATCCCCGATCCAAAGAAAAAGCTGAAGAACATATTCCGGTTTAAAATTTCCTGCAATTTCTCATCTCCGATACGCCGCTCCCGTTTAGAAAGCCATGCACAGGTCTTTTCATATTCCGCCTCATAACCCTGACGAAGCATCTCCTTAGCAGAGGTGGAGGCCGCAACCTCCTCAAAGCCTGCGCCAAACCAATAACTTTCCGCCGCCTCCTCCTGTGCTTCCAGCACTTTGGTCTGGAACAGCTCGTATCCTACGCTGCCATCCTCCTCCCGGCTATAGGAATACCTGGTATCGGAGGTCTCCGGTTTTTCCGAATAGATAGGTGCAAAGGCCAATACCGAATACCCGATCCGCAGATCCATTACAATGCAGTGATTCCATCCGCTCTCATACACATTGATCTCTTCCCGGATCTCCTTGCTTTCATTAATGGAGTGAAGGGTCTTATGCCAGTATCCCTTTACTCCGAAACGAAGGGGCACCTGCCGCTCACTGTCATTTTCCACCGATACGCGGTAACAGAAGCCTCTCTCCCCTATCGGTGCCAGGATGGTCCCCCGCACTCTCACCGCCCCGGCTCTCGCCCGGAAGGAAGGAATCCAATCATGCTCCAGCTCCCATTGCATCTTTGTCAGCGCAACCGGCTTCCCTTCTATTTCCAGAAAGGGTTGGAGAAAGGGCCTCTCACCATCTCCGCACAGCTCCAGCATACCTCTGGACGCCATATGAAGCAGGCTGATTCCTTCGATGCTGCCGTCGCTTTCTCTTATGGCAGGCAGTGCTGCCACTTCATTTCCTGTTGCAATATACTGCATTGACATACGAACCTCCTGATCCTGTGCGTATCACCGGTTTACCCGGCTGCCCGCTCCTTCTTACCTGCTTCTCTTATACGCTTCTTTTCCCCTCTTCTTATACTCTCTATCCAATCTGCTCAATCCCATACGTTCTATCCTATCCATTTGATTCAATCTGTTCAATCCTGTACGTTCTATCCTATCCACTTAATCTTATTTGCTCAGTCTTATCATTCGCCCGGCTTCAGGTCTCTTTATACTAATGCGGTGAATATAAGTGTATCGATATCCATCTCACAGCCTAAATCACACCCACCTGACTCTCAAATCACCTTATCTACCCGATCTTATCTGCTTGATCTCATCTCTTTTTACTAAATCGTAAGTTCATCGCCAGGTATCAGAATTTGGTATCCTGTGCACCGGAGGCCGAACACATGAAGTTCTCTTTCCCTTACCGACGCCATAGCATGATTGACGATGCATTCCTTCCTCACCTTTCCATCCATGGGAACGAGGATAATACCTTCAGTCAGCCTTCCATCGACGAAATATTGCTCTTCTGTAACGCGTACCTGAATATCTGCCCCCATATCATCCGCGAAGTCCATTCTTCCCTCTCCATATAAGAAGAAGCACAAGCTTTCATACCGGTCCCAACGGTTGGATACGGCAGCTTCCTTACTGCTGCTTCCCATTCGCAGACCATGGTTCAGGTTCAGCGGGAGAATGCTCCCTTCCCGGGCAAATACAGGAATTCTGTCGTAGCCGCAGGGAAAATACATTCTTCTATCTCCCGCATACCTTTCTCCATCCCACAGATCATACCAATTGCCCGGCGGCAGCCATACCTCTCTTCCGGCGGCTCCTTCCAGAATCACAGGAGCAACCAGAAGATCTCTTCCCAGCATATATTCGTCCTCTATATCCAGAATCTCTTTATGTAACGGGTAATCATAGATCAGATGCGCCATCATTGGCCGTGAGGTTTCCGCACAGAACCCGGCCTCCCTCCATAGATAGGGCAGCAAATTCATCCGAAGATTCGCATACTGCCGGTAAATGGCAATGATGCTGTCATCCTGATTGGCAGCCGCCATATTCCAGGGACTTCTGTCATTATTCCAATGATTTCTCTGGGTCATATAATACTGCCCGTATCTGGGCTCGGAATGGAACTGCATAATTGGCGCAAAGGCTGCAAAGGCAGTAGACCTGAGATATAATTCCGTGGTGGGAAAATCCCCTGCAAAGCCGCCGATATCAAAGCCCCAGAAAGGAACTCCCGACAGGCCAATGGATAGTCCTGCAAATAACTGCGCCTTTAATTCAGAGAAATTCGAAATCTGATCTCCCGCCCAATGAATCGGATATTGCTGTGCCCCCGCATACCCGGCACGGCTGAAGGTAACTCCCTTCCCCGCCCCCTTGGTACGATTCATGAACTCATGATATGCCCTCGCATAGAGAACCGGGTAATCATTATGCGCCTCTTCAATCCGCCTCCCGTCACTGAGGTAAGATCGTTCATCAAATAAGAATTCTCCGCCATCCGTCTTAAATCCGGCAACGCCCAGTTCCGTGATTAAATATTCCCGTTTGTCAAACCACCATTGGCAGGTCTTTTCATTGGTGAAATCCGGCATCAGGGAATTGCCGAACCACATTTCCGTAATCCGATAGGGACTTCCGTCCTCATTCAATATGCATAATCCGTTTTCCGTGACATATTCCGTATCCAGGTCCAGCTGCTCCCCATGAGCCGAGGCTTCGTACTTGATAACAGGTATCTGCCACAGAATTAATTCCAGGTTATTATCATGCAATATGCGGGTAAACTCCTTGGGATCAGGCCACTTCCCATCCTCCGGGAAGGTGAAATCCCGATAGGAGAAAGGACTCCCGTCCGCCCTGGGTGTATACTTCGCATCGTTCCAAATATAGAAGGTCTCCTCGTCACTCCATGCCTCCAACACCATGACCGTAGCAGGAATTGCAAGGGTATTCATCTTTTCCACCTGTTCCAATGCTTCCGATTGCGTATTCCATCCGTTGGAGGATATCCAGGGCCCAAAGGCCCAACGGGGAGGCAATGCAGGCTGTCCGGTCCGCCCGGTATAAGCTTGAAGCATTTCAGCAGGTGTCCCCGTTAATATCTCGGCATCCAGCAGCCTTCCTCGCCTGGGGCAGCGATTGAGAATCCTGACATCTTTCCAGCACTCTCCTTGTTCATTCAGAAAGAACTGCGTTTTCCAGGTTCCATGGTGCAGATAACCTACCTGGCAATCCGTGAAGAAGAAAGGAACCGGATAATATGTTTTCTCCTGCTGATTAGAATATTGCTCCACTACATAGGAAAGCGGCGACTTCCCTATTTGATTCACAGCATCAAACTTCTCACCAAAGCCATAGAAACCGGAGGCGGCCATTTCCATACAGCCTTCTATCTGGTAAGCCTCCGCTTTCCTGTCGACCCAGAGCCGAAATTTCGGCTGATAATCAACCACTTCTGCTCCATCCTTTTCCACGATTAGATGTAAGGGCGCTTTAAGCCGGACAAGGTATCCCCCTTTCAAGGTATAGGTTCTTTCTTCAAACCCATTATTTGCATTTACTTTATCGGTTAAATAGTCGTCTAAAAAAATGCGGACACTGTCCTTTACCTGAAGCCTTACTGTATATTCTCTTTCCCCCTTTTTATAAAGGGCATAAATTCCGTCTTTCGTCTCCGCCAGGGAATCCGGTTCCCCCAGATCCAGGACGCGCAATGTCTCAAATTTAAAATAAGGGCTATGATCCGCCTTGCTGCCGTTCTCCATCAGAAAAGAGTATGTAATCTCAGAACATTCCGGCAAGGTCTCAATAGAAAAAGAATAATACCGCTGTCCCCGGTCATTCTCACCCGTGCGTTCTCCCGGCACCTTGGGCATCTCCATCCCATTCACCCTCCAGACCAGGCTTACCTCTGTCTCCGGCAGCCCATCATCAAGGCGGCAGCCAATACGGACCCTCTCACCTGCCACCGGATATACCGGCCTTCTCTCCAACCCGCTGTCAAAATGCGGGAACAGCCCGCTGGGCATATGTTTTATCTTCATAATCATGGCCTCCTGATATAAATTCTTGAAAATATTGGTTATCTCCTCCAGGCTGTATCATAATTTCCTTACTGATTCCCGCTCAATAATTTCTATCGGAATTATAATCTCCTTCTTAGGATACTTACGGTTCTGGGCCGCGGCAACAATCAGCTTCGCTACCTCCGTTCCCTTATCCTCAATATTCTGTCGGATTGTAGTAATAGAAGGGTCACATATGACGGAAGCATAGATATCATCAAAGCCAATAATGGAAATGTCCTGCGGAATACGGACTCCTCTCTTGCGAAATCCTTTCACCATGCCCACCGCAATAATGTCCGCCGTCGCAAAAACCGCCGTAATTCCGTTATTGCTATCAACAATCCTCTCTGCTGCCTCAATGCCGAATTCATATCCTATGTATCCATTAATAACCAATCTTTCATCAGAGGGAATCTCATATTCCTCCAGTGCATCCTGATAGCCCAGGAAACGCATATGGTTTACACCAGCTTCCTTTGCTTCTCCGGAAACAAATGCAATTCTGCGATGTCCCTTCTTAATCAAATATTCTGTTGCCAGATATCCGCCATAACGGTCATCCGTTCTGACACTATGGAAATAGTGGTCATTGTCACAATAACAATCCACCATAACCGAAGGAATTCCCGATCTCTTGTATTCCTGTATCTCATCGGAAGGATACATACCAAGGATAATAATACCATCCAAAGACCTATTCTTTGCTATCTCTATATAACTCTGGTCCAGATTCACACCGGATACCAGGAGGTGGTAGCCTTCCAGCCTCGCCCCATATTCTAATGCACTTAAGAACTCTCCATAAAACGGATTGCTGAACATAAATTTCTTTCCCGGTTCCGTCTGAGGTATCACAACACCAATTAAATTCGATCTGCTATATCCTGTGGATCGGGAAGAACTTAGTGTTTTCGCCGCTTGATTCGGAACATACCCCAGCTTCTTCACCGCACTCCATACCCGGTCCTGGGTCTCGGCGCTTATGGTTACCGACGATTTTCCATTCAGCACATAAGAAACCGTTGCTGCTGTCACCCCGGCTTCCTTAGCCACATCCTTTGCTCTGACTATGTTTTTCATATCGCTTTTCCTTTACTTATCCGTTTAAGCTGATTTTACAATATAATTGCAATAAAGTCAAGCACCTTGTCCTAATTATTTTATAATATATAATGCATTTTAGACATTATACCTAATAAATACTTTCATATTTCTGATATTATTAATTTATGCGGTTAAATCAATTATTATTCTGTCCATATTTTATTTTTCTTTGTAACACCATCGCAAAGCTTGAACGTATACAGACCGGCACGATACCTCTCACAGATGAACATTTCAAAACCTTCCTCGAAAAGACATTGTCACCCGAACACAGCCGCATATTGGACGGGTTGACAGCGCAAAACGCCGCAGGCTAATCCCATACCCTTGCAAAAGGCAAGGCGGCCGGATGATAATCTATCCCGCCGCCTTGTTTTGCTTTATTGGGTCTACTGCCTGGAAAGCCAGCTACGCAGTATGCTTATTTTGTAATCCAAGGAATTGGATTTCCTTGCTCCAATATTCCGGGTCCGAAAGGTGTTGTTTCTCCTGTATCTGGATTGGTGGGTTGGTCAACTTGAAACAAAAAACCGCTCTTTCCGTATCTGCCGAGTTTGTTTTGGTCGTAATGTTCGCTATCCATGCAAATGTTGACAGCTTTCAATGCAACCGCCACTTCCCCGCTTCCCTCGACGAGCTCATGTTCCCATAAAAATTCACATTCGATATTCAAAAAACACTCTTTGATTCGCGGTGCGTTGACCTTTGAGGCTTTCTCCGCCGTTAAGCCGGAGGCGGTGATTTCATCTGTTTCAAACTGATTATTACCAATCGTTTTAACACAGCGGTCATAAATGTCGTTTGAAGGAAAATTCAACACGCACACTCTCGTTTCTTTCAGTGATTGATACATATGCCCGCCTTTATCGACTTTTCCCATGATACAGATATAGTTGTCCGCTCCGCTTCCCACAAAGGAAGACCAAGATTGCAGACAGGCGTTTTCTTTACCGTTCGATTTCCAACCTGTGACGACGAATACCAGCGACGGCATAGCTATCACAAAATCATACCATGACATATTACCGCAGGCTTCCAAGTATTGCTCATTAATTCTCTCTGGTCTTTCAAAAATAGAAATTTCCTTTTTCATAGTGAAGTTCTCCTTTTTTATTTCAATCATAACATAACAAACACGACAACGGTGTGTCATGTTTATTTGATTAAAATCCGTTGCAAAAAACAGCTGATGCTTCATCAATTCGAAACATCGGCCATTTTTGAATCTTCTATTATAGAATTTTTTCAAAACCTCCCGGATTATAAAGGCTTATTCAAAGAACAAAGAAAAAGCAATAAAATATAGCCGCATTTTCATAAAAAATGCGAAGAACACGGATAACAACATTCTTCGCATTTGGACTGTCAAAGACAGGACAGCCTATCGTCATTGCCTGATCTACATCTCAATGGCCTATTATATTTCAACCTCCAGGCTCAATACGCTGCAGGCGGGAATGGTAAACCGGATTCCCTTCTCCGTGACCTTATAATCCTTAAATTCCTTCGGCTGTACCAACTCCGGATTCTCAAAGGTATTGTGTGCCTTCCAGTCATTGGTCAGGATACAACCTTCCACCTTCTTAACTGCTGTTTCCGCAAGCACCGCATCCACCGTATAGCTGTCGGTAATCGACAGGTTATTCACTGTAATATGAAGCTTTCCATCCTGGTCCAGGGATACGGATTCATGAAGGTTCGGAACCATGTATTCATTCTCCAGTCCCACCGGCTGGCTCTCCAGGGAGCTGTCCAGCAGCTGTGCCTCCTGGTGCTGCTTATACATGTTGAATACGTGATAGGTGGGGGTAAGAACCATCTTCGCTCCCTCGGTCAGTATCACGGATTGAAGCACATTCACCAGCTGGGCAATATTCGCCATCTTCACACGGTCGCTGTTCTTATTGAACAGATTCAGGTTAAGTCCCGCCACCAGGGCATCCCTCATGGTGTTCTGCTGATACAAGAAGCCCGGATTCGTACCCGGTTCACAGTTGTACCAGGTACCCCATTCATCAATGATCATTCCGATCTTCTTCTCCGGATCATACTGGTCCATAATGGCTCCGTGGCGCTTGATCAGGGTTTCCATAAAGAGGGTCTTGCTTAAGGTCTTATACCATTCCTTCTCATCAAATTCCGTAGCGCTGCCCTTATCCTGCCAGTTACCGGGAACTGTATAGTAATGCAGGGAAAGTCCGTCCATGAAGCCGTGGCAATGCTCCGGCGCGTGACGGTGGGCGGCATCCAGCACCCCTCTGGTCCATTCATAATCACCTGCATTGGCACCGCAGGCAATCTTATAAACAGGTGCATTCTGGTTATAATTTCTCACATAGGTCTGATATCTGCGGTATTCATTGCCATAGTACTCCGGCAGCATATTGCCTCCGCAGCCCCAGTTCTCATTGCCCACACCAAAGAAATCCACCTTCCAGGGCTCGGGATGTCCGTTCCTGGCTCTGAGATCAGCCATGGGGGATACTCCCTCATAGGTCATGTACTCAACCCACTCGGACATCTCCTGCACCGTGCCGCTTCCCATATTGCCGTTAATATAGACCTTACACTCCAGCTGGCGGCAGAGCTCCATGAACTCATGGGTTCCGAAGCTGTTATCCTCCACCACTCCGCCCCAATGGGTATTAATCATCTTCTTGCGTGTTTCCTTCGGTCCGATGCCATCCCTCCAGTGATACTCATCCGCAAAGCAGCCTCCGGGCCAGCGCAGTACCGGAATCTTCATCTCCTTCAATGCGGCAACCACATCATTCCTCATACCGTTGGTATTGGGAATCTCGGAATTCTCGCCCACATAGAGGCCCTCATAGATACATCTTCCCAGATGCTCGGAAAAATGCCCGTAAATCTCCTTGTTGATCTTGCCCAGCTTCTTATTAGGGTTGATATAATACTTTACCATTTCCTTTACCACCTTTATTTTATTTTTTAATGTACTATTACGTTTATGACTTAACCATATCATCAATTTACTATATTTCAAGAAAAAGGTCAAGTTGTTTTCCGTGTTTTTTCTCTGCTATTCCATCTGTTTGTTTTTATTTAATTATTGACTTTAACAATACCTTATGTTTATAATTACCTTATTATAAAAAGCTGTGCAAGTCCAGCCAGGAGGTTCTTATGTTATACTTTCAAACAATACAAGGAGCAGAAGAGGTCCTGAAGGCCTTAAGCACTCCCATGCGTCTGAAGATTATGGAAATGATTTATGAGAATGATCAGCTGAGCATGAACGATATTGCCGAGGCCCTGAAGCTGACTAACAGCGCGATCTCCATGCATGTGGGCAAGCTGGAGAAGGCCGGACTTGTGAAAATCCACACCACTGCCGGCAAACGGGGAACCATGAAGCTGGTACAGCCCAACCATGACCGATTGATCATAGATTTTGCTCCGGTCCGGGAGACCAGGAGCTTCTACCAGGATGATATCCGCATCGGCTATTTCAGCGATTTCAAAATCAATCCCACCTGCGGCCTGGCCACCTCCAAAAAGGTGATCGGCGCCTTTGACGACCGGAGGTATTTCAGCTTTCCGGAACGGTATGATGCCGGAATTCTGTGGTTTGGAAGCGGCTATCTGGAATATAATCTGCCCAATCATCTTCTGGCCGGACAGACCCTGACCGAGCTTCAGATTTCCTTTGAAATCAGCTCGGAATGCCCCGGAAGCAGCGAGGACTATCCTTCCGATATCTATTTTTCCATCAACGGCACATCCCTGGGGATGTGGGTCAGTCCGGGAGACTTCGGCGCCAGAAAAGGCTTTTTAAATCCCTTCTGGTGGCCCGAACGTATGAATCAGTACGGTCTGCTGAAGACCATCATTATCAATTCCGAGGGCACCTTTATCGACGGAGGAAGCCGGATCTCCAAAACCACCATTCAGGATCTGGACATCGATTACACCAGCACCATAACCTTCCGCCTTGAGGTTCCGAAGGATACCGCCAACTGCGGCGGCCTGACCCTGTTCGGAGAAGATTTCGGCGACCATAATCAAGCCCTCCGCGTGCGTACGTTCTATCAGGAAAGTTCCAGAGACAGCCTTACTTCCTGATGGAAGGAATATTGAATATAAAATCCTTGAAAAATATTACAAAAAATGCGCCCGAAGGTGAGGCTGACTAAAGTCAAAATTGACTTTATCAAAATTGACTTTGTCAAAATTGACTTTGTCAAAATTAACTTTATCAAAATTGACTTTATCAACTTTCCCCTTCTAGGCGCATTTCTTGCTCTATTTATTTTTGCATTTTATACAACCATTTTACAGTTTACTCTTTTATGCTTCACAGCTTGCTCTCCTATAAATAGCACTGCGGCACAGCCAGCCAAGCGGTAAACTTCAAGATCATTTGCACATCTCTATACCGTTCCTGTACTATTCTTGTACTGTTTTTTGCCCTGTTTTTGTACTATTCTTGTACTTTTCTTGCCCTGTTTTTGTGCTGCCCTTCTCCTGTTATGCCAGCCTTACGGTAACTGTTCCCTCTGCGGCAGGGATAATCACCGCATTCTCATCCTCCATACGGAAGCTTCCATTTTCAACATCCGCAATTTCCGCACAGTTTACTAATTCCACCTGATACTTTCCGGCAGCCCTCACATCAATGGCAATACTCTTCCCATTTTTCAAAACCGCAGCCTCTAAGGCAGGATTAGCTTTCTGGTCATATACCGTCACCGAGGCAGCTTCTCCGTCAACCAGTTCATAAACCTTCAGCGTCACATCCTCGCCATAGTCATAAACAGGATCATCCTCCCTGGCACCTACGGCAATGATACTGTTCTCTCTCACCAGCAGCGGAATGCTGAGATATCCGTGATGCTCCTTATACCAGCGTCCTCCGGTCTTCTTCTCACCCGTAAGGTAATCCGTCCAGCGTCCCTCCGGAAGATAATACTGGGCCGTTCCTTCTTCGTTAAAGATCGGAGCCACCAGGAGCCTGTCACCCAGCATATACTGCTTCTCCAAATAGGCACAGGCAGGATCTTCGGTATACTCCATCACCATACTGCGCATGGAGGGAATTCCAAGTCTGGCTGTCCGGACTGCATTGCCAAACAGATACGGCATCAGAGCGGCTTTTAATCTGGTAAAGAACCGGACTACATCCACCGCCTCTTCATCATAAGCCCAGGGCACCCGGTAAGAGGAGCTGCCGTGCAGGCGGGAATGGGTGGACAATAATCCAAAGGCACACCACCGTTTATAAACATCCGGCGTGGAGGTACTCTCAAAGCCGCCGATATCATGGCTCCAGAAGCCAAAGCCGGACATGGTAAGGCTCAAGCCTCCCCGGAGGCTTTCCGCCATGGACTCATAATCCGACCAGCAGTCACCGCCCCAGTGAACAGGGAACTTCTGGCCTCCGGCAGTGGCACTTCTGGCAAACAGCACCGCTTCCCCTTTTCCCCGCTTTCTTTCCAGGAGCTCAAACACGGTTTTATTATAAAGATGAGTATAATAATTATGCATCTTCATGGGATCGGAACCATCATAATACACGGCTTCCGTAGGAATCCGCTCGCCGAAATCCGTCTTAAAGCAGTCAACCCCCATATCCAGCAAGGCTTCCAGCTTGGAGGAGAACCATTGACAGGCGGCCGGATTCGTGAAGTCCACAATCGCCATACCCGGCTGCCACATATCCCACTGCCATACATCCCCGTTCCTGCGTTTGATGAAATAACCGCCTTCCACGCCCTCCCGGAACATACTGGACTCCTGTCCGATATAGCTGTTAATCCAGACACAGATCTTCAGCCCCTTCTCCTTCAGCCTTTTTATCATGCCCGCCGGATCCGGAAACACTCTGGAATCCCAGGTAAAATCACTCCAGTGGAACTCCTTCATCCAGAAGCAGTCAAAATGAAATACCTTTAAGGGAATCCCCCTCTCCAGCATTCCGTCCACAAAACGGTTCACCGTCTCCTCATCATACCGGGTCGTAAAGGAGGTGGACAGCCACAGACCGAAGGTCCATGCCGGAGGAAGTCCCGGCTTGCCGGTCAGATCCGTGTAACGCATCAGCACTTCCTTCATGGAAGGCCCATTGATCAGGAAATAATCCAATCCCTCCCCGGGCACAGAGAATTGTACCTTTTTCACCATCTCGGAGCTGATCTCAAAGGAAACCCGTTCGGGATGATTGACAAATACCCCATAGCCCTTATTAGAAACATAAAAGGGGATATTCTTGTAGGACTGCTCCGTGGAGGTTCCCCCATCCTCATTCCAGATATCAATGCTCTGTCCGTTCTTCACAAAGGGAGTAAAACGCTCCCCCAGGCCGTAGATCAGTTCCCCCACGGATAAGGACAGTCTCTCCCTCATGTAGGTATCCTGTTCCCCGCCGTCGTCATAGGCAAGTCCCCGCCAATCCGTCTTAACATAGGCAAGATCACGCCAGCTGCTTTCCGTAATCCTCTCCTGTCCCCGGTAGAATACCATCCTCCAGTTCTCCCGGTCGATCTCCAGACGCAGCCCTCCGCTGGAAATAATCAGCTTATCCGGGGTCTCCTCTGCCTGCAGGCAGGAGCCCTTCCCCAGCTCCAGTTCAAATTCCGGTGATTTCTTCTGCCGCCCCATATAATGATCGCACCGTATCCGCAGAACATCGGGAAGCGGTGCACTGATCCGAATCGTCAGATTCGGACCGCCCAGGGTATCCCCCCGGTGGACAATCCGGTGGGTTGGCGCACACAGGGTCAGCAGCCCCTCCTCCTGCTTTGTATAATAAACATGGGCAGGGGAAAACACCTCGGTTCCTTCCTTCTGCAGCCAGCAGCCATTACTAAATTTCATAATTCTCTCCTCCTCATCTAAAACTGTTCCACACCTTGTCAGCAACATATTTCTTCAAAATTGTCTCTGTACAATATTAATAAAATATCTACATACTGTTCGGGAATGACTTTTCCTGCCCTATTGCTTTTTAAACTCCTTGGGGCTGATTCCGACATATTTCTTAAATTTAGAATAGAAATAATCAATATTTCCATAGCCCACCCGTTTGGAAACCTGATAAATCTTCAGATTGGTTTCCGTCAGCAGACGCTTTGCATTGGCAATCCGGATATGGTCCAGCATGTTATTGAAGCTTTCCCCCATCTCCTTCTTAAAGATCTTCCCCAGATATGCGCTGTTATAATTGAACAGTCTTGCAATCGCCTCCAGCTTCAGATCCTGGTCATAATTCTTTTCCATAAAAGCAATCATCCGCTTTACCACCACGTCCGTAGTGGACGCGCCGATGCAGTCCTTGGCTTTCAGGCAATACTGCTCCACCAGCTCCATGAGCCCTTCCAGGCTCTCCACATGCTTGATACCCTCAATAAGCTGGTCAAAATCCGGAAGCTCCTCCTGCTTATTCTCATACCTGCGCTCCAGAATGCTGTGCAGCAGGACCATGTTATGTATCACCAGCACCTTAATCTCCGCTTCCTTCATCAGCCTGTTTTTATAATTATTCTTCAGATCCCGCAGCACCTGCCGGATGGCTTCCGAATCTCCAATCTCAATGAGGCTGAACAGCTGATCCGTAAAATTGCCGACCTCATTCATTCCCATCTGATTCAGGATCTCAATGCTCACCGCTTCATTGTCCCTGTAAAGAAATTCATACTCGGACAAAAGCTTCGCGCACTCATAGGAGAAGCTTAAATCCTCCCAGTTGGCCACATCATGTCCGATTGCAATAAAGACGCTCTCTCCTGTAATCCGCTTCATTCTTTCATTATTCTTCAATAATATCCGGAGAACCTCCTGATAGGGCTGCCCCTTGCAGATGAGAACCAGCCTGTCATCCACTTCCAGCTTATCCCCATGGGTCAGCTCCCTCATCATGGCATCCTGGCATTCTTTGCTGAGACCTCTGCCGCCCGCCGGATCAGAATTTCTCGCACTGATGATTGCCGTGCAAAAGGAATGATAATTAAAGTCCATGCCATAGAGCCTGATCTCCCGGCGCAGGGTCTCTTTGTCCGCGGAATGCTGAAGCAGTCGGTGCAGCACCTCCTGCCTTGCCTTCAGCTCGCTCAGAGTATAATAATCATCCAGATGCTTCTTGGCATCCAGCTCATCCAGAACCTCCCGTATATTCTCCAGAAGCTCATCCTCATCAATGGGCTTGAGCAGATAGGCGCGCACTCCAAGATTGACCGCTGACTTGGCAAACTCAAAATCCGAATAGCCGGTCAGGATAATGAATTTTCCTTCAAAGCCTTCCTTCTTGGCTTCCCGGATCAGTTCAATGCCGCTCATCCCCGGCATCTTCACATCCACAAGAACCAGATCCGGCAGATATTCCAGAACCTTCCGCAGACCATCCTTTCCGTCCAGTCCCTCCGCACATATCTGGAAATTATAGTCCTCCCAGGGAATCAGCTGTTTAATTCCCGTTCTGACCACCGGTTCATCATCAATTATCATTAACTGATACATAGCTGCTCCTTTCCCCGAATCACTTATCCTTCCTCCCGTGTCAGAAAATAGATGCGATCTTTCACCATATGGAAGATCAGCCTGCTGCCCTCCATCCGGAAGCCGACTTCATTGCCCCAGCTGTCACGAATACAATATTTCTGATTCACTTCTTTAATTACGCAGTCACGATCGGTCAGCGATAGAATCTTTGCTTTGACCAGCTTATTGTCCGTCCATTCCATATCCACGGTAAATCCGCCCCTGGCTCTCAGCCCGGTCACCTCGCCGCTCTTCCACACGCTGGGCAATGCCGGCAGAAAATGAAGCTCTTCATAATAGCTCTGCAGCAGCATCTCCAGAATCGCCGCCGTTCCGCCAAGGTTTCCGTCAATCTGGAATATTCTCGGAGGATGAAGATCCAGAAGGCTGTCCGTGGCAAAATCACCGATCAGTCTTCGGATATGCTCCCAAGCCAGATCCCCTTCTCCAAATCTTGCATACAAACAGGCAACCCAGGCCCGGCTCCAGCCGGTGTACCCGCCTCCGGCCAGAAGACGCCGCTCCAGGGATACCCTGGCCGCCCGGAAAAGCTCCGGTGTCCGCTCCCGGTCAATCTGCTCTCCCGGAAATACTCCGAACAGGTGGGATACATGACGATGAGCCGGCTCTACCTCCTCAAATTCCTGATTCCATTCTAACAGCTGTCCCTGGGTGCCGATCTGCAAGGGAGGAAGATTCTTAAGTATCTCATCCCATACCTGGATTTTATCCGCGTCCTTTCCCAGAAGCCTGGCCGCGGCAATGGCATGACTCAGCAAATCCATAATCAGCTGAACATCGGACGAAGAGGACACGCAGATGGTAACCGGATACTCTCCTCCTCCGGCAAACCGGTTCTCGGGAGACTGGGAGGGCATTACCTGATAGATCCCCTTCTCATCCCGGACCAGAAAATCCTCATAAAAGGCTGCCGCCTCTTTAATAAAGGGATAGGCCCGATTCTCCAGGAATTCCAGATCCTGACCGTATTCATAATGCCACCACAGGTGCTGTGACATCCAGGCGGCAACCCCAACCCATACGGACCAGCCAAAGGTCTCCGGAGTAGCGCAGCCCCATACATCGGAGGACAGGGGCAGCCAGATCCCGCCGCAGCCGAAGAGCTTTCGGGCAGCATCCCTGCCATAGGGGATCATTTTCTCCAGATATACCGTCAGAGACTCCGTATAATCCTCCAGATGGCCGTTCTCTGCGGGCCAGTAATTCATCTGCAGATTGATATCATAATGATAATCACAATCCCAGGCAGGCATCAGATCCTGATTCCATTTTCCCTGAAGATTGGCTGGCAGCTCTCCGTTGGCAGAGGATGCACAGAGAAGATATCTGCCATAATTAAAATACAGCAGAGGAAGGGTCACATCATCCTTACCCTCCCGGTATGCCTTAATCCGTTCATTGGTGGGGATATTCGGCTCCCCTCCGGAGATATTCAGAGAAAGCCTCCCGTAATTCTTTTCATGCTCAACCATATTTTCTTTATAGAGACGATTCCAGGGCTTCACCGGAAGCGGATTCCTTCTGCATTCCTCCAGAGGCGTTTCCCCCTTCACATCCGTTCCAATATTAAGAAACACAAGAATTTCCTTTGCATTCTCTACCCTGATTTTATTCCCGTCCATGGGATAGATCCTTCCGCCCCGGATCTTAAAATCCGCCTTTACACAGAACTTCATCCCCTGATGAAAGGCCCCGTGCAGGATCATGGTGGCATTGCCCAGATCATAGGTGACGGTGCAGCGGGGATCCGGCAGACGATCCAGCCAGAAGGAGCCGCTGATCTCCTCTTCCCTGGCATAGATCCGGGTGATGATGACATCCTCGATCAGATGTCCGATCACCGTCCGGGAGATGTTTCGTTCCCCCGTGCGATAGGACACCTTTACCCTGGCCCGTTCCAGATTCAGATCTCTTCTGTAGTTCGTAACCTCTCCCTGGTCAAGGGTATAGCAAAAATCCCCCGCCGGCTGATAAGAATCCTCCATGGAAGGCCTGCCGCTGATTCCGCCGTTGCCTCCCCAGGCTTCATTGGCAAGAAGAGTAGCCTCTTCATACTTCTCTTCCTTCAAAAGCTTTCTGACCTGAGGTAAGAAGGAACTGCGGTCTTCATTTTTACGATCCTTATGTTGTCCCAGACAGAGCCACTCATGGTTCAGAGCAATTCTCTCCTCTTCGATTCCGCCCAGCACCATTCCGGCCAGCCTTCCCGTACCGATGGGCAGTCCACTCTGCCAGTCATCTGCCGGGCTTGTGTACCACAATGTATGATTCAAGCTGTTTCCTCCAATCAATCTTCACTAAAAAGCGCAGAAGAAGTGCTTTTTATTTATTATAGCCCAGGCAGGGCGATATTTTAACACTAATTTTTTAATCTGAATCACTGGGAATATTATAGAAGTATCAAGATAGAAAGGGGGCATCAGGACAGGCCGTTCAATACCCTTTTTAAAGTTCTCCAATTGGGCAGAAAACGGTCCATATAACCCTTAAAGACAGAATTATGGCTCTTTTCCAACAAATGCACCAGCTCGTGCACCACAACATATTCCAAGCATTCAAAGGGCTTTCCGGCCAGCTGCAGATTCAGGCAGATTCTCCCCGTGCGGATATTACAGCTTCCCCATCTGGTCTTCATATCCCGAATGACAAAGCTTCCCACCCGGACTCCTATAACCTTCTCCCACTTCTTTATCAGCCGGGGGATCTCCGCCTCCAGCAGTTCCCTATACCACTGATGCAGAATCCTCTTCCGGGCTTCCATTGTGCTGCCGGGCCTTATCCAAAGAATCACTTTCTCCTTCGCCGGATCAGAGGGGCTATACCGTTCAAAGGATGCTTTGGAGCGAAAGGAACCTTCTCTCACCTCCAGCCGGAAAGATCTTCCCCATACGAATACCTCATCTCCTGTAACATATTCCGTTTCCCGGAGGAGGGGAAGACGGCTGATCTTGGCCTGCTGCCGCAGAATCCACTCCCGTCTGCTCAACACAAAGCGGCGGATTATCTCCTCGTTCATTCTCAGCGGCGCAGAGATATGAACTCTTCCATCCGGGGGAAGAACCCGGAGATACATATTCTTAATTCGCTTTCTTTCCAGCTCTGCCGTTATTCCATTGATGTCAATCTGCTTCATCTTTATACCCGTGCATATCACAATCTTTGCTTGTGATACTGCTTCAATAAAGAGTTTGAAAGTGGTTTTCTTTCAAACTTCGCTCCCGTGTTTCCTGATACAATTTATTTCTTCTTCCTGCGTCTTCTGCGGGAGGCCGCCGGTTTACCCTCCTGTGCCTTTACCGTACCCTTGCTCTCTTTATCGGTACGGAGGGTAACCCACATGGAGCTGCCGCCCTTGCCGTCCGAGTTAATCTCAAGAAAATCAAATTTTTTGAGAAATTTGGACAGCTTGGTATCACCATAGTTGCGGACGTCAAAATCAGGATACCGTTTCACCAGACGGCTTCCCAGTTCACCCATATTCACTCTCTGGCCATCTTCATCCACTTCATTCATGATCTTAAGAATAGCAGCCTGAACCACACTGATATCCGTCATGTTCTTGCCCGCATCTCCGTTATCAGAAGGAAGGAGACTCTTCCCTTTTGCTTCCGCATCCGTCTCCTTGTCCTCCTTATCCTTCTTAAGCTCCGGCTTGCCCGCCTTCTCCGGCTCCTGCACCGGTCCGGCTTTCCCGCGGACCACCTCCAGCTCCATGCTCTTCTTGTCACTCTCAGCCAACACATCCAGGTATTTAAATTGATTACAGGCGGCAATAAAGGGCTTCGGAGTCTTGCGCTCTCCCATTCCCACCACCAGCATTCCGGATTCCCGCAGCCGGGAAGCCAGCTTTGTGAAATCGCTGTCACTGGAAACAACGCAAAAGCCCTCCACATTTCCGGAATACAGAATATCCATTGCATCTATGATCATCGCTGAATCAGTAGCATTCTTACCGACGGTGTATCCATATTGCTGTACCGGTGTGACGGAATTCTCCAGCAGCACATCCTTCCAGGATACCGCTGCCGGCTTTGTCCAGTCACCGTAAATTCTTTTGTAAGTGGCAACCCCATAATTGGCAATCTCATCCAGAATATATTTAATATACTTCGCGGAAACATTATCCGCATCAATTAGTACCGCAAAACGCTTTTCTCCTAACATCCTTCCCCTCCCTATTCTTAGACTGCCTGTACCGCAATCTCTCATAACTTTATTTTACCCCGAATAAATTCATCTGTAAACCATATTTAAATTATGAAAAAAATAAACACCTACTTGATTAATTATCCATATACTGGTAATCATTTTATCAAGGAGGTGTATTTATGATAGCATTTGTAAAAAACCACAGTCTGATTATACAAAAGAAAAAATTCATCCTTTTATATCTGCTCAACATGACCGACATTCTGTTTACCGTTCTGCTGCTTCAGACCGGTTATTTTAAAGAAGCCAATATTTTTATGGCAAAGATCGTTGTTAACCCGGTTGCCGGGGTGTTGCTGAAGATGCTGCTGCCGGCTCTGATGCTAGGCTACTTATACCGGCAATTACAGGAGGACGACGAGGAGCAGTTACGAGTTTCCAATATTGCCGTTAATTTTTCGCTGACCGTCTACACGCTGGTAAATCTCTCCCATCTTGTGTGGACTGCCCTGCTGCCCTATTTTATGTACTTAAACCGGTGATCAACAAAGTAAATTACAAAGGATATGCTCTTGAATTTATTAAAAAATCATGTTAAATTATGAATATAGAGGAATAACTGCTCATAAATAATGTGTGCAAATCATAGAAAGTACCGCCCTAGTTCCTGCCAAAGTTCCAGGGGTGGTTTTTCTATACAATGATTAAATATATGAATGTTAGTAATGCAATTAAAAATAATCCAAACTGCATCAAATCATTAAAGCTAAATTTATTTTTGATAGCATCACCTCCGATTTTATGTAAATATAATCACCATTATTTATATTGCAGTTATTCCCTGGAAATAATATACCATAATCCTCCATTTATGTCAATTTGTCTCTTATAACGTTATTGAAGTTTATATTGAATTTAAAATTAAAAGATGCTATAATATATTTGTCAGGGTCAATACCTGTGGATTGAAATAATAATGTTATCAGTGAAGAAGAAAAGCTTGCTATTTGATGAACATAGCAAGCTCTTCTTTTTATATAGTATATGCATAATGGACTAAAAGGTAACCATAAGCTTTAAAATTAGGATCAGATATTGTCACAGTTTCTACGATCAGGCAGCCCCGATATCCAGGTGAGCAAATCATCAAAATCACCCTGCTGGTATCCTGCAATGTCCTGATCCTCCGGGCAGATCAGACAATCCTTCAGCAAATAAGTGTCCATCCCCAGTTTAGCGGCACACATATCATCTTTCACATCATTGCCGATCATGATGCATTCTTCGGCGTTCTTCCCCAATGTCTCCATTACCTGAACATAATATTGCAAGCCTGGTTTACAGTAGCTGCTGTTCTCATAGGTTGTGATTAATTCAAAGTCCGCCGGGTCAAGGCCCGCCCAGCCAAGCCTGGCATGGGTTGCCACCCTGGGAAACAGGGGATTCGTAGCAAGAGCAACCGTATATCCTTTTTCCTTCAAAATACGGACACATTCCCTGGCATTAGGATGGGAGGAGGTTGTGTCCTTTGCCGCCTGGAATTCATTCCGATAGAATTCATCAAAAAACGGCTCCAGCTCTCTCCCTGTCTCTCCCGTTGCGGCAATAAAGGTCTCCCAAAAACGCTGCTCATTGGTCATGGTTCCGTCATTCTTCAGCATCGCTATTGTTCCCGCCCATACTGCTTTTATCAGTTTCTCCGAATCATGGCCATGGGCATTGAATTTGCCCGCCAGGGCCTTGAAATAAGTATTCATAAACAACTCCTGGTCCGGCATGGACAACAGGGTTCCGTCCAAATCAAAGATACAGGTATTCATAGTAAGCTCCTCTCGCAGTACTGTGACAGCTTTTTGCGCAGGGAGAGTTCTCTAAGAGCTAAGAATAAGGCTCTGAGCGAACTCTCCCTGCACAGGAAAACTGTCATATGTTTAATTTTCCATTATGCCCATACTACCAAATTCAAGCCCCGGATGCAATCCTTTTATAAAAATTAATATTCCGGCTGCAATTCCTCCGGCAATATCATGAATCCAGGCTTTCCTCCTCCTGAAGCTGAAACAGCTCTTTCTCCCATTCAGACCGAGGCTCATATTCCTCTTCATGGATGTTTCCATTCGCCGAAAGACACCCTTCTGCCAATATACTCTTTCGTAACAGAGCAACCTCCCCGGAACCCAGGAGCCGGTAAACCCTGGTATACTCACCCGGATAAAAGCATTCTTCCAATATCTCGGTTAAATCCGCGATACTGCTCACCCTTTCCTGTATCAGACGAACCTTACTCTCCAATTCCTCTGTCTCTCTGATTTCCTCAATCAATTCCCTCAGCCGCTCATCCTCCATAGGTTCTCCTGTATAAAGCTTTTCTTCCGCTTCCTCTTCCCTGTCCATATACAGGAAGAGCTTCTCCAATGAATTCGTATCAAGGTGAGACCAAAGACGCATCGCCAGTTCCGGTACGAAGCCTTGAATATAATCTGTCTCTTCCCTGGACAGCAGCAGAAATTCTCCCATCTGCATCACAGTGTCCCGAAGAAACCGCTGCATTTCCCCTCGGTCCGGCAAGCCCCGGCCGCCTCCCTCATCGGGAACGATACCGCCGCCCTTTAACAGCTCCGTAAGCTCTCCGATCTCTCTCCTTGAGAGGAGCGGCTCCCGAAGTTCCCTGCCCAGCAGCACACAACCGATGGCATTGATTGTTGCCAGCTCACACAGATTGACCAGTAAATGACGTGCTTCCGGGTCATAGCTGTCAATCAGGTGCCGAACCGCCTCCCCGGAGAATCTGCTCAGGATGTTGTCCTCTATGGTAAGACGTTTTAAATATTCATGTACATATTCCACCCCCAGGTAATCCCGCATGGTACACATCAACGGATAATCTATGCTGCCCGGTATCTCATGGGCTCCGTATTCGATATCATAATCATGAAAGAATTCTGGCAGCCCATGGTATACGGTATCCTCATAGGCGATGCTGTCCCATCTCCGGTTCTTTTTCTGCAGCTTTGTCAAAAGCTGCAGGGCTTCCTCCCGAGCCTCGGTGACAAGCTTCATTCCGCGGTAAAATAGTACCTCCGGTGCCTCCTGTTTCAACAAGTCCAGTTTATTCTGCATATCAGGAATCGTCTTTAGATAGCTTCCGATCTGATAGGTGATGGACTGCAGCAGCTCCTGGGCCTTCTCCACGGGAATGGAGCTGCTCTCCGCATTGGTATAACGCTCCACTTCCTTGGTCATAAGGTGAATCAGCCCATATTGCAGCTCCTGTACCTGCTGCTGCGTAAGCTGCTTCTGCTCCGCTGCCGCTTGTAACAGGCTTTGAAAATAATACCTTGGGTCCAGGCTTCCCTCTTCTATTCCAAGACCGGCCCTATTGAGATAATCCATATGTTTTCCTCCTCCTTCTTTCCCTATCCCTGTGATCCGCCCTCTCAGGCTTCCCTTTTGCTTCCTTTAATCCCATTCTCCCTCGTCCCAATCAAGAAAATCGATATAATTATCTTCATATCCGTCCGATGTCCGGTATTCCTGGGTTCCATAGCGAATATCACGGCAATGGTTCTCCAGCATGGTAGTCTGAAGATATTCGACAGACCCCTGGCATACATCTTCATAGTACAGTTTCATCAAATGAATCAGCTCATCATCGGGAAGCTCCTCCTGTGCCTCTCCTTTAAAATAATAAAAGCACTCCTGAAGCTGTATCAAAGTGTCCGCATAGTCATCCTGGTTCAGATAAGCCGAATCCGCAAACTCCATAATAAGCTTCTGTATTACTCCTCCTCCGAATTCAATCCTGCCCATCTGCTCCAGTGCTTCCCTCCGGTTCTCTACAAGCCGCCCTATTTCCTGTTCAGACAGCATCAGCCCGAAACGCTGTGTATAGGGATTGCATTCCCTGATCACTGCCGCCGTCTGCTGATTCAATATTGGTGCCGGGAGCATGATAAATAGATTTTCCGCCGTTTTCATCCTTCCTCATTCCTTTCAAAAAAATTTTTAAAAAGGGGTTGACATCTCAGGTATTTTGTGCTATCATTATATTGGATTTATATACAAAATTATCATTTAACATAATGATTATTAATTATATTATGATGTTCTTATAATGTCAATTCATAATTAAAGAATTATTATAGCAAAATAATACATAATAATAAGCCCTCCGGCATGACAGGCTTCATTCGTCCTATCCGGAAGGCTTTTTTTTATAAATTGACTATTTTACTTCGGTTCCGCCCCATTCTACCACGGTAAATCCATTTCGCTCAAAAGGAACGATTGCGGGTTCTGTCACTTCCATCGGCGTGTCTAACGCCTGATAAGCCATAAATACGCGAAGAACGGATGTGGGTTCGGGATTGATGTTCAATCCTGCGTGTTTCACGTAATCATCTTTTTGGAATGTAATGAGATTATAGGGATTTTCCTGCATTTCAGGAAGCCAGTATACGATAAACTCATTGTATTCTTTGGGCAGCAACCCCATTTTTGCAAGCGTTTCCTGAAGAAACTCTGCCGTCTCCTCACCCTTGACAATATAGCCCTCGCTCATGTCATAAGAAGCGTCCGATATTCCCTCCCAAAATAAGTAAGAATACTCCCGATTTGTCGTTAAATCCATCAGGGTGCCGTCTGGCCGGGCCAGTACTGTCCAGCCGTTCTCGTATGAGGGATAGGTGCAGGTTAGTTCTCCGTCATACTCCAGTTCCACCGTGACTTCCGTGTCTTCCTCCGGATAAAGGTAAATGACAGGCTTTGCCTCCCTGCTTTCACCCATTTTATTCTCACCTGTACTCTCATCATCAGGAGTGCATCCCGCCAATGCGAATATGCCAATAAGAACCAACGCCAATACCATGTATTTTTTCATAACGATCCCTCCTAATCGAATTTATCTGCTTATTAATATAGACGCGAAACTTCTAAAAAGAGTTCCGCGTCCATAGCATAAGCATGATCATCTGACTATCCCGTCAAAATATTCTTATCTGAGCTTCTTTCCTTCCGACAGCCTCTCTACCGATTTTTGAATACGCTCCCTGCGGGTCTCTTCCCTCTTGGCACCGGTAATCCACTGGACATATTCCTTCTTGCCGGTAAAGGACAGCTTCTCATAGTTCTCTGAGGCAGGAGCATTGCATTCCAAGGCTTGGGCAAAATCCTGGGGAAGCGGGACCACCCTCTCCTCTTCATCCCTTCTGACCGTAACCCTCACCATCTCTCCGGGTTCTTTGCCAATCCTTCTGCGGATCTCCTGCGTCATTCCCAACATATAGCATCCGCCCATGCGGACAAGGGACCCTCTGTACTCGACTCCGTCAAAGGTAGCTGCTACCTTCACCCGTTTGGCTCCAAAAACCTCTTCCACATCAAAGGGCGGCTCTACATAGGCCCCGTTGATGCCATCTGCCTTCTTAATAATTGCTTCAAATTCCTGCATTATAATTTTCTTGATCCCTCAACAGGCTCATAACCGGAACGCTGTATGCAATCTCCTTCGCATACTCCCGGTACACTTCCTCTTCCTGCTCCTTGGATTCCTCCTGTTCCTTCAAAAACAGCTCCAGAAACTTAAGATAATCATCATAGGAGAAGATGGCTTCCAGACTCTCCAGATCGCCGCCCTCCTTCACACTCTGGGCAATCAGAAAGGCGTAATTGTTCTGAACCGGAGCCGGAGCAGCCGTCTTATAACCTGCCTGTATGGTCCCGCCCGTCTCCCCGGTGCCTGTGCTTACTCTGATTCCCTTGGTGTCCGTTCCCTGGCTGACGTAATTCATAACCTTTTTCACATAATTCTGTGTTTCCTTAAAAGGCGGGATTCCGCCATACTTAGCCACATTATTGCTTCCGGCATTATAGGCAGCCAGAGCCAGCTTCGTGTCCCCGTCATACTTTTTCAGCATCTGCGCAATGTATTTTGCTCCGCCCATGATGTTCTGCTCGGCATCAAAGGAATCCGTAACCCCCAGCTCTTTGGCGGTACCAGGCATCAGCTGCATCACGCCCTGTGCTCCGCAGCGGGACACAGCCTTGGGATTAAAATCCGACTCTGCTTTCCCGATGGCCTTCAGAAGCTCCACCGTCACATTATATTTTACCGCCGCATTCTGGAATATCTCATCCAGGGACTTCGTCTCCCCAAGAAAGGAGGAAAATTCCGTACTTTCATTATTCCTTTTGACCGGAGAAATGCTCTGGGCATTCCTGTTTTCAACATTAGCAATTCCACTTACTTCAGCCATTGTACCACCTCTATCACGCTGCTCCGCGGCAGCCTGCTTTTGTATATTCCTCAATAAGGTATCCTGTTGTAATTTACTTATTACCTATTTTAAGGTATTTTCCTCAATTAATCAACAGGAATCTGGAAAGTAAACTGTATAAAAGCAGTAACCGTAAAAGTCACTTGTATTTCTTAAGGGTTATGTAGTACAATATCCGTGATGCAGTGATTGCAGCTTTAAGCCGGGCGGAGGACCCGTCTTATGCTAACGATATAATGTCAGGAGGTTATACTATGTATTGTGTTCGAGAAATATCACCCAAGGTGTTTTGGGTCGGCGGCAGCGACAGGCGTCTTGAGCTGTTTGAAAATATGTTTCCCCTTCCGAATGGAGTAGCCTATAATTCCTATCTCATTATGGATGATAAAACCGCGTTAATTGATACGGTTGACCGTTCCATCAGTGATCTGTATATTGAGAATGTAATTCATGTGCTGGGGGGCAGAACTCTGGACTATCTGGTAGTGAATCACATGGAACCGGATCATTGCGCCAATATTGAAGAGATTGCCAGACGCTATCCGCAGGTTAAGATTATCGGCAACAAGAAGACCTTTCAATTCATCGAGCAGTTCTATAAGATGGATCTGAAGGCAAATTATCAGGAGGTTAAGGAGGGGGAAGAGATCGTACTGGGCGGCACCACCCTTCGCTTCTATATGGCTCCCATGGTTCACTGGCCCGAAGTGATGGTGACCTACGAGGTAAGCCAGGGAATCCTGTTCTCGGCAGATGCCTTCGGCTCCTTCGGAGCTTTTGCCGGCAATATCTTTTCCGATGAAGTAGATGAAAAAGATATGGATGAAGCCAGACGGTATTATTCCAACATCGTGGGCCGCTATGGCTCCCAGGTGCAGGCACTGTTCAAGAAGCTGGCCGGCCTTGATATCAACATGATCTGCGCTCTCCACGGACTGATCTGGCGTAAGCCGGATATCCCGTTTATCCTTGATAAATATGATAAATGGAGCCGTTATGAGCCGGAGAAAAAGGGAGTTGTACTGGTCTATGCTTCCATGTACGGCAATACCGAGAATGTGATGAACGCCCTGGCCAACAAGCTGGCACAGCGCGGAATCCGTGATATGAAGATGTATGATGTCTCCAAGACCCACTCTTCCTATATCATTTCCGATCTGTGGAAATACAGCCATATGGTCATCGGTTCACCCACTTATAATATGCATCTGTATTTTGTTATGGATACCCTGCTTAAGGATATCGCGGTTCTTGGCTTGAAGAACCGGAAGGTATCCATCATCGGCAACCATTCCTGGGCCAGCGCCGCAATGAAAGCCATGAAGGAGCAGGTGGAGGCCATGAACACAATGGAGCTGGTCGGAGCTCCCATGGATGTACGTTCTTCTCTTAAGGCAGAGCAGGAGCCGGATCTGGATGCCCTGGCGGAGGCTATTTATGAATCCTGGAATACCTGCTGTTAGACTTGTACTGATGGCCGCAGCTTATTAACAGCCAACAGGGGGGATGTGACTCCCCCCTGTTGATCAACTACCGCCCTTATCCGCAGGAACAGGAGCGTCTTTGATAAACAAACGCGCCCTTTCAATATGACTCTCGAAATCAACCTTCTCAAAGTCTGTTGTGTCAATCTTAATGATCTCCCCGCCAACGGTAAAATCTCCGAAGGGAGGGATGTTTTTATCAAAATAATCATATGTAAGTTCCTCAAATACCCGATTTGCCTGTCCCCGTTCGGGAAGCTTCTCCCTTTCATTAAACCGGTCGCAAAGAACATGGGTGTCTCCCCAAAATATATAG
Source organism: Anaerotaenia torta (assembly GCF_050433395.1). Classification (NCBI taxonomy): domain Bacteria; kingdom Bacillati; phylum Bacillota; class Clostridia; order Lachnospirales; family Lachnospiraceae; genus Anaerotaenia; species Anaerotaenia torta. The sequence continues at coordinate 116,341 of NZ_JBNPXH010000009.1, forward strand.
GTAAGCGATTGATAATTATATTTATCAATCAAGGACTTCAATATACCCGCTTCCCTTGCCTTCCTATATCCGCCCAACACAAAATTCCCCTCGAGAATAAGCGGATATCCCGTTTCCATCAGCCTTTCCGTGACATAGGCGATTGCGTCAAAGGTAACGGCACTGAAACGCCTGCCCTCCTCTCCCTGCTTCCCGCAGTCTAATCAATGGTTACCTTGCACACCACCGGATACTCTGTCTTAATACCGGGGGCTAGAATCGTCAAGGCCTCTTCTCCTCTGCTCCAATCTAATTCTCCCTCATAGCCCAGGATGGATACCTCCCGTATAATTCCGTGAAAATGCGGCAATCTGGATGCGTCCTTCTCTCCCAGAGATCGTATCTGAAGCCTGCCGTCCTCCGGGAACCGGAGCACCGTAGCATACAGACTGCTTCCCTTCACTGTAAACCGGATATCCTCACTGGTAAAGTTCTTGGCGCTGCCATCTGCAAACTGACCCTCCTCAATCTGTGTCGGCCCTTCCCCGGAACTCCTCCAGACAGAAGTATCATAAATCGCCTCCCCATTCACCTTGAGCCATGCTCCGATCTCCTGCAGAATTCTCTTATCCTCCTCCGGAATGGTTCCGTCGCTCTTGGGTCCGATATTAAGCAGGAGGGTGCCGTTCTTGCTCACAATATCCACCAGGTCGCAGAGGATCTCCCTGGAGGATTTATAGTTATTATTCTCTGTATAGCACCAGGAATTGCGGGCCACAGAAGTATCCGTCTGCCAGTAGTAAGGCTTTGCCTGTGCAAACTGTCCCCGCTCAATATCCACAACCGCACAGCCGAACTGGAAGGCGTCATGCTTATAATTAATTACCACCTCTTCGCCCCACTCCCTGGCCCGGTTGTAATAATAGGCGGCAAATTTCTTCAAATAGGGCTTTACTGCGCTGTGCTGAATCCACCAGTCAAAATAAATAATCTTCGGCCTGTACTGATCTACAATTTCACAGCAGCGCACCAGCCAATCCTCCAGAAATTCCTGGGACGGCACATTGTTAAAGAGATCATGATGGTTCTTTGGTTCGGGCATTGCCGGCCAATAAAAGTCCCCGCGTTTCAAAGGCTCTTTTATATCACTGTCAAATTCCTTCCCATGGCCCATGAAGAACCAATGCTCCACCCGGTGGGAGGAAGTGCCGAAGATTAATCCATGGCGGCCTGCAGCTTCTTTCAATTCTCCCAGAATATTTCTCTTCGGCCCCATCTCATAGGCATTCCAATGGGATAATTCGCTCCGGTACATCTGGAAGCCGTCATGATGCTCCCCAACCGGAATCACATATCTCGCCCCCGCATCCTGAAACAATCGAGCCCATTCCTCCGGATCAAAATACTCCGCCTGAAACAGAGGAATCAAATCCTTATAACCAAAATTCTTATGCTCTCCGTAAGTCTTTACATGATGCTCAAATTCCGGGCTCCCCTGGATATACATGTTTCTGGAATACCACTCACTTCCAAAGGCCGGCACCGAATAGATGCCCCAGTGGATAAAAATCCCGAACTTTAATCTCCGGTACCAGTCCGGAACCCGGTACCCGGACAAGGAATCCCAATTGTCCTTATACTCTCCCTCTTCAATCACCTTATGAATGCGCTCAAGATACTCCCTCATACTTATTCCCCTTTTCTATCTGTTTTTTTCCAAACGGCGGTTATCCCTTTCGCCGCCCGGTCTCTGCAAGCAGTATTGAGTTTTATGATAATCTACTTTGACCTTGTTGTCAATTTGACCTTTTTCCCTTTGATCCTTATACTTTTTAAACTATGACCAGCGGCCTCATCATATCATGATCCTCATGCTCCAGGATGTGGCAGTGCCACACATAATTCCCCTTATGCTCCTTAAAATGCATAATAATGGATACCACCTGCCCGGGCTCTGCTCTTACCACATCCTTCGGTCCTCTTTCATAGGGCAGCGGAGGTGTTAATTTCTCCCTGTCGAATCTATAATTTCCCTCCGGATCAAAATCCTCTTCGGAGAACGTCTTCCTGCCCAGTATGTCAAAGTGTACCAGATGGAGATGAACCGGATGAGGAAAGGCAAAATGATTCACCAGATGCCAGATCTCAATGGTATCCAGCTTTGGCTTCTCCGTTGCAGGTGCATCCCAGCCCAATCCGTTCAGCAGATGCAGAACTCTTCCATAAGCATCCGTTGTTTCATCCAGATGCAGCGTGCGCTCTCTGGCTGCCAGCTCCGGCCGAATGCTTCCGTGATGAGGCATAAGCTCCATGGGAATCTGGCTGTAATCCGGTTCTGATAAGAACTCGCCCACTCTGAATTGCAGTATCTCCTCCATCTCCGTACCGGCTGCTCCCTGATCCGTGTTTCTCAGGAGGATTGTCTCTCCCTTACAATTTGAAAAATCAATAATCAGATCAATCCGTTCAGCCGGCTCCAAAATAAAGGAATCGATTTCCTCCGTATGGTGCATCATTCCCAAATCCGTCCCAATCTGATGAAAAACCTGCCCATTGCTTAATCTCAGCTCATAGGGCCGCAGATTGGACCCATTGAGTATCCGGAACCGGTATCTGCGCGGCTCAACCTCCAGGTATGGCCAGAGCTTTCCATTGACTGCAACGGTATTGCCCAGGAAGAAAGAGGGTGTGGACGGCACCGGATGCTCCACGGGAGGCGCGGCGTTATCGGGATAGAACAGGGAACCGTCACTGTTAAACTGCTTATCCTGTATCAGAACGGGTATTTCAAAAGGTCCCTCCGGCAGCTGGAGCCTGGCCTCCAGGGCATCCCGGATCAAATAGAACCCCGCCAGCCCCGCATAGACATTCAGTCTTGTAATCCCCATGGCATGGTCGTGATACCACAGGGTCGCTCCGGCCTGATGGTTGGTATATTCATATATCTCCCGGGTATAGCTCGGCCCGGTGTATTTATTATCCCTCGTAAACCAGGCTTCCGGATGTCCGTCACTGTCGTCCTTCACCTTGGCGCCGTGAAGATGGACCACCGTTCTGACATCTGGTCCATCTGCCGCTCCGTGAAGGGTATGATCCACCGGGAGGATATGTCTTAAGGGTAATCTATTCTCCCATTTTACCCGGATGCTGGTGTCCTTCCTTACCTCTATGGTCGGCCCCGGATAAGTGCCGTTGTAGCCCCAGATAGTAGTCAGCGGAAAATATCTATGGAAGCAATGCTTTGCTTCCAACATTTTAATATGGTAGAAGGGGCTTCCTCCGCATCCGGCTTCATACGGGGAAAGGGGCTCCGCCTTCTGCGGAATTGGCAGACGGTCTACAAATCTGGGGATGGTTGCAGGATTTGCGGGATCCACCCTGGATCCTGTCTCCTCCTGTTTTGAATTCTGCAAAACACAATTTTCTTTCATTCTCTCACCTCTATATTCCTTATTCAGACCAACCATTATTTTTAAATTCAGTTTGCCTTCATAATAATATATGACACCTTTTTCAATCGGTGTCATATATTATCGAATATAGGGGAATATTGTCTATCAAAGAAGTTTTTTCAGCTGATGCTCGAATACCCACCGGGGACTGTAGCGTTTCCTTGCCTGCATTCTTGCCTGAACCACGGGGTTTTTCAGCATTTCTTCTATGATTCGCTGTCCATGCTCCTCATAATAAGCCTGTTCGCTGGGATGATAGGTTTCCGTGGTATAGAAGCCAAAATTGCTGGCGTCCCAGCGCATAAAGTAAGCCTGCAGCGTGTCGCCCAGCTCCTTCAGGGCCGGAACACATTCATTCAGAACCAGATAATTTCCCATGGCCGCCGCCTCCAGAGCGGTTAAACCAAAGGATTCTGAAACGGAAGGGCAGATGAAGAGATTGGACAGGGAGAACAGATCCAGCACCGAATCTCTGGTCAGTCCCATGGGATAGCCGTAATCACTGATGAATACCATATCCTCCCGGTCCAGCCCGCTTGCTGTCCCTGCTTCTGCCACATACCTCTTGTAATCCTGCATATCCGTATCCATCGCCTCAAATTCACAGAAAATGATCTTAACGCTGTATCCGCTTACCTTTTTAATGGCTCCGCCCAGCATTGCCACCTTTTCAAATTTTTTGCCGATGGTAAACCTGGCCGGATAGATAATGAGCAGATCCGGCGAGATCAGATCCGTCCTGCTGTGAAGCTCCTGAACCTGAGCGCTCATATGCCCCATTAAATCCAGGGTATTGTTCAGCACCCTGCATCTTTTCAGCTTAACATGATACTGCCGGGCAAGGGAGGGCAGTCCGCATTCCGTCGGATAGGTATAGATGGTATTTCTCATAGGGCTGTATCTGGCCGAGTGAGGCCATGGTATGTCCCTGCCGTATCCGGATTCGTCCGGCAGGGAGTGGGTTACCGCAATAAATTTAAGCCGGGGCAGTCTCTCGGCAGCATACCGCACCGCAATATTATGGAGCAGATGCCAGCCCTGATAATGGATATCATGCATCATGCAGACCGTTACATCCTTAAGCTTTTCTGTCAGATCCGCCCCTACCGCCGCCGCTTCCTCCAGCAGCTCCGGGTGAATTGGTGTATCCGGTGAGCTGTAATCCCTCCAATGAATCTGTTCTCCCCTATACCGGTTGCATACCTTTGCCCATTCTATCCTCGGATCCAGGTAGATACCGTGCTTCTCGGAATCAGGCAGGTCCTCGCACACCAGCAGCTTGACCTCAATTCCCGCCTCCAGCAGCATTCTGATATGCTCGGCAACCACGTTAACCAGGGAGTAGATCGTCGCCAGACCGCCGAACATTGTTAATATTCCTACCTTCACCTTCTCCTCCTTCTCAAGGGCTGCTTTTTTATACCTTATGCTATAAAAAATACGCCTATGCATAAAAAATAGGGTTCCGTCTGCGGCAGGGAGGGGAGTATGATGCTCCCATAATGCACTGTATGGAAGAAATGTCACTGGATTTGTATGGCACAGACGAACACACCTGTACGGTTGTGACATACAAATCCAGTCATATGTCTTCCATCCTGTGTGTGAGGGAGCATCATACTCCCCTCCCTGCCGCAGACGGAACCCTTACCTTTTTTTATTTCTTATGCCTGCATATTCCTATTGTTTCGACACCTATCTACAGTCTCTGCATATGATAATAATATATAGAGCTTTCCCGTAAAACTGTTCCTTTGGGCTTCCATACAGGAACACCCCGCCCGAATGCTCTTATTAATCAATAAATGGAGTGATCACATGAGTTTATTATCTAAGAAGAAAATGATAAAAAGCCGCTCACCCCTCTTCCAGGCTGCAGAGTATAATCTGTTTACCAGATTTGGGGCGGAGTTTAAACAGAGTGATATCGGAGGAAGGGCAGCGATTGGAACGGATGCCCTGCTGGCGGATCTTACCCTTGGAAAGGAACTATGCCAGCACCCTCATGTTTCCTGTCCCCTCCACGGCACAGATTCAACCCTTATTGCAGGAGGGAATATCACCTGGCATACGGGAATAAATTACAGCGGCAATACCGTTATGCTGCCCCATACCTCCTACCACGCCAAGGATGTATCTTACGAAAATGCCAATCCTCAGCTTCAGCCGGTACGTTCCGACGTTCTGCCGGTTAATTTTGATGAAACCTTTCAATATCTGGAATGCGTATCAAGAGAATGGGATAATTTCTGCAATTCTATATTTACCACAAAAATACGTCTCATAGGGGATCATCTCCTTATGATCGGATTGAGCAGATCCACGAATGTATTCCACCTTCCGGAGGGAAACAGCTCCGGATTCATCGGCTGCACAGCGCCTTCCTGCGGCAATCTGCGCAGTCTGACCATTATTGCCCCTCACGGATCAACATGCTTAATCAACGTACCCGGCAATACCGCTTCCTTCGATCATCTGACTGTACTTCGCAGCACCGTTGTTCCGCCTCGGCTGTCTCTGCTGTCTCCATTCTCTTCCAAGGATATCATGAGCGGAAGAATTAGCGACGCCGCTGATAGTAAACTCATTTTATGGAACTTCTATGAAGCAGAGCGCGTTGATATTTCCAATACCAGCTTCCCCGGCACCATTTTAGCTCCCCATGCGGAGGTTAGAGTCAAAGGAAGCAGACTGCTGGGAGGCGTGATAGCCAAAAGCGCTCAGGCAGAAGCCACAGGGCTGAAGCGGACGGAACTTTATAACTGTCTGTTCGAAGGAGTCCTTCCTCGAATCCGGTGCTGTCTCCCTTCCCGGCCGTGTCCTTGCCCTCCCGTCACCACGACCCGCTGTACTACCACTACACCATGCACTACTACCACACACTGCACTACCTCAACCCCTTGCACCACTACCACCACCCGCTGTACCACTTCCACACCATGTACCACTACCACCACATACTGCACTACTACTACACGCTGCACCACCTCGACACCTTGCACTACCACCACACGCTGCACCACTTCCACGCCTTGCACTACTACCACACGCTGCACCACTTCCACACCTTGCACCACTACTACGACGCGCTGCACTACCTCGACACCTTGCACTACCACCACATATTGCACCACTACTACACGCTGTACTACCTCGACACCTTGTACTACCACCACACGCTGCACTACTTCTACACCTTGTACTACTACCACGACACGCTGCACCACTTCCACGCCTTGCACCACCACTACACGCTGCACTACTTCCACACCTTGCACCACTACCACACGCTGCACTACTTCCACACCTTGCACCACTACTACACGCTGCACCACCACTACACGCTGTACTACCACACGTTGCACCACCACTCGCTGCACTACCACATACTACACCTGCAGACGCTGTAATCCCTCGCCGTTCTTCAACAGGCGCTATACCTGCAGGTACTGTAACTCTGCCCCTTACACTACTACCCACTGCACCACCACACCCTGCACATCTTCTACCACCTACTGTCCCTTCCGCCGTTGCTGGTGGTAATCTCTTACCATCCGCTTCCTTGGACGCGTTCGAGAATTCCTTTCTGCACAATATTCGTCATAATTCATGGGAAGGATCAAAGATTTTTATGAAAGATTTGCTTCAAATACCAGAGACAGAGCCAATATTTCTGCAATAAAAATTAGCCATCAGCATAATGAGATGGCTAATTTTATTGCAGATTACTGAAATTTCCCCTACCAGATATATGGAAGCAGACGGTAACGTACCTTCTTTGTATATTCGGAATATCCCGGCAATTCCTTTTGGAGCATGGTATCCTCCAGGTACGTTCTTATCACAATGACGATGACAATAAGAACAGCTGTCATTCCCGCAAGCATTCCGAACATCATAGGCATTCCCACTGACCACAGCAGAATAACAGAATATCCCGGATGCCGAATGATGGCATAGGGACCGGTGGAACATACCTTTTGTCCCCGATCTTTTTGTATCCGTACGCTTGACTCAAAATTCCTGTTTTCCATCACAGGCCATACCGCCAGAAAACAGGTAAGCGCCATGATTGCCATACCAATCCAGAAAAGAACAGGGGATGTTTCCGGACTGTGAAAACGAACGGACAACCCGGCCGCAGCATAGATCCCATAGAAAGCAAGCACCACAAATATCAGCAATAACACCTTATCCCAGCTTTTTGTGTCAGAAGTAACCTTTCTGCGCGCATTTAACAGCTCCGCATCATGCCGGTACAGGATTACGGACGCAATCACAGTCGACACAATGTAAACAGCAAAATAGGCAATTCCCCTGGGGACATCCCACGTACCGGCCCCAAGAAAGAAAGCTGCCGCACCTAATCCTCTTTGCAGTATCATCTTCCCGATGTATTTAACTGCCCCTGACTTTATCTCATTCATCGCTGCCCTCCATATTCTATATTCGACCAAAGGAATCAGGAATAATGTATATTCATTTTGCCGGGTTCAGTCTTATATCCAGGCAGGCATCTCCCACGGAGGTGGTGATACAGCATGCGGTACATATTACATACTCCTTATCCTCATCCGCCTTACGAAGTACAGGAGGAAGGATATCACAATTAAGATCATTTTCCGCCAGCAGGGTGAGGACATTGCCGCTGATGATATTGGCTATCTCCGCAATAGCAGAGGTCACGAACTCATCCACGGAATCCATCTCCATACCGCTCATAATATTAACCATCTTAAGCGATGTGGGATCCGGAAAATGATAGATCACCTCTCCCACAAGATCCCCTGTTACCTCTATGGATATATCTGTATTATCATCATGCTGGAAGCTATCTGCGGGGCGGTCTGTGACATCGGAAATATCAAGCATCATCTGAAATACATTAAAGGTCGCCTTTAAAAATAATTCTTGCAGATTATTTGACATCCTTTGCCACCCCCTTTTCAATTGCATAAATCGCAATCTGCTGATCCTCCGTGGCAACATGATTGATCAGCCAGGCCAGAAGCTTTCCTGCAAACTGCTGCGCCAGCCTCTCGCTGTAGCCGCTGTTGGTATAATCCTCTGTAAACTGCAGGACATAGTTCACCATATCGGTATGAATCTGCTTATGCTGCTTGTACCTCGGATAACCAATTCTCAGCTGGTATTCCTCCTCATCCCGAAAATGCTCTACCACATACAATTTCATGAAGTCCAGGGTCTCATTGACATGCTGCACCTTTTCTTCCCAGGATGCAGCGGAGCGCAGTACCTGCATAAATGCTTCTACCCTCCGGAACAGTTCCTTGTGCTGCTCATCCACAATGGTAACGCCCAGCTCATACTTATCTTTCCAGATCATAATATTCCTATCCTTTCTCATCCATATCCTGATACGGTATCTCCAGCTCATCATATGCCTAAGGAGAAATTGACAAAATGGGGAGTATGCTCCTTCCATCTGCATTCTCCTCCCCTATTTTTCCAGTGCTTGCTATGACCACTGCTTTCGGTCAGCATGGCCGGATAATCCGTTCACCAGATTGTGATGCCGTGTATTCTATTATATCAGCTTATTTCGACTTATTTCAAGCCCATCTTGTCAAAAACCCGATCTTCTCGGCCTCACGGGTTACAGTTCAGACGTCAATGTCAGTTAGTTAAGCGAGGTTCTCTCCACCAGGTCACTTTTGCTTGCCTTACCTTCGTGCGTTCAGAGCGCTCTGCTTTACAAGATGCACTCAGACGGTTAGCGCAAAAGTGACCTGGTGGAGAGAACCTCGCTTAACTAACTGACATTGGTTCAGAGGGTGATATTGCAGGGGATATGGTGCTCCACCACGGATCAGCCCCAACAAGCGTTTTTTCAAATTTCTTGCCATTTAAATTGCTTTACTATTAAATGGTGGTTAGTGATGGTTTCAATTACAAGATAAATATTTATTATATTACATACAATATTTATTGACATACGATAAATCACATGATATCATAATAAAAAAAAGGAGGTATCCAACATGAATGAAATTCAAAAGTTAAAGTCCTATCATCTACTGAAAATAGTGATTGATATTGGATTTTGGATTGGTGTTGTGTTTTGCATTGGCATGACAGTTTTTCTTTTCATTAACGAGGGGAGTACCGTATTTACCCTTAATATTAGCTCCGGCAGTGGGTTTGTTATCAACAATGGCACACTTTCTCAATTTCCATTACCCTTTCAGGCAAGAGCTCTTACCTTCGTTGGAATCAATATTTTGAGACTATCTTTGGTCTGGTTGTTTCGCAGTATCGTGCGTTCAATTGGCGATGATACGCCATTTATACATAAGAATGTAAAACGTATACGCTATGCTGCCCTTCTTTTATTTGCACAAAGTTATATTTTTATGTTTATTGGCTATTTTGCAGCCCAACACCACAGGATAATTGCTGAGCAGGCAGGACTTCAACCAGTTTTAATCGAAAGATTAACTATACTGCCCGATAACGCTATTTTTATGCTGTGTTTGCTTGTGTTGGCAGAGATTTTTCGTTATGGCTGCATATTACAAGGGGCATACGATACAACGGTGTGAGGGGGGAATACAATGCCAATTATCATTCGTTTAGATCGTATGATGGCTGACCGTAAGATGTCGCTCAATGAGCTTTCAAAGCATGTAGGGATAACATTGGCAAATCTATCCAACTTAAAAAACGGTAAAATCTCTGCTGTGAAACTTAGTACGCTTGAAGCCATTTGTAAAGCATTAAATTGTCAACCGGGGGATTTGTTTGAATACATTGATGATGAAGAATAAAATTGCGGCCGTTGATGCTCTTAAATTTATTGTAACCGTTCAGAAGGGATACGGGAGGAGAACATACCCCCGTCCCCCTTCTGAACGGTTACAATAACTGCAAATCCGGTTCCGCTGCACCGGGACCTCCGGGCTTCTTCCTCCAGGAACATGATGAAGCTTGCCCGGTTGGATATCCCAGAAAAATCCCAATCCCATTCATCCTCTTAAATTAATAACCAGCTTTCCGTCTTCCATTTTAACGATCTGCCTGCTCTTCCTATCGGTCTCTCCTCCATCCCGGATCAAATCTCCGGACCGAAATACAGAAAGCATGATACCGATCAGGGCGGCATTCAAAAACAGGGATGCTTTTCCGTAGGATACCAGGGGCAGGGACATTGCGGTTAAGAGGCCATAGCCCAGATTAGCCGCAACATAGACAACCGTCTGGCCTGCGAAAATAAGCAGGATGGACAGGGACACCAGCGTCCCCAGCATGCTTTTCTGTCTGGAGGCATACAGGAAGCCCAAAGCGGAAAACACAATAAATAAAAGCACAATACCTGCAAATACAATCCAGCCATAGCTATGGGTCAGCGCCGTAAGCATGAGATCCGTATCAAACAAGGGTCCGGACAGCAGGCTGTCGCCATATTGCCGGGGTATCGTTCCGCTGCCTGAGAATGCGGAACCGGACATCAGATCACGCACCATGACCGTCATGTACCCATGCAGATGTGCATCCGGATTGATCAGTATTCTGAGCCGTTCAAAGCGGTAGGGCTCAAGCAGCATCGCCAGCAGGCAGAGTACCAAGGCTGCCGTAAGAGCGGCGCCAAGAAACTGGCTCTGCCGTCTGCTGCATCCAAACCAGCCTTTTCTCATTGCCAGGAAGAGTAAAATCCATGCAGAAAAGGTATAAATCGCAAAACCGGTGGCAGTCGGAAGCAATAACAATATTACTGCAAAGGGAATATATGCGATTGCGCATTGCAGGATTCCCAGACGGCCTCTGTTGCGCATCGCATAAATTATCAAGGCATATACCAGGGGAAAGATCAAGGCCAGGTACGGCAGGCTGAAGGAAAAACCGGCAATTGAGATCCACCATCTCCTTCCATTCACCTGGCTCCTCAGAATCAAACCGGCTATGCCCATAAATAAGGTAAGAAAATAGCATAAGCCCGGATGTTTAGCTAAAGCTGTAAAATCCAGAAAATAAGCAGTCAGAAGTATCCCTATTGCTATTACGGTTGGAACAAAATCTGAGTTCCTTGACACTATTCCGAAGGGGTTCTGTACAGAAAGAAAATATCTTGCCGCACTTCCTATCACGATTAAGGCTGCTGTCAGCAAAAGCAGCACCCATTGAGGCTTCGGCCTGTATATCTTATCCATCTCAAGCCCGACACTGACCGCATCCCCCATCTGGAGAACCGCCTTCCGGGTTGCAAGGTCTTCTTCTTCTCCTTCCGCAAGATAATAATCCCGTTGGTCACATATATGATCCTCCAGCTCCCGGGCTATGCCGGGGCGGGCTTTCTTCCATCTGATCTGTTCACAGACGGCTGCACTGTAACTTTTGATTTCATCCAATGACTGCAATGCCCGCACCTCCGTTCAGCACCTTATTAACAGCTCCGGTATAAGCCTTCCACTCCTGCTGCTTTTCCTCCAGAAGCCGTCTTCCCCGGGACGTCAGATGGTAATATTTCCGCAATTTAGCTCCGTCCGCCTTCTCTTCGTAGGCATCCACCATGCCCTCCTTCTCCAGACCATGCAGGATAGGATACAGGGTGCCGGCTTTCAGATGAAAGGTATCATCGGATTTCTCCGCCAGAGCCTCAATCATCTGATACCCATACATATCCTGTTCTTCCAGCAATTTTAGAATAAGCGTCGTCGTACTGCCTGCAATCAAGCTCTTATCAATCATTATAGATTGCCCTCCTTTATATATAGATCATCTATGTATGTAAGTATATATCGACGATCTATATATGTCAATCCCATTTCCATCATTATCAAAAAAATAACTGGGAGCATCTATTATCTCCCAGCTAGAATTGAAGCCTTATGATCTGCAATCGGAACAAAACATTCTGCAGCATCCTTTCCGGCAGTTATGCTTCCTGTGGTGCTGCCTACTCCATCTGATACAGGCAATAGCCTCCTCCGCCCCTATGCTTCACCTTATACATCGCCTTATCGGCACAGAGCAGCAGGCCGTTTGTCTCCGACGCATGTTTGGGGTACCGGCTGATACCGATACTGATGGTGACATGGATCGGTATGTCCTTATACATCACAGTCCCGCTCACAGAGGCTTGTATCCGCTTAGCCAAGGCCGCCATATCGCTCTCATCCTGGACTCCCGCCTGCAGTACTACAAATTCATCCCCGCCCAGTCGTCCGATCCGGTCCGTATCCCGGAGGATCTGCCGTACCTTATCCGCTACCCAGCGAAGCACATGATCCCCGGCCTCGTGTCCGTACCGGTCATTGATGCTCTTAAATTTATCAATATCAAACATCATAACTGCAAATCCGGTTCCGCTGCGCCGGGACCTCTGAATTTCTTCCTCCAGGAACATAATAAAGCTTGCGCGGTTGGATATTCCTGTCAGGGCATCGTGTCTGGCAAGCCATGCGATCTTTTCCTCATTCTGCTTGCGCTGCGTAATATTTCGAATAATATGTATACGGAAATGCCCTCTTTCCGTATAGGTACTTTTTGCGCTGACCTCTACGGGGAAGGAGGAACCGTCACTGCGCATATGGGTACATTCAAATACCACTCCCTCTTCATCCGCCAGCTCCATCTGCTGTTCAAATTCGTGGTTGGTGAAAGGATGGCGGATATCCTGTATTGTCATGGACATCAGCTGTTCCCTGGTATAGCCGTACTCATCACAGGCACGCTTATTGGCATTGACGATATGCCCGTCATCCTTGATATATAAAATAATATCGTGAGCATTTTCAAATAAAATCTCATGTATCCTGAATGCTTCATCCGCTTTCTTTTGCAGCGTTATCTCTGTGGAAAAGAGTACTGTCCTGTTCTCGGAAGGATTAAAAGCGCTGAAGAAAAAGCATTTATCCACCGCTTCGAAAAGAAATTCAAACTGTACCGGAGCTTCTGAATGAGGCATGTTTTTTAGGAACTGCTCCCAATTCTCATCCACTGCAAGGAATACCTGACGGATGGTCTTCCCTATCATTTTACTGCGAGGTAAACCGGTATTGATGGTAAATTGCCTGTTAACCTCCAGAATCTTATAATCAATGGGTTCGCCTTCCGCATTTTTTATAAGCTCCAGCAATGTATAGCCCTCTAGCATGGCCTCATATATCACAGGGGAATAGCTGTCCTTACTTTCCTTCATACATCCATCCTCCTTTCTTATGTTCAATTTTTCATCTTGCTATTATTATAATCGAAAATTGTATAAATGTCTATTCATCCTGCGAATCTCACAGTCACAGGCCGGCTTATGCCCCTGAATCAAAACGGGAAGCCCTGGACCGGTGCCCACTGCTTCCCTTGATTAATGCTGATTTTATAATTCTACAATCCGGTCACAAATCCGTTCTAACAAAATCCTGTCATGACTGATTACCGCCACGCCCATGCTGTGCTCCCCGGCATACTTCAGCACGGTATCCCATATCTGCACCTGAGTCACCGCATCCAACATGGAAGTCATCTCATCCGCGATCAGGAACTTTGTTCTCTCGTTAAGCACCCGAAGAACGCAAAAACGCTGGAGCTCACCGCCGGAGAGCTCCGCCGGCCACCGATCCAGCCAGCTTTCCTTAATCCCCATGGCTTCCATCAGTTCTCCGGACGGCTCTGCCGCTTCGTTCATAACCTTTCTCATTTTCCACTTTGGGTTCACTGCTTTTTCCGGATGCTGAAAAACCAGCTGCACCGGATGGTATCCCTTCCCGTTCCAATCCTGCGCTCCCTCTATTGTCACACTTCCCGCCTCCGGCACAAGATATCCCGCAAGAATTTTAGCCAGAGTAGTTTTACCGAAGCCGCTTGGGGCGAAGATTCCCACAATTTCTCCGCTCTCAAGACTGAAATCAACCTTAGTAAGAACAGGCTGTTGGCTGTTATAGCCAAAACAGATTCCCCGGGCTTTAAGTCGCATCATGACACCTTACCTTTCCTCCCCGCAGCTCCCTCCATTCCGGTACTGCTTTCCTGCAGTGCTCCCTTCTTCTCCCGCACCTTTCATAAAAGCTGCAGCCGGAGGGTACCTCTCCCGGAAGAGGCTGGCTTCCTTCCACCGCCCTAAACTCCCTGTCAGGCAGGGCGTGCAGAAGCGCTCTTGTGTACGGATGGCGGAGACTCTCTCCATTTCCTTCAAAGTCCCCGGCTCCGGCGGTTTCCAGAGTGCTTCCCGCGTAGAATATGGATATCCTGTCAGCAATTCTTAATGCCGCATTAATATCGTGGGTTATCATCAGCACCGCCTTATTGCTGTCTGCCAGTTCCCTGAAATCCTTCAGAGCCTCGTCCAGAGCCCTGGCGTCCAATCCGGGCGTCGGTTCATCCGCAATCACTACCCGGCTGTCCGAGGCCAATGCCGTGCTCAGAAGCACCTTTCTCGCCATTCCTCCCGAGAGCTGGTGCGGATAATACTCTTCCACCTCATCCCCAAGCCCGTACCGGTTCAAAATACTTCTTATGAGACCTTCCTTGTGATGAGAGCTTCCCTTCTGCAGGAGCTCTGCGTCCCGGAGGGAGATTCCGATCTGCTTCTTCACCTTCATCAGGGGATCAAGATAGTTCACCGACTGGGGAATCAGGACAATTTCCCTTCCCCGCAGATGCTTCCTGTCCTTTTCCGTCAACAGCCGGTCCCGGTAATAAATCCGTCCCTCTGCAACCGCATTTTCCGGGAGTATTCCCAGGATGGCGTGGGCCAGGAGACTTTTGCCGGAACCGCTTGAGCCTACGACCGCAAGGATCTCCCCTTCATATAAGTCAATATCCAGATTGGTGATGGCCCTCATCTCACTCCGCCTCAGTCCCCGGGTATACTGGGAAAAGCTGACGCCAAGGCCTTCCACCTTCAATATTGGTTTCTTCTCCATCCTCCGGCCCTCCTTTCCTGTTTCGGTTTCTCACTAATTCTTTCCCATTACCTTCGGTATGCCGTCTTCGGATTCAGCATGGTTTCCATGTTCTTTCCCAGCCGGTCCACCAGCATGGAGACAGCCGCCAGGGATATCCCCGGAAAGAATGCCAGCCACCATTTGCCGCCCGTCAGGTATTTCATGGACTCCGACAGAATCACGCCGATTGCCGGCTCGTGGGGCGGAAGTCCGAAGCCCAGAAAGGTAATGGAGGCCTCATGAAGGATGGCGTGGGGAAAGATCAGAACAACTCCGACAATCAGCTGGGGAATGATATGGGGAAAGACATGCTCCCAGGCAATGTACCACCGGCTCCTGCCCATCTGCTTTGACACCTTGGCATACTCTGCCTCCCGAATCTGCATTACCTCCGCTCTGATTACCCTGGTTAGGGAGGTCCAGTGAGTCAGGGTGACCCCTGTGACAATTCCTCTGATTCCCCCTCCGCAGGCCATGGAGATCAGTATAATCAATATGGCATGGGGTACCGAAAGCATCAGATCAATCAGCCATGCCAGAAGAGCGTCCGTTTTTCCGCCCAGCAGCGGACCGAAGATCCCCAGCACCACCGCAATCACACCGCTGATCACCGCGGACAGTACCCCTATGGTCATGCTCAGGGAAAGCCCCTTCAAAGTGCGGAGCAGCATATCCCGTCCGGTCCAGTCGGTTCCGAAGGGATGCTGCCGGGAAGGCGGCTGAAAAATATTTCCCAGATCTACCATCAGCGCGTCCTCGCTGATCCGGCTTCCAATGATAAGCACCGCCAGGAATAAAACGGACAGAAGCCCTATCTGGAGTATGGTCTTTTCCCTGATTCCAAGCTTCGGGAGACATCTGCTCTTTCTCATAGGCTCCGCCCCTCCTTAATTCTTGGATCAATCCTTCTGTAAAGCAGATCTGCCGCCAGATTGCCCGTATAAATAAACAGCACGCTGATTATGGTAATTCCCATGAGCAGAGGCACATCTCCCCGCAATCCTGCCTGCACCGTAGCCATACCCAGTCCGGGGTAGGAAAATACCTGCTCCACAAATACCGCTCCTCCAAACAGCTCTCCGAAGGACAGAAACTGCAGGGTCACAGCCGGCAGGGAGATATTCTTAAGGACATGATGAAAGACGATTTCCCTCTTCGTCTCTCCTCTGGCTCTTGCGAAGATAATGAAATCCTCCGTCAAAATTTCTACTGTCTTTTCCCTTGTATGCATGCAGATATTGGCTATTCCCACCACTGCCAGAGTAAGGGAGGGGAGAACCAGGTGGGACAGCCGGTCTGCCAGGCTTACTTCTGAAGAAACCACCCCAAGGGGTACGGACAGCCCTACCGGAAACCACCCCAGTCTCACAGAAAAGATCATTACAAACAGAATTCCGATCCAAAAGGCAGGGGTGGCTATTAAGATATGACAATATGCCCGAATTACCCTGTCTATTATTTTTCCTTCCTTCATTCCCGCCAGGACACCGAGAACAAAGCCGATGATCCCCGACAGCACCCAGGCAACTCCCATAAGCAGGAGGGAGGTAAGGAATTTCTGTCCGATTACCTCCATCACAGGGCGGCGGTATATGATGGAATTCCCCCAATCCCCTTTTATCATGGAGGTCAGCCACGCCATGAAACGCGGGAGCGGCGGCTTATTCAGCCCCCATTGCTCCGCGATCAACGCCCTCTGCTCCGCCCCCACCTTGGTGCTGGTTCCCACATAGGCGGTGATGGGATCGATGGGGGATAACTCCATCAGCACAAAGGTCAGTATGCTTACGGAAAGGAGCAATATCAAAAGTTTTACCGCCTTTTTGACTAAAAACAGAACCAGACTATTCCTTCTCATCCTTTACTCCCATGTCCATTCATTTACATTATCAAAAATTCGTCCCCCATGGGGCTGCACCACGGGATTTCCGAAGGAAAAGCCTTCTGCCGCAAGATATACATGATTGGCATTGACAAGCCAGCAGTAGGGGGCATCCCCTCTTGCCGAGGCTGTCGCCTGAAGAGCCTTCCAATGGGGAAGGGCCTCCGCCTCATCACTGGAATTCAGCGCCAGGTCAATGCATTCGTTGGCATATTCATTGTTATAGCAGCCGGAATTATCCCAGGCAACCGTTCCTCCTGCTATGCCTCCGTAATAGAGGTTATACAGCTCGGATGGATCCCCTGAACCAAAGCCGTACAATACCGCCTGGCTGTGAATATCAGGAAGAATGGTATCCCAGGTCACCATCCTGAGATTAATTTTGATTCCAATCTGCTTTGCCACATTGACACATTCCAGCGCCAGCTCCTGCCGGTAGGCTCCTTCAGTATACAGTAATTCAAATTCTGCGGCAAGGCCGTTCTTTTCCACGATCCCGTCACCGTCGGTATCCTCCCAGCCGCCTTTCTTAAGAATGCTTACGGCCAGCTCTGTGTTGGCATATTCCGTCGGCTCCAGTACGGTCTCCTCATTAAGCCAGGGCATCTTCTCCAGTCCGGTGGTGGAAACAGTCCCATAGCCGTTCAGTATCCCATCCACCATTCTCTTCCGGTCAACTGCCGCATTCATTGCTTTCCGAATGGCTATGTCGCTGGTAACATTATTCCCCATAACCGCCCCGTCCTGTGCTGGATTTCCCTCATTGGGTATCATGGGAAAGCAGATACCATAGCATTCAATGCTGGGAATATCGATGATCTGCCCTGCATTCCCGGCGGTATCCGCCAGGCTGCCTGTTATCTGTGCCACGTCCGCTTCCCCGTTTTTCACCGCGGAATAGGCGGTGTCCGCCTCCAGGAATACCATGGTCAGCTTCTTAATCTTTGGTATATCACCGTAATAAGCTTCATTCGCTTCAAAGATAACCTGCTGTCCCTTATCCCATTGCACAAACCGGTAGGGTCCCGATCCGATCGGGTGATCCTTGAAATTCTCATCATGGGCATGGCGGGGGATAATCCCCAGGTAGGCCAGCCTTTCCAGGAAAGGAGAATAGGGCTTGATCAAACTGAATTCCACCGTATGCTCATCCAGCTCTCTGATTCCGCTGATCATGGTCAGGTCGGTCTCCGAAGCGGATTCCTTCGCCATATTGTAAGTGTAGACCACATCCTCCGCCAGCACCGGCGTGCCATCGGTGAATACCGCGTCCTCACGCAGTGTAATGGTCCACCGGAGCTTATCCTCCGATACCTGGTAACCCGTGGCCAGGTCGTTGGTCCAGCCCAGCTCCTTATCCCTTGTGAAAAGGGTGGAAAAGAGGATTCTGGTAATGGACCCGTGTCCTCCCGTGGTGGCATCAAATCCGGCCTCCGGTTCCGAACCGATTGCGGCGATGAGCTCCTTGTTCTCCCTTCTGGTTCTGCGTCCTGATATTCCTCTGTCCCCCGGATTCTGGCAGCCTGCCAGCAGGACACCTGCCATGACCACGGTCAGCAGCAAAGCTGTAATTTTTGTATGTCTCATGGTTATTTTTCTCCCCCTTTGCTTTATCAAAAAAAGAACGAATCCTGAACTTCGTACAGAAATTCACTGATTCGCTGTCTCCATGACCTCTTTTTTAATTATTTAATTATGATAGATCATCCTTGATTTCGTCCTTCTTATTGAAGATAAATGTTTCTTCTTGAAACAACCATCGATATTCTACCACATGTATCCGTTTTATACAACCCGGCTTAATGAAATTTCGGTTACTATTGTTCCTCCCTTCCTGCTTCTTTGCGTATAAGGAGATAGTTCATTCCCGATACCACAATGCCGCCTCCAATGAAATTGCCCACGGCTGACACGCATAAGCTGTAAAGTATCTGGAGCAGACTGATCTCCGCCCCGCCAAAATATGCCGCAAACAGATAGTACATATTTGCCACTACGTGCTCCGTTCCCGTAAGGACAAAGACGGTAATCGCCAGCCAGAGTGCTATGATCTTGCTGATTTCTTCCTTGCAGCTATAGGCCAGGCAGACTCCCGTGGATACAATAATATTACATAAAATACTGCTGACCAGCATCCTTCCCAGGGGAAGATGCACCTTATGCACCGCCTTGCTCATCACCAGCTCCATGGTCTTACCATCCAGGATTCCCGACGTTCCCGTCATCCAGGCTGTTAGAAGCCCTCCAATCAGATTGGAAACCAAAACCAGAACCAGGACTTTCATAATTTTTCCCAGCTTAATGCGTCCGGTATAAACCGCCAGCATTATCATGCTGTCACTGGTATACAGCTCCGCCTGCATCAGCAAAACTGCCACAATTCCCATGGGGAAGACTACCGCCCCAAGGAAATTCCCCAGGCCCGGATCGCTCAGGCCGGCTGCCAGCTTCAGATATCCGACGGCTCCAATGGCGATGTACATTCCCGCCAGAATTCCCTGGATGAGGAGGGTAACAGCTTTCTTATCTGCTTTTTGTCCGCTTTGTTTCAATATGTATTCTGTCAATGCAACAGGTCCAGTATGGGTCTTCATTCCTCTTTCCTCTTTCTTGTTCTTTTTGCCTCCGTTGGAACTGTCCATCCGGAGATTATTCCGCTATGGGCGGTCCGGCGTCTTGGCGCCTCAAACAATATAGCATACTTTTTTATAAAAATATATAGTTTTATGTTTATATATTTTATGATTATAAAAGAAGAGCATGTTCCCATGCTCTTCCGGAGAAAGTCGATCTGTCTTCTGTTAACGTTATTAATATTGTTTCTCTATGGTATACCGGCCGGCTTTCTTACCCATAGAGCCGCGGGCCTCGTCACTGACTGCCGCATCCAGTGTAGTATCAACTGTAACCCAGCTGCCGTCCAGATATACTTCATTCCACGCATGGTATTCACTGACATCCCTGCTTCTTCCCATGAGAACCTTCACCGGAACGCCTGCGCTTCTGAGCATCGATGCAAATAACACGGAATAATCATAGCATATTCCCTTCTTACTCTGAAAGGTATCCTCAACAGAGGAGATATATCCGCTTACCACGGTCTCTGCTTTCTTATTATCATACTTGTAGTTTTCTACAATATAATTATAGACAGCCTCGGCCTTCTCTTTGTCCGTCTTCTTTCCCCTGGTTAATTCAGCCGCCTTTTTGACTGCCTTCATGCCGGTATCCCAATTCACCAGCTGAGTGCTCTGCAGATAAACCGTAACCCCATCATCTGTGTCGTATTGAACCTCGTCTGACAAAATACGCTTATACTTGCTGCCCTCTATATGGGAATAAAGCTCTATTTTATAAGTTCCATTCCCCGATTGAAGAGGAACTCTGATATCATCGTTGTAATCATAGTAATAAATGATATCGTCCTTTACCACCCCTATCTTATCTATCTGTTCTGCTGCCTGCTGACCATGAATAACAATGATGCCATTCTCAATCCCACTTTTATCAACAACTGCTTCCGCATCCTTTGCTAATGCTACGGAAGAATTATCAAATGCGGCCAGACAAATAACCGCCGCCAAGAAGCTTAATAATCCCTTCTTTATATTTTGGTACATAAAAAACTCCCCTTTCGGAAACTGGCTGCCATGTTATATTTAACGAAGGCCCTATAGCTTTGCGTCACCAGTTTTCACTGGTTTTGCTAGTATCGTTGGAAAGTGTCACCACTTCTATGAAATTAACCACAAACTAAATTGTATACAACTTATACTTACATACTAACATAGAATAATTCATTTGAATATAGGTAATACAAACTAAATATTAATTATTTTCAACGAATCGTGATATGTTTTGGCCAAACCAATAAAGCATCCAATCCCTCCATACAAATATATCTCACTGTGGTACTCATGCCAGGACTCCTTTGGTGAAATTTGACCCGTGTTTTTATATAAGAAGGATATGGAAAAGCACCCATGCCTTTGGCCATAATAACGAAATGTGTTAATTGACAGAACAATTCAAAAAAAATATTAAAAAAGGGCTTGCTTTTTTCTTCAACATAGTATAGAATAAATATTGTTCTTAAGGCTCGTTGGTCAAGGGGTTAAGACGCCGCCCTCTCACGGCGGAAACAGGGGTTCGATTCCCCTACGAGCTGCTAAACTTAGTAAAAACACTTTCAGACTCTTGAAAGTGTTTTTTTACTTTGTATACAAATAATTGGAGTGGGATTTTTTTAAATCCCACTCCATCTGTATTTAGAGCCATTATCTCTTATACCGGAACCGGTGCTGGGCCGCCGCTATAACCTCAATCTGCTTTCTACTGTAGAAAATCCATTAAGGACATCTGATTCGAAAGGGGAAGCTCTCCCATCAGCCCCATCTTCGCCATATTATCCACTACGGTGGAGCTCACCTTACAGCGAATCTTAAAATCATCCCGGGAGAGGAACGGTCCCTGCTGGGCAGCTTCCACCACCGCATCCGCCGCCTTGTCCCCAAGTCCGTCGATAGTACTCAGGGAGGGCATCAGCTTTCCATCGATAATCTGGAAGGCATGGGCCTTGGCCCTGTAAATATCAAGGGGCAGGAAATCAAACCCCCGCGCGTACATCTCCTGCACAATCTTCATATCCTTAAAGGTATCCTGCTCTTTTTTACTCAGCATATTATATCTTCTCTTATAGTCCGCTATATGCTGCTCCAATACTGCCCTTCCCTGGCACATCAGCTCATAATTAAAGGCCGAGGCCCGGATGGAGAAATAGGCCGCATAATACGCCAGAGGATGATATACTTTAAAATACGCGATCCGGAAGGCCATCATAACATATGCCGCCGCATGGGCCTTCGGGAACATATACTGTATCTGCTTGCAGGACCAGATATACCAGTCCGGCACATCCGCCGCCAGCATCGCCGCCTCCATCTCCGAAGTCAGGCCTTTTCCCTTACGGACACTCTCCATGATCTTAAAGGCCTGTCCCGGCTCCACACCGGTGGAAATGAGATAGATCATAATATCATCACGGGTACAGATTGCCGTGGCCAGAGTACATTTTCCGTTCTGAATCAGGGTCTGGGCATTATTCAGCCATACATCCGTACCATGGGACAGGCCGGAGATCCGCACCAGGTCGGAGAAGGATTTGGGCTGTGTGTCCTTCACCATCTGCATAACAAAATCCGTGCCGAACTCAGGGATTCCAAGGCACCCCAGCTCGCAGCCGTCTATGTCCTTCGGTGATATCCCCAGGGCGCTGGTATCCCGAAACAGCGACAATACCTTCGGTTCATCCAGCCGGATTTTCTTGGCATCCAGTCCTGTCAGATCCTCCAGCATCCGGATCATGGTGGGATCATCGTGTCCCAGAATATCCAGCTTCAGCAGGTTATGGTCAATGGAATGGTAATCAAAATGCGTCGTTATGGTCTTGGTGGTCATATCATTGGCCGGGCGCTGCACCGGAGTGAAGGAATAGATATTCTCCCCGTGAGGCAGTACTACAATGCCGCCCGGATGCTGCCCGGTCGTCCTTCTTACACCGACACAGCCCTCTATAATACGCTCAATCTCCACATTGCGCTTATGGATGCCCCGTTCCTCATAATAATTCTTCACATAGCCGAAGGCCGTCTTATCCGCCAGGGTACCGATGGTCCCCGCACGGAAGGTATGTCCCTCGCCAAAGAGCACCTCCGTATAATCATGGGCCTTGCTCTGGTATTCTCCGGAGAAGTTCAGGTCGATATCCGGCTCCTTATCCCCGTAGAAGCCCAGGAAGGTCTCAAAGGGGATATCATGTCCGTCCTTTTCCAGCGGCTGTCCGCAGACGGGACAAGCCCGGTCGGGCATATCACAGCCGGAGCTGCCTCCGTATTTCTTAACCTCCTCGGAATCGAAATCAGAGTAATGGCAGTTCAGGCAATAATAATGAGGAGCCAGAGGATTTACCTCGGTAATGCCCGCCATGGTTGCAACAAAGGAAGAGCCTACGGAGCCTCGTGAGCCCACCAGATAGCCATCCTCGTTGGATTTCCACACCAGCTTCTGCGCAATGATATACATAACTGCAAAACCGTTATTGATGATGGATTTCAACTCATGCTCCAGCCTGGCCTCCACCGGAGCCGGAAGAGGGTCACCGTACATGGAATGAGCCTTCTCATAGCAGATATTTCTTAAGTTCTCCTCTGAATTGGGGAGTACCGGCGGGCATTTATCCGGGCGCACCGGGGATATCTTCTCAATCCGGTCCGCAATGAGATTCGTATTGGTGATAACCACCTTTTCCGCCTTTGCCTTCCCCAGATAAGAGAATTCCTCCAGCATCTCCTCCGTGGTCCTCAGATAGAGGGCCGCCTGCTCATCCGCATCCTTAAAGCCCTTTCCTGCCAGTATAATTCTCCGGTAGATTTCATCCTCCGGATCCAGAAAATGCACGTCACAGGTAGCCACCACCGGCTTGTTGTATTCCTCTCCCAGAGCAACAATTCTGCGGTTCAGCTCCATCAGATCCTCCTTCGAGGTGATATCCCTCTCATCACTTCGGTCACTGCGGATCAGGAATTCATTATTACACAGGGGCTGTATCTCCAGGTAATCATAGAAATTTACCAGCTTTGCCAGCTGTTCATGTGACTGGTTGGTCAATACGCCCCGGAACACCTCCCCTGCCTCACAGGCAGAGCCCAGGATAATCCCTTCCCTGCACTCCATCAGAAGGCTCTTCGGAATCTTCGGGCGCTTATTATAATATTCTATATGGGACAGGGACACCATCTTGTACAGGTTCACCCGGCCCGTATCATTCTGTGCCAGAAGGATGGCATGATAGGCAGGGAGCTTTCGGATTGCCTCAGCCGACATTCTGCCCAGCTGATCAATCTCATTCACCGTATGTATCTCCCTCTCCTTCAGCATCACCACAAACTTTTCAAAAATCTGTGCCGTGGCACCGGCATCATCCACCGCCCTGTGATGGTTCTCCAAGGAAACACTCAGAGCCTTTGCAACCGTATTCAGCTTATACCTGCTTAACTCCGGCAGGAGGATTCGAGCCAGGCCCACCGTATCAATTACCGTAAAATCCGTTGTAATTCCCTGCCTTGCCGCATTCTTATCAATAAAGCCCACATCAAAGGAGGCATTGTGTGCCACCAGGCTGCAGCCCTCGCAAAAGGCAAGAAATTCCGGCAGCACCTTCTCAATGGTGGGCGCATCCATCACCATATTATCATTAATGGAGGTAAGCTGCTCTATCTCATAGGGAATCGGCACCTCAGGATTCACAAAGGTGCTGTATCGCTCCGTGATCTCGCCTCCGATGACCTTAACCGCGCCGATTTCAATGATCCTGTCATTATTCTGGCTAAAGCCAGTGGTCTCGATATCAAACACCACAAAGGCATCATCCAGACTCTGCCCCCTGGCATTTACCACCACTTCCTTCAGATCGTCCACCAGATAGGCTTCCATGCCATAGATCACCTTGAAGTTCTTGGCACGCTTCTGTTCCTCCTCGTCGGAGTAATCCTTTGGATTCAAGGCATGGCTGGCATCGGGAAAGGCCTGCACCACCCCGTGGTCAGTGACGGCAATCGCCGAGTGTCCCCACTGAAAGGCTCTCTTTACCATCTTCTTTACATCCACCACGGAGTCCATATCACTCATCATGGTATGGGCATGGAGCTCCACACGCTTAACCGGAGCCTCATCCTTCCTGGCGGAGGCGCTCACCTCACTGGCGGAACGGATGCCCACTACGGAGCCGATGGTAATGTCCCTCTCATAGGTATCCATTTGGGCAATTCCCTTCAGCATAAAATATCCGCCGGGCTTCAGCATCGCCATAATTTCTTCCACTTCGATGGTTTTAGCGTAAAGCTTGACCTTGATGGAGTCCGTAAAATCAGTTATGACAAAGGTGATGATGCTCTTCTCATTCCCTATGGTGCGTGTATCCGGCTTAATGAGCTTACCCCGGATGACTACCTCTCCAATCTCGTCAATGATATCACAGATGGAAATCGGACTGCCTTCAAAATTCCTGCCGTAAACAACGGACGGGTCCTGGGGCAGCTTGCGGTAGCTTCCCTTTCCCTTCTCATAGGCGCTTTTGCCGAAGGATTTGGACGCTGCCGGCTTCGCAGGCTGTTCCGCCTTGGGAGGCTGCGCCTTCTCCGGGGCGGCTGCCAAAGCAGAAGAACCGGATTTTGCAGCAGGGGCATGTCCTGAACCTGCCATCTCCAGAATATCTCCGGGACGGCTCCCCGTACTCATAAACACTTCCGGCTGCTCCTGGCTGTCCGGGACATAGCCTTCCTCTATTGCCTCTCTCTCCGCTCTGCGCAGCATATTCCTCTTATATTCCAGGTCATCCCCCTGCTGGGTATCCTCCGGCTCCCTATATTCAACAAGCACCTGTACCGTATAATTAAAACGCTCCTGAAACAGAGTCTCCAGGTAGTCCTTGAGCTTCATCATCTTTTCTTTGACAACACAGCTGTCCGTAACTTGAACGGTAATCTTTCCATGCATTGCCGGCTGTGCATCCTCAATGGTTACCTCTGCCATGGAGAAGATGTGATAGCTCACAATGCTGCTCTCCTTCAATTCCTCCAGAATGCTGTCCCGGTAGATGGGATACAGATTCGGCAGAGTGTATTGTGCGGAAAGCTCGAACTGCGGCTTGATTACCGCCCGGTTCCCGGTATGTAAAAAGAGCTGCCGGTTCAGCAGTTCTTCCATTCTTCTTATATGGAGTCTGCTGATCAGGCGGCTGCTCCGGATACAGATGAACACATCCTTTGTCCGCCTCGAAGCAACCACCTTAACTACATCCACCTCGCTGTAAAGCTTCTGCAGTTCCTGATCTGCAGATACCTTCTCAAATGCTTCAAAAAATAACATGGTACATTCTCCATTCCTCAAAAGTGTCTCCTATTCCTTTTCAAAATGAGACAGCTCCTGGCGCAGCTCCTCCAACAGCCGGTCTTCCGGAACCTTTCGGAGAATCTCGCCTTTTTTGATAATAAGTCCTTCGCCGTTCCCCCCGGCAATGCCGATATCCGCTTCCCTGGCCTCTCCCGGACCGTTCACCGCACATCCCATAACCGCAACCTTAATATCCAAATCCATATCCGCAACCATTTCTTCCACCTTGGTTGCCAGCTCGATGAGATTAATCCGTGTTCTGCCGCAGGTGGGGCAGGATACCACTTCCACTCCGCCTTTGCGGTAACCCAGGGTCTTTAAGATCAACTTGGCGGAACGAATCTCTTCTACCGGATCTCCGGTCAGAGACACCCGGATGGTATCCCCTATCCCCTGGTACAGAATCATTCCAAGACCCAGAGCCGACTTGATATTCCCCGCGTTGACGGTACCCGCCTCGGTTATTCCCACGTGGAGAGGATAATTGGTCAGCGGAGCAATGAGCTCATGGGCATGGACACACATCATAACATCAGAGGATTTAATACTGATTACCATTTGGTCATAATCCATATCCTCGATGCGCTTCACCTTGTCCAGAGCACTTTCCACCAACCCCTGGGCGGTGACTCTCCCGTATTTGGCCACGATATCCTTCTCCAGGGAGCCGCTGTTCACACCGACACGGATTGGAATCCCCCGCTCCTTTGCTGCGGAAACCACTGCCCGCAGCTTCTCTTCGTTCCCGATGTTCCCCGGATTGATCCGTATCTTATCCGCACCGTTCTCCATTGCCGCAATGGCCAGACGATAATCAAAATGAATATCGGCTACCAACGGTATGGTGATCTGCTTTTTAATCTCACGAAAGGCGGCGGCAGCTTCCTGATTGGGAACTGTACACCGGATTATCTCGCAGCCTGCCTCGGTCAGGCGCTGTATCTGCGCTACCGTTGCCTTTACATCCTCCGTCGGTGTGTTCGTCATCGACTGGATTAAAATCGGATTCCCGCCGCCAATTACTCTGTCGCCGATCCGAATTACTTTTGTATTATCACGATACATACTAACCTCCATGTCTTTCCTGCTTCCCGCCTATTTAATTTGTAACCGTTCCGAGGGGGTATTATGGTCTCCGCCTGGCCCCCTCTGAACGGTTACGTTTATTACCTCTTGTTACTGGAATATATTACGAATATCATTAAATGCCACAAGCACCATCAGAAGCATCAGCAGAGCCATTCCCACCAGATGAACGATGGCCTCCTTCTCTCTGGGAACGGGCTTTCTGCGGATCGCCTCGATAATAATAAATACAATTCTGCCCCCATCCAGTGCCGGAATCGGCAGCAGATTCATAACCCCCAGATTTGCACTCAGCAATATGGCGAATTGGGCCAGGGAAAGCAGGGTGGTTCGAAGTCCGTATGCTTTGGATTCTGATACAATATCGCCCACTACGTTGACTATTCCAACGGGACCGGCTACCTCCTTTACACTGACCTTCCCTATGATGAGGGAGACAATGCTTTTAACCGTGTTCACCACATTGCTTTTCAGCTCGAAAAAGCCGTATTTGACTACCTCCAGGGCATTCACCTTTTTCCCGTACTCGTTATAGCTCCAGCCCAGATCAAAACCGCTTTGGACTAATATGGGCGTCACGGTAATCTCCGTCTCCTGTCCGTTTCTCGCATAGGTTAAGGTAACAGGCTCCGCACCCAGCGGATTGCCTGCGAGATAATCTGCC
This sequence comes from Anaerotaenia torta, assembly GCF_050433395.1. Taxonomy (NCBI): domain Bacteria; kingdom Bacillati; phylum Bacillota; class Clostridia; order Lachnospirales; family Lachnospiraceae; genus Anaerotaenia; species Anaerotaenia torta. The sequence goes on from NZ_JBNPXH010000009.1 coordinate 144,253, forward strand.
AGCTCCTGGGATGTGCTTATTTTAACCCCATTCATTGCTACAATGGCATCTCCTACCTTCATACCGGCTTTCTCCAAAGGATATCCCGCCACGATTACCTCTGCTACGGCAGCGGAATTGCCAGGCGTATAGTTGAAACCGATTTGATAGATATCACGCCATACGGGAACTACCGAAAGGGTATGCTTTTCACCCTCCCGCAGCACCTTTACCTCGATGGGCTTCTCCGACAGATGATTGAAATAAAAAGAATACTTGATATCCCTGGCAAAATGAATTCCGGAGCCATTAATTTTTGTAATCAGATCCCCTTCCTTCAAACCGGCCGCCATCGCCGGGCCGTTCTCACTCAGTCTGGTGATATAGGGCTTATCTACCCCCACATCCCCCAATACAACCACCGCCAGGATAAAGGCCAGGATAAAATTAAAAAAAGCCCCTGCAAAGAGAATTGAGAATCTCGCCCACGGCCCTTTTTTATTAAAGGCGCCTTCATCCTCGATATTCTCATCCTCGCCCAGCATCATACAGGATCCCCCGATGGGCAGCAGCTTCAGAGAATATCTGGTTCCTTTGCGCACAAAGCTGGCGATTCTGGGCCCCATGCCCACGGAGAATTCCGTCACCGTAACCCCATGACTCCTGGCCAGCAGAAAATGGCCCAGCTCATGGATAATTACAATTATACTCAGTATCAGTAATGCAACAATTATATTCATAACAATATCAATCCTTTCTTACACCGGCTTTGGTAAAGCTCCTTACAAAATCATATGTCTCTTGCTCCGTGTTCAGAATTTCTTTTAAGGAGGGGTTTGGAATCAATGGATGATTCTTCATGGCCTGCTCAATTAAGGCCGGAATCATAAGGAATTCAATCCCTCCTCCGAGAAACTGCGCCACCGCCCATTCATTGGCCGCGTTATATACCGTGGGCATGCTTCCGCCCATCCGGCCTGCTTCATAAGCCAGCCTCAGGCCAAAGAAGGTCTCCATATCCGGTTTCTCAAAGGTAAGCTGGCTCAGCCGGTAAAAATCCAGCTTTTCCTCCGTATAAGGCACCTGTTTTCTATGAGGATAAAATAAAGCATAGCGGATGGGAAGCTTCATATCCGGCACCCCAAGCTGTGCTATTACGCTTCCGTCCCGGTACTCCACCATGGAATGGATGACGCTCTGGGGGTGCACCACTACCTGGATAGAATCCAGCCCCATATCAAACAGCCACGCCGCCTCCAAAACCTCCAGACCCTTATTCACCATGGTGGCAGAATCAATGGTGATTTTCTGTCCCATAGTCCAGTTGGGGTGCTTTAAGGCGTCCCGGGGCTTTATATTCTTAAGCTCCTCCCGCTTTTTTCCGCGGAAAGGACCGCCGGAGGCGGTCAGCAGTATTTTGTATGCCTCTTTCTTATCTTCTCCATTTAAAGCCTGAAATATTGCAGAGTGTTCGCTGTCCACCGGAAGCAGGGCAACTTTTTTCTCTTTTACCAACGGCATAATGATATGTCCGGCGGTTACCAGCGTCTCCTTATTGGCCAATGCAATATTTTTCCCGGTTTTGATTGCTTCAATGGTGGGCTGGATACCGATCATCCCCACCAGAGCCGTCACAATGGTGTCCGCATCCGTGCCGGCGGCGCATTCTATCAGTCCCTCCATTCCGGTGACAACCCTGACATCGAGGTCCCGAACCATTGCCTTGAACTGCGCGGCCTTATCCTCCCGGTATACGCAGACGATCTCCGGCAGGAATTCACGCACCTGTCTTTCCAACAACTCTATATTCCCATGAACCGCCAGAGCGGTAATTTTCAAATCCACATTTTCCCGTACAATATCCAGTGTCTGGGTTCCTATGGAACCGGTTGACCCAAGAATACCGATCTTCTTCATCCGCAACCTCCATTCCGCGGATACCGAATAGCATCCGCAGATTAGTGCATCTCTTTTATTTTAACATTACCGCCAGATAATATACAATCGGCGCCGTAAATATAATACTGTCAAACCGGTCTAAAATTCCTCCATGCCCGGGAATCAGTGTTCCATAATCCTTGATATTATGATTTCTCTTGATGGCGGAAGCAGCCAGATCACCGATCTGGGAGATGACACTGGAAGCCGCCCCGATCAAGGCAAAGACTAACTGCGGATTCATAATACCCGTGATTTGACTCCGTATGGCCGTGGCATACAGAAAACCGATCAGTGCGGCTCCGATCACCCCGCCGATACAGCCCTCCAGGGATTTCTTCGGACTGAGCTCAGGAGCAATTTTATGCTTTCCGATCAGTATGCCTACAACATAAGCGCAGGTGTCGGAACCCCAGGCACCGATAAAGCTCAGCCATACAATCCAGGCCCCATCCTCCAGCATACGAACCTGATATATGTAACTCAGCATAATACCCACATAGAAAAGGCCGAAGAAAGCAACGGTAATCTGCTCCGTAGAATACTTCGGAAAGCCGAACACATACGCAAACATCAGCAGAATCAGAAAAAAGATAAACAGCATCAGCTGATACTCGGATAAATTAAAATAAAGTAATCCATAGTAGGCGATTATCCCCAGATATCCTATGATACCCGGAAGAGCTTTGTCCACCCGGACAATTTTATATAATTCATTTAAACCAATAATGGATATGGCCAATATAACCGCAAATAATACATTGCCTCCCAGAACTACTACGGTAACCGCGATCGCCAATAAGATAACTCCGCTGATTAATCTTGTCCTAAACATAATCTCCTCCGAAAGGTACGCCCGTCAACACACTACAACGCACCGAATTTTCTGGTTCTGCTGCTATAATACTCTACTGCCTTCTGTAATTCCTTTTTATCAAAATCCGGCCATAGCACTTCCGGAAAGTAAATCTCCGTATACGCCAGCTGCCACAGAAGAAAATTGGACAGCCTCTGCTCTCCGCTGGTCCGGATCAGCAGATCCGGATCCGGGATGCCTCCGGTATCCAGATACTGTTCAAAAGCAGCTTCGTCAATCTGATCCGGTTTTTTCCTGCCTTCCGCAAGGTCCACAGCCAGAGCCTTTGCCGCGCGAAGCAGCTCATCCCGCCCGCCGTAATTAATAGCAACCTGAAAGTTCAGACCTGTATTCTCCCTGGAGGCCTCCTCCAGCTCGGATATGCTTTTGCGAATCTCAGGGGATAACCCAGTGGTATCTCCTATAATCCGGACCCTCATATTGTTCTTGGCACTGGTCTTAATGCTGGTCTCCAGATAACTCTGGAGCAACTTCATCAACGCATCCGTCTCCTCTTTGGGCCGGCGCCAGTTTTCTGTGGAAAATGCATAGACGGTAAGATATTTAATTCCCATCTTATATGCGTCCTCGCATATTCTTTCCACATTTTTGCTGCCCTGGGTATGCCCGTAATTGCGCGGCATTCTCTTCTTCCTGGCCCAACGGCCGTTACCGTCCATGATGATTGCCACATGCCTTGGTACGATTAATTCCTTTTCCTGCATCCTGTTCTCCTTATTGCATGAATCCAAGCGAAAAAAGGGGGCTTCAAAAAATAAGCCTTTTGAAACACCCCAAAATACTAAAATTGATCGCTATACCGTAAGAATTTCCTTCGACTTGTCATCCATCACTTTATCGACTTCAGCAATATAATGGTCGGTAAGCTTCTGCACGCTGTCCTCCAGACTCTTGAACTCATCCTCTGAAATCTCACTGGCCTTGCTCTGCTTCTTGAAAGCCTCGTTGGCATCCCGCCTGATGTTTCTGATCGCAACCCTGGCTGTCTCGGCCTTTTTCTTGATGTCCTTAACCAGATCCTTTCTTCTTTCCTCCGTAAGCTCAGGAAATACAAGGCGTATTACTTTACCGTCATTGCTAGGTGTCAGCCCCAGATCAGAAGCAAGGATTGCTTTTTCAATTTCCTTGATCAATTTGCTCTCCCAAGGCTGAATCTGGATGATTCTCGCCTCCGGAACAGAGATATTCGCCACAGACTGAAGAGCGGACGGCTGTCCATAGTAATCCACTCTGAGTTTATCTAACAGATGAGGATTGGCTCTTCCTGCACGTATGGTAGAATACTCTTCCTTCAGGGTATTCACCGTCTTCTCCATCTTTGAACTGAATTGCTCTAGCTTTGCCTCCATTTTAATCCCTCCATATATTTCTAAATATTAATTATTTCCAATTATAATTCCTTTTCGCTATGGCTTATTCCTATACCGTAATTTTGGTTCCGCCGGATGATCCGGCTGCCGCCTTCACGATACTCCCCTCTTCGGATAGGGCAAATAGCAGGATCGGCATCTTATTCTCTATGCACAGCACCGTTGCCGCCATATCCACGATCCCCAGCTTCTTATCCAGAACCTCCTGCAATGAAATCTCCGAATATTTGACCGCATTGGGATTCTTCTTCGGATCGCTGTCGTATACCCCGTCCACCGCTCGGGCCATCAATATGATGTCACAGTCCAGCTCCACGGCCCGAAGCACGGTAGCCGTATCCGTGGAGAAATAGGGGTGTCCCGTACCTCCTGCGAGGAATGCCACTCCGCCCTGCTCCATATATCCGGTGACCCCATCCTTTGAAAAGAGCTCCGTCATGCTTCCGCAGGCAAAGGGAGTATATACCTTCGTCTTCATCCCCGCATAGCGGAATATCTCGGATACATAGATACAGTTCATGACGGTAGCCAGCATACCGATCTGATCCGCCTTGGTGCGGTCGATGGTCTTGCTGGTTCTTCCCCTCCAGAAGTTACCTCCGCCAATTACAATACTGACTTGAATTCCATCCTCAACCAGCTGCTTCACCTGTCTGGCAACACCCATACAGGTCTCCTCGCAAAAGCCTGTGCCTCTGTCTCCCGCCAGAGCCTCACCGCTCAATTTAAGCAGTACCCTATTATATCCTTCCATTACCGTCCTCCATTCTATTATTCAAAGATATTATCCACATCCACGGAAGAATAGCTGAGAGAGCAGAAACCTTCGATTATGGCGCCGTTATTGATCTGTATGGATTTTCCCTTAATGTTCCCCTTGATGATGGCGGTAGAATCGATCACAATGGGCCCGTTAATATCCACTTCACCCTTCACCGCTCCGGCAATGACACCGGAAGTAGCTGCAATATCGCCAATGACAACAGTGCCAAGTCCTATCTTAACGCTGCCCTCACTGACAATTCCGCCCTCCAGGCGCTCTGTATTTACATATACCTCTGCCGCCGAGGAATTCCCCTTCACCTTACCGGTAATGGATAACTTGCCCAGACATTCCACATCTCCCACGATGGTTCCGCAGACCTCCAGGGAGCCGTCGGAGGAAATACTGCCGTTAATGGTCGTACCCTTGGTTATTACCGTAACGTCATCCTCACTTGCGGCAGAAGCAGCGCGCGGCTTTACTTCCGCCTTCTCCTCTGTCTCTGTCTCGTTTATCTGCTCTTCTTCATTCAGTGCTGCCAGCAGCTCAAGATCTACATTGTCATTCTCAACCATAGTGTTCTCCTCATCTTCCTCTGTTTGATATATTTCTTTTGCTTCATCCGTATCTTCTATATTGATTTCCGCTACATCCATTATCTCCTGATCTGTTTCCAGGGACCATATATCCTCCGCATCCGGCTGTCCCGCTTCCTTCTGATCCAACTCTTCCAGCCATTCCTTCATCTTTTCGCTGTCCGAGGTGTCATCCGAAGCAATCTCATCAAAATCCAATGTGTTCACCAGCTGCTCTTTCTCTTCTTCCTCATCGGAGTTCTTCTCATCGGCCGCTTTCTCCTTGACCTCCTCCGTGATCAGTTCACTCATTGCCTGTGATACGTCTTCCCTTAAATCTTTAAAAAAACCCATTTGCTCCATACCTCCCTGTTCTTGGCTTTACTTGACTGTATCGGCTTTAATCATTTGAATCGGCGGAACCGTCTCATCCAATGGAAGAAGCTGCGCTTCTTCCGATATCAGAATATCCAACAGCTTCGGCAGTGATTTCACCGTCTTAGGCCTGGTTTGGATATCATGCATCAATACAATGACATTTTTCTTAATATTTACGTCTCTTAGAACATTGTTAATCAGTTCTTCCTCGCTATAATCCACCTTGGTGGCATCCCCGTTCAACGCGTTCCAATCAAAATATACAATCCCGGCTTTATTCAGGTACCGGATAAAATCATTCATGCCATGCTTATTCACCATATTATTGCTTCCCCCGGGGAAACGGTAAATAGTAGGCTTGTATCCAGTAGTATCATATAACAATTTCCATAGTTTTGTAAAGTCCTTATCAAAATCTTCTACAGAATTATATATTTTTGAGTATTTATGGGAATAAGAATGCATTCCCAGGGTGTGCCCTTCTTCCACAATCCTGCAGTAGAGTTCTTTGGATTTCTTATCCTCCATGCCCACCACAAAGAAGGTAGCCTTTACCCCGTATTCCTCCAATATGTCCAGAATCTCATCCGTATAGATGCTGGGGCCGTCATCAAAGGTCAGATACACCTTCTTGTTTGCATATTTCCCTTTCTTCTCCTGTGTTTCCGTTGTCCCTGGCTTTTCTGACGGTGCAGCCTGTTCCCCCGCTTCTTCCGAAGCTCCCCCGTGATCTGTCTCTCCCGGGGAATCCAAAGAATTAGATGCTTCCGTATTCTCCGGCCGGTCTGTCGGGATAGGAGTCACTTCTTCCGGGTCAGTCTTTGTATCTGTGCCAGAGTCGACCTGGGCCTGCTCTTCCTGCCGCGGTATGTATGAGGGAGACCCTTCGGCTGCCGTATCCTTCTCCCCGGTATGAATATCCGGATGCCGCACAATGCCTCCGGACACCGTCCCTTCCTGCTCCTTGTCGGCCGCATAGGCCAGATTTCCAGAGGAGGAACCATACTGTCCATGCATGCTTAATAAATCGTCCACCTGCCTTTGCAGGCGATTCACCTGAACGCCCAATATAATGCAGCAAAGAGTCGGCAGAATTAATAGGATAACAGCAATAACTATAATTATGGTTTTAATTTGATTAACTCGTTTTCTTCTATCGGAACAGCCACTGCTGTTATTATTCTTTCCATTTGATTTATTTTCGTCCATATCCCAAGCAGGTCCTCACTCCCAATCATATTTACCATTCTATTTTAACAAACAAGCCGTCATCTTGCAACTTCTATCAATTATTTCTTATGAGGAAGAAAATGCCACGAAAAAGGCCTATAAACCAAAGAAAAGGGTTTACAGACCTTTTGGAATTACACTGTCAAGGCTGGTATCTGCCTGTTATTTCGATACAGGTTCCGTCCGGATCATAGAGATTAAAGAAGTAATACGGCATTGCAATATTAACATACATAATTTCTGATACGGCACCTATGTTCAGCCTCTTCACTCTGTTGTATTCCGCCGCCAGATCCCCCACGCCGATATTCAAAATCACATGGTTGCCGTAATTGACCGGTCTCTTTTTATCCTCAAGATACGCCGTATTAAAATGCCCGGACAAGTCCTGTCCGCTTTCAATCAACACCTCATCATAGCCCGGATTATATAATGCGATACTTGTATTTCCGATATCAAAAACCGCAAATCGCTCCGGGCAGCCGCCGGAAGGTTCCACTCCCAAAAATGTTTTATAGAAAGCAACGGAAGCCGTCATATCTTTTACGATCAAATAGGTTGTTAAAAACATTATGCCCTCCTTATTCAGATCACTTCTCCCACTGCTGGCAGGTCGGACAGTAGTAAATATTTCCCCCGAGATATGCTTCACGTACGAGATTGTCACCGCAAACCGTGCAAGGATATTGGATGGTTTTAGCGGAAAGGCGGGTCTTATATCCGCCGCTGTGCCCGAACAAATCCTTCTCGGTATCCCGCCCGCCGTTCACGGTCATATCAAGCAGAGTGGATTTAACGGAAGCATACATGCCGGCAAGCTTGCTGTCAGACAATTTTTCCAGCTTAGTCTTCGGGTTAATTCCTGCATTAAATAAAATATCTTGTAAAACGCCGTTTCCAAGGCCGGGGATGCGCTGTTCCGTGGCTAAAAATGCTTTTGCTGAAAGATTCTGCTTCGACTTCTTAAGCAGATCGTCAAAATATGCTTCGTCAAATTCATCTTCCAGGGGCGTAGGGCATTGGTTGACCTTATATCCGTCAGGCAGACCGTTTTCATCTGTTCCGTAGCAGAGCATCGCACCCCACATCTGTACTGTGCAGGAGAGGTGGGAAAGATCTTCAAATTCTATCAGTAATTGATGTTTTACAGGCAGCTTTTCACCAGGTTCATGATACTTAATAGGTGTGGATATTACCAGCAGCATATTTTCGCAGATAATCTCTGTATTGCCGCCGCAGGTATACCCGGTGCCGGGATTGGCAGCCGTGATTTTCTTTCCGGCCAGTTTTGCATGATATTCCTCCGGGTCACCGGAAAACCAGGCAAACGCATGGGGAGAAGCGTTAGCCCTTACATTCATAATCCTTCTGCCAACAAGACTCCGGTTAATCTGGTCAGCCAATACATAGGTTTCAGGTAATTCAATCATTTGCTTTCCCTCCTGCTTTTTTATTACACTACCCATTTTTTAGACTCGGGGTTTATCATACCTTATTTTACCCTATTTTGTTTGACCACCTTTTTAACCTTGGAAAGGTCTTCTGCATTACTTGTCTGGCATTTTCAGCGCTCCCATAATAATCAGCACAAAAGGGAATGCAGCTTTCAATCATCTCGTCCATTGTCTCCTCCTTAAAAAAGGAACCATTGCCATAACAGTGGCAGCAATAATCGGTACTTTGACTTTTGTCTTCCTCCGTACCGAAGTCCCCTGTCTGGGTCATGGGCATGGAGCAGGACTGGCAGATTCTATAGACCGGGATCCAGATTTCAACCATAGAATCGGGCTTGTCACCGCCCTTAAATTTATCATTGTAGCATTCTATCACAAATTTCTTCCCATCCAGTTCCCGCTGTCCGTACTGGCTTGCATTGTCCACAAGCCATTGATCCATCGCTGCATTTTCGCTGTCATAGCCTTTTGCCACCAGCACATCAAATACGGCATATTCCGTTGCGGGAAGCTCAAGGGTTGAAAACCCGGAAGCCTCACTATTGCCGGCACAAAAACCCACGTGGAGGTCTTGCTCCCCAACCGTTTTCTCCTCTCCGTCATAAAAGCGAAGCTCATAGCCATTATTATCCTGCTTCTCAAACGGGTTGTTCTCGTATTGTTTTTCAAAATCATCCCAAACCTTACCGGTATTAGCTCCGCTGCCTGTAATCCCCTTGATATAAAGCCTGTCCCTATAAATCATATTCGGTTGCATAGACAATCCCTCCGTGCTGTTTTTCTTCTATTATACAAAAATAATCTGACAACAGCACGTCATATTATAAATATTTTTTACCCAATTTATGACAACCATTCTGTACACTGACTTTCATTCTAATATTATTAACATGCTTCAATACTCCCCTTATAGGAACCGGATCACAAAGAAACGGACCGGGACAGCCAGTCAATCATCATTGCAATCCATACCTCAGGAATGCCTAATTTATAAGTAATTGCCATCTCCCATTCTCTTCTGCTATAAAGGATATCATTATAAATTATTAATGTCAATCAAGCAGAAAGAGTATACCACTCCTTCCGGAATCACATACTCTTTCTAATTAAATTATTCAGTTATACCTAATCTCATGAAGACATATTTTTTATCCATCCTCTCCAATGCTTGAGCCAATTGCAGACGGCATTTGCTCAGAGGGGGATGTGCTATTGCATTCAATTAATTAATAATGGTTCCGCTGTTCACATGGAAAACCTGTCCGGATATATTGGAGGAGTCCTCACAAGCCAAAAAGACATAGACAGGTGCCAGCTCGCACGGCTGTGCTGCCCTTTGCATAGGGCTGGTAGAACCGAAAGTCTGAACCTCCTCCGGAGAGAAACTGGAAACGATCAACGGTGTCCAGACAGGGCCGGGTGCAACAGCATTGACGCGGACTCCCATTTGCATAAGGGACAGAGCCATGGAACGTGTAAATGAAACGATTGCTCCTTTTGTGGAGGAGTAATCGATCAAAGTAGGTTTTCCCTCAAAGGCTGTAATGGATGCAGTATTAATAATAGCAGAGCCGCAGGATAAATGCGCCAATGCCGCTTTTGTCATATAGAAACAGGAGAAAAAGTTACTTTCAAATGTAGTGACAAGCTGCTCCTTTGTGATGTCCAATATGCTGTTTTGCGGGTACTGTACCGCAGCATTGTTGATCAGGATATCCAGCCCCCCAAGCTGTTCGATTACTTGCTCCACTGATTGGACAGCGTTTTCTTCCACGCGGAGGTCGGCCTGAATTGCAATACACTTTCTTCCAAAACTTTCAACTGCATGAATGGTCTCCCGTGCGTCACTGTTTTCGCAGAGATGGATGATTGCCACATCGGCCCCTTCTTTGGCATAAGCTACGGCAACGGCACGGCCAATCCCGCTGTCGCCGCCTGTAATCAGAGCTTTCTTTCCAGACAGCTTGCCCGATGCCTTGTATGCCGGATTATCGTATTGGGGAAGAGGGTCCATCTCCGCCTCCCGGCCAGGTTGACGGTTTTGATGTTGAGGCGGAAAAGTGTTGTGTGGCTGTGATTTCATAAAATCTACTCCTTTCATCTAAGGCTTTAAGATCACCTTGATACAATTATCAATTTTCTTGTCAAAAATAGAATACGCATGTTCCCCTTTGCTCAGAGGCAGCGTGTGCGATATGATATCTGTTGCATCAAATTTTCCGGTCCTGATCAGCTCCATAATTGGCTCTGCGAATTGTTGTGCAGGGCACTGGCCCATTCGCAGCGTAATATTTCTGCAAAAGAACTCACCAAGAGGAAAATGGTTGTATGGTCCGCCATAGACGCCCACCAGCGTTACATTTCCACCCTTTTTCACCGACTTGGATGCAATTTCTATGGCAGATTTGGAGCCGCCTTGCAGCTTGAGGGCGGATTCGATTTTCTCCAGAACGGAGGCTTTACCGTCAAGTCCCACACAATCAATGACACAATCTGCACCCCCGTGAGTCAGCTCTTTGAGGTATGCACCGATGTCCTCCTGCATTTCCAAATGGACCGTCTCAACGCCGTTATGCCTTTGGGCATGCTTTAATCTATAGTCAACACAGTCAACCGCATAAATCCTGCCGGCCCCCATATATGCCGCCCATTTTTGCGTTAACAGTCCCACGGGGCCGCAGCCTAACACGATAACGGTATCACCGGGCTTTATTTGGCTGATGGAAGCTCCCCAATAAGAAGTTGGCAGTATATCGGTGAGAAAGAGCGCCTGTTCATCCGTAAGATCCTCCGGCACTCGGACCGGCCCAACATTTGCATAGGGAACACGCAGGTATTCCGCTTGCCCGCCTGCATATCCGCCAAAATCATCCCCATATCCGAACAGGCCGCCGACTTCGCCGTGCTCATTGGAATTATCGCATTGACTGAATAGCCCGCTGTCGCAATACGAGCAGTGGCCGCATGCAACAGGAAAGGGGATAATGGCCCGGTCACCGGGCTTTACCCTTGTGACATCCTTTCCGGCTTCCATTACAATTCCCATAGCTTCATGGCCAAGGGGTATTCCTTTTCTTAGATTGGGGACAAATCCGTGAACCAGATGCAGATCCGATCCGCAAATGGCTGTAGAAGTGACCTTTACAATAATGTCGTCGTGCTTTTCCAGCTTTGGATCGCACACCTGCTCAACCTTAACGTTATTCATTCCTTCATAGACAATCGCTTTCATTTTTATCTCCAATCTCACGTGTGATTTTGCGCATCGAAAGCTTCTTCTTATCCCGGTTTTATGTTCCCTCCTCATTAGTATGTCCGCATCGGATAAAATTATCTGCAATTTATAACAAAGAGCACCGCACTTTGCGCTACATATTATAGTAAAAATTCATTTTACGGCATCCCCTTTTCTGTTTTGAGCATGAAAAAAGGAGCTGCTGCTCCAATAGATTATTCCTCTATTTTTGCAACAGCCCCTTGCAATTACTCAGAAAATTCAGTTTTTTGTTACTGAGTGGTATCATATAGTGACCAAAGCCTTGCTAATTCGCCGTCTGAACGAACCAAGCCTTGAAATGTTCCGCTCTCTACCATTTTGCCATTGCGAAACACATATACATAGTCAAACATCGGCAGCAAGTGTAAACGATGTATATATTCAGGTCAAATCTAAAGAACAAACATATCTGTTTTCTCCTTTGAACCAATAATTACTAATATGTAAAATTTTAATATAAATTTGCAAAAACATCAAGACTGTGTTGACATCATTATATCCTTATTTTACTCACTTCCTGATAAAAATCAAATATTTCACGGTAGTTTACCTTCTTTCAAATTGGAATTTATGATTATCATCCTAAAAAAAGCATAGCTTTCCGATATTTATTCGTATAATAACCTTTACTCTCTTCTGAAAGCTTTTGAAAACTTCTTTCTAGTTTATTTTTGACGAATATCTTACCATCTTCAATTTTCATATTTTTGTTGACATATGCCAAATATAATAAGCTTGGAATATTATCAAAATGCGAAATTGCATCAGCATCTGCAACACACAATTCTTCTAAAGAATCTTTACTACTATCTACACTGCCTCTATGATTTCTGATACATTCTTGAACGAGTGCAATTTTATCCTTTTCATATCCAAATTTGGTTAATATCTCGCCCGCCATTCTAGCCCCATGTATATGATGAAGTTCGTAAAGGTTATAATCACTTATAGAAGCAATATCGTGAAGCCATGCTGCTATTATTACTATCTCTTTATCTGCACCATATTTATCTGCAAGCAGCTCTGCATTTTTAACAACTGCCTCAATATGGTAATAACATCCTATACCAAATTTATTTTCAGGCTTTTGACTTTTTAAATACACTTCATTTTTCAAATAATCTATAATATCAGTTCGCATTATACTCCCCCTATAAATTCGAGTTGAACAAAATCGCTGCGCGATGGCCTGCCTGTTGTATTATATCCATAATGATACTATGATCTTAATATTACTGCACATTGCAGATTATTTATGCAATATGTATTCCCAACCCTCGCGCCAATCAAACTGGGCTGTAATCAGGTCCTCTAAGGATATGCCGTTGAGTAAATGGTCAAAAGCCCATCGGGTTGCAACATGTCCAATAATTAGCACACGTGCTCCCTCCCATCGGAAAAATAAATCAGGAAGAAAACATCCGACACGTGCAATCGCTTGCCGCCAACTTTCCCCGTTAGGATATGGTGTGTCAAGAAAATGCCAACGCTCACGATGCAGATCTTCTGCTTTTTGTCCATTTAATGTACCGTAGTTGCACTCACGCAGGCGCCAGTCTAAAAAGATGGGGATGGGTGTTTGGGCAAAAGCAATCTTGGCTGTTTCCACAGCACGTCCAAGATCCGATGTAAAAACAGCTTTGATTCCATCGTGACGCCGACGTGCCCCTAACTCAGCAGCGAGTGACCGCCCTCGTTCTGAGAGCTGTCCATCTTGCCAGCCGGTTGCAATTCCTTTTTCGTTATCTTCGCTTAAAGAATGAGTTTCAAAGACAATTTGTATCTCCATAATATACCTCTCGCTTAGTTCTTCAAATTCGGATTTGTTTAATTATATCATAGTACATAAAAAAATAGCATCAAATATTTATACAAATATATTCAACGTTGTTCCTTTTAAAATTGATTTTGTCTACAGTCTGAGGTTGCTTAAAAAGGTACTTTGCTATTTCTCTTAATTCAAAATGATAGCATTCAATGACTGAGTGCGAAATAATATCATATGTATAATGACTTTTTTAAGCTTTTCTTGTTTGCCTTCTGCGCTTCATACTTTGTTTCACCAAAGGACGGGATTGCCGTGAACTCCTCAAAATTATGTTTTCATTCCGTGAGCCACAGCTTATCCATTCACAAGTGGAAAGTAAGCTCTAAGAATAGAAATCTCTTATTTCCCAGATCCGGAAAAGAGTGGTAAGGGAATTGCTCAGCTTGATATTATTCGTCTAAGTGTATATAATAAGGTCAACTTTGGAAGTATTCTCATGGATTACATTACACTGAAAGATGCCGCAGAAAAATGGGGCATTTCCGAAAGCCATGTTCAAAATCCATGCGAAGAAGGCCGGATACCTTACCCATATTTTTGTGCTCCTTTTCTTGTTTTCTATATTGTAATACTTTTCAACCTATCCTCCAGTTGGGCAAGAACCAGCGGCCATGCCTGTTCATGCTTGTCCCTCGATTCTTCATCTGGAAACCCTGCATGATTTAATCGTAATATTGTTCCATTCTCAACTTTTTTTAATTCCACAGTCACAACCGTTTCAGCGCCTTTGGTTCCGTCAGCACCCGTCAGCCATGTAAGTTCAACCAACTGGTCAGGCATAAGTCGGAGAAAACGGCCATAGTGAGGATGACGCTTCCCTTCAAAGGCTGTTTCAAAATAAAAAACGGTGTTGACTTCCCCTTTCATCAGAACTGAACCTGGTTCTGCAAACCATAAGTCATATTAAATGTTTATTCTGCTAATAACGCTTTATACAACCCGCTGTTAAACTTCCCGACAAATTCTTTACATATTTTTTTATCTCTAGATATTGGCAACACATTGCTCTTCTATTTATTCGAACATATTTTTATGAAATATGCTAATGTAGCAGGCCTCTAGGGCTAAAGGTATCATCGATGCTTTGGGTAAAGCAGGATCATAGTTCATCAATGTATTTTCTATTTCATTTCGCCTAAGCTCCTTTGTATAGTCACCCGGTCCTTTCTTTATTTCATCAACAAAAGAATCTGACATCCATATTATATTTTTGCCGTAAGTCATCTTCAGCTTTAGCTCGATTTCTATCAGAAATAAATTGATTACTCATAAAATATATTTTTGTATAACCACGTCCTGGTTGACAATTAACTTCAGTTATTTTTTCTATATCAGAATAAAGTTTTGACTTCCATTCTTGCTTTGCACTAAATGCAAAAGTCCACCTCTCTTGAATAGCTGTGGGACCCGTTTGCGGGATCAGATTGGGACAGATTTCTTTTTCTGCAATGCGTCGGCAAAAGACTTCAAATTTCTTTTCCTCACCGCGGCTGGTCAGTGTATTTAGATAATAATCCAAAAAAGTCTTATCCAACTTTGCAGCACGTATTATCTCGGAGTCTGAGAACTGGTCAGGATGGTTGTGTTTATAAAATTCATACGCTTTTCCCATACTATTACTCCTTTTCATTATTATATACAAAGTAATCATTCTTTTTCGGGCAATATTTATTTACAATCTCATCTTCATCGAGCTTCTTTCGACATCTTTATATTTAAGTCGCTCCATCTTCTTACATTATATCTCCTTTATTAACAATTTTAAAGAACTTTCTTTCTAAATATAATTGAGTAGTTAAGTTTATGTAAAGCGAAAAGAAAGATGCAAACTTTGCCGAGTCAAAGTTGGTACGGGATTTTACCAACTTTCGTACCAACTTTTTACCAACTTTCCCCCAAAAACCTGCGGTATTTTACGATACCCTCAAAACGCAAGAAAACCGCCGGAAACACTGGGTTTTCGGCGGTTTAGCACTATATAAAAATTATGAAATTAATTGCCCATCTGCTTAGCAAGCTTCCAAGAGGAAGTTGCTTCTACATCTTGACTAGTTGCCCATTTGCTTAGCAAGCTTCCAAGAGGAAGTTGCTTCTACATCTTGACTAGTTGCCCATCTGCTTAGCAACTTCCTCTGCGAAGTTTTCACTCTTCTTCTCAAGGCCCTCGCCGGTCTCAAAGCGAACGAACCGCTTCACAGTAACATCAGAGCCAACCTGCTTGGACACGCTGGCAAGGTACTGGCCAACGCTCATGTCGCCATCCTTAACATAGGCCTGGTCAACCAGGCAGAATTCCTTTAATTCCTTATTAAGACGGCCTTCCAGCATCTTCTCGATGATGTTCTCCGGCTTCTTGGAATTGGAAGGATCGTTCATAATCTGAGCCTTTAAGATTTCTTTCTCATGAGCGATGAAATCAGCGGAAATCTCAGCCTGGGTTACATACTTGGGAGACATAGCGGCGATCTGCATTGCCACATTCTTTGCAGCCTCCTGAACCTCGTCATTGTTCACGGCACAATCCACATCAACCAGGATACCGATTCTGCCGCCGCCATGGATATAGGATACCACAAAGCCGTTCTCGGCTGTGATCTTCTCATATCTTCTGATGTTCATATTCTCACCGATAATGGAAATCATGGAAGATAATTCTTCCTTCACCGTCTTAGCAGGCTCCAGCGCCCACTTCTCTGCAAGAAATGCTTCCAGATCAGCAGCCTCTGTTTCAGCAGCCTGCTTTGCAACTGCTGCAACGAAATCCCTGAACTTCTCATTCTTTGCCACAAAGTCGGTCTCGCTGTTGACTTCCACAATGGAGGCAACCTTGCCGTTTGCAATAATACAGGTATCAACAATACCCTCTGCCGCAATTCTGCCAGCCTTCTTTTCAGCTGCAGCAAGTCCCTTCTCTCTTAAGAACTCCACTGCTTTATCCATATCGCCCTCGGTAGCTGCAAGAGCCTTCTTGCAGTCCATCATACCGGCTCCAGTCATTTCTCTTAACTCTTTCACCATATTAGCGGTAACTTCCATCGTATCTTCCTCCATCTATTCGATTCTATAAACTGCTTATTCAGAAACAGCCTCATCCAGAAGAACTTCTGCTTCATCACTGCTGCCGTCGGATCCATCGGTTAGCTGAACTCCCTGATTTGCCTCAATAACAGCATCGGCCATCTTGGAAACAATTAATTTAACCGCTCTGATGGCATCGTCATTGCCGGGAATTACATAATCTAATTCTTCAGGATCACAATTAGTATCAGCAATACCAATCAACGGTATTCCAAGGTTATGTGCTTCCTGGATGCAGATTCTTTCCTTCTTGGGATCTACTACAAAGATCGCATCCGGAATTCTCTTCATATTCTTAATACCGCCAAGGTTCTTCTCCAGCTTTTCCCATTCTTTTTTGATCTGGATTACTTCTTTTTTAGGAAGAACATCAAAAGTACCATCCTCAGACATTCTTTCGATCTCTCTTAATCTCTCAACTCTGCTGCGGATGGTCTTGAAGTTGGTCAACATACCGCCCAGCCATCTCTCATTTACGTAGTACATACCGCAACGCTCCGCTTCGGACTTAATCGCATCCTGCGCCTGCTTCTTCGTGCCTACAAAAAGAATCGCGCCGCCTTCTGCAACAATGTTCTTGATTGCGGTGTAAGCCTCGTCTACCTTACCAACAGACTTCTGCAGATCGATAATGTAGATACCATTTCTCTCAGTGTAGATGTACTCCGCCATCTTGGGGTTCCATCTTCTTGTCTGGTGACCAAAATGTACACCAGCTTCCAATAACTGCTTCATTGAAATAACGCTCATAATATACCTCCATTTGGTTGTTTTCTTCCGCATATATCCTATCCCTGACAGACCTGAAACTTCAGGCACCATGCCCAGTGAATCCATATGCGTGCAATTTGACCTCAAAAGTATATCACAATATTTCCTTCATGACAAGTGTTTTTTGATGTCAAAGATCGAAACAAAAAATCTACAACTTACTTGTTACTGATATCGCCTGTGAAAAAACCATTCTCCTCCTGAGGCAGCAATGATAAAAGAAGCATATGGGCTTCTTTTGTATATACCGCAAGCTCATATTCATTACCCTTCTCACTAATTCTCTTTTCTAATAATATACCATGACGTACTCCTTCTTCCGACGGAACCGTCGTATTGCGTCCAATCTGCCGGCAAAACTGCCCTGTCAGGTATCCCTCTTCCTTAAGCTTCGTTGTCAGATATACCGCCGTCAGACGTTTCATCCTCTTCTCATCACGAAGCTCATTCATGCTCTCTACAAATTGGCTCATTGTGACGTTTCCCAGGGCTTTTACCCCCTGCCTCATGGTTTCTGTCAGGTAGAATTCTGCCTTCTTCGGCTGAGATTGCATTCCGGCCTTGGCTGGCAGCTCCTCATGAACCGGTTCATAGCACGTACCGTCCCGGTTCCCATGAGTGAAATCAAGAATAGCATCTATAAAAGTCTGCCCGTATTTTCCAAATTTATGTTCTCCGATCCCATTCACCATTAACATATCCCCCTTTGTCAACGGTACCTTTACGCATAGATCGGTCAGAGTTTTATCAGAGAATATAATATAGGGCGGTATTCCTTCTTCTCTTGCCAACTGGGTTCTTACCTGACGAAGCCGTTCGAACAGTTCCAGACCCTTTGAAGTAAGCAGCTCAGACCGGCGCAGGTTTTTCCCCTCTTTCGATCTCTGATTCGGCATATTCTCAGAGATGGCTTTTTCAGATAGAATATTCGTCCTGGGAAGCTTCATTATAATCCGGGCTTCGCCCTTGAGAATGGAAGCCGCAGAACGGTCCGCCCGGACAATGGCATATTTATCATTACTAAGATACAGGAAACCATCAACGATCAGCTTATTGGCCACATGCCTGAGAAATGCCTCGATATCAGAGGCTCGCTTCCCATAGAAGCCGTTATCCACCATATGATTTACCGTGAGCTTCGCTGTCTTCCGTCCCTGTAAAGTGGCGATAATTACATTCATGCCAAAACGTTGGCCGCTTTCTCTCACACAGCCGATAATATCCTTGCCTGCCTCCGTAACATCCAGTTCATCAAATTCCGAAAGACAGTTGGAACAATTATTACAGCAAGGAACCCCATATTCTCCAAAATATCTTAATATGTATTCTCTTAAACAATCCCTGGTAAAGCAGTAATAAGTCATTTCCTTCAGCCGTTCTTCATCACGCTCCCGAATCAGCTCCCTCTGAGCCTCGCTCATCTCATCACTATCATTGCTGTTCTCTATCAGAAATTGATTGATTCGCACATCTCTTGCACCGTAAAGCAGGATACACTCGGCTGCCTCCCCATCGCGGCCTGCTCTTCCCGCCTCCTGATAATAGCCCTCCATGTTCTTCGGCATATTATAGTGAAGCACGTATCTCACATTGGATTTATCAATTCCCATACCAAATGCATTAGTGGCAACCATCACTGTCTTTCTGTCATAAATAAAATCCTCCTGGTTGTCATTGCGTTGGGCATCATTCATACCGGCATGATATTTTGCCGCATCGATTCCGTGTCCCGCCAGCAATTCCTGCAATTCATCCACTCCCTTGCGGGTGGCGCAGTA
Organism: Anaerotaenia torta; assembly: GCF_050433395.1. Lineage (NCBI taxonomy): Bacteria > Bacillati > Bacillota > Clostridia > Lachnospirales > Lachnospiraceae > Anaerotaenia > Anaerotaenia torta. The sequence goes on from NZ_JBNPXH010000009.1 coordinate 163,549, forward strand.
GATAATGCCGCACTGGGTTTTGTGCTCCTTGACGTAGCTCACCGTCTCCGCATTCTTATCCTGCGGGCTGCGCACCTCAAAATACAGATTCTTTCTATCATACCCGGTAACTTCCACCACCGGCTCGTCCAGCCGGAGAACACAGCATATATCTTCCATAACCTCTTTCGTCGCTGTCGCTGTAAAGGCGCTGATCACAGGCCGCCTGGGCAGTTCCTGAATAAACCGGACAATCTTCAGATAGCTGGGTCTGAAATCCTGTCCCCACTGGGAAATGCAATGGGCCTCATCCACCGTAACCATCCTGATATCGGACTGCAGGGCAAATTCGAGGAATTCCTCTGTCTCCAACCGCTCCGGAGCCGCATAAATCAACTGATATTTCCCCTGTCTGGCATATTGCAGGGCAAGCGTAACCTGCCTGGCAGAAAGCGCACTGTTGATATATGCGGCGTGAATTCCCGCCTGGTTAAGCGCCGCCACCTGGTCCTTCATTAAGGAAATCAACGGGGATATGATCAATGTGATACCTCCCATGGCCAGTGCCGGTATCTGGTAACAGATGGATTTGCCGGCACCTGTGGGCATTATCCCCAATACATCTTTTCCGGACAGAATGCTATTGATTAATTTCTCCTGTCCTTCACGAAAACTGTCGTAGCCAAAATAAGTCTTTAATATATGGGATGGTGAACTGGTTGTGCTTTGCAATAGATACTCCCCTTCCGAAATTACATTCTCCTGCTGTCTGAGAATTATCATATCACAGGCTCCCTTCCTTCGTCTATTACTTCCCCTCAGAAGTTGTTATTTTCATGATTATCAATAAAATAATGTAAAATATACAGCAATCTGACCAAAACAGTAATAAAATACCGCCACATGGCTCATGCAGCGGTATCTGTTATTTTTCCGGCCGTTTTATTACAGCCTTCCGGTCAAATACCGGATCGAACTGTTTTATTCTGTGATTTCTTTTATAATTTCATCATAGGTCGCACCCATAGGCAGGGTAAAGCTTCCCACTCGAATCACACTGGCCTTCCCTTTTTTTATAATATACTGGTTGAAATCCTTTGCATCCTGGATCAGTCCCGCCTCTTCCAGTACCTTCGACACTTCTCCGGAATACATTCCCCTTACTACCGTAAAGGTAATCAGCTCTTCTGCCGGATTCAATCCCTCCGAAGGATCCTGTTCTGACGTCACTTCCGGCGTTGCTTCCTCTCCGGCTTCTGCTTCTTCCCCAGGTATTGTATTCGTTCCGGTCTCCGTGTTCTCCCCAGGTTCTGTACTCGTCCCTGTCTCCGTGTCCTCCCCAGATACTATATTCGCCTCGGTCCCTGTTTCCTCTTCCGGTCCTATATTCGTTCCAGTCTCTGTGTCCTCCCCGGATTCTGATATATTCCCATCAGCTTCCTGTTTTGTTCCCGCTTCCGGATCAGTCCCCTCCCCGGGCGCTGTATCCGCTCCCGGTTCCTGAGAATCTTCTCCATTATCCAGTATCCCATTAAGAACCTGATTTTTCTCTGAATTCAACTCATCCGAGCCATATCCCATGCCCAGGGCTTTGGCCCGCCGCACAATCTCCTGATCCGTCAACTCTTCCTTCGGCCTGGCTATTGCCAGGATCAGAGTGGTAAGAACAATTCCAATACCCAGACCCCGCATATAATATTTTAATTTCATTGTATCTACCGGCCTTTCAGATTACTTCTTTCCCTTGAATAAATCAATCACCAGCTTTACTTCTCCCTGACCGAGATCTAATATCCTCGATATCTCCACAATCGATTTTCCACGGGAATATAGTTCTAAAATCTGTGTGTTATTATTGGAGACCATCCCCTCCGTTTGAGAAAGCTCCTGCAGTTCCTGAACCACTGCCGCAGGTGCTTTTTCACCCTGTCCGCCTCCTGCTGCCTGGGTCTGGACTGCCCCCTTCTCTGATACCTGCGGCTTTACTTCCGCCGTTGTTTTGAGATGTTCGCTCACAATTGATTTTAATTCCTTTTCCTTATCATTCAACATATTATAAAGAAATACCACTTCTTCATGATTTTGCCTGATTTTCTCAAGAAGCTGGTCAGAAAAATCACTCACAGCCATAATTTTTTCATTTGATAACTTGCTTAGGGCGTGATCCGTACGCAGGATGGCCTCTTCCTGAACCTGGGCCAGAAGTGCTTCCACCTGTTTAAGCAGCTGCTTTCTGTCCTCCTGTGTCAGCGTCTCCTCTATGGAAGCGATGCTCTTCCCCAGCATTTGCTTCTGTGCCGTCTGAGAACGATCCACCAGAACACAGCTGATAATAATAACCAGGATGCCCGCGACAATCAGCACTATATCAATTGGATTCATAATTACCTCCGCAAAACTAAACCCGCATATCAAAGCGGCCGTTATGAGGGATCTTCTTCACCGGCTCTGACTGCTCTTTTGCTTTTTCTTTCTTCTGTCTATTTTTACCCGATCCCTGATACTGGTTATTTCCCTTTTCCTTCGCATCATAACGATATTCCTTCTGCTCGCTCTTGGATGCTTCCACCGGCTTCCTCTGCTCTGCTTGAACCATATTCTGAAAATTCCGGCCCAGCTGATCCTGATTATGCTGAGCACGCTGAGTATCCATGTGTTTGATTTGTGTGGCTTCCTGTGCCCTGATTGGTTCCAGCGGTCCTACCTGCATATGCTCCCTCCGTTCCTCACATCAGCGGAATCACTTTAATATCAGCCCTGTCTCTTACAAATTTGCTGTGATGTGTCTCTTCCCGAATAAAATACATCACATTCGCTATTACAATCTTTGTTCCGGGATAGACAATATCGGATATCTTAATAACACCCGATGTATTGCTGTCAACGTCAATCTTCAAATCCTCATAACGTTTTCTGGCTTCCTTGATCTGCATCTCCAGCAGAATATTATTCTGAGTCACCTGCTTCAGATACTCTCTCTTATCCTCTGTAAGCTGGGCACCTGAGGAAATCCTCTTGCGAAACATGACCAAAGCCTGGGCCAGCCTCTCCTTATCCGCCATCATGGATGCGATCTTTTTCTCAAGTAAACGAAATTCCTCCAATATCTTCGGCTCTATTCCAACCTCCAGCAGGGTGGATGTTCCCATCTGGGAACCGGCTGTCTTAACAGAAATCATCGTAGCGGAACGAATCTCACCGCCTGTGACAAAGCCTCTCTTACCGCCTACCATCACATCTCCCTTGGCAGATACCTTGCTGTGAAGAATCGATTCCGTTGAAACATAGCCCCCGGCCACTACTTCCGCATTTTCGATAAATTTAGTAATAATATTACCATTAGCCCGCAGAACACCCTTATTCATGCCCTGCATACCGCGCTTGAGAACGATCTGTCCCCCTGCTTCGATATAGGCTCCCTCAACAACGCCATTCACCTCTACATTTCCCTTGGCTCTTATGGAAAAACCGGTGATGACATTCCCTTTCACTATAACATTGCCCTCATAGTCAATATCTCCCGTAGAGGCATCCACGTCAGCCGCCACCTCAAGGCTGTCCGACACAAACACCCTGCCGTCCACCAGGCTGACATGCCCGTCTACCTTGGAATACATTTTTAATCCATCCTCGGACAGAAAAACATTTTTGCCATGACGAAGCACTCTGTTCGTCACCTTATTCGGACGAAGCACCGTACCGCAGACATCAATACCCGGCTTTCCCGGATCCATGGGATTCAGCGTTGCCAGCAGCTGATTCTTACTGCAATGGCTAATGAGATCCAGCTGATGAAAATCAACTGATCCGTCTTCATTTCTCTTCGGCTTCTGGGTCAGATTCGTATTAAAATGATATGTAATTGCTGCATCATGCCCTTGTACCGGAAGAGTCGCCCTTGCAAGGATATAATTCGTACAATACCGCCGGTCCTTCAGATAATTTTCAATAGCCTCCTCGTTCAGTCCGTATTTGACACCTGACCTTACCAGCATAGAGACAATATCATCTTTTTCCATCAGCTTTCCTCCGTCCGAGGGAGGATAGAATCTCGCCACGGCGTACATCCGGTCTTCCGAGATAGTCACACGAACCGTCTCGTCAAGGATGATTGTCAGCGCCTCGGCAATCCTCACTTCATCCTCCTCATTCGCCGTCAGAGCCCGTCCGATCGCAAGCTTGTCATATTCAAAGATGTTCCTGTCCATAAGGTATTTACTGATTTCCTCGTAAGAAACAGCCTCTCCGCCTTGTTCGGCAGCATATAGCTTTAAATATGTTCCATCCTGCTTTACCACAATCTGAAAGAAACCATTCCTACTGTCCATTCCACTCTCCATTCTGCCGGGACTCCGTGAATCCGGATGCCGGCACAATCTTTGCACAGCAAATTGTATCATCAATCCGCTGCCTGTTAACTTAACTCCTTTTAAAATCCGTTAAAAACCTCTATATTGCTTCCCAGACGCAGCTTCATCTTCTGCAGTGCCTTCGTATGCAACTGGGATATCCGGGACTCGGATACCTCCAGGATCCGGCTGATCTCCTTCAAGGTCAGTTCCTCATAGTAATAGAGAACGATGACCTTTTTCTCCTTCTCTGTCAAGGTCTCAAGGGTTTTGACCAGCAGCTCCTTCAGCGCCTGTTTCTCCACAATTTTATCCGGCTGATCAAACTCCGCCGTGAGATTCTGCTCTACTCTGGCCTCCGATCCCTGCTCCATAAATTCATCCAGAGAAATCACATTGGTCACCTTGGTCTGATTCTGCCAGTTCTCAAATTCATCCACCGATATCTCCAACTCGGCGGCAATTTCTTCGTCACTGGCCATCCGCCCATATTTCTGCTCCAGGCTCTGGTAAGCCACGTCAATTCTTCTCTGCTTCTGACGAATGCTCCTTGGAATCCAATCCATTTTTCTGATCTGATCCAGAATCGCACCGCGAATCCGCAGGGAAGCATAGGTCTCAAATTTTACTCCCTTGGCAGGATCAAACTTGTCCACCGCATCAATTAACCCGAAGGTTCCGTATCCAACCAGATCGTCATATTCCACATTATATCCCAGATACATGCTGAGACGTCCGGCAACCAGCTTTACGAGGCCCGCATATTCAATTATAATCTTCTCCTGAAGCTCAGGGGTTCTTTTCTCCGCATAAGCTTCCCATAGTTTTTGTTTCCCTTCCGCGTTCATTGTACCTCCAAAAACTGTTCTTACGTATTATGCAGAACTATGTTCAAGGAATTCGTTGGTTAATTCCTTTGTCCTCCCTGTTGTACCTTCGCCGGCTGATTCCTTTCTCCGTCTTCGCTTCCTTCCTCTTCCCCTTCGGCAGCCTCGGTAGCGGCTTCTTCCTTTCCGGGAGCATTGATGACCGTCTTTACGATGATGGCCTTTACAACTAAACCTGCAATATAAAATAAAAACAGCACCAGGAGCAGCCTTTTTAAGCCTTCTGCTGTCTCCACCTTATTTACAATGTTGAGGATGCTGGTTATGGCACCGGCAATCAGCATTATGAGAGCCGGAATGTATCTTTCCTTCATCGTATCACCCGCCATTTTCCTAAAATATTATTTTCCCTAAAGGATTTCCTTCTCCTAAAGGACTTTCTTGTCCTAAAGAACTTTCTTGTCCTTACCTACCGACTTAATCAGAAGCGCTCCCGTCTCCGGATAGAATTCAATTGTCCGGCCATAATTGGCTCCGGTATCCTCTGCCATAATTCTGATTCCAAGCTGGCCCAGCTTCAGTTTGGTGGCCTCCACGTTCCGGTCGCCAATCCGCATCATGTCATTGTTGCTTCCAAAAGCAAACATCTGGGCTCCGCCTGCAATCTTGGCAATCAAAACCCTCCGGTCCGCTCCAATCTCCGCCATGCGCTTAATCAGCAGATCAATTCCGGTATCGGCAAATTTGGCTTTATTTTCATTATTTAATATCTTTGTACTGTCAGGAAGCATGATATGTACCATTCCGGCTATTTTCTTCACCGGATCATATAGTACAATGCCTACGCAGGAACCTAAACCTAATGTTGTAATTGCATTGGGTGAGATACATACGTTTAAATCTGCCATCCCTACCTTTATCATTTCGTTCATGAACTCACCTTATAACCCCAGGGAAGATAGAATTACTCCATATGAATCAATCGTCGGAATTAATATAAAAAATCCATTTACTGCCTTATCGTCATCTACAAATTCCGTCTCAATCAGCAATGCCTTATCCCCGATTTTACCAAACTCAATGGCGGGCACGCTTAAGATTGCACCGGCCATGTCAATTGCCAGGTAGGGTATACTGGCAGTAATAACGATGTTTGTCAAAGTCGAGAGCGAGGACAGGTAAGCGCCGGCAATAATATTCCCAATCTCGTTCAGTGCCGACAATTCCATTTCACTGAATTCCTCAGAATGATCCTCCGTATTGCCCATGAGAGAAGTCACCAGATGCTTTGATGCCGGCAGATCCAGCATAAACATCATCATCCCCTGAATCTGGCCCTCCAGGGTAAACAAAATGCCTGCAACCAGATTCTCCGCACCGCCGACAATCTCCGACAGCTCCTTGAACTCCAATAAGTCAACCTTGGGTACCTTCATATCAATTTTTGAATTTATCAGTTGTGAGAGGGCTGTTGTGGCATTCCCTGCTCCTATATTGCCGATCTCTCTCAGTACGTCGTATTGCATATTATCGATTTGATTAATATCCAAACGGGACACCGTGCCTGCACCTCCTTCTATGTAGCCTATTCCTTCCTTGCGTTACCATCCTTTTCAATTACAATATTGGGAATATTCAAAAGATTAACCAGCTCCGCACCATATTTGCCGATGCCGATGCTGTAATTAGCCTTTTCATCCTGTTCCTCATAATTTATTTTCTCAATTGCACCAGGTTCCAGCGTGATTACCTCTTTGACGGAATCCACAATAATTCCCACCGGCGCCGCCTGACTGTCAGGACGGACAATGATAATTCTGGAACTGGAGGTACAGGGTGTTTCCTCCTTTCCCAGTCTTTTGCACAGACTCATCACCGGGACGATCTCCCCTCTCAGGTTAATCACTCCCTGGAACCAGCTCTGGGCCTTGGGAATTCTGGTAATACTCTGCATAACGATAATATTGTCGATATAGTTGATATCAATACCATACTGATCCTTATCCAGATATGCAATGATAAACTGTTTCATATCCGTAGCCATAGCAACCTCCATACTGCCGTCAGGCAGCTCATAATCATAGATTATATTGAAATGTTTAAAACCAACTCAGCTCTGCTTCTATACCAGGGAGTTAACATCAAGAATTAAAGCCACCTCACCGTTGCCAAGAATGGTAGCGCCGCTGATAATCTTATGACTCTTGATGTATTTTCCAATAGACTTGATTACAATTTCCTGCTGTCCCATCAATTCGTCCACTACCATTCCGGCCAGGCGTTCTCCCTTCTTGACAATGACCACCAGCAGCTCTTCCACCATCTCCTCCGGCTTCCGGCAGTTCAAAAGATTACCCAGGCGGATGACCGGCACAACTGCCCCTCTTAGATTAATGACCTCTTTACCCTGGATTGTCTTTACCTCCGCTACCGGAATATTCTCCACCGTCTGAATACTGCCCAAGGGAAGCGCATATTTCTCGCCTCCGATGATTACCATCAGGGATTGGATAATCGCCAGGGTAAGGGGCAGCCGAATGATGAAATTGGAGCCTTCGCCAAGACGCGTCTTCGCCTCGATCTCACCGCCAAGAGCCTCTATCTTCGTCTTAACTACATCGAGACCTACTCCGCGGCCGGAAACATCCGTAACCTTTTCCGCAGTGGAGAAGCTGGGCCGGAAGAGAATATCAATAATATCCTTATCCGTCATACCCTTGGCCTGTTCCTCCGAAAGGGTTCCCTTCTCGATTGCCTTTTGCCGGATCCTCTCCGTATTAATGCCGCCGCCGTCATCCCTTACCTCGATCACTACATTGTTGCCGTCCTGATAGGCATCCAGATAAATGGAACCAACGGGATTCTTGCCCTTCCTGCTTCTTTCCTCATTGCTCTCCAGACCATGATCCGCGGCATTCCGCAGCAGATGCATCAGAGGATCACCGATCTCGTCAATTACGGTACGATCCAGCTCTGTTTCTTCACCGGTCATGTACAGCTCCATCTCCTTGCCCAGGTTCTTGGACAGGTCACGGATCATTCTGGGGAAACGGTTCACCACACTTTCAATAGGCACCATTCTGGTCTTCATTACCGATTCATGAAGGCTTGTGGTAACACGCTCCAGATATTCGATCTGCTCGTGAAAACTGCTGTCAGCCATGATTTCCCTGCCGCTGCTGATGGAGATCAGACCGTTCTTGGCAATAATCAGCTCGCTGACCAGATTCATAAGTACGTCCAGTTTGTCAATATCCACACGCACGGACCGGTTGGCAACCGGCTTTGCCGTCTGCTTGGCAGTGCCGCTTCCTGCCTTCAGCGATCCGGCATCCCTAGCCGGCTGCTTAGGCTGGGTTGCAGCAAGCTCTTCCTGCTTCAGCTCCTGCGTAAGGGCCGCCACCTCATGATCGGGCAGGCGGACATAGCCGGACACTACCTCCTTGATCTCGGATACACCGGACGCGGCCTGGGCCAGCTTCTCCGGCGTCTCCTTTGTTATTACAAAGGCAGAATAATCAAAATCATATTTTTCATCCTCCAGGTCCTGGGCGCTGGGATTCAATTTAATAATCTCTCCCAACTCCTCCAGCGTACGGTTCACCATAAAGGCCCTTGCCCCTTTAAGCATACAGTATTCCTGAATGTATACCGTAAGTCCCACTACATTCAGTCCCAGCATCCCGGCCTTGACCATAGCCCTCTTCTCATGCTCCTCGATGGGAACACCGATAAACTTCATCTTCCCGCCCGCAGGGGAAGCACCGGAGATGCTCTGCGCCTGCACTCCTGCCCCGCTCTTCTCCGGCACGGCCTGTTGGACAGCCGATGTCTTACCCAGACCCTCATTGAGAATCACATTCAGGGCATTGATAATATCCTCATTATCCTCTTCCCCTTCGTTGGCCTCGGCCTGGATATTGCCAAGATATCCTTCCAGGGCATCCAGCCCTTTAAAAAGAATATCCACCAACGCGGAGGAGACCTTCATCCTGCCATTGCGAATCTCGGAAAATACATTCTCCATATCATGGGTCATTCTTTGCATCCTCTTATAACCCATGGTTCCTGCCATTCCCTTTAAGGAATGGGCGGCACGGAATATCTCATTAATAGTTCCTTCGTTCTCCGGTTCCCGCTCCAATATTAAAAGATGCTCGTTCAGGCTTTGCAGATGCTCCTTCGTTTCTTCGATAAATATCTCCAGATATTGACTTACGTCCATTTAGCACACCCCCACATTCTTTATGATCGCACCGGACACTTCATTCAATGCAACCACTTCATCCACGAGTCCTGCGTCCCTAACCACCTTCGGCATTCCATAGACAACGCTGGTCTCTTCATTCTGAGCAATTACGTAAATATTTCTTGTCCTTTCAAGCTGCTTGATTCCGGCGGTTCCATCTCCGCCCATTCCCGTAAGAACAACGCAGACAATCTGCCCGAATTCGGAATCCACAAGAGATTCATACATGATATCCGCACAGGGCTGCAAACCGTGCCTTGCCCGCTCCTTTGTTACAGAAAGACGGCAGGTATGATCCTCCAGCGTCTTCAGGCGCAGCTGGTATCCTCCCTTAGCAATATACACGGTACCCTTGGTGAGGATTTCCCCGTCTTCGGCCTCCTTTACGGTCAATGGGCTCAGCTCATTGAGCCTGTCCGCCAGAGATTTGGTAAACCCTCCGGGCATGTGCTGAACCACCAGCACCGCCGCATCCAGATTAGCCGGCAGATTGGGGATCACCGTATGCAGAGCCTTCGGTCCGCCGGTGGAACACGCAAGAGCAACCAGCTTGCCGGTACTTCGGACAGCTTCCGGCGGCACCTTTGCCGGGAACATCACCGTTTCTCTGGCTGCCGCTTCCCTGCCGGCTGCTTCCCGGACCGCTCTCAGGCTCGCTTCCAACGCATCCGCCTTTGGAACGGCATCTCTGGCCGGAAGAGGAGGAATCGCCTTGGGCCGCGGTACCGGGGCTTTTACTGCCTCCGGCTTATCCCCGGCTCCCATTCCTGCGACAGCGGCAAGGCACTCCAGAAGACGGCTATAGAAAGCACTGCTCTGTATCTTCACATAGCTTTCCGGCTTTGTAACAAAATCGAAGGCTCCCAGTTCCAGTGCCCGGATTGTCTCTTGGGCATCCTCCCGCACAATAGTGCTGACGATAATGATTTTAGCCGTAATTCCCCGTTCCTTCAACTGCTCCAGCAATTCGATCCCGCTCATCCTGGGCATATTAATGTCCAGCAGAATCGCATCAAATTCCTCCGCCCTGCTCAGCAGCAGATATAATCCCTCCAGACCATCGGCCGCAGTCCCGGTTACCTGGAATCTTCCGTCTGAGTTAATTATATCAGAAAGCACCCTTCTCATAAGTGCAGAGTCATCTATTATCAAAACTTTTTTCTTCATATGGAATCTTCCTCCCATAATGGTAATCACGGCAAACCGCTTTCAATCAATCCTTACACAGGGATTATCCCTTCTCATTCTTCATACGCCAGCGTTCCTGCTCAAATATGTATCGAATTAAAGCCTCCCGTTCCCTGTGGGAAATGTCATCAAATTGTACCCTGTGTTCATATACCCCGGTCCGATTGAGATTTCGCTCGGAAGCCACAATCCTGCTTCCCAGTGTCATGATTCCAGGCCCCGGCTGATCGATAAACGGCAGCTTCATCTGAAGCCTGTCACCGGCCTGGAGCTGTTCTTCGGAACTGAACTTTGCTCCGCCGCCGCTGATATCCGTCATATAGCCTTTTCTCCAGCCAACGTCCAGTTTCTTCAGCCTGGAGCCGACTTTTTCCCGGCGTTCTATATCCCTGTCGCCCAATTCTTCCTGCTTTTTCTTCAGCAGCTGCTCTTCCAGAGTCATATTCCGGTATTCAAACTCATTCACACATTCCAGCCTGTAATACTGTCTTCTCTGAAACTTCTCCAGATTAGACGTTATTCTGACCTCTGTGGATATGGTGTTCTGATCCCTGCGATTAATGATCGCCTGGCAATTACACCGGTAAAGTCCCCTCTCCGTATAAAAGCAAAGCTCGTAGCTTTCTCCTACCTGGAGAGGAAAGGTTTTACCCAAAGCCATGGGGGCAGCTATGTGAAGCACGTTCTGATCCACAATATCGATCAGCTGGCTTACATAGGTTCTGCCTATCGGCACCGGCTTTCCGCTCTTTCCCAACACCCTGATATCTATTTTGTCTCCTATCGCTATAACTTCCTGAAGCATCTCACACCCCCGGTTTTTATTGTATCTTATCCTTTGTTCTAATACGGGAACGCAGCAGATTCGCAAACAGCTGAGCAATCCCCTTCTGGTTCTGTACATTATTATTCTCATTCTCACACAATATTCCGGCAAAGCTGCCGATAATCCTGGCAAACTGCGAATTCGGGAATAATTCAATGACAGGCTTCTGTTTCATTATGGCCTTGGAAACAATGCTTTCCTGGGGCAAGGCCCCCAGATATTCCAGTTTCAGGTCCAGAAACCGCTTCACTACAATACTCAGCTTATGATATAATTCCTTGCCTTCCTCGTAGCTGTCCGTACGGTTGGCCACCACCTTAATTACCGTATCCTGCAGCGAGATATCCGCCTTTCGGTTCAGACTCTTCATTAAGGCATAAGCGTCCGTAATGGATGTGGGTTCCGGGGTCGCAACCAGCAGCACCTCGGAGCTGGCACCGGCAAATTCAAGAACAGAATCTGTAATTCCCGCACCGGTATCCACAATAATAATATCGGCATGATCATCCAGATCCACCAATTTCTGAATTAAGACAAGAATCTGATCCCGGGTGAGATTCGTCAGCTCCCGGATGCCGGATCCGCCGGAGATAAATCCAATCCCTTCCGGCCCCTCCGTTATAATATCCGATATGCTCATCCCTCCGTACATCAAATCCACCAGATTGTACCGGGGACGGATTCCCAGCATGACCTCCACATTCGCCAATCCGAAATCAGCATCCAGCACAATAACGCGCTTGCCCAGCCTGCTCAGAGCAATTGCCAGATTCACTGATATACTGGACTTTCCAACGCCGCCCTTCCCGCTTGTTATCGTGATTACTCTGGCTATATTCCTTGGGGAGGCCTGTTCCTGCACCATTCTTCTTAACTTATCTGCCTGATCCATGTTACTGCCCCCTTAAAAGCTGCTTCGCAATATTTTGAGCATCTACTCTTGAAATATCATCAGGTACATTCTGACCGAAAGCTGCATAGGACAGCGGCGCCTCCGTTAGCATCCGTATATTGAACAAATTACCGATGCTGCTGGTTTCATCCAGTTTCGTAAAAATCAGACGATAATTGAAAATCTCCGCATAGGCTTCTGTGATTTTAACAAGATCCCTGTATTTTGTAGTCCCGCTGAGAACCAGATAAACCTCCCGCTCCTCCTCCGGAACAGAATGGATGAGAGCCTCTATCTCGTCCCTCTGTTCCTTGCTCCGGTGGGAACGGCCCGCCGTATCAACAAACACGAGATCATAAGCGGAGAACTCCTCCTTTGCCTGCTTCATCTCCTCCGCCGAATAAATCACTTTGATGGGAACTCCCAGAATATTGGCATAGGTGCGAAGCTGTTCCACCGCCGCAATACGGTAAGTGTCCGCTGTAAGAAACGCAATCCTGGCCTTCTCGTCCACCTTGAATTTAGAGGCGATTTTAGCTATGGTTGTAGTCTTCCCCACTCCTGTGGGACCGATAAAGAATATGAACTTCGGTATCTTCCCCGTCACTTCGATTATCCTGGGCTGCCCCAGCTTTAAAATAATCTTCTGATAGATGCTGGCCAGAATATTATCCACAGAAGCATCCTTATTCAAAGTTCCTTCGATCTCACTGAGAATCTGATTGGCATACTTTTCATCCACCTCATTACCCACCAGCTGGTTGTAAACCAACTGGATGCAGGCAAGATTCTTATTGGTCTCTGCCGGCTTTCCCTCTTCCCTCTCCCCCGGCTGCTTTTCCTTCTCGCTGATCTGTCTCTCCAGCAGGCTTTGAAGATTATTCAGCTTCACCTCAATTGCCGAAGGAGCACTCCCCTGAGCGCCTTCTCCATAGATCGATTTTTCTCCTTCATCCTCGTAGATAATATCTGCAAAAACCGGTTTTCTGGGAAGCGCGGCAGCCGGTGCAGGGCGTTCCTTCTCAGTCTTGCCCGCTCCATTCTCATCCACGGCAGCCGTGACCTCTACCAGAGGCTTGCGAAGGAGACGATAGATTCCTCTGGGGGATACTGTTTTGATATTCATTACAATGGCATCCTTGCCCAGCTCTTCCTTGGCAAGGAGGATTGCTTCCGTTTCTGTACTCGCCTGAAATTTCTTGATAATCACTATACTGTCACCATCCCTACCGACTGTAATTCAACATTTGAATCGATCTCATTATATGATACCACAATTAAATCCTTAAAATAATCCTGTGTCAGCCGTTTAAAATACATTCTGACGATGGGAGAGGTGATGATAATAGGGTTCTTACCCAGATCCTCCAGCTTATGTACCTCTGTTTGAACCGATTCCATGATCTCCCTTGTCACTCCGGGATCCAGCGCCAGATAAGCGCCCTGTTCGGACTGCTTTACGGACCCCATGATTTCCTGCTCCACCTTAGGGTCCAGAGTGACCACACTGGTCATCTCCCCAGAGGTAAAATATTTGCTGGAAATCGCCCGCTTCAGGCTCTGACGCGCATACTCCGTCAATACATCCGTGTCATGGGTGGTAGCGGCATAGTCTGCCAGGGTCTCGAAGATAGTAACCAGATCCCGGATGGAAATCCCTTCGTGCAGGAGATTTTGAAGTACCTTCTGGATCTCTCCGATATTAAGCAGCTTGGGAACCAGCTCCTGAACCAGAGTCGGATTGGCCTCCTGGAGATTGTTGACCAGATTCTGAACATCCTGTCTTGTAAGCAGCTCATGGATATGGCTTCGCACCACCTCGGTCAAATGGGTCGCAATAATGGACGGCGGATCAACCACCGTATAGCCCAGAGTCTCCGCACGCTCCCGCTGGCTCTCCGTAATCCAAAGCGCCGGCAGATGAAAGGAGGGTTCAAAGGTAGGAATTCCGGTAATCTCCTCCTCTACATATCCGGGATTCATGGCCATATAATGGTCAAAGAGAATCTCTCCCTCACTGACCTGAATCCCCTTAATCTTAATAATATACTGATTGGGATTTAACTGGATATTATCTCTTAAGCGGATCATGGGTACCACACAGCCCAGCTCCAACGCCACCTGCCTCCGGATCAGAACCACACGGTCAAGCAGATCTCCGCCCTGATTGGTATCTGCCAGAGGGATGATACCATAACCGAATTCCAGCTCAATAGGATCCACCTGCAGCAGGGACACCACATTCTCCGGCCTGCGAATCTCACTTGCCGCCGCTTCTTCCGAGGATACCTCCTCCTCGATCTGTGCCACCTCCACCTTGGAGGCGATCACTCTGCCTGAGATAATAAAGATTAAGCCGTAAGCCGTAAATAATAAAGTACTCAGCGGTGTAAAGAAACCAAAGGCTATCATGCTTCCGCCTACCAGATAAAGCACCTTGGGAATGGAAAACAGCTGTCCCATGAGCAAATCGCCAAAATCCGCTTCCTTGGATACCTTGGTAACCAGAATACCTGTGGCCAGGGAAATCATCAGCGAAGGGATCTGGCTCACAAGACCGTCGCCGATGGTCAGGATTGCAAAATGCTCCAGTGCATCCATCGCCGACATTCCCATATAGAGAACGCCCATCACAGTGCCGCCCGCCATATTAATAATGGTAATAATAAGGCCTGCCATGGCGTCTCCCTTAACATACTTGGTAGCACCGTCCATGGAGCCAAAGAAAGCCGATTCCGCCTGAATTTTATCCCGCCTCTCCTTCGCCTGGGCATCATTAATCGCACCCGTATTCAGATCCGCATCAATTGCCATCTGCTTACCGGGCATAGCGTCCAGGGTAAATCTCGCGGTAACCTCGGCCACACGCTCCGAACCCTTATTGATTACCATGAATTGCACGATGATTAAGATAATGAAAACAATAACGCCGATTACCATATTACCCCCTCCGACAAAGCCTCCGAAGGTGGTTATTACATTTCCCGGCTTTCCGGTCATGAGAATCAGCTTCGTGCTGGACAGGTTCAGGGAAACGCGAAACATGGTGGTAAATAACAAAATCGTCGGAAAGGACGACATATTCAGAACTTCCTTTGTAAACAAAGCATTGAATAAAACCACCATGGCAATGGAAATATTCAATGCCAATAAAATGTCCAACACAGAGGACGGCATTGGAATGATCAGAAATATAAAAGCGGATAATAAAAACATTCCCACAATCAGATCATTTTTCTTCATCAGTACCTCCTAATCACACTACTGCCTTTTTATTTTTAAGCCCATAAACATAGGCCAGAACTTCCGCTGTCATCTGATAGAGCTCCGGCGGTATCTCCGCCCCAAGCTCCACATTGTAATAAAGCATACGGGCAAGAGGCTTATTCTCAACGATGGTGATATTATGGTCCCTGGCTGCCTCTTTGATTTTCTCGGCCAGATAATCCGCCCCTTTGGCGATGAGGACCGGCGCTTCGCTGGTTGTCTTATCGTATTTGATTGCCGCTGCCAGATGCGTCGGATTGGTAATAACCACGTCGGCGGTGGGCAGTGCCTGCATCATTCTCCGCTGGGAAACCTCCCGCATCTTGGCGCGGATCTTTCCCTTCACCTGGGGATCTCCTTCTGAGTTCTTATATTCATCCTTGACTTCCTGCTTGGACATTCTCATGTCCTTCTTAAACTTAATCTTCTGATAGAGCAGATCTGCAAAGCCGATCACCAGGAACACCATACTGATCTGGATTCCCAGATCAAGCACCAGATTACCGATGAGAAAAACCGCCTGTACCAGCTTCATATCATAGAGGATGAGCAGCGTCTTCCATTCGTCCTTCAGCGTATCATATGCCAGATAAAATATGACTCCTATCTTAAGGAGTGAAATAAGGAGTTCAAGAAGCTTTTCTTTGGAAATGATCCTCTTCATGCCGCTGACCGGGTTTATTCTGGAGAATTTGGGCTGTATCAATTTGCCGGATACCTTCCACTTCACCTGATAGATCTCTACCACAAAGGAGACCGCTACCATAACTGCAAATACCGGAATACAAGTCAGAAGCACCGTCAGTATGGCATCCTTCAGCAGGCTGGCGGCGGTATTAATCCCCACCTCTCCTCTGGACAATCTGTCAATGGCGCCAAACATCTTATTAAAGCTCTTCAGAAAATTTTCTCCATAATAGCCGGCAAAGGTCTTGATAAGGATAAAAAATGCGGCAAGTCCCGTGGATGTGACCAGCTCCTTGCTCTTGGCAACCCGGCCTTCCTTTCTGGCGTCATTCAGCTTCTTGGTTGTAGGCTCTTCCGTCTTATCTCCATCATCTGCAAAAAACTGCAGACGATAAGGCATCCGGTATAAGGAATAACGCATCTCCTCTTCTGAAATCATCCTGATACCCATGCTTCCTCCTCTAAAGGACTTTCCGGACTTAAGAAACTGTCATCTCTGCCCGGGCCCCTTTCACTTCAGTATCTCTATGGAAGCAAGGAGCATCTCCTTCATCTTGTTAAAAATAAAATCTGCCACCGGCGGAACCAGCTCCATAATCATCGCCAGCACCAGCAGTCCCACCAGAAGCTTAAGCTGCATTCCGACGACAAACATATTCATCTGCGGAGCAATCTTCGCCAGTATGGCCAGTATCGCGTTAACCACGAGAATTGCCGCAAAAATCGGAAGTACAATCCGAAAGCCGATCTCAAAATATTCAGCGATAAACTGAACCATTATCTTATACATATCCGCGCGGAAGACCGCCCTCCCTATCCCGATCACCTGGAAGGAATCGATAGCTGCCCTCAGAAAATAATGGTGGAGATTCGTGATCATCATTACCAGTATTACCAGATAGCCGTAGAGATTGGCCGTAATCGTGGTCTGGACATTGGTGGTGGGATCCATGACATTCAGCATGGAAAACCCGATTTCCATATCAATCAGCTGTCCTGCAAAAGCCAGGATATGATAGGCGATATTAGCAAAAAGTCCCATGATAGCTCCGGCCAGAGCCTCCTTCGCAACAAGCATTGCAAATTCGATCACCCCTGTATATTCTGGCGTACTATATGGAACGCTGTAAAAAAGAATTGCAGTCATAAAAACCGATAATCCTGCCTTAACATTCCGCGGCACATTTTTTAACGAAAAAAAAGGAGCCGTAAAGAGAAAACCGGTAATCCTCACAAGTATTAGAATAAAAAATTCAAAATGTTCAATTGTAAAGGTCATAGGGTGCTGATGTAATAACTAAAATTGGAGAACAGCTCCACTGTAAATTCCTTCAGGGAATTTAAAATCCAACTGCCCGCCAGGATGATAACAAGAAATACTGCAACCAGCTTCGGAACAAATGTGAGGGTTTGTTCCTGAATAGAAGTAACCGTCTGCAGAATACTGACAACCAGCCCCACAACCAAAGAAGTGAGAAGCATCGGAGCCGCTGACTTCAATACAAGATACACCGCCTGTCTGGCAATATCAACTATAACAGCTTCATTCATACCCGCTTCCCTCCTTATCGGTAAAAGGTCTGCACAAGCTGGCCGATTACCAGGTTCCAGCCATCCGCAATTACAAACAGCAGTATCTTAAAGGGCATGGAAATCATCGACGGCGGCAGCATCATCATACCCATGGACATCAGGGTGGAGGCAACCACCATATCTATTACAATAAAGGGAATATAAATGATAAAGCCGATAATAAAAGCCCGGCGCAGCTCACCGATGATGAAAGCCGGAATAATCACCGTAATGGGAAGATCATCCCAGGTCTTCACTGACTCAATCTTGGCGATATCCATAAACAACCGCAGATCCTTGGGGTTTTCCAACACTTGATCTATCATAAAGCTCCTGATTGGAGCCAGACCCGCATCAAGAGCCTCTTCCCGCGTAATGGTTCCAGCCGTCAGAGGCTTAACAGCCTCTTCATTAATCTGGGTAAACACAGGATTCATGATAAACATCGTTAAGAACAGCGCAAGACTCACCAGCACCTGGTTGGGCGGCGTGGTCTGGGTTCCCAGGGCTGCTCTGGTGAAGTGCAATACAACGATAATCCGGGTAAAGGAGGTTACCATAATCAGTATGGAGGGCGCCAGGGAGATCACTGTTAAGACCAGCAATATCTGCAGGGTCGAGGAAAGTCCCTGGGCATCCTCATCCGTATTCAGAGTAAACTCCAGCGGCCCCAGCGAACCGGTGAGGTTATTATCGCTGCTCTCCGCCGTCGCCGTAACCGTATCCTGTGCCGTCATGGCATATGCTTTCTCCCCCTGGAAGAAAAACAGCACCCCTGCTATCAATAGTGTAAAAACAATTCCAAAGCGTAAGCCCTTGCTTCTATTATGTATCTTCATGGTTATCAGCCTTTGCATCTTTATTATTCTTCAGCTTGTCCAATATCTGTTTGAAGCTTTGCTTCTCCCCCGGACGAAACTCCTTCCGGAGCACTTGTGCTTCCTCCAGCTCCGTAATATAGCTGATCTCCTCTTTTCCTACGGCAATCACAATATATTTATTCCCGATCTTGACAATCTGCAGCATCTTATTCGGTGTAATCCGATAAGAATCGATCACCTGAAAATTACTCTTCTGAAGCTGCCCCAGCTTAACGCCTCCCACCAGCCTGGAAGTATAATAGGCAGCCACCAGAATAATGATCAGCGCCAGAAGCAAGCCCGCAAGCTGCCAGAAGCTGTGCCCCGAGCCCGCTCCGGATAAAACCTGTGACAAATCCCCCTCAACCGGTGTCGGAGTCGGAGTCCCCAGCAATTGATCCAGATCCAACTGTCCCTGCTCAAGTTGTGCCAGCTTTATCCAGCTATCCATCAGCCCACTGCCTTCTTCACGGCCTCCAGTACCCGATCTGCCTGGAAAGGCTTTACGATAAAGTCCTTTGCTCCTGACTGGATGGATTCAATAACCATTGCCTGCTGACCCATAGCGGAACACATAATAACATTGGCACTGGGATCAGATGCCTTAATTTTCTTTAACGCCTGTATTCCATCCATCTCCGGCATAGTGATGTCCATCATAACCAGATCCGGTCTGGTTTCCTGGTATTTATCCACAGCTTTTATCCCGTTCTCAGCCTCCCCGGCGATGCTATAACCATTCTTGGTAAGGATATCCTTGATCATCATTCTCATAAATGCCGCGTCATCACAAATTAAAATACTCTTTGCCATGTTAATTCTCCTATCTTATTGTGTTTAATTTTTCTTCCTATTTCTGCTTTATGATTTCTGTTACCCGGATACCAAAGGCCTCTTCCATTACCACCACTTCACCCTTTGCAACAAATTTCCCATTGACAAGCACATCAATAGGCTCACCGGCTAACCGATTCAATTCTATAATAGTTCCGGGGGTAAAGTCCAGTATTTCTTTAATTGATTTATTCGTTCTTCCCAACTCCACGGTTACCTCCAGAGGCACATCCATCAGCAGATCAATATTTTCCGGCTGTACGATACCGGAAGCCATGGGAGTAAAGGGAGCAAATTGTACCGGTGAAGCATTTACGTCCTGTACCGGAGGCATCATATAAGGCATCGGCTGCGGCATTCCCTGAGCAGGAAATTCAAAATTCCCTTGAAACCCAGGGGTTCCTTGAAATCCCGGATAAGATACTCCCGCATAAGGGCTATAGCCCTGAGGCATCGGCTGCGGCTGCTGCGGCTGCTGCTGAACCGGCTGCGGTTGAGGCTGCGGCTTCTTCGGCGTATTATCTGCGGCGGGCCTGGTAGGAACGTCCGGTTCCATGGAGGTTGCCTCTATAAACTGCCGGTAGAGATCTCTTGCAAAGTCAAAGGGATATAATTGCATCAACACACTGTCCACCAGATCGCCGATCTCCATATGGAAGGAAACCCGGACAAAACTGCCCTTCAGGAAGTCCGCAATATTCTCCCCGCTCATATTTTCCTCCAGATCCACCAAAGCGGCTGCCGGAGGACTGATGTTAACTCTCTTCTCCAGCATGGAAGAAATACTGGTTGCGGCAGAACCCATCATCTGGTTCATTGCCTCACTGATTGCACTTAAATGAAGATCGGTAAGCTCACCGTCAATATTGGTGCCGTCCCCTCCCATCATTAAATCTGTTATGACCTTAACATCTTTTTCTTTTAAAATCAATATATTATTGCCGTCAAGTCCATCCTCATAATAAATTTGAATGAACACACAGGGCCGGTCATAGCTGTTTACAATATTCTTCCAGGTCGCATACTCCACTACCGGAGTTGTAATATTCACCCGCTGGTTTACCAGGGAAAACAGCGTTGTTGCAGCCGTTCCCATACTGATATTGGAGATTTCTCCAATTGCATCCTTCTCCGCGTCTGTCAGCATCTCTGTTATTGTACTGTCCGAGCTTTCCGTACCTATGCCGTTCAGCAAAGCATTAATCTCTTCTTGAGACAGCATACCATCCATAGTCCGTTACTCCTCTCCTCTGTTGATTGATGAAATTTTTACCGCATAGGAGCCTGAGGAGGCGCCCGGAAGTGCCGTAAATTTATTTAAATTACCCACATAGACGGTTAATTCATCTTCCACCTTTGAATTCAATTTGATAATATCCCCTCGCTGCATATTCATAAAGTCATTTACCGAAATCGTGCTCTTGCCAAGCACCGCACGGATCGGTACTCTTGCTTTTGAAATGGCAACCTCGATAATATCCTCGTAGGACTTATCGTCAGCCATCTGCATCGTCGAATACCAGTACTTTGTATTCAATTTATCAATAACCTTCTCCAGACAAACATAGGGAAGGCAAATATTCATCATCCCTTCAAGATTGCCGATCTTCAGATTCAAGGTCACAAGAGAGATCATCTCACTGGGGGAGATAATCTGTGCAAACTGGGAATTCGTCTCAATCCGCAGCAGCCGGGGCTGGATCTGAATCACATTTGCCCATGGCTCACGAAGCAGATTGGTACACACGGTAAAAATACGTTCAATAATTGTCAGTTCGATTTCTGAAAAATCCCGGACCTTCTCCAGCGGATACCCGCCTCCGCCTAACATCCGATCCACAATAGCATACCCCAGATTGTCCGCAAGTTCCAGAATAATATTTCCCTCCAGAGGAGCAAAGTCAACAATCCCCAGCAACACCGGATTGGACAATGCATTGGTAAATTCCGAATACTGGACTGCCTCTGAATTGATTACCTCCACCTGCACATTCTTTCTCAGATATGCCGGTAAATTGGTAGAGAGCAATCTCGCATAATGCTCAAAAATGATATTCATTGTGCGAAGATGCTCCTTCGAAAACTTGGAAGGTCTGGCAAAATCATAATTCTTTACCTGCTTTTCCGAGGATTCCTTATAATCATCCGCATCCAGTTCACCACTGCTTAGCGCCGCCAGCAGGTTGTCGATCTCATTTTGGGATAGGACGTCGCCCATTGTCATTTCCTCCCTAATGTACTAGTAACATCATAACATAAAATACCAAGAAAATCATCATATTTCGAGAGAAATCCACCCTTAATTAAGAACCAGACTTCCAAATGACACATTGATAACAAAATCCGACTGCATCAGCTCCTTAATACGATCAATCACCCGATCCTTGATCTCGCCTTTATTGGCATAGACCTCATCCCTGGTGTAGACAGCAAATTCCTCCTGGACGATTTCCTTGATCGCATTCTCGTTCTCCTGAAGCTTGGGGAAGAGATCGTCATAATCAGCGCTCTTGCTGTTCACCGACAGGGACACGTTCATTACCGCATAAGGAGGCTTGTCCTTGGGATCCGTGCTTGCACTCTTCAGATTTACAGTCAGCTTGTCCTCAATATTATAGGTTACAATATCCGATACCGAAAGCTTCATGTTCTCATCCGGCGATTCCAATTCCAGTTCTATGATGGAAGCAACCTTGTCCATCAGACGGGTAGTTTTGCTGGCTGCAGGAACAACCGTAAAAATCATTACTGCCAGCAGAACCGTATTGATCAGCGTGATTGCCATAATAATAACCGTCAAAATATTCTTCTTCATCGTAGTCTCATTCACCTTTCGCCACTGTATTCGTTATAAATCCTTATCTCAATTCTCCGGTTCTTAGCCCGTCCTTCCGCTGTGGCATTGCTCGCGACCGGATCATACTCGCCCCGGCCGGAATACTTAAGCTTCACCGGATCAATTCCGCAGTTCTTAATGAGGTATTCCGCCGCATTCAAGGCCCTGGCCGAGGAGAGCCAGTTATTATCCTGAAATGCTCCGCTGGTCATGGGCACATTATCCGTATGCCCCATAATCTCTATGGTATACATCTGAAAGCCCTGTAATACATCCCCTATCCTGCTCATGAGAGGAAGAGCGGCTTTCTTGATCTCCGCCTTACCGGAATCAAAGAGCACGGAGCCCTTCAAAGTCAGTTGTACAAAACGGAATTCCGGATCAATACTAAGATCAATATCGCTGGTGAGGTTATACTCCTGCCTCAGATCAGAAAGTCTGTCATAAATAGCGGATGAGGCAGACTCCATCTCCTTCTCAATCCGTTCCAGCGCCTCTGAGAGCTTGGCATCCCCTAACCCTGTCGAGGACTGGGAATCTCCTTTGCTTCCTTCCGGATTGGCACTATCCTCCGCATCAGGATCCTCCCCGGTATCTGTACCTGCTCTGCCCATGGACTGGTAATACCGGTCCAGCTCATTCATCTGTGTCATCCCGGAGGAAATCAGATTTCCTCCTTCAAAAGCGGTCAGTCCGCCATCCAGTATCCCGATGGAATTAGCCAGTGATCTGGATATCTCATCAAACTTTTCAGCATCCACATCGGACATGGCAAAGAGCATAACAAAGAAACAGAGCAGCAGATTCATCAGATCCGCAAAAGTATTCAGCCAGGGAGCATTCCCTCCGCTGCTTTCTTCCGGTTTCTTTCTAGCCAAGAACCTCACCACCTTCTTCCCTCATTGCGGCTCTTCGTACCGGTGACAGGAAGGATTTTAATTTTTCTTCAATTACTCTGGGATTCTCACCTGCCTGGATGGATAGAAGTCCTTCTACCATCACTTCCTTAATCATAATCTCCTGAGCACTTTTTGCTTTCAGTTTGGTTGATACCGGAATACAGATCCAGTTGGCAACCATGGAGCCGTAAAAGGTTGTAACCAGCGCCACTGCCATATTGGGACCGATTGCCTTGGCGTCATCCATCTTCTGCAGCATATTGATGAGACCAATCAGAGTACCGATCATACCCCAGGCAGGGCCCATGGCCGCCAGGGAATCCCAGAAACCGATTTTGCTGGCATGTCTCGCTTCCACACAGTTTAATTCCGTCTCCAAAATGCTGCGTACTAATTCCGGATCCGTGCCGTCAACAATGAGCAGCACTCCTTTTTTTAAGAATTCATCTTCAATTCCGTTCGCCGCCTCTTCCAGCGCCAGCAGCCCTTCCTTCCGGGCTATATTGGATAATTCAATGATCCGGGTTATGGTCTGCTCTTCGTTGGAAGGCAGCGTCGTCATTGCATGGCGGATGCTTGCCAGATTCTCCAGAAAGCCCTTCACCCCCGGTGACATGGCAAGAACACAGCATAGTCCTCCTCCGATTGTAATGAGAACAGATGGTATATCCACAAAATTCATGATAACCATAAAACTGGGCTGACCGTACACAATACCAAAAACAACTACAATAAAACACAGCACTACGCCCAATATTGATGCAAAATCCAATTTCCTCACCTTCCATCCATATTATTTTATCGAAGCCCAAATTCTTTTTTCTACAAATCCCGACTAAAAACTTCCTTTTTGTATAATATTACAAGATTTCTAATCTCTTGTCTACTTTCTTTCACAATTATCTTAGTTCCTGAACTAAGAGTAATCACCGTATCCGGCGATTCTTCCACCCTCTCGATCATATCGGCATTCACCGTCAGCCTGGTTTCATTCAGCCTGGTAACCTCAATCATTCTCTTTCCTCCTTCCCTCCATGGACAGGTATCGGAATATCTGTAAAATAAGGGCGTTCAAAATGGTGCAGAGGAAGGTCCGGGAAGTCCGGACGCCCGGATCTTCCTCTGCACCATTTTGCACCCCTATCCTCACTAATGCACGGCTTTGCGTTACCGTTCAGCCATCTGTTATCTCTTTAAATTAATTAATTCTTCCAATAAGGTATCCGATGTTGTTATTATTCTTGAATTCGCCTGGAATCCTCTCTGTGTTGTGATCATATCCGTAAACTGCTGGGACAGATCCACATTGGACATCTCCAATACACCGGTGGAAAGACTTCCGCCTCCCTGGGTGGGATCCTGTCCTATTCCGTCAAACTGACCCGAGTTCTGGGTCTCTGCAAACATATTATTTCCAACCGCCTCCAGACCTGCCGGATTTGCAAAGGTTGTCACCGCAATCTGTCCCAGCAGGCGGCTGTCACCATTATCGTATTTTCCGTAGATCTTACCGGAGCCATCGATACCGACACCGACCATATTACCTACCTTCTTGCCGGCTCCCCGTCCTCCGTCCACACTTCCCCTGGTGGCCTCCAGAGAAGAAGAACCGCTGGTGGCATACATGGTGATTTTTGAGAAGTCAATGTCAATGGACTCAAAGGGATTCTCATCCCCGTTAATGGTAAAGGTAAGGCTCTTGGGAGGTTCCTCGGTATCGGACACCGTATCGCCCTCACCGACGCTTACAAAAGTACCGTTGGAGCTGTTGAAGGTCAGAAGCGGGGCATCGGCCATATCAATCGTCACCACACCGTCGTCGTCTACTTCAATGCCGGTCACTTCCTGGCCGCCAAAGGTAAAGCCGCTGGCGGCATAAGCCGTCTCTTCGTAGGTAACCTCTCCCGTCTCCGGATCTACTAGCTTATTAACGAAGATGGACTGACCGCTCTCATCCTTGATGTCCTTAATGGCAACGGTGTAGACAGAAGGTGAATCCGTTGTCTGCCTCACAATCAACTCTGCGGTATAGCTGTGACCCATCTTGTCGTAAAAGGACATATTCACCCTCTTACCCGTTTCGCTGGTCAGCTGGGTATCCTTGCTGTCAATATTACCCGATATGTAAATATTGGTTGTTGCAGCCGGTGCGGCATAGAGATTCTCCGGGGACATAATCTTCAGCGCGGATACCGCATCCGCCACCGTCTTCGTCTCGTCATTGGGATCCACCTGCCAGCCCATGACCGTGGCTCCGGAAGGAGTACACAAAGTACCCTGAGCATCGATATCAAAGGATCCTGCCTTAGTAAAATAGTTAGTGCCGCCGTTGTTCACGATAAAGAAACCATCGCCCTCGATCATAACATCAAAGGGATTGTCCGTTCTCTGGGATGCACCGGACAGATTAATTGCCGCTTTTATAGATGCCACATTGGATCCGAGACCGATCTGCATCGCGTTCCTTCCGGCCTGGCCTGTTTCTGCGTTGGGCCCGGAAGCACTCTGGGTTGTCTGATAAAACACATCGGCAAAGGTTACGGAACTGGATTTAAAGCCGATGGTGTTTACGTTGGAGATGTTATTACCAATAACATCCATCTTGGTCTGGTGTACTCTTAAACCGGATACGCCAGAAAATAATGCTCTCATCATAATGAATGACCTCCTGTTTCTGCTTTTCCTCATGGGAATCCAATCAATCGGTCATGGATTCCTAAGCCTCCCTAAGGTCCGGCTTATTACATGATTATTGCACCGTCAATATTGGTAAACACCCTGTCTTCCCCTTCATTCACCGCTGTGATAACCGTATTGTTCTTCACACTGATGATAAAGGCCAGATTGTCCACCATAATCAGGGATTCGTTGATTCCTTTCTCACTCGCCTTCCTGGCACCGCTTTCCAAACGCTCCATCTGCTCATCGGTAAGATCGATATTCCTGCTGGCCAGACGCTCGTTGGCATGCTTTGAGAATTTTAACTCGCCGGCTTCCTGCCTGCTTCTTAATATTTCGGAAAATGGGGTGCCGCCGCTCTGCTTCTGAACACTGCTTCCTGTATTCTTCACCGCATTCAGCTGCTGCGTCATCTGTTCAATGGAAGGAAACTGATTCATCGGTATATTCATAGGTCTCACCTTCCTTATTAAGTAATATCATCCGGTCCGGTCCCGGCATCCTTCTTCTCTTCTGCCGTCACCTCGGAATTCTCCACCTTCACTGTGACCTTACCCTCTACGGTAGTTCGCAGGGGATCGTTAAAGCCAACCGTCAGCTTATAGCTTCCGTTCATCAGACTCGCAAAAACTTCCTTCTTAACGGTCACCTTATTGCCGGACAGGCTCACCAGACTGGAATCAAGCACCATATCCCCAATTGCCACAGCCACGTCATCCGCTACGGTTTCACCCGATCCCAGCTTCACCGTGAAGCTCAGGTCCTTGGGATTGTCGGCATCAAAGCTTAAGTCAATCCGTTCTTCTATTCCCGGAAGTCCTTCCTTCAGCAGATAATCATCTCCCAGCACGGTATCCAGCTGGTCAAAATCATACAATCTGCCGTTCACGGATAATTTCGCCTTCGTACCGGAGAGGGCAACATAATCTACCGGTCCCTGGATGAGGGTGGAATTGCCGGTGGCACTCTCTGCTTTCAGAATTACCGTCTTGCCCACCAGACTAAAGGCCTGGGTATTATTG
Source organism: Anaerotaenia torta (assembly GCF_050433395.1). Lineage (NCBI taxonomy): Bacteria > Bacillati > Bacillota > Clostridia > Lachnospirales > Lachnospiraceae > Anaerotaenia > Anaerotaenia torta. Next base: position 190,515 of record NZ_JBNPXH010000009.1, read on the forward strand.
GCCGCCGTGCCCAGATTCTGCAGCTGCTCTAATTGTGAGAAAGTGGCCAGCTGGGCTATGTACTCCGTATCTGTGTTAGGATTCAAAGGATCCTGGTATTTCATCTGAGTTACCAGCAGCTGTAAAAACGCATCCTTACCCAGTTCATTGGTAGGCCCCTTTTTCTTGCTCTCGGAGGTGGCCGCTTTTTCCATTACGCCTTCCTTCACATTTTGAACTAACATATCACTCATGTATCTTCCTCCTTTCTTCGTAATGTTTCCGCGGTGCCGGATGATTAAGCCGTATAATCGATCTGGCTTCCCCTGACTCCGGTTGCATCCCGCTCAAAAACTGTCTCGTCCTCTTCTTCGGTCATGTTAACCGCATCGTCCATAGATATCCGGTTACCTCTGCGGTCTGATTTTGTCTCCTTCTGTCCGTTGAAATCTCCTTCCCGGCTCTGTTCAAAGGAATTAGCCGCAATGGATACCTCAATGGCCTCCACCTTAAGTCCCTGCTGGTTCAAAGCATCCCGCAGGAGGTGCAGCTGGCTTTCAACAGCCTCTCTGCTGATCTCATTCTGCACAATAAACTGAGCTGTCATAATACCATTTCTTGATTGAACCGACAGATTCACTCTTCCCAGATGCTCCGGATTAAGCTGTAATTCCATGGAACTCTGATCCGGCCTGACGGTTACTCTGATTCTTTGAATAATCTGGTCAGCGATCTCTCTGATTTGCACCTGATGAATCTCGCCTCCCTGAACTTCAGTCTGGGTCGTAGAGGATGCTTTCGACAGGTTGTTGAGAAAGGCTTCAAATTGGTCTGCCGCCTCTTCTTTCTGCTCCCCGCTGCTTCTTTGATTCGACTCTCTGAAGGAGCTCTCCTCTGTCTTGGAAGTTTCTGCAGATGTTACTCCATAGCTGCCATTGTCCTTTTGACTGACAAGTTCAGAGGCTTCCTCCTTCTTGTCCGGATTCACCGTTTTTTCTGCTTCCTCTTTGCGAGCCTGTGCAGGAACCTTCCTCCCGCTCTCTGCCGCATCCTCCCCATGAACAGCTTTTTTCTCCTCCATCTGGGGCAATGCACCTTCCAACAGACTCCTGATCTGCTCCTGTGTCAGTTCCAGACCGGAAGCTTCCTTTACGGTTTCCACTGCTTGAACCAGCTGATTCATGGCATCCGCCAGCGTCTCATCCGTCAGCACTGCCAGGAGATCGTTTTTCCCATTCTTCGCAAGAACCAGCTGCTGTAAATTCTGAGGCTGCAGCAGATCGGTCAGTTCCATTCCCTGTACTTCCATAAGCTGATCCAGCTCAGCATCACTGAGACCCAACAGCTCCTTCACCGTATCCCTCACCATATTCAGCATGGCGGAGATCTTCTCCAATGTGGCTGTATCTCCCGTTATTTTCTCAGGCATGTCTTCCTTCACCTGTCCGGCAGCTGCCTCATTCCGGCTTGACTCTGACTTTCGGCCTGCTTCTGTCTGCTTCTCCGTCCGTACCTCTGTCTGGGCACCCGCCTTCGAGCTGCTCTGCGCTGCATCCTCCGCCTGTCTGGCATCCGGCTTTTCCGCAGCAGAAGCTTTCCTGCCGGCATCCGCCGTCTGGTCTGCCGCTTTGGATCCATTCATGGTATTGTCAATGACCAGGTCAAAAGCGCCTGCCGTCTGCTTTCCCTTAAAAGTACCGCTTCCTGCCGCAGTGCCGTATAACTGGGTGGCTTGATTCATAACGCGCTGCATCGTCATATTCGTTTCCTCCTTTCCTGTGAGGCTGAAGCGGGTACGTAAAATCCGCTTCGCAATTCCTGTTCTCTGATAGTTTGGCTCCGGGAAATAATCTTTCTTCCCAAAGCCTGTATTACAACAGAAGACCAGCTTCTGAATGTAACCCATGTAATTATGCCGTATTATGGCACCAGCTTCTCAGCATCCAGATCCAGCATCTTTTTTGTGATTTTTGCCGCTACCACCCGATCCATCTCCGCCAAAATTGCCGCACTTTCCTTGGATTTCATGCTGAGCAGGATCTTAGCTACGGACTCCACATCCGCCGTCATGGTTTCCATAATTCTGGCAGCCGCCTCAGGCTCCATATTCTTGTAGATATCCGCCTTCTCCTTGATCGCCTCGGAAAATCTCAGCTGCTCCAGCACCTGACGGTAGATCTCCTCCGCCCTTGTGGGGTTGATTTCCTCATAATAAGCCTTATATTCTTCAATATCCGGAGCCGCATCATTAAAGACCACATTCTTTTCCCAGTCTCCCCTGAGCTTTTCAAAAGCAAGCTGGTTCTTCTCAAACACTCTCAACCGGTCTATCTCGGCTTGAAGCTCCGCAGCATCGGCACTGCTGTCCTGATTGTTCTTTTTCATATCGGCAATGGTCTGTTCCAGTTCCTGTATTTTATTCAAAGCCTCCGGCAGGGTCTGGTACTCTCCCTGATTCTCTGCCGACCGATCCACCTCGGGTCCCTCGGAAGGAAGAATTAGATTGACGATGGGAACTCCCTTTAAAATCGGACGCAATACTCCTGATCCAAAACCGCCTACATCCAGCTTAATCAACAATGCAAATACGGCAAGCCAGATAATAACCAGCAACAGAGCGATGAGCACAGTCAGAACCTTGCTGCTTTCCTTATTCTCGTTATCAAAGGCCGCTGCCTTTTGCTTCTTTGCCATTATCTGTCCTCCTCATAGGCTGCAGGCCTGCTGTAATTGAAGCTGTTCAGCTCATCCACTTCCTTTTGTTCCTCGCTTTCCAGCTCCAGCAGATATGCCATGAAAGCATTTTCCTTCAGCCGTTCCTGTGTCTTTCTCTCAACCATTGCGTCATTCAGTCTGATCCGGGCAATCTCCAGCCGGTGAGCCGCGTTTCTTACCACCGCCGTCTGCTGCTTTATGTTCTGATCCATAATCTCAATTGCCTGGCTGCACTGTCTGATCTTCAGCAGATCCAGTCTGGCGTTTCGCAGATTGCGAAGCTCCTCGACGAAGGAATCTCTGCGCTGCTTCATCTGCTCCAGCTTCTCTTCCTCTTTCGTCAGCCGGAGTCTTGCTGCCCCGTAAGCTATTTTCGCCTGATCCTCCAGCTTTTTTTTCACCTGGAGCAAATTCTCCATACTGTATCGAAATTTTTTCATTATTGATTAAATATCTCCATTAATCTCATCACTTCGTCCTGAAAGTCCAGCTTCTCATTAACATCCTGCTGAAGAAAAGCATTCACTTCCTTTATCTTTGCTATCGCATAATCAATATCCGGGTTAGAGCCGCTCTTATAGGCTCCGATATTAATCAGATCCTCGGCATCCTGATAGGTTGCCAGTACATTCTTCAGCTTTCCTGCCGCTTCCTTGTGCTCACGGGTCACGATGGAGCTCATGCAGCGGGAGATGCTCTGAAGGATATCAATTGCCGGATAGTGGTTTTTATGTCCTAATTTACGGGAAAGCATGATGTGTCCGTCCAGAATACTTCTGGCAGTGTCCGTAATGGGTTCGTTAAAATCATCTCCGTCTACCAGCACGGTATACAGGCCGGTAATGGAGCCGTGCTCCGAATTACCTGCCCGCTCCAGCAGCTTAGGCATCTCCGAATATACGCTGGGCGGATATCCTCTGGATACCGGAGGCTCGCCGGAGGCTAATCCGATCTCCCGCTGGGCCATGGAGAAACGGGTCAGGGAGTCCATCATCAGCAGAACATCCTTCCCCTGATCGCGGAAATATTCCGCAATGGCAGTTGCCGTTTTCGCCGCTTTCTTACGGATCAGCGCCGGCTTGTCGGAGGTAGCCACCACCAGCACGGAACGCCGGATACCTTCCTCTCCTAAATCCCGTTCGATGAATTCACGAACCTCTCTGCCGCGCTCTCCGATTAAGGCAATGACATTGATATCCGCTCTGGTATTCCTTGCGAACATACCCAGCAGCGTGCTCTTACCCACTCCGCTGCCTGCAAAGATACCGATTCTCTGGCCTTTTCCCACCGTGAGCATGGCATCGACCGCTTTCACCCCAAGGGGCAGCACCTCGTCAATAATCTTTCTCTTCAGGGGATCCGGCGGCGGGGCCTCAACGGGATAATACTTCCCTCCCGTAATCCGGGTAAAGTCCATGGGCTCTCCCAGTCCGTCCAGGGTCTTGCCCAAAAGCTCATCGCCCACGGGCACCTTAATGGCGGAACCGGTATTCTCCACCAGGCTTCCGACTCCCACACCGGTCATATCACCGTAGGGCATCAGCAGGATCCTGTTTTCCCGAAATCCAACCACCTCGGCAGGAATCCGGCTTTCCGATCCTTCGACGGTAATATGGCAGACATCGTTGAGATTTGCACTGGGGCCGGAGGCTTCAATGGTCAGACCTACCAGCTTCACCACCCTGCCAATCTCCTGCTCATAGGACCGTTCCAGAAGCTGCCTGTATTTATCCAAATTAATTGCTTCCATCTTCATCACCATCTGCCCTAACTATCAGCCATCAATCTCAGATCTGTAATCAGATTATTCAGCTGTACATCCAGGCTGCAGTTAATCACCTTTCCCTGGGTTTCCACCAGACATTGGTTCTTGCCCAGCATCGGATCAACCTGGATACGAAGCGCCGCCTCCCGGCCAATGGCCTCCAGCAGCAGATCCATCTGCAGTGACACAGCCTCATAATTCTCTTTGGATACCCGCAGAGTATACTCCTCCGCCTTCTCCATATGCCGCAGCGCCTGGGATACTAGATATAGAACCACCTCGTTATGATCTTCCATCATAATGCCGGTAATCTTCTCCACCAGAGAGGCGATAATCCCCGCGATCTCAGGCTCAAGGGAGGTGACCATTTCCTCATACTGCTTCTCCAAGGCTTCGGCCTTTTTCTCATATTCCGCTTTTAGCTGCTGTACTTCCGCCCGGCCCTTCTGCATTCCTTCTTCATATCCTCTGGCCTGTCCCTGGGCATGGGCTTCTTTTTTCATTCTCTCCGCCTCCGCCCGGGCATTCTCCAGAATTGCGGCGGCCTCCTGGTTGGCATACTCCAGAGTCTTCGCTGTCTTCTCCCCGGTTTCCTGCTCTCCGGCAGGAACCTCTACCGCCATAGCCTTCAGTCCCTCTACAAAGCCCTCCTGGGCCTGCAGCTGCCTCTGGATCATTGCTTCCTGCAGAATTCTTTTTCTTCGTTCCTCCAGCTCCCGCTCCATGTGAAGATAGTTCTCAAGGGTCAGCTTCGTATTCTCTTCATAGCGGATGGAGTAGGCTTTAATTACATTAGACAACGATCTCGTCACCTCCGCCTCTGGAAATAATAATCTCCGAGGAATCTTCCAGCTTTCTTATAATATTGACAATCTTCTGCTGAGCCTCTTCCACATCCTTCATACGAATAGGGCCCATGTACTCCATATCCTCCCGTATCATAGTTGCAAGACGTTTGGACAGGTTGTTAAAGATTACTGTCTGAACCGCTTCCACAGAGCCCTTCAGAGCAACTGCCAGTTCATTATTATCCACCTCACGCAGAACTCTCTGGATGGACTTATCATCAAGACTGAGGATATCCTCAAATACAAACATCTTACGCCGGATCTCATCTGCCAGCTCAGGCTCTTCAATTTCCAGGGTCTCCATAATATGCTTCTCGGTACCCCGGTCAACGGTGCCCAGAATTTCAACGATATTGTCTACGCCGCCGACGATTGTGTAATCCTGATTTACCAGGGACGCCAGCTTTCTCTCCAGCACACGCTCCACTTCCTTGATCACATCCGGAGAGGTGCGGTCCATCTGGGCGATACGCTTTGCCACATCCGCCTGCTTATCCGGCACCAGGGAGGAGATAATGGTAGCCGCCTGCTGGGGGGACAGATAGGACAGAATCAAAGCGATGGTCTGGGGATGCTCATCCTGAATAAAGTTCAGCAGCTGAGACGCATCGGTTTTTCGTACAAATTCGAAAGGCCTTACCTGCAGGGAAGCTGTCAGCTTGCCAATGACATCCCTTGCCTTCTCCGGTCCCAACGCCTTTTCCAGCAGTTCCTTGGCGTAGCCGATACCGCCCTCGGCAATATACTGCTGAGCCAGGCATATCTGGTAGAATTCATCCATGACCTGGTCCTTGGTCGCCGGGGAGATGCTCCGGGTATTGGCAATCTCCAGGGTCATAGTCTCTATCTCATCTTCTTTTAAATGCTTGAATATGCTTGCGGACCGTTCCGGCCCCAGGGAGATTAACAAAACAGCCGCTTTCTGTATTCCGTTGATCTCATTGCCGCCTCGCGCCATATCACAACCTCCATCCTAATCCCAATCTTCATTCAGCCAGTTGCGCAGCAGCTGCGCCACAGCCTCGGGCTGTTCGTCTACAAACTTTTCAATCATTCTGCGAACCTCGGAACCCTCGCCAAATTCAATATCCTCAATGGTCTGGTTCTCCCTGGTGGTTGCCAGCAGCTGTTCAACCGACAATTCCGGCTCCAGCTCCGTCACATCAACAGGACGGATGCCGCGGAATACCACAAAGATCAGAAATGCTACGATCAGCACCGCCAACGCGATCTGCAGATAATCGGTCCAGCTTCTCTCCACGCTGATTCTGGGGATGAATACCGGCTGCTCATAAGAAAGGATCGTGATCCTGCCTTCCGGAATTCCTGTTGCCGTGGAAGCCAGAGTATAAAGAGAAGGATCTACCTCCACCCCTCGGCGGCTGTTATTCTGCATTGCATATTCCTCAAAGGAGATCTCATCCAGCAGTCCCTGCATTTCCAATTCTTCTTCCTTATATGTAACCGCCTTGCGCAGTACAATGCTCACGGAGGACTCCTCCGGAATGACCGCTCCGATCTCACGCTTTGTATTGGTTACCCGGGTGCTGTGAACATAATCATTCTCCTCAATATCCACGCTGCCGTTATTGGAGGAAGCATCCGGTATCATATAGTCGGTTCCGTCATTGGAAGATGTGCCGGGAATCCCGCCGGAGGAATTGGCATTTTGTGATTTATATCTGTAGTCATGACCAAGAAAGCCCTGTTCCTGATCCGGTGCCGGCAGCAGCTCAGAATAAAGCTCCTCCACCTCATCCATGTTGAGAGCCAAATTCGGTGCGATTACCACATCCTCGTAATCTCCGGCTTTCAAAAGGAGCATATAAAGATTGTTAATAAAGGTGTTGCGCAGCTTGTCCTTATAATCCATGGCGGAATTCACCATACCCGAATAAAGGTCCTTCCCTCCTCCATAGAGCAGGTTCCCCTTCTGATCGGTTACCCGGATCTTGTCCGCCGATTTGTTCCCAATAATAGAGGCCAGCATCTCGGCGATAGTCTCCGCCGTCCTTACCTGAAAATCATCGTTTGTTGTCAGCAGGACACCGGCGCTGGTATCCTGGGCCTCGGTTAAGATGGAAGTCGTGCTCTCCGAAGGAATATAAAATACCTGGGCATCCTCCACACCTTCCATGGTCTTTATGTAATTGCGCACATTGTTCTGCAGATATAAATTCAACTTCAGTGAACGGTCATAATTCGTCGTACTCAAACTATTGTTAATCAGCTCATCCAGACTGAGCCCAACCGACGGCATATCATTGCTGGCAATCAGCAGTACCGCATCCGAATACCGTTTGGTATCTACCATAACGGTTACCCTGTCATCCTCCAGCCGCCATTTAATACCCTCCTCTTTGAGGAGCTCAATCACGGCGCTGGCATCCGCCGAGCTCTCCGTAATGGTCAGTACTTCATAGTCCACCTTCTGCCACAGGTAGATCAAAAAGGTAAATGCGAACACAACAACACAGAAGACGCTGACAATAATCGTCTTCTGCTTGCTGGTATATTTATTCCAAAAATCAAGCAATTGCTTTGGTAGCTGTTTTAATCGATCTGCCATTACCCTTTATGCTCCTTAGTAAGTATGTATTTGCAGAATTTTCATCAGAACTGCATGTTCATAATCTCTTTGTAAGCGTCTAATACCGCATTGCGAACCGCAACGGTATACTGTAATGACAGATTTGCCTTATACTGGGCGACCTGCAAATCAACAGGATTATCTAACAGTCCCATGGCATTGGCCATCTCTGCCTCCTCCGCTGCATTGGTATAGGCATTGGTCTCCTGCACCATATTGACCGCAGCCTGAAACAGGCTCTCAAAGGTCGCGTTATTGTTTGGTGTTACTCCTTTTACGGACTGCAGACCATTCTTGGTAAAATCCGCTATACTACCGATGGATGTGATGTTCATGGATTACGCCTCCTGTTATTTTCCTATTTCAAGAGCTTTCAGCGCCATATTCTTAGTGGCATTAAAAGCGGTGACATTGGCTTCAAAGGAGCGGGAGGCGCTGATCATATCGGTCATCTCCTGTACCGGGTTAACATTAGGATAAGTTACATATCCATCCTCGTCTGAATCCGGATGGGAGGGATCATATACCCTTCTCATGGCGGATTTGGTATCCTCTGCAATCTGTGTAACCTTAACACCGTTCCCCACCGTTCCCGAGCTCTTCATCAGTATGTCGCCGAAGGGGGTCACATCCTTTTCTGAAAACACCACTGTTTTACGGCGATACACATTGCCGTCCGCATCACGGGTCGTACTTACATTTGCAATATTCTGTGAGATAATATCAAGCCTCAGCCGCTGTGCCGACATGCCGCTGGCACTGACATTCATACCATTCATAAATGACATCTGTTCTTCTCCATTCTACCGCTTCCTGCGGTACAATCATCTTCCGTGATCTATAATGACATCCTTATCTTCTTTGTTTCCTGTGCCGGACTTGCCTATTTGGTAAGAACCGTTTTGATGCGGTTAAATTCCTGACTTATGGAATCCATCAGGCCGGTGGTTCGGAGGTAATTCCTTGCCAGGTTAGCCTCCTCCTGGTCAATATCCACATTGTTGCCGTCCAGACGGTAGCTCATATTGGAATAGTCTGTGTACACTCTTCCATCCAGCCTGTTCAGCTTGGCATTGGCTACTCTCTTATCCAGGGAGCCATCCCCCAACAGGGACGACATCAGGTAGGATTCAAACTGAACATCCTTCCTCTTATATCCGGGGGTATCATCATTGGCAATGTTATTAACAATAATTTCATTGCGCTTCCAACCTGCATTTGCCGCCTTATGCAGCACATCAATGTAATTAAACGCATTCGAGCCAATCATATTAGCACTCCTTTCTCAATAATTCAATTATAATGAATAATGGCGAAAACACAAGATATATTTGAAAAATTAGTATAATTATACTACCTTTTGTATAATCTGGGTAAAAAAACGAAGAAAATATCCCAGATATTGAGAACGCCAAAAGTGTTTCCGATCCCTTCCATATACAATATATTGATCACAATTCGTTTTCCTGCCAATATATTGTATCCAGAAATATACATGACATATTTTGACATTTTATCATCTGCACAAAAAAGGATTTATGAGACTTTCTTCCCACAAATCCTTTTGCGCACACAATCATTCATCATGAATGACTTAAATTTTTCAATTCATCGAATACAACATCGTTCAAAACGCGAATGTACGTCCCTTTCATGCCGGAGGAACGGGATTCAATCACTCCCGCGCTTTCAAACTTGCGAAGAGCATTGACAATCACGGATCGGGTAATTCCCACCCGGTCAGCGATCTTACTGGCCACCAGTATCCCTTCATTGCCCTTCAGCTCTTCAAAGATATGAGTAATCGCCTCCAGCTCCGAGAAACTCAGGGTGCTGATGGCAGACTTCACAATCTGCACCTTCCGGTTCTCCTCCGCATTCTCTTCGTTGACGGAACGCATCATCTCAAGCCCCACCACCGTAGTACCGTACTCGCTTAAAATAATATCATCCAGAGTATATTGGGAACCGTTCTTATATAAAAACAGAGTACCCAGCCTCTCTCCTGCTATATCAATCGGTGTTATAATTGCCTGGTAGATGTCGACATTCTCGAATTCAAAGCCTAAGGTTCTCAAATTCACATTCTCTTTGGTGGACAATATATTGAGAAGCCTTTCATTCAGCAAGCCGTCAATATGCCGCCCCACCGTATCCTTGATCAATTCCCTTATCTCAACAATGTCGCTGCGATTCTTGATCCCCAGCACCTTTCCCTTCCGGCTGATGACCAATACATTGGAGGCCAGTATATCGCTGAGAACCACGCAGATATCATTAAATACAACCTTGTGTGAATTGTTGTTATGCAGCAGGTTATTAATCTTTCTTGTTTTATCCAGTAATTGTACACTCATCCCATGGTTCCTCCCAGTTTCTCCAGACCCCTCCAGGCTCCCATCTAACATGATGACTAAGGTCAAAAGACAAATTGTTACACCTTTTCAATCTTATCACATGTTATCACGAAAAACAATAGGCTTTTTGGCGTTTTGACACACATTTATATATAATTTTCATTTTTTGCATCCAATTATAAGTATTTTCAAAATTGATACTTTATTTTAATACAAAACCGCATTTTGAATTCTCACACACCAGCTTATTGCCCTTCTCCAGCATAATTCCGCCGCATTTCTCGCAGCGGGTGGCGGAAGGCTTCTGCCAGGTCATGAATTCACAGTCGGGATTGTTGACACAACCGTAATATTTCCTGCCCTTCTTCGTCTTCTTAAGGACAATATCTCCGCCGCAGTAGGGACAATCCACCCCGATCTTCTCCAGATAGGGCTTGGTATTCTTGCAGTCCGGAAATCCGGGGCAGGCCAGGAATTTGCCATGAGGTCCGTATTTCACCACCATGTTCCGGCCGCAGACCTCACAGAGCTCATCGGATACCTCATCCGCAATCTGTATCTTATCCAATTCGATATGAGCATTCTCCACCGCCTCTTCCAGATCCGGATAGAAATTGCTGATTACGGTCTTCCACTGCACGGTTCCATCCTCCACACAATCCAGCAGGGATTCCATGTTGGCGGTAAAATTTACATCCACAATGCTGGAGAAGGCGGCCTTCATAATATTATTCACCGCTTCGCCCAGCTCCGTCACATAGAGATTCTTATTCTCCCGGATCACATAACGTCTGGCTATAATGGTGCCGATGGTAGGCGCGTAGGTGCTCGGCCTTCCAATGCCCAGCTCCTCCAGCGTCTTTACCAGGGAGGCCTCCGTATAATGAGCCGGGGGCTGGGTAAAATGCTGGTTCTGATCCAGCTTCTGCAGCTTCAGCTGATCCCCTTCCTTCAGGCTGTCGAGAGAGACACCGGCCTCTTCTTCCTCCTCTTCGGGAATATATACCCCCATAAAGCCGTCAAAAACCAGCTTGGAGGCAGATGCGGTAAATTTCAGCCCATTGGCATCGATCTTGACAGAGGTGGTCTCATACCGGGCCGGCTGCATCCGGCTTGCTACAAAACGCTTCCATATTAACTGGTAGAGACGGAATTGGTCCCTGCTGAGGCTCTGCTTTAATTCATCGGGTGTAAACTCCACATAAGTGGGCCGGATGGCCTCGTGGGCATCCTGTATCTTTTTGCCCGTGCGGCCCTGGTTCTCCGCCAGGGCAACAAACTCTTCCCCGTATCGTGCCTTAATAAATTCCTTGGCCGCCTGATCCGCCTCATCGCTGACCCGCACGGAGTCCGTACGCAGGTAGCTGATCAGACCGACGGTTCCGTGTCCCTTGATATCCACGCCCTCATACAGCTGCTGTGCCACCTGCATGGTCTTCTGGGGGGAGAGGTTCAAAGCCTTGGCCGCCTCCTGCTGGAGCGTGCTGGTGGTAAAAGGAAGGGGAGCCTTACGGATCCGCTCCGATTTCTTGATCTCCGCTACCGTAAAGACTGCATTCTTAAGCTGTTTGACTACCTCCTGCATCTCCGCTTCGCTGCGGATAACCTTCTTAGAACCGTTCAGCTTTGCGATCAGAGGCTTTTTCTTGCCTTTTTGCTCAAATTCCGCCTCCAGAGTCCAGTATTCCTCGGGAACAAAAGCATTGATCTCATCCTCCCGGTCACAGATAATTCTCAGCGCTACCGACTGAACCCGGCCCGCGCTTAAGCCCCGTTTCACCTTGGACCACAGCAGGGGGCTGATCCGGTAACCCACCATACGGTCCAGCATTCTTCTTGCCTGCTGGGCGTTCACCAGATCCATATCGATTTCCCTTGCTTCCTTGATGGAATTCTTCACAGCATTCTTGGTAATCTCATTAAAGGTAATTCTGCTGGAATCCTTCTCTTCTAATTTTAATGTCTTGGACAAATGCCAGGAGATTGCCTCTCCCTCACGGTCGGGGTCAGTCGCCAGGTATACCTTGTCAGCCTTCTTCACTTCCTTGCGAAGCTTGGCCAGCAGGTCCCCCTTCCCCCGGATGGTAATATACTTCGGTTCAAAATCGTTATCTCTATCAAATCCCAGCTGGCTCTTCGGCAAATCCCTGACATGGCCGTTGGATGCAAGAACCTCATAATTCGCTCCGAGAAATTTCTTAATCGTCTTGGCCTTTGCCGGTGATTCCACGATCACTAGATATTTTGGCATGTATCTATTTCCCTCATTTCTGTTTGCAGCTCATCCACCCTATGGTCAGGAAATACTTCCTGCGCTACATAATAATTTTTCCCAATCTGTCTGGCATAACCCTGAAGTTCCAGAAAAAACAGCTTCTCCATGAGGACATCCACGGGAAGTCCGGTCATCCGGGCCAGCTCTTCCATACTCCTCGGTTCCAAACAAAGAGAAGCATATACTATTTTTTCTACTTTTTCAAGCTGTTTATTATTTTTTTTCAATTCGTCCATATTTTGTTCATAATTTGGAAAATAATCTTCCAGAATATCTTTTGGAGATGTAATTAATTTTGCCCCCATTTTTATTAAATTATTACATCCTTCACTGAGCCGGTCCATCGCTCTTCCCGGCAGAGCATAAATCTCCTTTCCCTGCTCCAATCCCTGGTCCACCGTGATCAGTGAACCGCTCTTCTGTCTTGCTTCCACCACAAGAATGCCCTGGCAGAGTCCGCTGATGATACGGTTACGCACAGGAAAATTGCCGGCTGCCGGTTGAGTTCCCGGGGCATATTCACTGATGATCCCACCCTCTTTTTTTATTTCCATATAAAGATTGATATGTTCCCTCGGGTAGCAGATATCAATCCCGCACCCCATCACTCCATAGGTTCTTCCCCCTGCTGCCAAGGCTCCCTCATGGGCATAGCGGTCAACTCCCCTGGCCAGTCCGCTGACGATACCGATGCCTGCCTTCGCCGCCGCACCCGCCAGCCAGGCAGCCATCTCTCTGCCATAGGGGGAGCAGTCCCTGGCCCCGACCACCGCCAGCAGCTTCTCTTCCTGTCCGGGAAGCCTTCCTCTGACATACAGACCGTAGGGCGCTCCGCAGATATGACGCAGCTGCCCGGGATATTCCGTATCTTCCCTTGTGACAAAATATATGCCGCGGGAAAGAAGTTTAGTATAGTCATCATGGATTCTGCCCGCATCCCGGTTCCTGAGGACTGTTTCTATATCCGCTTCACTAAACCGGTCCGGCAGGGCTTTGTCCTTTTTTAACGCATAAAGCTCCTTTTCTGCAGCCTTATAGACTGCCTCCGCCGTTCCGAAGAGCTTCAGCAGGACGTCAATCTTCCTGAGACCAATGTTCTTCAAATTCGCCAGCCAATACTGATACTCTATCTTCTCCATTCTGTTCTGTTTCCTTTCCTGATTTCTTATCTGTTTTCTTTTTAGTTTTCTTTTCTTCAAATTGCCGGGTGATTTTACAGCCCCGGTAATCTGTTTTTATTCAGAGTGTCATTCCCCCCAATATTTCCGATCTATGCTCCGATAACAGATGGCTTCGCTGATATGTCTTGCCGTAATCCTCTCACTTCCCTCCAGATCCGCAGCGGTGCGCGCCACCTTAAGAATCCGGTGGTAGGCCCGGGCACTGAGGTTCATTTTAACAAAGGCTTCTTCCAGCAATGACTGCTCCCTGGCTTCCAGCTTACAGTATTTTTTAATCAATCCGGGAGTCAGCTGGGAATTGAAATAGATCTTCTCTCCATGATAGCGTTCCAATTGGATACGGCGCGCCCCGGCGACTCTCCGGCGGATCTGCGCGGAGGCCTCCTGTCCTGTTAAATGCCGGAGCTCCTGATAATTCACCTGCTGCGCCTCGGTACAGATATCAAAACGGTCCAGCAGCGGCTGGGATATCCTCCCCAGATATCTCTTGATCTGATTCAATGAGCAATTACAGCGGTTCCGGTCCGGATAATAACCGCAGGAGCAGGGATTCATTGCGGCTACGGTCATGCAGTCGGCAGGATAGCAATAGGAGGCATTGAGCCTGGCTATGGTAACGGATTTCTCCTCCATGGGTTGGCGCAGCACTTCTATGGTATTCTTTTGGAATTCGGGAAATTCGTCCAGAAACAGGACGCCAAGATGAGCCAGACTGATTTCTCCCGGCTGGGGCCCCTTTCCTCCTCCTGTCAGAGCCGGAGCGGTGATGGTGTGGTGAGGGCTGCGAAAGGGCCGTCTGGTGATCAGGGGCTGCTGTTTCATCAATCCTGCGATACTGTAGATTTTGGAGATTTCCATGCTTTCCTCGAGGGAAAGCTCCGGCATAACAGTGGGAATCCGTTTTGCCAGCATGGTCTTGCCGGAGCCGGGAGGGCCGATCATCAGGAGGTTATGCATACCGGATACCGCAATTTCAATGGCCCGTTTTGCAGCCAGCTGCCCTGTTACATCTGAAAAGTCAAGAACATCCTCCCTGCCGTCTTCGGCAAAGAGGCCTGCCACATCCACCTGCTCCGGTTCCTTCCTGAGCTCTCCCTGAAGCAGCAGGACAGCCTCTGTGAGAGTGGATATCCCATAGACGGCGATTCCCTGCACCACGGCTCCTTCCCCCGCATTCTCCTGAGGAACGACGCACCTGGTAAAGCCCTGCTCCTTTGCGGAATACACCACCGGCAGGACACCTCTTACCTTATTCACATTCCCGTTTAAGCTGAGTTCCCCCACGATCAGAGTGTTCTTCAGACACTCCTGGGGAAGATGGCCAAAGGCCGTTAGAATTGCAATTGCTACAGACAGATCAAAGGCAGTCCCTTCCTTGCGCACATCGGCAGGGGACAGGTTGACGGTGATACGCTTGGCCGGAAGCCGGTATCCCGAATTCTTAATGGCGACCCGCACTCTTTCCCTGGCTTCCTTCACCTCGGAACCCAGATAGCCCACCATATCAAAGACCGGCAAGCCGTCGCTGACATCCGCCTCGACAGATACAATACGCGCGTCAATCCCGAAGATTGCCGCGCTGTATGCTTTACTGAACATAATTGCTCCTTCCTTGTCTCTCCACAACGAAGGAATCATTTGCTTAGGCGTAGTATAACAAATTTATCCTAACTTAACAAGACATTTTTCAAGATCCACATCTACCAATATAATATCTACACCGATCTGACAGATGTGGCTGCGGCTGATTACATATTCATGATCCCTGCCGAAAAGACCCCAGATTTTACAGGGACCCGGAACGATAATATGTGTGATCATTCCGGTACAAACATCAAATTCGATATCGCAGACAAAGCCCAGCCGGACACAATCCCTGCAGTTAATGACTTCCTTTTCCCGAAGCTCGCAAAAGCGCATAAAATCACCCATAATGTTACTCAATCCATTATATGTTGCAAAGGATGAATTATTGTCTTGACCGTTGGGGAAAACTTCAATATAATCAGAATGAGGATCACCCAACCAATCAGGAGGATATTACTATGAAATGCCCGTTTTGCGGTACAGACAATACCCGCGTAATCGATTCAAGACCGTCGGATGAGAATAACTCCATTCGCAGACGCCGCCAGTGCGACGGATGCCAGCGCCGGTTTACCACTTATGAGAAAATAGAAACCATCCCCCTTGTAGTTATTAAAAAGGACAATAACCGCGAACCCTATGAACGTTCCAAGATTGAAGCCGGGATATTCCGCTCCTGTCATAAACGGCCCATCTCGGTAGATCAGATTACCTCTCTCGTAGATGAGGTCGAGACTGCCATCTTTAATCGGGAGGACAAGGAGATACCCAGCTATGTAATCGGGGAAATTCTGATGGACAAGCTAAAGGACCTGGATCCGGTAGCCTATGTACGCTTTGCATCGGTTTACCGCGAGTTCAAGGATGTCAACACTTTTATGGACGAATTAAAGAAAATACTAGAAAACTAATGAGGCGGAGGTAGACAGAATGTTATTTGGAGCCTTAGAAGCAGGCGGCACTAAGATGGTGATGGCACTGGGAAATGAAAACGGAGAGATTCTGGAACAGCGTTCCATTCCGACAGAAACGCCGGACATCACGATGGCAAGAATTATCGATTATTTTCAGGATAAAGATATCCGGGCTCTGGGTATCGGTTCCTTTGGTCCTGTGGATCTTGACCGGCACTCTCCCACCTATGGCTATATTACTTCAACACCAAAGCTGGCATGGACCAATTTTAATCTGGCAGGATACATAAAGGATGCTTTACAGATCCCCATCGGTTTTGATACCGATGTCAATGCCTCGGCTCTTGGGGAGGCGACCTGGGGATGTATGAAGGGGCTTTCTTCCGGCATCTATATTACCATCGGCACCGGAATCGGTGTAGGGGTCTACATGAACGGACAGCTGCTCCACGGAGCGCTGCATCCCGAAGCCGGACATATCTTATTAAGCAGGCATCCGGAGGATTCTCTGGAGAGCGCCTGCCCGTATCATCCCAACTGTATGGAAGGGCTGGCTTCCGGGCCTGCCATTGAGAAGCGCTGGATGAAAAAAGCATATGATCTCAAGGACGATACAAGGGTATGGGAACTGGAAGCCTTCTACCTGGCACAGGGAATAGCGAATTTTATCCTGACACTGTCACCGCATAAAATCGTTCTGGGCGGCGGCGTTATGCATCAGGAGCAGCTCTTTCCCCTGATCCGCAGGGAGGTTGCATGTTTATTAAACGGATATATCCGTACCCCGCAGATGGAGGATCTGGATCAGTACATCGTTCCTGCCTCATTGAAGGATGATCAGGGAATTATGGGATGCATACAGCTGGCTAAGCTGGAACTGGAGCGATGCCCCGGCTGCTGATACACATACGAATTTAAAGGGAACATAGCAGGAAGGAGGGGCATCATCATACCCTCCTTTCTGCCATATTCCCCATCTTCATTTATATCAAATGATTTCGCATATTCTTCAATGCTGATTTCTCCAGACGGCTGACCTGAGCCTGGGAGATGTTGATCTCCTTTGCCACCTCCATCTGGGTCTTCCCTTCAAAAAAGCGGAGCTTGATAATATTGTGCTCCCTGGCGGATAATTTGTCCATGGCTTCCTTCAAGGAGATTTCCTCGATCCAGTTCTCCTCCTTGTTCTTCTTGTCACTGACCTGATCCATGATGTACAGGGAATCTCCGCCCTCCACGTAGACCGGATCATAGAGGGACACCGGACTCTGGATGGCATCCAGGGCATATACGATATCCTCCTTGCTGATACCGATTTCCTGAGCAATCTCGCTGATGGTAGGCTCCTTTTCATTGCGCTTTACCAGGGCCTCCTTGGCGTAAATGGCCTTATATGCCGTATCCCGGAGGGAACGGCTCACACGGATTGCATTATTGTCTCTTAAGTATCTCCGGATCTCTCCGATGATCATAGGAACCGCATAGGTAGAGAACTTTACATTCTGTGTTATGTCAAAATTATCGATTGCCTTCATAAGACCGATACAGCCGATCTGGAATAAATCATCCACATTCTCATTGCTTCCTGAAAATCTCTGTATAATGGACAGCACCAGCCTGAGATTTCCTTTAATATAAAGCTCTCTGGCCTCCTTGTCGCCGTTTAATATTCTCTGAAACAATTCATCCTTTTCACTGTTTTTTAACAATGGCAACTTAGATGTGTTCACACCGCAAATCTCAACCTTATAAAGAGCCATATCGAAACCTCCGAATCATTCATTTTGTTCTATAAGAATGATTCACTCATTGGCTCCATTTTATACGATAATAAGGTAAGAAATAATTTCCATGTCTTAATTATTCAAAACGTACCATCTCTTTTTTCAGCCGTTTGATAATCTTCTTTTCCAGACGTGATATATAAGATTGGGATATTCCCAGCAAATCCGCCACTTCCTTCTGGGTCCGTTCAATTCCGTCATCCGTATTCAGCCCGAAGCGCAGATCCACAATCACCCGCTCCCGTTCCGACAGCTTGGAGAGGGCCTTGCGAAGCAGCTTGCGGTCAACCTCCTCCTCAATATTACGGTAGATCACATCCTCCTCCGTTCCCAGAATATCCGAGAGAAGAAGCTCGTTGCCGTCCCAGTCCACGTTCAGGGGCTCGTCAATGGACACCTCCAGCTTTGTCTTGTTGTTCCGTCTCAGATACATGAGAATCTCATTTTCAATGCATCGGGAGGCATAGGTGGCCAGCTTTATATTCTTTTCCGGATTAAAGGTATTGATGGCTTTGATCAGACCGATGGTTCCGATGGAGATCAGATCCTCCACTCCGACGCCGGTATTGTCAAATTTCTTGGCTATGTAGACCACCAGTCTGAGATTATGCTCCACAAGAATGGATTTCATCTCACTGTCCCTCTCCGTTCCCAGGGCACTGATTACCTCGGCTTCCCTGATCTGATCCAGGGGCGGCGGAAGAACCTCGGCACCGCCGATGTAATGTATCTCTCCTTTATGTCCGAATATGATTGTTCTAATGTCCGGGATCATCCGAAATTGAAATTTATTCTGTATCGATAACTTTAAAAGCATACTCAACCTCCCAAGATTACTTATATTAAAAGTTCCCTATGTAAAATAACATGGTATTCCTCTTTCGGCGATAACGGATGATCCGAAATTGCCGCAGTCACCTTGTTGCAGCACACACATTCCTTCCCCGTATGAATCAGAATGTGATCCAGCATCAGCCCAAACATGATTCCCCGGGCATTCCCAACGGAAGTATAGGGGATCGTTCTCAAACGGGGAAACAGCCTTCCGGCGGCACCGGACCGGTCCAGAGCCAAAGCACTCTCACTTCCGTCATATTCTCCCCTGAGATAATGTTTTGTATTCTCAAATTCATCCATGGCATCCCTGGGCAAAAGCTCCTTCAAAAGCTCCCGTTCAATGACGATTACCGGTCTGTGATACAGAGGATCCACAAGACAATTCCCCGTGTCCATCAGACCCGAGGTCTGAAGCCTCCTGCCCTCATAGGAAAGCTCCACCCTGTACACCTCCTTATCCCTGTGCCTGAAATAGCGCCGGAGGAGCAAAAGCCCTGCGGCCAGAAAAAGCACTCCCGTCATTACCACAGCCACAAAGCCCATGGAAATATTGCTGAGGATGACCACATCTCCCCAATGAAGCAGATACAGTCCCAATTTCGTATCGTAATACAAGGAATTCATCAGCCCTCCCGCAAAACAGGTGATCAAAAACAGGCTTATGATCTGTTTTAAGAAATCACTCCATTTCACTCTTCCAAAGGCGATCAGCAGCATCGGAGGCATGCCCAGCAGTTTTACCGCTGTCTGAAGTCCCCGAAGCAGTCCCGCCCTGTCATGGAAGGCGCTGATGCTGTTCAGCCAGGGCAGCAGACTGATGAGTACGGCACACATTCCCCCTGCAGCCGCACCTGCCAGCATACGCCATACCTTACTCTGCTTCCGGTTCACCGCTTTCACGAGAACCAGCAGGAGGAAATCCATAAGGAAATTCAGGACAAATACCATATCCGGATAAATTTCAATATACAATTTTCACCTCCTCCTTTATTCAGCAGAAGTTCACAGGTACATAACCGATTATAACTTGTTTCTCTTCCAAATTATGTCAGTTCCTGGCTTTCATTCCATGTTTTTCATTTTCATAATTCTACCTTTTTTTAATGAAATCGATTTTCCAAGACAAAAAAGGCCGTCAAATTATTTACTAACAAATAATCTGACAGCCTTAATCTCTTATGTATTAAGATTTTTCTATTTATTGTGGCGGTTCTTCTGCAAGAACTCAGGAATCTTAATTCCGCTGGGATCCGTATTGGTATTGGCCGGCGCCTTGGCGGGCTGGCTTACCGGACGCTGCCCCTGCTCTGCCAGATAGCCCGGCTGAGGGGAATACAACTGTGAACCGTGTTGATTCGTGTTCCCATAGCTGCTTCCGGAGGAATACGGTCTGTTTAAATTAAACTCCGGCTTGGGAGAGGTCTTCAAGCCGCCTGAATTATTCTGGGGCCTTCTCAGGAAATCCGGGGTCTTCACCATCTCCCTGGATTTGGCATCCAGACCGGTGGCAATTACGGTAATGGTTGCTGTATCCGGATTCACATCATCAAACATGGCACCAAAGATAATATTGGCTGAATCTCCTGCCAGCTCCTGCACCAGTGTAGCTGCATCATTGGCCTCTACCAGGCTGATATCTCCTGAAATATTGATGATGACATGGGATGCTCCCTGGATGGTTGTCTCCAGCAGCGGACTGGTAATAGCCTGTTTAACGGCATCAATGCACTTGTCATCGCCGACTCCCATACCGATACCGATGTGAGCCACACCCTTGTCCTTCATAACCGTCTGGACATCGGCAAAGTCCAGGTTGATCAGGCCCGGAACATTAATGAGATCCGTGATACCCTGAACGCCCTGCTGAAGCACCTCATCCGCCTTGCGCAGAGCATCCGGCATGGTGGTTCTCCGATCAACGATTTCCAATAATTTATCATTGGGGATTACAATCAAGGTGTCCACATGCTCCTTCAGCCGGTCAATTCCCGCAACTGCATTGGTCATCCTTGTCTTCGCTTCAAATTTAAAAGGCTTGGTTACAATTCCTACGGTCAAAATTCCCATATCCTTTGCAATCTGGGCAACTACGGGAGCCGCACCGGTGCCGGTTCCTCCGCCCATACCGCAGGTTACAAAAACCATATCGGAGCCTTTGATGATCTCCGCCAATTGTTCCTTGCTCTCTTCCGCAGCCTTCTGTCCAATCTCAGGCTGGGCTCCTGCTCCCAGTCCCTTCGTCAGCTTTTCACCGATCTGTATGCATAAATTGGCTTTGCAATTCTTCAGATGCTGCTTGTCCGTATTCACACAAACAAACTCAACCCCGAGGATATTCTCTTCTATCATTCGATTAACGGCGTTATTCCCTGCTCCCCCTACCCCAATTACCAGTATTTTTGCAGTGGTGTCCGCCTCATTTGTTCTTATCTCAAGCAAGGTCAATTCCTCCTTCATTGTATTCTCTATTTTGACCAGACAATATTATGATTGCTTTCTGCTTCCAATTTTCACTTCCTTCAATTTCTTTCCAAAACCACATGATGATGGGATATTTTCTCTATTCACTACTAATTATGGTATCCTATAATCCTACCTTATATGATATCTTTAAATTCCCAAATAATCAAGCATAATTTTAAAAAAAATTGTATTTTATTTCACTTACTTTATTGGATCTCATGGTTTCTTGGGCTTCCCGATAATGGTATCGGTACCTTTCTTCATATCAATGACCAGTTCCCTGCCTTCCACCTCTGCCAAAATACCCTTCAGCCTGGAAAGCTCTTCATCATAAGTGTTTTTTTTGCCCAGCAGTACCTTGATTTCATCGCAATTCAGGGTGACTTCATAGCTGCTGTTAAAGGAAATGGCATCTACCTCAAGTCCGAACTTCCCGATCAGCTGTGTCAGATTAATAATGACATCAAATAATTCGTCCTTCCGATCCTTCATCTTTTCACCAAGAATCATCTTCTCACCGAGAATGATCCTGCTGAATTTCAGTCCTTTCACCACGGGAACGCCCTCCAGCTGCCTGGAGGAGCTCTCCACAATGATTCCATCCTTGTCAAAATACATGTACTCTCCCATGAACTCCACGCATCCGGCTACCGCTTTCTCATATACATATACAGTAATCGTATGCGTATCCTTCATGACAAGATCAATTTTCTCCACAAAGGGCAGCCGGACATCGGTAAAATACCGGTGCTTTAAATATAAGTAGAGGGAATTGGTGTCCGGCTTCGTTTGTATCAGAACATCGGCAATCTGTTCCTGTGTGTATTTTTGCGTGCCTACCACCTCCAGCTTCTCTATATGGAAGACGGAGAGAAACACGGCGGCCGGTATACCAAGAACCAGAAGCAGCAGGAACAGTCTTTTCCATATTCTCACCAGTACCTTGTTTGAATTTCTTGAACGTATTCGATTCATCCTGTTGCTCCCATAGTATTTGACTATACACTGCAGTATCTTATTTCCGCGCCCAGCAGCTCCAGATCCCGGCAGATATTCTCATACCCCCGCTCTATGCTTGTGGCGTCCCGGATTATTGTAGTGCCCTGGGCACAGAGTCCGGCAATTACCAGCGCGGCGCCCCCCCGCAGGTCACGGGCCTCTACCGTGGCCCCCTTAAGCTCCTTCACTCCTGTAATCACTGCTTTTTTATTTTCATCCTCTATACGGATCAGGGCTCCCATCTTCTGAAGCTCTTCCACAGTCTGAAAACGCGATTCAAAAATCTCCTCCATAATGATGCTTTCCCCATCCGCCAGGCATAGCACAGACATCATCTGCGACTGCATATCCGTAGGAAATCCCGGATAGGGCTGGGTCTTAAGCATATCCAGCGCCTTTGCTCTCTTTTTCATACATACCTTTATCGTATCCTGCGTGGTATCAATGGCGCATCCGATCTCTCTCAAGGTATGAATGGTTGATTCCAGGTGTCCGGCAGGAGCATTGATCAACAGGGCTTCCCCTCCCGCCCCGGCTATGGCCGCCATATAGGTTCCTGCCACAATCCGGTCTGAGGACAGGACAAACTCCACATCATGGAGGGCTTCCACTCCCCGGATCTCGATAAAGGCACCGCCCTCACCCCGGATCTTCGCTCCGGCACTGTTCAGATACCGGCATACCTCTATGACCTCCGGCTCCCTGGCCGCATTGAAGATTCGGGTGGTACCCTCGGAAAGCACCGCGGTCAGAATTACATTCTGGGTTGCCCCAACGCTTGGAAATTCCAGGAAGATATCATTTCCGAGAATCCGGGGCGAGGTACAGTGAATCATATTCTCATTCTCACCGGTGAATTTCTGGGTCACATTCATTTTCCCGATGGCTTTTAAATGATAATCAATGGGACGCTTTCCAATGGAGCAGCCTCCCGGATAAGCAATGGTAACCTCATGGTGCCTGCCCAGCAGTGCGCCCAGGAAGAGAATGGAGCTTCGCATCTTCGTAACAAATTCCTCGGGAACCGAGGTGACTAAGGAATCCCTGCTGTCCACATAAAGGGTATTACCCTCCCAATAAGCCGCACATCCCAGCTCACGCAGTATGTTCACCATGTGGCATACATCCCGTATTTTGGGACAATTCTTCAGTACTGTAGTTCCCTTGTTCAAAATAGTAGCAGCAATTACAGGTAATGCTGCATTTTTTGAACCTTGTATGTTAAGCTCACCTTTTAACTGCTTACCGCCTATGACCTCGATACTTGACATAGCACACCTCAGACGCTGTAGGAAATATACTACACTATATGTTTCCGGACTTGTCCGCGTGAATTCCTCTTCAGCGCTCTCCTTTGATCTGATTGGATACGCTCAGTACAATCCCCATCTCAAAGAGGATTACCATAACCGAGCTGCCTCCGTAGCTGATAAACGGCAGTGGAATTCCCGTGGTGGGAATGGTGCTCGTTACCACCGCTATATTAATCAATACCTGGAATGCAATATGTGCCAGCACACCGGTAGCAATTAACCCTCCATACAAATCCACCGCATTAATGGCTATGATAAAGATGCGCCAGATCAGCAGCAGAAAAAGAAGAATTAGGGCGAAGGCCCCAAAAAGACCCAGCTCCTCGCAAATCACCGAGAATATCATATCGTTATGGGATTCAGGAATAAATCCCAGCTTCTGCATACTCTCTCCCAGTCCCTTTCCAAAGACACCGCCGGAGGCAATGGCATACAGCCCCTGAAGAATTTGATAGCCCTTGGGATGGGTCTCCACATTAAGCCAGATATCAATTCGTTCAAAGCGGTAAGGCTCCAGAATGATAAAGACGGCTCCCACCCCCGCCAGCAATGCTCCCGAAATAATAAAATAAAATTTCTTCCTGCTGGCAACGAAGCAGATGGCAACCATGATAATCCCTGCAATCAAGGCTGTGGAGAAATTCTCTACTACAATTAAAAGCATCAGCGGTGCAATAAACAACACAACACGCAAAAATCCGCTGAACTTATCCAGCTTCTTGGGAGCCAGATTCACTATGTAGGCAGTAAACAAAATGACCGCGATCTTCGTCAGCTCCGAGGGCTGAAAACGCCCCAGGGGGCCCAGATCGATCCAGCGCCTGGAACCCTTGATCAGCGGGCCGAAGATAAGAACATACATTTGCAGCGCGGCGCACAGAAAATACAGAATAACCACCGGTCTCAGCCGAATCACCGGCAGCTTCGTAATATAAACCCGGTAATCAATCTTAGACACAAAGATCATAATCAGGATTCCCGCACCTGCAAACAGCGCCTGCCTTTGCAGATAGTGGGTGGCATCTCCCTGAGTCCTCTGGGCATTATAGGAGCTGGTGCTGTAAATCATGACCAGTCCGAAACATACCAAAAACAGTATGAGAAAGAGCAGACTGTAATCATAATAGCTATGCATTTTTCTTTTATTCACTTCTCCCGCTGTTCTGGCCATATCCGCACTCCCAACTTAATCTGTCACATTTCCTTCGCTCCGGGCATTAACGCCCTTACGTATTCTTTAAATAAATTGCCCCGCTGCTCATAATTCTCAAACATGCCCCAGCTGGCACAGGCGGGCGACAGGAGAACCGAATCCCCCGGCTGTGCGGCCCCGGTGCTGATTTGCACCGCTTCCTGCAAGCTCTCCGCCATAATGATATTATGAAAACCATGCCGTCTTGCCGTCTCGGCAATCTGATCCCTGGTCTGCCCCAGGAGAACAAGGCATTTTACCTTCCCGTCAAAGGCCTCAATCCAGCCGTCAAAGGGGATCTCCTTATCATAGCCTCCTCCGATGACTATGGTCGGCGTTCTCATTGCCTGAATCGCCTTGATGGAAGCGTCGGGGTTGGTTCCCTTCGAGTCATTATAATAGGTTACGCCATCAATGGTTTCCACATATTCGATCCGATGTTCCACCGCGCGGAAATTCATCAGGGCACTGCGGATGAAATCCATGGGCACACCCACAGACAATGCCATTGCCACAGCAGCCATCATATTCTCATACATATGCCTGCCCAGCACTTTCAGCTGGCCCGTATTGACCACAAGCTCCCTGCGGCCCCCTGTGCTGTAGAAGATATCCTCACCCTCCAGATACAGCCCCTCCTCCAGCCTTCTGAGACTGCTGTAAAATATAATCCGGGTGTTCAGCCTTCCCGCCATCTCCCGCAGCATTTCATCTTCGTAGTTCAATACACAGACCTGGGACATGGTCTGATTCTTTGCTATATTTTCCTTCATAGCAATATAATTCTCCATAGTATGGTGACGGTTCAGATGATCCGGGGTGATGTTCAAGATCGCGCTGACATCCGGCCGGAATTCATGGATGGTCTCCAGCTGAAAGCTGGAGAGCTCGATAACGGAAACAGATTCCGGCGTCGTCTCCATAGCGATGTCAGTGAAAGGGCTTCCAATATTGCCGACCACATGGACATCGTCAAAAAAGGTGTTCATGATCTCTCCTACCAGGGTCGTGGTGGTGGTCTTGCCGTTAGTCCCCGTAATTCCTATGATCCTTCCCCTGGCATAACGGTAGGCAAGTTCAATCTCTCCCCATACCGGAACTTTCGCTTCCTGGATTCTGACTACCTGGGGATGCTCCAGCGCCACACCCGGACTGATTACCATAAGCTCCAAAGAGGCAATCACCTCCCCGGGAAGCTCTCCCGTAACCAGGGTAAAATGCTGCTCCGTATTGAATTGATCCTTAAAATTCTTACAGGTAAGCTCTGTATTGGAATCATATAATATGACATCCGCCTCCTGCTTCTGCAGCAGTCTTGTTGCGGAAACACCGCTTTTTCCTGCTCCGAACACCAGAACCTTCTTATTCTTTAATTCCATAAAATAGCCTTGCCTTTCTTCTGTGTCTAGCTGATGCCCATGAGTGCAATGAGACAGAGAATCGCTGTAATAATTGAAAACACCGCCACTACCCTGGTCTCCGACCAGCCCATCAATTCAAAATGATGGTGGATCGGCGCCATTTTAAAGATACGCCTGCCTCCGGTTAATTTAAAATAACCCACCTGGAGGATTACCGATATGATCTCCATCAGGTAAATAAAAGCAACTAAAATAATAAACAAAGGCATCTGCAGCATGAAGGCCGTCGCAGCCACAAAACCGCCCAGAGCCAGAGAGCCGGTGTCCCCCATGAAGACCTTGGCGGGATACACATTATATAATAAGAAGGCCATCAGGCTTCCGGCTACTGCGCCGGTGATGGGAGACAGATTGCTCTGCAATCCGATGGCAACCACCGTAAAGAAGGTGGCAATCAGTACGGTGACACTGGATTCCAGTCCGTCCAGCCCATCTGTAAAATTGGAACCGTTCACCGTTCCGAGAACAACGATCAGAAAGAAGGGGACGAACAAATAGGAGATATCCAGATACTTTCCTCCGGAAAAGGGAATTAGCATCTGTGTTCCGATCTCTGTATAGCGGTCAAGATAAAACCCAAACACCGCAGTTACCAGGATCTGCCCTACCAGCTTTTGCCATGCCCGAAGTCCCATATTTCTCTTCATGACCACCTTAAGATAATCATCCATAAAACCAATAATACCAAAACCGATGGTCACAAATAAAACCGGAACGATCTCCTTATAATCCTTGATATATAGTAAACAGGTGATTGCTATACTGAGTACGATAACAATTCCGCCCATGGTTGGAGTACCGGATTTTTTCTGATGTGATTTGGGTCCTTCCTCCCGGATATACTGTCCGAATTTCAGCTTTTTCAAAAAGGGAATCAGCAGCGGACAGAGTATTGCACATACACCGAAGGAGATGATTACGGGTAATATTACTTTAAATTCAGAAAAATTCATAGTGTCCTCCATTCTTAGATGGGCTGTGTCTTCCTTTGATCCCATCCGCCAGTAATTGGCATCATTCATTGGTATTTATTCAAAATATAAGATTAGATCGCTGTCCTTATTTACCGTTTCCCCTGACAGCGGGAACTGCTCTGTTACCGTCTCCCCTTCGCCCAGGGAATACAGTTCTCCGAAATCATAGATCTTCAGCATATCTTTTACTTCCTTCTTTGACTTTCCTAAGAAATCCGGCATCTCGAAGGTGCCGATATTGTATTTGGCAATCTCCGCTTCCGAATATCTTTCCTCAATGCCCAGATAAGGAAGTATATTGTCAAACAGGGATGCGATGACCGGTGCCGCGATGGTGCCGCCGTAATAAATTCCTACCGGATCTTCAATCAATACCATGGCAATTACCTGGGGATTGTCAGCAGGGGCAAAGCCTATGAAGGAGGAGATGTATTGATTGCTGCTTCTGGGCAGCTTCTCCGAGGTTGCCGTCTTTCCTCCGATCCGAAAGCCCGGAAGATAGGCCCGCTTTCCTGTTCCGTCTGAAACCACCGCTTCCAGCAGCTCCTTCATGGTCTCAGAGGTCTCCTTTGATACGGCCTGTGTGCTGGTCTTGTAATCCAGGGCCCATATCCTGCCCCCATCCGATGACCGGACTTCCACTCCCAGATGGGGAGTGACAAGGGTGCCTCCGTTTACCACGGCGCTGGTTGCCACCATTAATTGCAGCGGGGTAATCTGAAAAGACTGGCCGAAGGATATGGTTGCCAGCTCTACCACGCCTACCTTGTCGGGTTTATGCATAATCGAGTTAGCCTCTCCCGGCAGATCCACCCCGGTCTTCTGGAATAATCCCAGCTTCTTAAAATACTCATACATCTTTTCCACACCCACCCTGGCTCCGATTTCCATGAACACAGGGTTGCAGGAATTCTTTATTCCCTCCACAAAATCCTGGCTTCCGTGCCCCCCTGCCTTGTGGCAGCGGATGATCCGATCCTCCACTTTCTTGTAGCCGGGACAGTAGAACCGGTCCGTCAGCTTAACCACATGCTCCTCCAGCGCGGCGGTGGCTGTTATGATCTTAAAGGAGGAACCCGGTTCATAGGTATCGCTGATACAGGCATTCCGCCACATCCCGTTCAGCAGTTCATTTTTCTTCTGGTCGGTCAGCACCTGCCCCTGGTACTCCTCGGCGATCTCCTGAATAAGGGTGTAAGGATCATTCAGATTGAATTCCGGCACATTTACCATAGCCATCAGCTCACCGTTCTGGGGATTCATCACGATCAGCTTTACATTGGAGGCCTGCTTTGCCTCCATTACCTTTAGAGCGGCCTGCTGAGCATATTGCTGGATGTTCATATCCAGACTGATATACAGATCATTGCCGGGCTGAGGCTCGATCCGGTCCTCTGCGGCATTCTCTATCTCCACGCCATAGGCTGTTGTGAGAGTGAGTATGGTTCCGTCAATCCCTTTGAGGATTTCATCGTATTTTACCTCCAGGCCGATGATGCCCTGATTGTCACTTCCGGTAAAGCCGATTACCTTGGAGGCAAGGGAATCATAGGGATAATATCTCTTGTAATCCTCATCCACCATGACCCCGTCCAGATCGTATTCTCTGATTTTATCTGCAATTGACTTATCTACATTGGATTTAATCCTTTCGATGGAGGAGCGTTTCTCCACTCTTTTTCTTACTTTTTCTTCACTTAACCCCAATTCCGCGGACAGAAGGGCAATTACCCGCTCCGGATCGGTTATCTGGGCATGAATTACTGATATGGTACAAACCGGCTTATTCGTAGCAATTGCTTTCCCGTTGGCATCATAGATAATTCCTCTCGCTGCCTTGATAGCCCGCTCCCGTTCATGGAGCTCCTTTGCCCTGGCGGCATAATCCTCCGATTTCATTATCATCAGATATCCCAGCCGGCCAACCAGTATGAGGGCGGCGAGAAATACAACGGTAACCACCACCAATACGTTTCTTCTGTGATAGGTTCTGTTTTTAGCCATATACCCATACCCTTGAAAGGTATCACCTTTATATCTTATCGTTTCATTTTATTACAAACAAGTTGTGTTTATTCAACAATTCCGATAAAGGAGGCCATAACCTGTATTAATCGCTCAAAGCATCCGCATTGAACTCATCCTCATAAGAGATTCCTTCCTCACCCGGAGTTCCTCCCTCTGCAGGAATTCCTTCTCCTTCTTCCTCCGGAAGGCCGGTCTCACCCTCTGAAGGCAGTCCTTCTCCCGAATTATCCGACGGCTCTGTTTCGGAAGCTCCATCGTCCGGGGAAGAATTCCCGGGGGAAGCATTCCCCTGAGGAGTACCCTCGCCCGAATTATCTCCCTGGGAGTTGTTTTCCCCTGATGTATTCCCCTGGGCATTGCTGCCCTGAGAGCCGCCTTCTCCTGGTGTATTTCCCTGGGTATCGCCTCCTTGAGAGCTGCCTCCCTGGGTATTGCCTTCTCCCGATGTATTTCCCTGGGTATTCTCTCCTTGAGAACTGCCCGCATTTTCACCTGTATTTTCTTCCGAGGGGAGCAGGTAATCAATCTCACCATCCGGATAAATGCCCAGTGCCGGCAGCAATTCCTTCATAATTCTGCTGGCAAAGGTTGTGGCAATAGAGCTGTCCGCCTGTTTCTCCACATTCTGAGGCTCATCAATCATCACATAGATAACTATTTCCGGATTAATGGCAGGAACCGCGCCTACAAAAGATACCACATAGGTCTTGGCGGCACGGGGAAGCTTCTGGGCTGTACCGGTCTTGCCTCCTACGGCATAGCCTTCTACCTTGGCACCTTGTGCGGTTCCTTCTTCCACCGTCAGATACATCGCGTTTTGTATAAAATCGGAGGTTTTCTCCGATACCGTCTGACGTACCAGAAGCTTGTCTGTCTCCGTCACTGTTGCACCGTTGGCATTCACAATCTTCTTAACAATATGGGGTTGGTAATAATATCCGCCGTTTACAAGAGAGGAATAGGCCGCCGCCAGCTGCACCATGGTAACAGTAAATCCCTGGCCGAAGCTGTTGGTTGCCAGCTCCACCGGGTTAAGGGCATCCTTCGTCATGGTAATGCCGGTTCCTTCTCCCGGAAGATCAATACCTGTCTTTCTCCCAAAGCCAAAGCTGTTCTGATAACGGTAGAAGATGTCCCTCCCCTCCCTGTCAACAATCTGCATCAGGGCGTCGTTGCAGGACTTCATCAAGGTCTGGGTCAGATTGAGATCGCCATGCCCGCGCTTGTTGCTGCAGGCAATGGGAACCCCAAGAATATTCTCCGACCCGTCACAAAAGAAATGATCATCCTCGGACAAGGTCCCCTCTTCCATTCCCGCGGCAATGGTAATCGGCTTAAAAGTAGAACCCGGTTCAAAGCCGCTGGTAATAACATCATTCTTCCACATGGCATTCAGAGCCTCGGTCTTCTCTTCCTCGGACATGCCGGCCAGCTCCGTTTCCGACAGAATGCCTTCCAGGTTCCTGGGGTTATTCAGATCATACTCCTGATTCGAAGCCATTGCAATAATTTCTCCGTTATTGGGATCCATAATCAGCACGCCGATACTCAGACTGCCGAAATCCTTGTTGAACTGGGCAATATGCTTCTGTATAATCCGCTGGGCATTGGCATCAATGGTGCTGATTACCGTATTGCCATTAACCGCCTTCTTAATAATCCGCTCTATATTCAGATCCGCATCATAATACCCGTATTCTCTTCCGTTGGTTCCATTCAATTCCCGGTTATAGTATTCTTCAATCCCCCAATAGCCCGTATCATCCGCCGAGGTAAATCCCAAAATATCACAGGCCAGCGCACCATAGGGATAACTGCGCACATATTCCTCCTCGAAGGTCACACCGGAAATGGCTTTATTCCCTTTTACTTTGTTATGCGCCTCAACCTTCGCTTCAAAGCTTTTCACATCCTCATGCTTAAGCTTCTTGCGCACAATCACATACTGTTTATCGGACTTTTCTTCCAGTATCTTATTAAATTCTTCCTGGGTAACCGCGAAACTTTCCTGTAAAGCCAGCTGTGTCACATCGATACACTCCTGCTTATCCTCCAGCAACAGCCGGGGATTTAGAATCAACCGGTACTGGAGTTCGCTTCTGGCCAGCACCGTCCCGTTCCGGTCGGTGATATCCCCTCTCTTGTAGGGAAGCACCTTGCTTACATAAGTTTGTTTTGACAATACAGACTTAGTGTACTGGTCACCTCTGGTCTGCATGATATAGACCAGCCGTCCCATCAGTCCAAATAACAGGAGAGTAATAACACAAAATACAAGCAATAGTTTTGCTTGCATTCGTGAATTAAATTTTTTAATTGTTTTATCCTGTGCTCTTTCCATTGCAGCATACCTCATCATTCCTGTGTGCAACATCCGTTTGGGATCCCCATCCGATCCCCCTTCAGGGAATATCCTCATATTGTCTCACATAGTTATTAAAACCACTTTTATAGGTTATGATCTCATTATTATTGGGATAAACCATTCCCAGCTTTTCCACCGCAACCTTGTAGACATATTCCAGATCCACCGCAGAATCAATTGCTTCAAATGCCGCGGCATTCTCATCGGACAGACGCTTAATCTCCTGCTCCACCTTAATGATATTTTTCTCCGTCTGGCTCACCTGAGTCTGAAGCATCAGATAATCCACACAGACATAAACCGTAACAATAATTGCACAGGTCAGAACCAGCAGGGAAGCAAAGTTCACCCCCGAAAATACTTTCGGCTGATGATGCACCTGTTTCCTTCTGGAAGGAGCCTGGCGCTCTTCCTCCCTGCGGATATCCGGAGCCGGATTCAGTCTCCTCGCCGTACTCCCATCCACATAAACCGCTCTCGTATTCTCATATTGATATCGTTTCTTATTCGCCTCCATGCCAGAAACCCCTTTCTATCTCTCACATATGAAAATCAGTCATATATCCCATCCTGTGTGAGGGAGCACCGTGTCTTCTTCCCTGCCACAAGCCGAACCATATCGTTTTCATTATTATGCCTGTCCCATTTCCTGGCCCGATTTCGCCGGCGGCTTTCCATCGCCGGCTTCCTTCCCGTTAATAGACCGTCCCTCAGCTGCGTTCAAATACCCGGAGCTTTGCACTTTTTGAGCGCTTATTGTATTCCAGCTCTTCGGCCGAAGGAAGAATCGGCTTCCTCGATATTACTCTTCCCTGAGAAACCCTTCCGCATACACACACCGGAAAATTCGGCGGGCAAATACAGGGATTTTCATTGGTTTTAAAACAGGATTTCACAATCCGGTCCTCCAGGGAATGGAAGGTGATAATACATAACCTGCCTCCCGGTGACAACAGCCCGATCATGTCCTCCAGAGTATCCTTAAGTACCTCCAGCTCCCGGTTCAGTTCAATTCTGATTGCCTGGAAGGTTCTCTTTGAAGGGTGTCCCGTGTTCACTCTCAGCTTCATCGGAATGGCCGCCTTAATCGCTTCATTCAGCTCAAAGGTGGTCTCGATGGGCTTCTCTTCTCTCATTCGTACGATATGCTTCGCTATATTCTTAGCAAAGCCGTCCTCCCCGTAATCCCGGATAATACGGTACAGCTCCATCTCCGGGTAATTGTTCACAATATCCCTTGCTGTCTTCTCCTGACGGGTATCCATCCTCATGTCCAGGGGAGCATCTTCCTTATAGGAAAACCCCCTCTCCGGTGTATCCAGCTGGTAGGAGGATACTCCCAGATCCAACAGTATCCCGTCCGCCCGGTCAATCCCAAGGCCGTGAAGTACCTCTTTCATCTCACTGTAATTGCTTCTGACCACCGTTATCCGGTCTCCATACGGTGCCAGGCGTTCTCCCGCGGCCAGAATTGCCGCCTCATCCTGGTCAATCCCGATGAGCCTTCCGGTAGTCAGCCGTTTGGCAATCTCGAAGGAATGACCCCCTCCGCCCAGGGTTCCATCGGCATAGATTCCCTCGGGCTTTATCTTCAAATGTTCTATTGTTTCTTCCAACAACACCGATTTATGCTCAAATGCCATATCAATCTCCATTCCTGCCATAGGCAGCACTAACATTTTGTCCGCCTAGAAGCTGATGCCATACTGTGACATATGCTCCGCGATAGCATCCACATCATCATAATCGTTATTGTTCTCCCAGCGTTCCCTGCTCCAGATCTCTATCTTATTCAGTACTCCCACAAAAACGATGTCCTTATCCAATCCGGCACTTTCCCGCAGCTTCCCTGGCACTAGTATTCTACCCTGTTTATCGACTTCACATGCAGCCGCCTTCGCCATAAAATATCTTTGAAGCTGTCTTGCTTCCTTCGTTCCCGGCAATTTCGAAAGTTCATTGATGAAAGCCTGCCATTCTTCCTGCGGGTACGCAAATAAGCAGCCATCCAGACCCATCGTGATGACAAACTCTTCTCCCAGCCCCTCCCGGAACTTCGACGGTATGATGACCCTTCCCTTGCTATCGATGGAATGATCGTATTCACCCATGAACATACGGCTTCACCTTCTCTTCAGATGGGGCCTCTGTGATTTCGGGGAACTTGTCCCACTTTTGTGGGTTTTCACTCCACTTCCCACCACTTTGCTCCACTTATGGCTTTATTCTATATTAAAATGGGGAATTAATCAAGCCTGAAATCAAAAAAAATAGCCCGCAAAGACTGACAAGTACTGCCTTTGCGGGCTGTTTCGATTACTTTCTACTAGATATGGTATTTTTATAGAATATCGAACAAAATGTGTCAATATATAGGCAGGATACATCCTATAGGAATTTTGACCTAATGCGCCTGAATTCAGAACCTGTATCTTACCTTGGCCCTTTTTCTCTTATAAATCAGCAGTACCAGGCAAATAACCACAATAAAAGCGGATAATATTTGGGAGACGGCAAAAGGGGTTCCCCAAAGGAACAGCTGGTCCGTGCGGAGCCCTTCCACCCAGACCCGGCCTGCACCGTAGCCAATCAGATAGAGGAGCATGATCTCTCCGTCGAATTTCTTATGCTTTGTATAGAGAAGCAGGAAAATCAGCAGCACCAGGTTCCATACAGACTCATAGAGGAAGGTTGGATGTACCTGGATATATATCGCATCCCCCACCGTAACCGTCTTATTTCTTATTTCGAGAATACGCTCCAGAACCTCTTCCTTTCCCCGGTACATCTTCTCCAGCTCGGTCAGCGACATGGTATTCCGATAGATTCTCGACACATCCTTAACATTTAACTGCATGGCCAGCAGCCCGTCGGTATATTTGCCAAAGGCCTCCCGGTTGAAGAAATTACCCCAGCGTCCAATTATCTGCCCCGTAACCAATCCGATGCATGCGGTATCCGCCAACAGCCAGAAGGGATATTTCTTCACCTTTGCAAAAATAATTGCCGCCAGCACGCCTGCTATAATCCCTCCGTAGATGGCAAGTCCGCCGGTTCTCAGGTTGAGAATGGACCAGGGTCTGTCTTCAAACTCCTCAAAGGCAAAGACCACATAATACAGCCGCGCTCCGATTACAGAAGAAATTATGGCAACCAACGCAAAATCCAGGTAAATCTCTGCATTCTGCCCCGTGGCTTTTGCCACTCGTTCCGCCAGAAGCCAACCACAGAGCATTCCGATGGCGATCGCAATGGCATAAAAGGTGATACGAAACCCAAAGATGTCAAACCCGGATCCTACATTCTCCAGCTCTATCCCCAGATTGGGAAAAATAATATTCGTAGCTAATATTGCACGCAATTTCTTCACCACTTTCTATTTATCACTGATTCCCGTCCGCTGCCAGGATACCATTATGATACGCAGCTTCTAATATTTTAATTATACATTGAAGCGGAACAGGATTACATCCCCGTCCTGCACCACATATTCCTTGCCCTCCGAACGAACCAGGCCCTTTTCCTTGGCTGCATTATAGCTTCCGCATTCAATCAGATTTTGATAATTTACAATTTCAGCTCGGATAAACCCGCGTTCAAAATCAGAATGTATCTTTCCTGCCGCCTGGGGTGCCTTGGTGCCGATCTTGATGGTCCAGGCCCTGGTCTCCTTAGGCCCTGCGGTCAGGAAGCTCATTAAGCCCAGAATATGATAGCTGGCTCTGATCAGTTTCTCCAGACCGGATTCCTTTAATCCCAGTTCTTCCAGGAACATGCGCTTCTCGTCCTCTTCCAGCTCCGCAATTTCCTGCTCGATCTGGGCACAGATTACAAACACCTCGGAATTCTCCTGGCCGGCGATGCCGCGAACCGTCTCCACATACTGGTTGCCCGCTCCATCCTCTGCCAGATCCTCCTCCTTCACATTGGCCGCATAGATTACCGGCTTGGCAGTTAAAAGATTATAATCCTCCAGCCACGCCTCCTCCTCATCGTCCAGAGTCTGAAAGGCCTTAGCCATTTTTCCTTCTTCCAGAAGCACTTTCAGCCTCTCCTGCATCTGAAGCTCCTTGGCGAGGGATTTATCATTCTTGGCCCCTTTGATGGTTTTGGACATTCTCCGTTCCAGAATCTCAAGGTCGGAGAAAATCAGCTCCAGATTAATTGTCTCAATATCCCGCATGGGATTGACCGATCCGTCAACATGAATCACATTGGAATCTTCAAAGCAGCGGACCACATGTACAATGGCATCCACCTCCCGGATGTTGGAGAGAAACTGGTTCCCAAGGCCTTCGCCTTTGGAAGCTCCCTTTACCAGTCCCGCAATATCCACAAATTCTATGGTTGCCGCTATAATTTTCTCAGAATGGTACAGGTCTCCCAGCACCTGCAGTCTTTCATCCGGAACCGGAACAATACCGATATTGGGGTCAATGGTACAGAAGGGATAGTTTGCCGATTCTGCCCCTGCCTTCGTTAAAGAATTAAAAAGTGTGCTCTTGCCTACATTGGGTAGGCCTACGATACCTAATTTCATTGGTGTCTTCCTTCCTCATCTCATATATTGATAACCATGAACGCTAATGTCCGTGGTATCGTCTTCTCTCTAATCCAAAGATTCTATCACCAGCAGAATTCCTTTAGAGAATTCCACCGCCGCCTGTTCCTCTACAATCTCATTGCTGATTCCCAGGCTGTCTCCCGCTTCCAGAACAATGCCGTCCAGGGGATATTGAAAGCCCTTCAGGGTTAATCCTTCCACCTTCCCGCTGAAAGGGAGCAGGGATACATAGTTTCCATACTGCTTTCCCTTTTCAATAAGAAAACTGGTGTCCTTTAAGTAGATTTTATTATTCTCATCCAGAATGCAGGCCTCCCGCTTTAATTGCAGCGGCAGCAGCAAGAGATGCAGGTTCGCCAGGGTATGATCCAGCCTGCTTCCGGTGGCTCCCATCAGCTCGATATCTTCCGCACCGCGCATCAGCGCCAGTTCGATTGCAATCTGGGTATCCGTCTTATCCTTTTCCCGGGGAAAGACCTCCATGGGTGTTGCCTTCTCCCGATACTTCTGAAGCGTGGCCTCCGGAACGGAATCAAAATCACCCACAATATAATCCGGGGCAATCCCCAGCCGGTCAGCCGCCTCCAATCCATGGTCAACGGCAATAATCATAGAGTATTCCTGTTCCTTCTGTCTCCTGACAAGCAGCGCATCGTCCACCTTGCCGCCGGTGATGATCAATACCTTATTGCTCTTTTCCTTCATACTCATAATCCTATCTTAAGTCCTCTTTACAGCCGTTTCTGAAAGTGATCAAACTGCTGCCGGAAACCTTCTATATTGGCTCTGATGTCTCCTCCGAATACAGCGGTTCCGGCTACAATTACATTGGCTCCGGCTTCCAGCACCAGGGTAACATTTTCCTGGTTGATACCGCCGTCCACCTCAATATCCAATGCAATGCCTCTATCTTCTGCCATCTTCTTAAGCTCTGTAATCTTTCTCAGCGTATCCGGGATCAGCTTCTGTCCTCCAAAGCCCGGATTCACCGTCATAATCAGTACCATATCCAAATCCTGCAAAATATATTCTAAGCCATGTAAAGTAGAAGCAGGATTCAACGATATGCCGGCTTTCATCCCAAGCTCCTTTATCCTTGACACTGTCCGGTGAAGATGAGTACAAGCCTCCGCATGAACCGTGATGATATCCGCCCCCGCTTTTTTAAAATCCTCCAGATAACGGATGGGCTCCTCAATCATCAGATGGACATCAAAAGTAAGCTTTGTATTTTTTCGTATGGAAGCAATAACCGGCATCCCAAAGCTGATGCTGGGAACAAATGTTCCGTCCATCACATCGATATGGAGATATTCCACACCTGCCTGTTCTACAATCCCTATCTGCTCTCCCAGCCTGTTAAAATCAGCTGCTAAAATTGATGGTGCCAGTATCATATGGTATTTCCTCCATTCTTATATCCATGCCTTTTGCCGCACACAGTTTATTTCTATTCCCCTTATCTTTCTTGTCAATTTATAACAGAAAAGAACCCGAACCGCCGTAACAAGCACTTAAACAGCATGTGAATCAGTTCAAGGCTCACAATTTAATAGCGCTTCTGGTTCTTTCGTTCTTCATAAAGAGTAACATAATTTTCATACCGGAGTCTGCTGATTTTCCCATCCTGCAGCGCCTCCTTCACTTTGCAGCCAGGTTCATTCAGATGGTTGCAGCCGATAAAACGACATTCATCCTCATAATCCCGGAATTCCGTAAAATAATTCTTCAGCTCTTCCTTGTCAATCTCATTAATATATAAGGAACTGAACCCCGGCGTGTCCATAATATAGGTATTCTCTTCCACATAAATCAGCTCGGAATGCCTTGTGGTATGCTTTCCCCTTTTAATCTTCTCGCTTACCACTCCGGTCTCCATCCCGGCCTGGGGCTGAATCAGATTAATAAAAGTAGACTTCCCCACCCCGGAAGGACCTGCCAGCACGGTGGTTCTGCCCTTAATCTTCTCATAAAGAACCGCAATTCCTTCTTTGCGGTGCATACTGGCAAATACGGTCTCATAACCGCATCTCAGATAGGTATCCCTCAGCAACGCAATTTCTTTTCCCTCTGCCAGATCCAGCTTATTGAAGCAGACCACGGTATCCACCTGTTGCTTCTGCATCATAATCAGAAAGCGATCCAGCAAATTCAAATTAGGATCAGGCTCCGCTGCTGCAAATATCACTATTGCCTGGTCAATATTAGCAACAGCGGGCCGTATCAATTCATTCTGTCTGGGAAATACCCGGACTATGGTACCCTTACCCTCCGGTTGATTCCCAATGTCAATTTCCACATCATCGCCCACAAGCGGTTTAATATTCTGATTGCGAAATAACCCTTTGGCCTTGCATTCGTAAACAGCATTCTCCTGCGGCACATGGACATAGTAAAAACCTGCAATACCCTTGACAATCTTTCCCTTCAAGCTACTCCTCCACAGCCGTGAATTTCACTGTCCAGGTTGCCGCCTGGGTATCTCCGGGTACTATAAACAGCTCACCGTTCACATACATCCGTACAATGGCAGGCTCGGAACTGCTGCTTACAATGTCAGGAACCGGCAGCGGGAACTCCACTATAGATACATATCCTTCATAGATATTGCTAACTTCGCCTCCCTGATCCATCTCCAATACAATTTCCCCTCCTACCTCGTCCATGTGTTCAAAGGGATTGATGTCAATGGTAACTCTGCCCTCATACATGGTGCTGCCCGGCCCTGCCGGTACATCTTCAGGGGACTCTGTGGGCGTAATGGAGGGTGTACTTGCAGGACCCGAACTGAGTGTAATATCAACCGCAGTTCCCTTGTTCACCTTCTGCCCTGCCGTATTGCTCTGATAAGTTACCAGTCCCTTATCATAGGTCTCAGAGCTTGCATAGGAGACATTCCCCTTCACCAGACCTACCGCGGTCAATGCGGCTGCCGCCTGATCCTCGGTCATTTTAACAAGCACCGGGACCTCTACCAGAACAACCTCCGGCCCCTTGCTCACAAAGACGGTGATGGGTGATCCCTTTGCTACAAAGCTCTGGCGCTTAGGCTCGGTATCAATGACATAGCCCGCCTCCAGCTCATCGCTGTACTTCTCTTCATAGGTAATAACCAGATCTAATTCCTTCAGCTTCTGATCCGCCAGCTCCTTGCTGTAACCGTAGACATTGGGAATCTCATGCTCCTCCGGCCCAAGGCTGATGGTCAGCAGCACCTCTGAGTTTTTCACCACATCGTTATCCGGCTGAGGATATTGCTTCATTACCCTTCCCGCTTCAATGGTATCGGAATAATCATCCACAACCACAATCAAGGCATCTTCCGCCCTGCTTCGGATGGATTTCTCTGCATCCTCCCGGGTCAGGTTGTACACATTGGGAACCGTGTAGGTCTCCTCGGAAGGCTCATCTGACGGAGTGGGGGTATCTGCCTGCGTCGTAGGAGTCAGGCTTACCGGGGGATTCGGATCCTTCGGATCGGAGGATCTGGTCTTGGAGATAAACCAGACTGCCAGCACAATAATCGCAATCGCCAATATGACAACCGCCACAATACTGCCTACCAGAAAAAGCTTCTCCACCTTGGAATCTACGGTATCAAGATCCTCTTCTTCCTCCTCGGCCAGCTTCCTGGTCTGATGGTTTCTGGTATCCCGGATGTCCTCATCCAGATAGGCGCCGTTTTTAATCTTGCTTAAATCATCGGATATGTTAATGGTCGGTGAATCACTGGATACAAATGCGGGTATCTGCACAAACTCGCCGTCCGGATTGGAGATTGCCCTCTTTAAATCCGCAATCAGTTCCGAAGCGGTATGATATCTTCTCTCCGGGCGTTTCTGCATACATTTTTGAACGATCTTATCAATGCTGACCGGAATCTCCGGATCCAGTTCCCGAAGCGGCATCGCTTCCCCCTGGATATGAAGCAGGGCAACGGATACCGTATTATCTCCTGCAAAGGGTACCTTACCGGAAAGCATCTCATACAGAGTGACACCCAGGGAGTAAATATCGCTTTTCTCATCGCTGTATCCGCCCCTGGCCTGTTCGGGAGAGAGGTAATGTACGGAACCCATGGCATTGGAGGTAATGGTATTCGAGGTAGTTGCTTTTGCAATACCAAAATCCGTTACCTTGACCTTACCGTCACGGGAAATAATTATGTTCTGCGGCTTGATATCCCGATGGATAATCCGGTTATCATGTGCGGCCTCCATCCCCAGAGCGATCTGGATACCAATTCCCACCGCTTCCTTAATCTCCAGCTTGCCTTTCCGCTCAATGAAGCGCTTCAGGGTAATTCCCTCCACCATCTCCATCACAATATAATGTAACCCGCCGTCATCCCCTACATCGTATACATTTACAATATTGGGATGGGATAATCCCGCAGCCGACTGAGCTTCTGCCCTGAATTTATTTACAAAGCTTTTATCACTTGAATATTCCGGTTTCAACACCTTGATTGCTACAAACCGATTCAATCTCTGATCCCTGGCCTTATATACATCAGCCATTCCGCCGGATCCCACCTTATCTGCAATTTCATAGCGATCACTGATAACCATACCGGGTTTTAACATGTCCCTTCACCTCGTTTTCATACTTTGATAATGATAATTGCAATATTGTCCCTGCCGCCATTCTCATTGGCACATCTCACCAATGTCTCTGCGGCAGCGGAGGGATCTTCATTTTCCTTGATGATCCGCTCTATCGTCTCGTCCTCCAACATATTCGTCAGACCATCCGAGCACATAAGTACCGTGTCTCCTTCTTCCAGGCTCACTTCAAAAAAATCGGGCGCAACCGTGGTGTTTCCGCCGATTGCCCTGGTAATAATATTTTTGTTCGGATTCATCCGGGCCTCATTCCGATCCAGCTCTCCGGTCTTCACCATAGCCTCCACCAGACTGTGGTCCTCCGTAATCTGCCTTATTTCTTTTCCAATCACATAAAGCCTGCTGTCACCTACGTTGGCAACGTACAGTTCTTTATCAAATATGGTGGCTACCACCAGAGTGGTCCCCATACCCTCTAACTCGCTTTCTTCCTGTGCTTTCTTCCAAAGAGAGTCATTTGCTTCCCTGATTGCGGCTTCAATTAAGGCAATCGGTGCTTCTATCTCACTCTCCCCGACCTTCTGCTTAATAAACTCAACACAGTATCTTGAAGCATAATCACCGGCGTTATGCCCTCCCATGCCGTCTGCCACAATAAATAAATTGGGCAGGCTGCCTACGGCAGCCTCACTGCAAAAGACATAATCCTGGTTTATCCTCCGTCGCTCTCCAATATCAGTTATCGAAAATGCTTTCAAGCCTGCACCTCCTAGTTTTGGCAATCCAGATAGCTCTTCCTTAATTGCCCACAGGCAGCCTCAATATCTGCGCCCATTTCTCTTCTAATAGTAACATTTATTCTATTTTTTTCAAGTATATTTTTAAATTTTTGTATTTTGCTGCTCTCTGATTTATGATAATTCCGTTCCTTTATGGGGTTTACCGGAATCAAATTCACATGGCAGTTCATCCCCCGGATCAATCCGGCCAGCTCCCTGGCATGCTCCTCCTCATCGTTGATTCCGTCCACCAGACTATATTCAAAGGTCAGTCTCCTGCCTGTCTCTTCATAATAATAGCGGTAAGCATCCAGCACCTGGGACAGATCATACTGCACGGCAACCGGCATCAGCTTCTTTCGGATCTCATTGTTTGGCGCATGGAGGGAAAGAGCCAGGGTAACCGCCAGCTTTTCCTTCGCCAGTTCACGGATCTTGTCCGGAATGCCGCAGGTGGATACGGTGATGTTCCGGGCACTGATATTCAGTCCCCCTTCCTCCGTCAGAATCCGAAGAAAACGGATCAGGTTCGGATAATTATCCAGGGGTTCTCCCGTTCCCATAACCACCACATTGGACACCCGCTCCCCTGACAGCGCCTGAATCCGATAGACCTGATCCAGCATTTCCGAAGGAAGCAGATCCCGTTCCCGCCCTCCGATGGTGGAGGCACAGAATTTGCACCCCATCCGGCAGCCAACCTGGGAAGAGATACAGACACTGTTCCCGTGATGATACCTCATGAGCACACTTTCAATCACCCTGTTATCCGGAAGACGAAAAAGATACTTGACCGTTCCGTCCGTCTCGGAATGAAGGGCATCCACCTCTTCCAGCACAGTGATGGGATAGGCCTCTTCCAGCCTGGACCGGAGATCCTTGGGCAGATTCGTCATCTCTTCATAGCCCTTTGCCAGCTTTTCATGCAGCCATTCATAAATCTGCCGGCTGCGAAAGGCCGGCTGGCCCAGGGTTTTCAACACCTGCTCCAGCTCCGGTAAATATAATGATTTTATATCATAATGCTCCATATTCCTACCTGCTTCACTTTCCTGCGGACAGACACAGCGCTCTCCATACCCTGTCCTATATCAATCATTGTATGTATTGCATATTGCATTTATCACATAAACCGGTCATGCCTGCCCTTTGCACAATGCATACATAAACCGGTGCCTGACACCCATGGTCTTTGCACTTAGCAGGCATAAACCGCATGGTTCAGTTTCTCGGAAATTTTCCGGGAAACTGTATTCTTAAGGCGGGAAATCCTATGCTTTTTTTCGGAATTTAGAGATAAAAAATCCATCTGTATTATGGATACCCTGGATCAGCTGCAAATAGCCCTTCCTGGCCGTCTCACACCGAAGAGCTTTCGGAAGCAATTCATAAAAATCCTCTTCCTCAAACTTATAATGATCCAAAAACCATTCCCGGTTTCCCAGGTTCTCTTCCCGATCCACAGTGCAGGTGGAAAAGACCAGAAAACCGCCTTTTTTTACATATTGCTGTGCTTTATCCAGAATCACCCTTTGTAATTCTATCAATTCTTTATGTTGATTTTGTGTCAGCTTGTATTTTATATCTGATTTCTTGCCCAGGACCCCCAGGCCGCTGCAGGGAAGATCTGCAATCACCAGATCAGCCTGTTCCAGAATTCCGGTATCCAGAAGCGTTCCGTCCCATACCTTGGTTTCCACATTGGTAATGCCCAGACGCTCCATATTCTCCCGGACCAGCCCTATCTTATATTCCGTCAGATCCCTGGCGGATACCGTATCGGCTGTCTGAGCCGCGTGGAGGGCCTTCCCGCCCGGAGCGCTGCAGATATCCACCACATAATCCCCGGCCTTGACACCGGACACCTCTCCCACCAGCATCGAGCTGACATCCTGAACCGCAAAGCAGCCGCTGCGAAAGGTCTCCAGCTTCTCCAGATAATCATAATTCCGAAGGGTGAAGGCATACTCCAGATATTCGCTGTCCTCTACGGTCACTCCTTCCTGCACCAGCCTTTGCTTCAGCTCTTTTGGAGTTAATCTGCCCTGATTGCAGCGAATGGTTGTCTCCTTCTCCTTTAAGGAGGAGGACAGCATGGCCTCTACCGTCTCAAAAGGATACTGTTTCAGCAGCTCCTTCACCAGCCAGGCCGGTGTGGAACAGGTAATCTCAAGATAGGCCTCCGGAGAAGAAACCGGATCAGGATAGACGATATTCTCCTTATTCCTGGCAATTCCTCGCAGCACTGCATTGACAAAACCGGACAGCTTTGTAAATCCCCGCTTTTTCGCCAGCTTCACCGCTTCATTG
The DNA here is from genome assembly GCF_050433395.1 of Anaerotaenia torta. Classification (NCBI taxonomy): domain Bacteria; kingdom Bacillati; phylum Bacillota; class Clostridia; order Lachnospirales; family Lachnospiraceae; genus Anaerotaenia; species Anaerotaenia torta. The sequence continues at coordinate 234,320 of NZ_JBNPXH010000009.1, forward strand.
CAGACCGCGGATACCGGAACCGCTTCCATGTAAATAAGCTGGTACGTGCTGAGGCGCAGCAGATTCCGGATCAGCGGCTTCATCTTAGCCACCGGCAGGGATGCATGTTGATCGAGAATATAATCCAGAGTCAGATAATGCTTCACCGTCCCGTGAAAGACGCGGGAGAGAAAAGCTCTTTCCTGCTTCTCCAGCCTCTGGTATCTTTTCAGCGTCTGGTTCAGCACGGTATGACTGTATTTATTTTCTTCCAAAACTTCTAACAACATCTCAAGAACAATTTCTCTCAGATTACACTGAGGCACAGTTTTCATATTGTTCTGAACAATTTCTCTCAGATTACACTGAGGCACAGTTTTCATATTGTTCTGAACAATTTCTCTCAGATTACACTGAGGCACAGTTTTCACATTGTTCTGAATCTTTCCTTTTTTCATTGGTTCAGTCACGCCTTCTCCTTCCGCCAAACAGGAGAATAAGGCGCAGCAGCTGTAAGATGGAAGCCGCGGCGGCAGCTACATAGGTCAGTGCGGCAGCATCCAGCACTTTCTTGGACTGCCCCAGTTCTTCCTGGTATAAGATCCCCGTCTCACCCAGCCGCGCGATAGCTCTGCGGGAGGCATTGAATTCCACCGGAAGGGTGATCAGTTGGAATAAAACCGCTGCTGAAAAAAGCAGAATCCCAAAATCAATCAAGGACTGAAACCCTCCAAGGAAAAGACCGATTAAAATCATAGGCCAGGAAATTACGGAACCAAAATTGGCAACCGGTACCAGCACTCCCCGGATCTTCAGCGGAAGGTAAGAATTCTGATGCTGAATTGCGTGTCCGCATTCATGGGCCGCCACTCCGATGGCCGCCAGGGAATTGGAAGCATAGACCGGTTCCGACAGGCGCAGCACCTTGGATCTGGGATCATAATGATCGCTGAGGCTGCCGGAAACCGGCTCAATACGAACATCATTGATTCCCGACGCGCGCAGGAGTCTCTCTGCCGCTTGGGCTCCCGTAATACCGGACATGCTTCTTACTCTGGAATACTTGTTAAAAGTGGACTTTACCCTGGCTGATGCCAGCAGGGATATTACAACACCGATTAAAACCAATATATAGGTTGGATCAAAATAAGAATAATAAGGCATGCTGCTCTCCTTTCTTTCCGTTTATGATATACCATAGATTATCTCTATTCTTCCTTCTTTTTTCCCAATACAACACCCGGAAGCAGCTTCCTGCCCCGCAGAAAATCAGCCGCCGTCATCCGCTTCTTGCCATCCAGCTGCAGCTCCCGGATCACTAAGGCTCCATCCCCCGCGGCAACCACCAGCGCGTCCTCGCGCAGCTCCATCACCTCACCGGGCACAGCTCCTGTTACATCTCTTTTCTCCGTCTCGGCCCGCCACAGCTTGAGGGTCTTTCCCTCCAGAAGGGTATAAGCACCCGGCCAGGGATTTAAGCCCCGGATCAACCGCTCCAGCCTGTCCGCGGACTGGGTAAAGTCCATCTCACCCATTTCCTTGGTCAGCATTTTCACATAGCTGGCCTTCTCATTATCCTGCGGAATGCGGGCAGCAGTCCCTGCCTCCAGCTGATCCAATGCCTCCAATAATAAGTCTGCTCCAAGCTGCGCCATTTTATGAAAAAGGCTTCCGCCCGTCTCGTCTTCTGCAATAGGGAGCTTTGACTGCAATATCATGTCCCCGGTATCTATCCCCGTATCCATATACATAATGGTAATTCCCGTCTCGTGTTCGCCGTCGATGATGGAATACTGGATGGGCGCAGCTCCCCGGTACTTAGGCAGCAGGGAACCATGAACATTGATACAGCCATAAGGAGGAATATCTAACAAAGCCTTCGGCAGAATCTGTCCAAATGCAGCTACTATGATAGTCTCCGGCGCCAGCTCCCTTACCTTCTCCATAAATTCCGGCTCCCTCACCTTGTTGGGCTGATACACCGGCACAGCATGGGTCAGGGCCAGTTCCTTCACCGGCGAAATGCTCACTTCCTGCTTTCTTCCCTTCTGCTTATCAGGCTGGGTTACCACTCCGATCAGCTGATGCCTGGAATGAATCAATTTGTCCAGCGTTGCCGCCGCAAAATCCGGCGTTCCCATAAATAAAATCTTCATCCCTGTCCATCCTTTCCCGCTCTACTGTACTTCTTCCGCCACCGCCACATCGCGCAGCTCGCCGATGGTCTGGTTAATATACAGCTTGCCGTTTAAATGATCGATCTCGTGGCAGAAGGCTCTGGCCAGCAGCCCCGTACCTTCAATAGTATATTCCTCCATCTTCTCATTATACGCCCTTACCTTAACATAGTCCGGCCTGCTCACGGTTCCCACCTTGCCGGGCACGCTCAGGCAACCTTCATCTCCCACCTGTTCGCCCTCCGTCGCAATAATCTCCGGATTAATCAAAATAATAGGTTCATTTCCCTCTTCCGAAACATCGATCACAATGAGCCTCTTCAAAATTCCAACCTGCGGCGCGGCAAGGCCGACCCCGCCCGCATCATACATAGTATCCAGCATATCTTCAATTAATATCAGAAGTTTTCTATCCGCTTCCTTAATTTCCTTTGCTTCCTTATAGAGCACCTTATCTCCAACCTGCCTGATATTTCTGATTGCCATGAACATCCTTCCTTTCTCTTTCTGTGTCTAAGCCACAGGCGGTACCATTACTTTTTCCTATCATTGAAACATATATATGGGGAAACAATTTTTCTCCTGGCACTAAATCAGTATATAATAATACCACATCATAGCCATCGTGTCAAAAAAATGCTTCGCATTTTTATAGTTTTTCAAACATCCGTTCTTTTTCTGATTGCAATTTTTCTAAAATACACCATAATAGTCTTATATTTCTATGATTATTATGTAACCCTTCTAATAACTGCTCATAGGATCAAAATCAAATTGTAAACTACAGCCTGCAAAGTGCTCCGAGTAAGTATAATACCCTTCCAGATAATTTTTCACCCCCACCAACTGCTGATAGCTGCCAGCCTTGATATAAATTACCATTCTGTATATATCATTAGCCTTAGCCAAAGCAGCCGGAGCCGGCCCGATCAGCTGTGCGTCAGGCATCTCCTGCTCCAGATACAGCTTCAGCGCCTCTGCCAGATGTCCTGCCGCCCGCTGCGCCTTCTCCTCCTCCTTGGAGGAAACCAGAATTAAAAGCATATGGGAGACCGGAGGATACTGCATCAGCCTGCGGTACAGTATCTCCTGCTGGTAAAACGTCTCATAATCCCCCTCCGCTGCCGTAACAATGCTGTAATGCTCCGGATGATAGGTCTGGATTACCACCTCTCCCGGAAGCACATCCCTGCCGGCTCTGCCCGCTGCCTGGCACAGCAGCTGGAAGGTTCTTTCGCTGGCGCGGTAGTCTCCGGCATAGAGGGAGAGATCCGCCGCGATAATTCCCACCAGGGTTACCCGCGGAAAATCATGTCCCTTGACAATCATTTGGGTCCCCACCAGAATATCCGCCTGATGCTTTGCAAAGGCGGACAGGATCGCTTCATGATCGCCCTTATTTCTTGTGGTATCCGTATCCATCCGCAGCACCCTGGCTCCGGGAAATTCCTTTCTTACCAGCTCTTCCACCTTCTGCGTTCCTGTCCCAAAGGCGGCAATATATTTGGAACCGCAGTCCGGGCACAGCCGGGGCTGCGGCTGGGTATACCCGCAGTAATGACATACCAGGCTTCCGCCGTTGTGGGAGGTAAGAGACACATCACAATGGGGGCATTTCATCACATAGCCGCAGCTCCGGCAGGAGACAAAGCCCGCATAGCCCCGGCGGTTCAAAAACAGCATAATCTGTTCCTTTTTATTCAGGCGGTCCAGCATCAGCTCTCTCAGCTTACTGCTGAAAATCGATTTATTCTTCTGCTTCAGTTCTTCCCTGAGATCCGCGATCCACACCGCAGGGGGCTGCGCCTCCTTCGCCCGCTTCGTCAGCCGGTAGAGCTTGAGTTCCCCGCTCTTCGCCCGCAGATAAGTCTCCGCCGAAGGGGTTGCCGAACCCAGAACCACCGAACTGTCCGTAAGTCCGGCCCGTTTCATGGCTACCTGGGCGGCATGGTATTTGGGAGTGGTCTCACTCTTATAGCTGGTCTCATGTTCTTCATCAATAATAATCAGTCCCAAGCCGGGAAACGGAGTAAACAGCGCGGAACGCGGGCCGATCATAATATCAATCTCCCCGTTTCTGGCCCTTACACTCTGATCATAGCGTTCCCCCTGGGACATCCTGGAATTCATAATAGAGATACGGTCACCAAAACGCCGATAGAATCTCTGCACCGTCTGGTAGGTCAGAGCAATCTCAGGAATCAGCAGGATCACCTGTTTTCCCCGGCTGACCACATGGGCAATCATCTCCATGTATACTTCCGTCTTCCCGCTTCCGGTAACCCCGTGAATGAGATAACCGCCCCGAAGCCCGCTGTCATAATCCCTGCAAAAATCCTCGACAATAAATTGCTGTTCCTCATTTAAGCTGACCGGCGGCTGCACTCCTCCCTGTCCTGCCACGGGATTGCGGTAGATCTGCTCCGATACGGTCCGGGTCACTCCCTGCTTTTCCATCCCCTGAATGGTAGCCCTGGAAATGCTCAGCTCGTTCAGCGCCACCTCATAATCCAGCACCCGTTCCTGCAGCAGGGCTCCCAGCAGACGCAATCTGGCGGTATTATTCTTTCTCTGATATTCAAAATACAGCCGGTTGGCCTGCTCCGGGTCCAGCAGCAGCTCTATTCTTCTCTGCTCCTTTATTTTAACCGCCTTCCGAACCGGAATTACGGTCTTCAGAGCATCATTCATGGTTCCTCCGAAGTTCTCCTTAATCCAGTAAGCGAGATAGATCAGATGGCTTTCGATCACCGGCGCATCCGTAACCACCTGGCAGACAGGCTTAATCAGCTCTGCCCGCAGCTTCGGCTCCCCGGACAGTCCTACAATATATCCCCGAAGCTGACGGTTCCCCTTTCCGAAGGGCACCTCCACCAGGGCACCAATCACCGCCTGGGAAAGTATCCCGTCAGGAATTCCGTACTGATAGGTTTTATCCAGATTTTCATGGGAAATATCAATGATGATATCAGCATAGCTTTGGTAAAACATATCCGCCTCCAAGATCCCTTTATCACAATAGTTTCTGTTTCCTGCATTCCTCCGCCGCGTCACGGATCAGCTCCCGGTCATCCATAGGATGCTTCACACCTCTGATTTCCTGATAATCCTCATGTCCCTTACCGGCAATCACAATAATATCCCTATCCTGGGCATGTTCAATCCCGTAGCGGATCGCTTCCTTCCGGTCCGTAATTTCCACATATCTGCCCGGAGCCTTCTTCACACCCTCAATAATATCCCGGATAATATCCTCCGGCTCCTCAAAGCGTGGATTATCCAAGGTCACAATCGTAAAGTCCGCCAATCTGGAGGACACCTCTCCCATCTCAAAACGCCGGCTTCTGGAGCGGTTTCCTCCGCAGCCGAAGATGCATACCAGCCTTCCGGGATGATATTCCTTCAGGGTGGTCAGCAGGCTTTCCAGGCTCATGGCATTGTGTGCATAGTCCAGCATCACGCTGAACCGCTCCGATACCGGCACCAATTCCACCCTTCCCCTGACATGGACATTTCCCAGCGCCCTGGTAATCTCCTCATTGCTCACGCCAAAATGCCTGCACAGGGAAATGGCGCACAGGGAGTTATACACATTAAACTTTCCGGGAATATTCATCCGTACGTCAAGCTGGAGCTTCCCCTCGGTCCGGTATTCAATTCCGAGAAAGCCCGGTTCCTGAAGCAATCTCACTCCCACCGCCCGAATATCCGCCTGCTCCGCGAACCCAAAGGTCTCCACCTGGCAGGTATGCCCCTCTAAAATCTCCTGAACATGAGCATCATCCGCATTCATAAGCCCCAGCCTGCACTGGGAAAAGAGCTTGCTCTTGCTCCTTAAATAATCCTGAAAATCCGTATGCTCCGCACCGCCGATATGATCCTCGCCAAGATTGGTAAAGATACCATAATCATAGGTAAATCCGGCCACCCGGTTCATCTTCAGGCCTTGGGAGGACACCTCCATCACCACGCAGTCACAGCCCTCTTCCACCATCCGGGCAAAGGTCTCCTGAATCGTATAGGATTCCGGTGTCGTATTATTAGCCGGAATAGCGGTGTCGCCGATGACCGTTTCAATGGTTCCCATCAGCCCCACCTTCTTCCCGGTGTTCTCCAGAATGGATTTAATCATATATGTAGTCGTAGTCTTTCCCTTTGTGCCCGTAATTCCGATGGTAGTAAGCTTCTCTGCCGGATGCCCGAAATAAGCTGCCGACATAAAAGCCAGAGCCAATCTCGTATCCTCTACCCGGATCACCGTGACATCCGGGGGCAGCTCCAGCTCCTGTTCTGCTACGATGGCAACAGCCCCCTGTTTTACCGCTTCATCCGCAAAAGCATGCCCGTCATATACCGCCCCCGCGATACAGACAAAGACGCATCCCTTTGCAATTCTTCTGGAATCATAAACCAATTCCGTTACCGTCCGGTTATCATCTCCCTGAACACAGGTATATTCCAATTGCTCCATCAGCTGTTTTAAAATCATACTCCCGTCCTCCTTACCATGCAGGTCCTCGATTTATTATTATATTGCATCATACTTTCGTTGCATAGGTCTTCACCACACCTATAATTATAGGCGAATTATCCTGTTTGTAAAGAAAAAAGATAAGAGGGCCGATCCCTTACTCCTCCAAAAAACCTTTGACTCGGATCCTTTTCCCATCCGTCCAGACAGAGACCGCCCCTGCCTCAGGGGTGCTTTTCACCCTGCATTCCGCCTCCTTCAACCGCTCCAGCAGCTCCTTATGAGGATGCCCGTACCGGTTTCTGCGTCCGCAGGAGATCAGGGCATATCCCGGTCGGATGATTTCCAGCAGTTCCTCCGGGGTAGAATTCCTGGAGCCATGATGAGCCACCTTCATTAGGGTTATGATTTTGATACAATTAAACGATGAACCCCCTTAAGGCAAAAAAATGCACACCCTACGGTATAACGATACCGCACAGTGTGCATTTTTACGAACATTCTGTAAATCAAATTTTTATGCTATTATTCATTTTCTAGCTGTATCTCATTCAATTTTCTAAATGTCTCAATAAGTAAAGGCAATATTTCTCTTTTATTCATTTTAGCATATCCCATAATAGCTTTTACCCTAGATTTAAATCCTACTTTTAACTTTATTAATTTAATTTCTTGCTCATTATATCTATCTATATAATTTAATACATACAACCAGAAGCTCTCTGACAATAAATAATCTCTAAGTTTATTTCTTTGTTCTATTACATCCGCAAACCTATATGCTTCCTCATAATAAGAATTGAAAATCCAAAATAATTCTTGATGTGGGTCTACATAACCTATATATCCTATCTTATGTTTAATAACATTACCATTTAACGAATTTAATAGTCTTTCAAAGACATTCTTGCCCTTTCTATTCTCCTTAAAAGAAAATTCAAGCCAGCTTAATGTTTTCTGAACATATTCTATTGCTTGATTTGTATCTGAATGATGTTTTAACAGATGTATAACATATTGCAAATCTAAGATAAGCTCATATGAAACTTTTTCAAGTTCGTCTACCTCGAAATAAGCTCTCCCATGAGCAATTTTATTTCTTATTATATTGTTAAAGTAAAATTTAAAATAAAGTGCTGCTTCTTCAATTCCCATTTTTGTGTCATTTTTTGATAATTTGCTTTTTAAATCGTCCTTATCAAATAAATCAAATTGCCCATCTAGTCTCTCTTGAATATGTGCATCAACGAACATATCATTAAAAAGTCCCTCAATCTGGACGACAACTAAATTGGTAAATACAATATAATTTTTTGATTCAAATACTTGGATAATTGAATTTAAAATATGTTTTCGATTCTGAATACAGTACATACTTTCAACTTGTTCTTTTATAAACTCAATCACATGATACTCTTCTATAAATTTTTTAAGAGTATTAGAATATTCCTCTGTATTTTTTGTTTTCATTGAAATCCAAGTGTCACTATCTAACAATCTACTTGCCTTTTCTTTGCATATACGTAACAACTCATCCGTATTGTTCCAATACTCTCCATTATAATTAATATTAAAAAATGCTTCAATATCATCATTAAACTTGCGCATTTTAATCATAAAAAATGGTTTAAATATAGATTTTGTAGCGTTCTTCCAAGCTTCTAGGCTTCTTTCATAGTCTGAAAAGTCACTTTTATATTCTTTTGTTACTCCATCATCCTTTGCCAACTCCAATGCTATTTTTTTTAATTCATAATTTAATTCATCACCAGTCTTCATAAAAATTGAATCGCTAAAATATCTCTCGATTTTTTCTTTTGCATAAGACAGCATTTCTCTATAAACATAATTTCTTTGTATATCATCATCTAAACTATTATACTCATCTTCAATTTTTTTTAAATCTTTTAGAAGACTCTTATTTCCAGCATTTCGCTCGTGTAACTTCTTTTGCTTTTTTATTAACTCACCACATAGTTGAGGATTTTCATTATCTATTCTTATTAAACTATTAATATATTCAATCTTCTCTTCTATTTCTCCTAAAACTAAAGTATACTTAGTTCTTATCTCATCAAATTTATTCCTAAGTTGATGATATTCGTCTACAGGATACGTTTTTAAATCCACTATTTTTTGACTTAATAGTATACATACTTCTTCATATGTAGCGGCTAAATATTGTTCTTTATCATATGATGCAGTTTTACATATTATTTTTTTTAAAATTTCATAATTAATATTTTCTATATTTTCTAATAGTGTATTTATAATCAAGTCACCTATTATGTAAAAATCTTTTACCTGAAAAATCTTATCATAGTATACCCATACATTATTATCATTGAGATAATTCATAATTTTAAAATATATTTCACGTTCTTCCATTTTACTAACCCCTTTCTCATCATGTATTTATGATTTTCAATATCTTTTCTATTTCAAAGGCCTAAAGTCTTATTGATTATATTACATCTGATAATATTTTACAATCTAAACACAAAAGCTTGATACCAGATGCAAAGCAAAGACCGACTTGGCTTTCCAAGTCGGCTATGGTATTTTACTATACTCTATGCTTTTATTTCTATACCATTTTTGAAAGTAATACGAATATCTTCCTTATTATAAACTGTGATGAAATCTACAAGACTATTCCAAAGACTCTTATCAAATACATCTATAATACTTTCCTTTTTATCTAGTCTTTTAATAAAGTCCTTCAATATTTCAGCCTTTGCATTCTTCTTATCTATCTTATCCGATGCCTTATCATACTCTTCTTTTTTTGAATCATATCGAATAACCAGTTCATTATATCGTCTATGGTAATTCTCTTGATCTTGCACTATGCTAGCATTTTCCGTAATACAATTCTGCATCAGCTCCACCAATACCCTAATTTCTTCTTCTAAGATAGTTATTTGTTGATTCAAACTTTCTGTATTACAAATGGTTTTTAACATTAATTGTACATTAGCAATAACCTCTTCCTTTTCGGATATCAGTTGATTGACCGCTTTGATAAAAGCTTCCTTGGCTATTTCTTCTGTTATATGTGGTGTTTTACACTTCTTCTCATTATTGAATTTTTGATTGCAGCGATATATGACCTTACGATACTTGTCATTGGAGTGCCATACCTTAGCACCATACCAACTGCCGCACTCTCCACATTTGATTTTCGATGCAAATAATCCAACACCACTGTATCTATTCTTCGCTTTGACTCGTTTCATAATCTCTACCTGTACTAAGTCAAATGTGGTTGGTTCTATGATTGCTTCGTGATTATTTTCCACATAATACTGAGGAACTTCACCCTCGTTCTTTTTCATCTTCTTGCTAAGAAAGTCTACAGTATAGTACTTCTGTAAAAGTGCGTCTCCCTTATATTTCTCATTCGTAAGGATGTTTTCCACAGTCTTTGCATGCCATTTTTTCTGACCTCCAGGTGTCTCCGCTCCAATTTCCATTAGCCTGGTAGAAATTTTATAGTAGGACATTCCTTCAAGAAAACATTTATAAATATATTTTACGATCTTAGCTTGTTCTTCATTTACTACAAACCCACCATTGGGGCCTCTGTCATAACCAAGAAACCTTTTATAGGCTACACTTGCTTTACCGTCTGCAAAACGCTTCCTTTGCCCCCAAGTGGTATTCTCTGAAATGCTTCGGCTTTCCTCCTGTGCCAAGGAAGACATGATTGTAATAAGAAGTTCCCCTTTTGCATCAAGCGTCCAAATATTTTCTTTCTCAAAATATATCTCTACACCCTTTTCCTTTAATTTTCTTACTGTTGTAAGACTGTCTACCGTATTTCGTGCAAATCGACTAACCGATTTAGTTATGATGTTGTCCGGCAAATTAGGAGATACAGCAATCAGCACTTTATTTTAACCTGAATTCGGTGTAGGGCATCATTGATCGTCACTTTATCCGATACAG